>NZ_NRQU01000037.1 GCF_004119495.1 Flavobacterium sp. YO12
GTAAAATGTGATTTATCTATATTCGATTTATGTCATATTAAAGACAAGATTATCTTTAATATGACATATGTCATTTTTTGCAGAGGTTAACTGTTTTAATTTTGTTGTCATATTAAGTACTGATAATAGTTCACTAATATTTTAATAATTATTATATGAGTAATCTGTCTCAATCCCACCGAATTTTATTTTTAAATACACTTGCCTTTACCATTTGCTTTGCTTGTTGGACATTAAATGGCGTTTTGGTAACTTATCTAGTTGATAAAGGAATATTTAATTTTACAGTTGTTGAGACTGGGTGGTTATTAGGAATTCCTATACTTTCAGGTTCTGTTTTTCGTTTACCTATAGGTATTTTGACAGATAAATACGGAGGAAAAATTATATTTTCGGCATTACTTTTATTGTGCTCAATCCCCTTATTTTTATTGCCATTTGCAAGTTCATTTTGGAGTTTTGCAGTATTGAGTTTTCTTTTCGGATTAGTAGGAACAAGCTTTGCGGTTGGGATAGGTTATACTTCAATCTGGTATCCAAAAGAATGGCAGGGACGTGCTTTGGGAATTTTTGGAATGGGAAATGCAGGAGCGGCAATTACCACTTTTGTTGCGCCTACTTTATTAAATAATTTATCTGAAAATGATCCAGTAAATGGTTGGAAGGCACTTCCGGTTATTTATGCAGTGACACTTGTAATCATTGGAATTCTTTTTATTGTTTTCGCAAAAAATAAAACAAATAAAGTAGTTTCAAAAACAATGGGGCAATTGATGTCGCCTCTTAAAAACGTTCGAGTTTGGCGTTTTGGTGCGTATTACTTTTTAGTATTCGGCTTTTTCGTGGCGTATTCACAATGGCTGCTTCCCAATTTTATGAATGTTTATCACACTACACTCGTAATGGGAGGGATGTTTGCTACTATGTTTAGTCTGCCATCTGGAGTTATTAGAGCTTTTGGAGGTTACTTATCAGATAAATTTGGAGCTAGAAAAGTAATGTATTGGGTATTAGGATCTTCAATCGTAATCAGTTTTTTATTGATGTTTCCAAAAATGGAGATTTTTACTGCAGGGCCTGGAGTTATGGCAATGAATAACGGTACCGTTACAGAAATTACTGCCGATAAAGTAGTAGTAGATGGAAAAGTACATAACATACATACCAAACAAGTTCAAAATGATGATGAAGCTGCCATTTTTCCAGTAAAAAATTCTTGGCAGGAAATCCTTGTCAAACAAAATCAAGAAGTAAAAAAGAAAGAATTATTAGCGCAAGGAGTTACACAAATTAAGTTTAGTGCTAATCTTTGGGTATATGTGGTTTTGGTAATTCTTATTGGTATTTCTTGGGGAATTGGAAAGGCTGCCGTTTATAAACATATTCCAGAATATTTTCCAAATGAAGTTGGAGTAGTGGGAGGAATGGTTGGTTTAATTGGCGGACTTGGCGGTTTTGCCGGCCCAATAATCTTTGGTTATCTTCTTAATTATACGGGACTTTGGACTAGTTCATGGATTTTTATTTTTATAGTTTCTGTGCTTTGTCTTCTTTGGATGCATCGAACAATTATTAATGCAACTCGATCTAAGCTTCCAGATTTCACCAGAGATATTGAAAGCAATCATTAAAAATTAAATAACTTAATAATAGATATATGAAAACTTGGTTAGATAAATGGGATCCAGAAGATGAAGTATTTTGGAATTCTACCGGAAGTAAAATCGCTTGGAGAACGTTAACAATAACAACGATCACTTTAGTATTATCATTCGCATCATGGTTTATGATGAGTGTTATTGCCGTAAAATTGCCAGGATTGGGATTTCGATTTACTAAGGATCAACTTTTTTGGCTGACTGCAATTCCTGGACTTGCAGCAGGATTTTTGAGAATTATACATACTTTTATATTACCCATTTTTGGAACAAGACATATAGTGTCATTTGCTACACTTATTAAATTAATCCCCGTAATCGGAATTGGTTTTGCAGTGATGGATGTAAATACACCATTTTGGGTATTTGCACTTTTAGCTTTTACTACAGGTTTTGGAGGTGGAGACTTCTCCTCTTATATGCCAAGTACAAGTTTGTTTTTTCCTAAAAGACTTAAAGGAACAGCTCTTGGAATTCAGGCAGGAATTGGAAATTTTGGTGTTTCGGTAGCGCAATTTGTTACGCCGCTTATTATAAGCGTTAGTATTTTTGGTGCTGCACAGGTATTTACAAGTATTGATCATAAAGAAGCAATTGTTGTTTTTCAGAATGCTAGTATAGAAAAACAAAAAGAGGTTTTTTCTGCTTTAGATCCTGACGTACAAGCTAGAATATTGACTAACGTAAAGAAAACAGTTACTGATTCAGTAAGTGCATCAATCCAATCAGATGATAAAGTAGCTCTTTTTACGGCGTTGCCTTTAAAAGCAAAAGCTAAGGCTATTGCAAATGCAAATCCAAAGATGGCTGAGAAAATATTAAATGATATCAGTCCTAAAAATACAGCAGTCAAAAACACCGAAATTTATTTGCAATCAGCTGCATTTTGGTACGCTCCGTTCCTAATATTATTATCTATTATAAGTTGGTTTTACTTAAAAAGTATTCCAATGAAAGCATCAATTAAAGAGCAATTAGATATTTTTTCTAATAAACATACTTGGTATTGTACCATTACTTACATCATGACTTTTGGAACATTTGCAGGTTTATCTGCTGCTTTTCCTTTAATGATTAAGTTCTTGTACGGTGATTTTCCAAACGCACCAGATCCATTAGTTTATGCTTTTTACGGGCCGCTTATAGGTTCTGCAAGCCGAATTGCTTTTGGTTTCGTAGCCGATAAAGTAGGAGGAGCTATACTTACTACAATTACTGGTTTAGGAATTTTGGCAGGATCAATTATTTTAGTTACAGAAGGATTAGTAGCACCAACAAGTATGGAGCAGTTTCCTCTTTTTGTAACCGTAATTTTAGCAATGTTCTTTTTTACAGGAATTGGAAATGCAGGTACCTTTAGACAATACCCTATTATTTTTGCCGAAAACCAACGTCAGGCAGCGGGAGTAATTGGTTGGACAGCTGCAATCGCTGCATTTGGACCATTTATTTTTTCAAAATTAATAGGAAATAATCTTTCAGCTAATGGTACTGTAGATCAATTCTTTATTGGTGTTGCTATTTTCACTATATTAGCTACAGGTATCAATTGGTGGTTCTACAATCGTAAAGGATGCGAGAAACCAAGTTAATAAGTAATCATTAAAATTTAAATTAAGGATGAAAGATAAAACATTTAATACCAAAGCCCTGCTTGTTGCTTCGCTGGTTTCTATACTCACTATCGTACTTGTGTTTTATGGTTCCAGACAATTGCAGAATTTCGATGCAGCATTAATTACTTATTTATTCGGAACCGTATTTGCTTTCTTCGGAATCGTTTATCGATATACCGTTTGGCTGCAGCGTCCGCCGACATGGATGTATTTTAAAAGAAGTATAAAATTTCTTTTTACAGGAAAAATATTTTCGCATTTGTGGTTTTTAGGAAAAGAATCAGTACAAAATATTGTTGTTCAAAAGTTTATTTATCCAAGAAGTAAATGGCGCTGGTTTGCCCATTTCTGTATCGCATTAGGCTGCTTGTCTGCTTTTGCGATTACTATTCCGTTGACATTTGGATGGATTCATTTTTCATTGGCACCTAATTCTATTTCTATTTACGAAGCGCATTTCTTCGGATTTAAAATGATGGATTTCGAAATAGGATCTTTTCTTGCCTTTTTAATTTTTCATGCCCTAAACTGGTCATCATGGCTTGTAATAATTGGGTCTGTATATTATTTAAGACGAAGATTAACAAACCCGGGATTAATTGCTACTCAAACCTTTGAAGGAGATTTATTGCCGTTGATATTATTAATTGCAATATCGGTTACTGGTTTATGCTTAACCTATTCGTATCAATTCATGAAAGGATTTGCATATGATTTCTTAGCCGTAATTCATGCCGTAACCGTAATCATGTTTTTAATATGGATTCCGTTTGGAAAATTCTTTCATATCATTCAGCGTCCCGCACAAATTGGAGCTCATATTTATAAACAAGAAGGAATCAAACAAGGAATGGCAGTTTGCCCGCACACTGGAGAAGAATTTGCAACAAAACTTCATATCAATGATTTAAAAATTGTAACCAAACAATTGGGTTTTGATTTTACACATGAAGATGGAACTTCTCACCTGGATTTAAGTCCAGAAGGAAAAAGATCACGATTAGCACAAGCACATTTAAAAGCCAGAATAGAAAGCGGAGGAAGCTTATTTGGATAAAGAATATAGTTTCAAGTTTCAAGCTTCAGGTTTCAAGTTCCGCAAAGAACGTTAAACCTGAAGCTTGAAACCGGAAACAAAACAAACAAAAAAAGACAATGGCAAAATTACCTGTATCAGCTGAAAAAATTATTGAAGAGTTCGGTCCGCATTTAAATTATGCGCCTAAAGATGGTTATGAAGGTAGAGACGAACCAGATAAATTGGTAAAAACACATTGCTGCTTTTGCGGCATGCAATGCGGTATTCAATTATCTGTAAAAGATAATCAAGTAGTGGGCTTCGAACCTTGGATGGAGTTTCCTTTCAACGAAGGGCGTTTATGTCCAAAAGGAGTACAACGTTATTTACAAAACAATCACCCAGATCGTTTATTACATCCTTTGAAGAGAGTAGAAGGAAAAGGTTTTGAAAAGGCGACTTGGGATGAAGCGATGGATAAAACCGTATCTGAAATTAAAAGAATTCAGGAAAAGTATGGTAAAGATGCTTTTTCAATGTTATCCGGCGTATCATTATCAAATGAAAAAAGTTATTTAGTAGGTAAGTTTGCTCGTGTAGCCTTAAAAACAAAAAATCTAGACTACAACGGAAGACTTTGTATGGTAAGTGCAGGAGCTGGAAATAAAAAAGCCTTTGGTTTAGATCGAGGCTCAAATAACTATTCTGACCTTGAATATGCAGAAGTAATTATTGTTGCTGGTGCAAATATCAGTGAAACATTTCCAACTTTAACCCACTGGATTTGGAAAGCTCGTGATCGCGGCGCTAAGTTAATTGTAATCGACCCAAGAATGATTCCGTTAGCAAGGACTGCAGAGATTCATTTAGATGTAAAGCCCGGAACAGATTCTGCTTTATATGGAGCGATGCTAAAATATCTGGTAGATCATGATATGTTAGATCACGATTTTATCGACAATCATACTTCAGGATTTCAAGAAACAATTGATGCAGTAAAAGATTATACTTTAGAATGGGCCGAAGAAGTTACTGGAATTGACAAAGAAAAGATAAAAGCTGCTGCTGAGTTATGGGGAAAAGCAAAAACGAGCTTTTTACTTCACGCACGCGGGATAGAGCAGCACTCTAAAGGTGTTGATAATGTAGTAGGCTGTATCAATTTAGTTTTGGCAACAGGAAGATTAGGAAGACCTTACTGCGGATATGCAACAATTACGGGACAAGGAAATGGACAGGGAGGAAGAGAGCATGGCCATAAATGTGATCAATTACCTGGAAATAGAGATATTGAAAACCCAGAACATCGTAAATACATATCACAAGTTTGGGGAATCGATGAAAAAGATATGCCAGGAAAAGGTTTATCGGCTTATGAAATTATTGATGCTATACACAGAGGAGAAATAAAAGGTTTACTTTCTATTTGTTTTAATCCTCTAGTATCATTGCCTAATAATAATTATGTACGAGAAGCACTTGAAAAATTAGAGTTTTACGCTTGTATTGATTTCTTTTTAAATGAAACTGCTCGTCATGCAGATATTGTTTTAGCTGGATCATTGCAAGAAGAAGAAGAAGGAACTACAACATCGGCAGAAGGAAGAGTTATCCGAATTCGTCAAGCTGTGACACCTCCTGGAGATGCTAGAACAGATACTTCAATATTTTTAGAATTAGCAAAAAGATTGGGAGTAGAAGATAAGTTTACTTATGAAAATAGTGAAGCTATATTTAATGAATTGCGTGTTGCCTCTAATGGAGGAACTGCAAATTATTTCGGAATATCATATAAAAAAATAGAAGATAATATGGGTGTTTTCTGGCCTTGCCCAACAGATGATCATCCCGGAACACCTAGATTGTGGGAAGACAAAGTGTTTGCAACTCCAGATAAAAGAGCTCATTTTAATCCTGCTCCATATAAACTTCCAGGAGAAGTTACTGATGAAGAATTTCCAATAACACTAACTACAGGTCGTGTGGTTTCTCAATATTTGAGCGGAACACAAACCCGCCGAATAGGTAAGCTGGTAGATCAGTTTCCTGAACCCCTGTTAGAAATTCATCCTGAGCTGGCTCTGAAATATGGTATTAAGCAACGCGAATTGGTAAAAGTTTTAACCCGAAGAGGAGAAGGCGTTTTTCCTGCAAACATAGTTGAAACCATCCGAAAAGATACTGTATTTATACCATATCATTGGCCGGGAATTAAATCGGCTAATCAATTAACAATTGGGACTTTAGATCCTATTTCTAAAATGCCAGAATTTAAAGTTTGTGCCTGTTCATTAAATCCGCTTGGCGAAATTGCACCATCCTCTGCTGGATCTGATGCTTTTGCAAGTGTTTAATCTATAAAAGAAGACTTATGAATTTAACCAATTTTAATAGAAACGAAGAGTTTTTTGTAGATCTGCAACGCTGTATTGGATGTAAAGCCTGTGAAATGGCTTGTGCAGAATGCGAAACAAACGGACAGGAATCTCTGATAAGTGTTAATTATGTAGAACGTTCCTCGACAATCCAAACTACTGTGCAAGTTTGTATGCATTGCGAAGATCCAGTTTGTGCTAACGTATGTCCAGCAGATGCTATTTCACAAGATGAATTTGGCGTAGTTCATACAGCAAGTACAGAAAGATGTATAGGTTGCTCAAACTGCGTAATGGCTTGTCCGTTTGGAGTACCTAAAAAAATGGAAGAATACGATTTAATGATGAAATGTACAATGTGCTATGACCGTACCAGCGTTGGAAAAAAACCAATGTGTGCAACAGTCTGCCCAAGCGGAGCATTATTTTACGGAACAAGAGAACAAATCGAAGAAATGAGACCAAATAGTACACCAATCAATAATTTTATTTTTGGACAAGAAAGAGTTACTACAAAAGTCAATATTATGATGCCAAAAGGCGCTAATGAATTAAGAATATATTAAATCCAGATCATGTCAAAAGAAGATAATTTAAATCAAAACTGGAAAAAGGATTTCCCCATAAAAAAACAGGAATCAACTCAAGTCAGCCGACGCGATTTTGCAAAATTCCTGACTTTTGTTTCCGGCGGATTAATGGTAGGAAGCGGATTTGTAACCGCAAAAGCATTTTTACTGCCAAAAGAAGAAGTGCAGGGCGAACATTTTATTTGTAATAAAGAAGATGTTCCTGTGGGCGGAACAAGAGGATTTGTATTAGAAGGAAGTACAATTCCGTATATTTTAATACATCTAGAAAGTGGTGAATTTAAAGCTTACGAGCAAAAATGTACACATTTATCGTGCTCAGTATTTTATAAACCAGGAACAGGAATTATACATTGCCCTTGCCACGAAGGATCATTTGATGCTAAAACTGGAGATGTAATTGCTGGACCACCGCCAAGAGCTTTACCGCAGCTAGAAGTTGTGTTTAAAGAGAATGCCGTTTTTGTAAAAGCCTATATCGAAAAAAAAGAAAGCTAATTTGTATAATTTAATTTTATAAGTATGAGTACTTTTAGACGCAGCCAGAATCGCGCAAACCCTAATAAGCTGAATAATATACTTTCGACACTTATTTTTATTTTAATATTAAATGTCAGCATTCAAATTTGGCTTTTGTATGCCTCATTAAATAACGCATTAGACAATAATAAAGAAATATTGATTCCTGCATTCATAGCATCAGCAATTCTATTTTTAATTGGTTTTGCATGGTTGTATTATCTGCCAAAAGGTAATTTTAGAAATAAATAAAGCAAGATTTTCTGCCATAAAAAAATGCTGGTAGATTTTTTCTGAGAGTATTCAAAAGAATTACCCTAAATTTATATTCAAAAAAAATAGGTACTAATGATTTTAACTAAGTAAAAATACTTATATTTGTAATAAGTATTTTTTTGCTTATAAAGGATAGCATTTTATGATAAAAGTTGAAGAAGCATTAACAATAATTGAAGCAAACAGTGCCAAGATGCCTAAACAGCAAATAGCCGTAAGTAAAGCATTAGGTTACGTTTTGGCAGAGAAAGTTATTTCTCCAATTCATATGCCGCCGTTTCGTCAATCGGCTATGGATGGATATGCTTTTATTCACAGCATCAAGCATCAATATGATATAGTAAGTACATCACAAGCAGGTGATCATTTAAATTTAAAATTGAATACAAATGAAGCCGTTAGAATATTTACAGGCGCATTTGTGCCTGATGATGCTGATACTGTTGTAATGCAAGAGCATGTAATTGCAAATAAAAATTCGATACTTATAGCAGCAATGCCCGCAAAAAATGCAAATATTCGCGAAAAAGGAGAGCAGATTGCTAAAGACGATATTGTTTTTGAAGCAGGGACTTTAATAACTCCAGCCGCAATTGGTTTTTTAGCCAGTTTAGGAATCACAGAAATTAAAGTACACAAGAAACCTAAAGTTGCTATTTTAGTTACAGGAAACGAATTAGTAAAACCCGGTGAAAAACTGAAAAAAGGAAAAATTTACGAAAGTAATTCTGTAATGCTTCAAGCTGCTCTTGAAACTATTGGTATTAAAAAAACGAAAGTTTACAGTGTAAAAGATAATTTAAAAGCTACGAAAAAAGCATTAAAAAGTATTTTAAAAAAGTATGATATAGTTTTAATTTCTGGCGGAATTTCTGTTGGAGATTATGATTTTGTAAAAGAAGCATTGTTGCAGAATGATGTAAAAGAACTGTTCTATAAAATCAATCAAAAGCCTGGAAAACCAATGTTTTTTGGTTCTAAAGATGAAACTTTAGTTTTTGCTTTACCTGGAAATCCCGCTTCATCGCTGACTAATTTTTACATTTATGTTGCTCCGGCAATAAAAAGCAGAATAGGATTTTTGGAGATTCACAAAACAAAAGTAATTCGGAAATTAAACTCAGATCTTAAAAATAATACAGGGAAAACATTGTTTTTAAAGGCAAAATACAACGAAACACATGTTGAAGTTTTAAACAGCCAAAGTTCTGCAATGCTTAACACCTTTGCTGTTGCAAACAGTTTACTAATCGTTCCCGAAGGTATTGAAGAATATAAAAAAGGACAATTAGTTACGTTATTACCGATAGATTAATTCTAAGAATAAGAAAATAGAAAGAGGATAGAAAAAGATTTTTGAGTTATAATGATAATGGTCGCTGTATAAATAAAAACACATAGCTAAAGTTTGAAACTATGGAAAATGTTAATGTAAAGAATGTCAAAAATATAACCAATGGTTTCAACCATTGGGACTTTGTAAATTTTCAGCTTTGCGAACTTAATTTTAAAGACAATAATGAATAAAAATTCTTAGCGCTCTTTGCGGTAAAATAACCTGAAACAAAATTAATCATGGAAACACCAACAGTATTTATTCTTTGCGGCGGAAAAAGCTCCAGAATGCAGTCTGAAAAAGGATTAGTGCTGTTTCAGGAAAAACCATTTATTGAACATATAATTCGGGCGATTTTACCCATCACAGATCAGATAAAATTGATTACGGCTTCAAAAGAATATGATTATCTGCCGTACCAAAAAATACCTGATATTATTGCAGAAAAAGGTCCATTAGGTGGAATTTATACTGCATTATCACATTCTGAAACTGAATTTAATTTGATTTTAAGCTGCGATATTCCGTTAATTTCAACTGAATTATTACAAGAATTAATTTCAAAGCATACAGAAGAAGCCGGAATTACGGTTTTTGCTTCAGAGAGCCGAATACACCCATTAATTGGAATTTACTCAAAAAAAGTTATTTCAATAATTAAAGATGCAGTCGATTCTAATGAGTTAAAAATGATGGATTTGCTTGCGAAAGTGCCGCATCAAATTGTAAATATAGAAGAAAGTGAAAACTTTCATTTAACCAATATTAATTCCGCAGACGAATTAAATGATCTGAATATCAATTTAAGTTAAAGATTATGCAAAGCTTAAAAACACCAAAATTAACGATTGTAGGCGCAGGTCCTGGCGACGTTGAATTGATTACGATGAAAGCTATTAAAGCTTTAAAAAGTGCCGATGTTGTTTTGTATGATGCTTTGGTTAACGAGGAATTATTGGAATATGCATCGAATGCCGAAATAGTTTTTGTTGGAAAACGATTGGGTTGTCACGCTTACACACAAGATCAGATTAATGATTTGATTGTTTCAATGGCAAAAAAACACGGACATGTTGTTCGTTTAAAAGGCGGCGATCCTTTTATTTTTGGACGTGGAAGTGAGGAAATTGAATTTGCTGAGCGATTTGAAATTGAAACTGCAATTGTACCAGGAATTTCATCAGCTTTAGGTGTTCCTGCTTCAGTAGGAATTAGTTTGACACAACGAAAAGTTGCCGAAAGTTTTTGGGTAATTACTGGAACAACTTCAGATCATAAATTGTCAAAAGATGTACAGTTAGCTTCAAAATCAGCTGCAACGGTAGTTATTTTAATGGGAATGCATAAACTGGACGAAATTATTTCTATTTATCAAGAAAATAGAAATGACAATCTGCCAATTGCCATCATTCAAAACGGAACTAAAAATTCAGAGCAAAAAGTAATAGGAACTATTGATACAATTACTAAATTGGTATCTGAAAAAAACATATCATCGCCTGCAATTATTGTGATTGGCGAAGTAGTACGAAATACTTCAAGCTGGATTGCGTATTTTCAGGAACATTTTGATGATGAATTTATTTTTCAGAATTTAAATTTATAAGAATGATTGAAGTTAAATATTTTGGAGCTGTAGCCGAAAAGACAAAATGTGAATTCGAAAAGTTATCTTTTCCCGAAGTTTCACTGCAAAAACTATTGCAGGACTTAAACGAAAAATATGAGTTCGAAGCACTGACTTTCAGCGTTGCCGTAAACCAAAAAATAGTTTCAAAAACAACAGATTTTACATTACAGACAAGTGATGTTGTGGCTTTATTGCCGCCATTTGCAGGAGGATAAAACAATGAGTACATCAAACCGATATAACAGACAAATAATTCTTCCAGAAATTGGAGACGAAGGTCAGTACAAATTGCTGAAATCAAAAGTTTTGGTTGTTGGTGCCGGTGGTTTGGGCGCAGCAATTTTACCGTATTTGGCTTCTGCAGGAGTTGGTGAAATTGGGATTGTAGATGATGATACAATTGAAATTTCAAATCTGCATCGACAAGTTATTTATAAAACTTCAGCAGTTGGAAAATCAAAAGCAGAAGAAGCTAAATTGATGATTTCTGAATTGAATTCTGAAGTAAAAGTTAATACAGTTTCTGAAAAGTTATCAGGAAAAAATGCTATTTCATTATTTGAAAAATATGATATTATTGTTGACGCAACAGATAATATTGCAATAAAATATTTAATAAATGATGCTTGTCTTGTCGTTAATAAACCAATGGTTTATGGATCTATTTTTAGATTTCAGGGACAAGTTTCGGTTTTTAATTATCAAAACGGACCAACGTACAGATGTTTGTATCCCGATGAAAATAACAATGCTTTGAATTGTGAAGATGCCGGAGTAATTGGAATTTCAGTTGGAATTATCGGTATGCTTCAAGCAAATGAAGTTTTAAAAATGATTCTCGGAATTGGAGAAGTTTTGAACGGAAAAATATTGGTTTACAATATTTTGAACAACGAACAACAAAAATATGGTTTTGACAGAAATGATATTCAGTCAATAAGCAGAGAATTATTCGAAGAAAAATATAATAAATTTGAGGTTGCAGAAATAAGTTTTGGTTCCGTTTTAGAGGAAGTAAACAATGATTCCATTTTGTTTTTAGATGTTAGAAATAGTGATGAATTGCCAAAAATCAGTTTAAAAAATCAAGTTCAGATTCCATTACTGCATTTAGAAAATGAAATCGAAAAACTGGACAAAAAACAAATGATCTATGTTTTCTGTCAATCCGGAATCAGAAGTAAAATGGCAGTTGAGATACTTCAAAAACATCAATTTAAGAATACGAAAAGTATCGCGGGAGGCGCTTTAGCAATGAAGAATTTATTGAAAGAAGAAATAAAAATTTAGCCAAAGATTCAAAGATTTACGCATAGTTTGTCATTTCGACGGAGGAGAAATCTTCGTAGGTGACTCGACAAAGATTGGGGTCTAGTTATGGAGTCACTTGTGAAGATTTCTCCTCCGTCGAAATGACAATATTGCGGTTAACTTTTTTTATTATAGAATTTAATTAGTGAAAATTAGTGTAATTCGCGGCTATAAAAAAAACATATAAAAAATGAGTAAAAATGTATTTGTAGAAGGACCAATTTCTCCTGAATTTATTGCTGAGTCAATCGCCAAACACCAATCGAAACATACAATTGGCGCACACAATATTTTTTTAGGACAAGTTCGTGCCGATGTAATTCACGATAATACAGTTGTTGCAATTGATTATTCCGCTTATACCGATATGGCAAATGAGGCGTTGCACACAATTCGCGAGAAAGCTTTTGCTAAATTCGACTTAACCTGCATGCACATTTATCACAGTTTAGGGGTTGTAAAAGCAGGCGAAATCTGTTTGTTTGTGTTTGTTTCAGCAACACGACGCAAACAAGTTTATGAAGCCACAGAAACCATAGTAAACTGGATAAAAACTGACGTGCCAATTTTTGGTAAAGAAATGTTTGAAAACGATACATTCACTTGGAAACAAAATAGTTAATGGTAGATATTACGCATAAAATAAGCACATTACGAAAAGCAACAGCAACGGCAATTGTAAAAGTCAGCAAACAAGAAACAATTGATGCTGTGGTAAATAATCTTGTGCCAAAAGGAAATGTTCTCGAAATGGCAAAAACAGCTGGATTATTTGCGGTAAAAAACACGCATTTATCCATTCCCGATTGTCATCCGATTCCAATTGAATTTACTTCCGTAGAATATAAAATTGAAGGATTAGAAATTCAGATTATTTTTAATGTAAAAACCGTTTATAAAACCGGAGTTGAGGTTGAAGCCATGCACGGCGCATCAATCGTAGCATTGACGATGTACGATATGCTGAAACCAATTGATAAAGAAATCGAGATTTCAACTATCAAATTAATTTATAAAGAAGGCGGAAAATCCTCTTTCAAAAATAAATTTCCAAACGCTATAAAAGCGGCAGTTTTTGTTTGTTCTGATTCCATTTTTGCAGGAGATAAAGAAGATCGATCTGGAAAAATAATTGTAGAAAAATTAGATTCATACGGAGTTGAAACTTCGCATTATGAAATTATTCCTGACGAATTAGATATTATTCAGGAAAGAACAAAAGCTCTCGCAAAAGAAAATCAGCTGGTAATTTTTACGGGCGGAACGGGATTATCACCGAGAGATGTAACACCAGAAGCTTTGTCGCCAATATTAGAAAGCAGAATTCCTGGAATTGAGGAAGCCATTCGCGATTACGGACAACAAAGAATGCCTTATGCAATGTTGTCTAGAACCGTTGCAGGAACTTTGGGCAAAAGCTTAGTTTTAGCTTTACCCGGCTCTACAAACGGAGCGAGAGAATCGATGGATGCGGTGTTTCCGCATGTAATGCACGTTTTTCATATTTTAAAAGGAAAAAACCATGACAGCCTCTAACACTATTTTGACGGATGGTTTTGGACGCAGACACAATTATCTGCGCATTTCGCTGTTGGAAAAATGCAATCTGCGTTGTACATACTGTATGCCAGCCGATGGAATTGCGCTTTCTCCAAAAGCGAGTTTAATGACTGCTGAAGAGATTTTTAGTATCGCCGAAACTTTCGTAAAAAATGGTGTTGATAAAATTAGATTAACTGGAGGAGAACCACTTCTTCGAAAAGATTTTCCAGAAATTGTTTCAAAATTGGCATCTTTAGATATTTCGCTTTCTATTACGACAAATGGAATTTTAATTGACCGTCATATTGCCGTTTTAAAGCAATTTAAAATCAAAAAGATCAATTTGAGTTTAGATACTTTGATTTCGTCTAAATTTCATGCTGTAACGCTCAGAAATCAGTTTGAGAAAGTTATTGATAACCTTCATTTACTTTTAAATAATGATTTTCAGGTAAAAGTAAATGTGGTTTTAATGAAAGGTTTTAATGATAATGAAATTGTTGATTTTGTAAAACTAACACAGTTTCTGCCCATTTCTGTGCGCTTTATTGAGTTTATGCCTTTTGCGGGAAACGAGTGGGACAGAAGCAAAATGGTTTCCCAAAATGAGATATTATCTCTGGTTGGAAATACTTTTTCTTTAGATCAAATTCAAAAATTAGAAGACGAGAAAAACTTTACTTCCAGAAATTATAAAATAAAAGATTTTCAAGGTGATTTTGGAATCATAAGCTCGATTACAAATCCGTTTTGCGACAGCTGTAACCGAATTCGTTTAACTGCTGACGGAAAAATAAAAAATTGTCTTTTTTCAAATTCTGAAACTGATTTATTGACTCCTTTTAGAAAAGGAGAATCAATTATGAATTTAATTGAAACAGCTATTCAAAGTAAAAAGAAAGTCAGAGCAGGAATGGCGACGATCGACGAAATGAACGATCCTGCTAAACATTTTGACAACCGCAGTATGATTGCAATTGGCGGATAGTTTAATCGTTAATTGTTAATTGTTAATTGTGAAATGTGAAATGTGAAATTGTCAGGCTGAGCGAAGTCGAAACTTTTTTACACAATCTTGTCATTTCGATCCCGAAGCTTCGGGAAAGAAATCACACTTGTAAATCGACAAAGATTAGCGATCTTCTTTATGGAGCTACTTGCGAAGATTTCTCCTTGGTCGAAATGACAAACTAAGTGTAAGAGCTCAGAAATAAAAAAAGGTTCAACTTTTTAAAGTTAAACCTTTCTCAATAATTATTTCTTCTTTTTAGCTTTTGCCTTTTTTTGAGACTTTGCTTTCTTTTTTGCGATTTTTTTAGCTTTAGCTTTTTCTTTAGCTTTTTTAGCTTTTTCTTTTTTCTTGGCTTTCGCTTTTAGTTTTGCTTTTTTAGCTTTCTCTTTCTTTTTATCTTTCTTAGCTTTTTCTTTTTTCTTAGCTGCTTTCTTTTTCTCTTTTTCCTTTTCTTTATCTTTCACTTTTTTGGCTTTTTTAGCAGCTTTATCTTTTTCAGTTTTAACTGCTTGGTTAGTATTTTCTTTTTTAGGTTCAGTAATTGGTGTTGCAGCAACTGTCGTTTTTTCTTCTGACTTTGCTGCAGGAGTTAATACTTTTTTTGCTGGAGCTTTTCGTACAGCTGGTTTTGGCGTAGTCGTTGCTGCAGATTTTACAACTGCTTTAGCAGGCGCTTTTGCTGTAGGTGTTGCGGCAGCTTTTGTAACAGAAGCAGCAGGAGCCTTGGTAGTTGTAGGCTTTGATGCAGCTGGTTTTGCCACAGTTGCTTTTGTCGCAGTTGGTTTTGCTGCTGTTGTTTTTGCAGGTGCAGCTTTGCGAACTGGAGCTTTCTTAACAGGAGTATTTTCTGGTTTTGCGTTTTCTGCAACTGGTTTAACAGCTTCAGGTTTTACAGAATCGATTTTTTCCGGGGTACTTTCTTCGGGTTTGTTTTCCATATTAAATGCGCTTTTAGGTAAAGTTATTGTTAGCAATGTAACTAAATTGTTAATTCACAGTTAAGTAAAGATAATTATAAAACAAGTTACTCAATGTTAAGTTTTCTTATAAAAAATAATATTAAGTAGTTGAAAGTGAATTGTTTGTTTTTTTGATCGGAATTTTTAACCAGAATCTCTTAACAATTCTACATGAAAAAATGAGGTGCAATTATGAATTGCGAATGGTCATTGTGAATTGGGAAGCTTAAAATATTTCTAATAAATCCAAGTGAAAACAAATGCTCCAGCCCTAACGAAAGCGATATCCTTTTGTATTGATTCCATTAGTAATTAGAATTTAAAAAAGATATTCTCGATCGCTGGACACAAGCACTAAATAACTAACGAAATTATATAGATACTAATAATGATGGTGAAGATATTAATTTGTAATAATCTCTAAAATTTTAAAATTGCTTTTTGGTGATTCACACAAAGAACAGCAATAATCTTCGCCTAAATCTGTAAACAAAATTCCTTTTGGAATGCCTTGACTTTCATCTCCATATTCAGGTTTATAAAGTGTTAAACATTCTTGACATTGGTAAATATCCAATTGTGGTTTTCTTTTTTCTGTAGGTTTTCTGTAGTTTCAGTTGTTGCATTTCCGAGTTCATCAAAATATTTTCGGCTTAATTCGATTAGAATAGTTGGCAGCTCAAGTTTGTCGATATCCTGAGAATGAACGATATATTCTCGTGTATTTGGATCAAAATTCTTCGCAAACAAAACATTGTAAGTATCTCTGATTTTAATGGATTCTAAAGCTGCTGGAAGTTCATTTTTTTCGATAACAATCGAAGTAAAGTAATGTCCGTCCCGATTGTATTCCGAAATACCAAAATTCAGTCCATAAGTACTTATATCAAATTGATCAAGAGTACGAACTAAAAATGTTTTCAAGTTCAATGCCCATTCCATAGCAACAGGCAGATGCCAATTTAATTCTAATAAAGAATGACGAACATTAATTCCGCGTTTACCTAAGAACTTTTCCCATTCTAGTTTTCGGTCTTTCGGAATTCCTTTTATGATGAAAGATTTCCAAGGCGTGATACATATTTTTCCAATTTTGCATTCAAAACACAAATCGCACATTTCTTTTAGGAAATCTAAATCGTATAAATTATTTCGCCAATAAAGGCCAAGCCAGTATTGATCGATTCCCATTCTGTTCATTCCTTCGTAGTAAGGAAAAGGATAAAACGGAATATTTAAAGGCTTGTCGATTGTTCGATTATTAGTGTCTAAAGCTTCGCTTATCAGCGTAAAAAGCATTTCGATATCAAGAGTGGTTTCGTCTGTAATTTTCTCAATTTCGTAATAAGTCTTCGCTAAATCCCAAGTATAAATTAAGACCGGATAAACTTCCATCTTTTCCCATTTTGGAAGTCTGATATATAAATACCAATAATCTTCATGTTCTGAAGCTATAAAGTTTAAATGTCCTGTAAATAAAGGAACCAACTGTTGTTTTGGATCTGTAATGTTTACTTTTAGTTTGGGCTGTTCTTTAAATTCTTCTAAAACATACAAAAATCGATTTCCTGTCAGCCAATTGGTATTTCTAAAAATATCCGTCGAAACATAAGAAGAAACAATATTGTTCCCGCTTTTTTGATCTGG
This sequence comes from Flavobacterium sp. YO12, assembly GCF_004119495.1. GTDB lineage: Bacteria > Bacteroidota > Bacteroidia > Flavobacteriales > Flavobacteriaceae > Flavobacterium. The sequence continues at coordinate 17,490 of NZ_NRQU01000037.1, forward strand.
ATAAACAAAATGATGTTTTCCCAAAGTGGTTTTGTCTAAAGATTTAAAACCTTTTGGAAAAATAATATCCTGTCTCGAACCAAAAGAAATAGAATCCAGACCTTCGTCTAAAGCAATGTTTACTACTTCTAGTAGTTCTCCCGGCGAAATAACGCCTCCTTTTACTATTAATCTTGTCAATTCCATTTGTTTATTTGTTTCAGGTTTTTTTGTCTCAGGTTTTAGGTTTCAAGTTTTAGGTTTCAAGTTTAGGTTTAACCGCAATCTTGTCATTTCGAGGAACGAGAAATCATACTCGTATTTCGACAAAGATTGTTTTGTACTTTGCGAAGTTTTTTGTGTGATTTCTCGTTCCTCGAAATGACAAACGGTGAGCAACTTGAAACTTGAAACAAAGAAAACTTGAAACATTTTTTTAAACTTTGCACTTCGCCAATATCTCTTTAACCTCCGTTTTACAGCTTCCACATCCTAATCCTGCACCAGTGTTTTTGCATAAATCGGTAAAATCGTTCACACCGCTTTTAATGGTTTCTTCGATGTTTCCTGCGCCAACCTGACTGCAGGAACAAACTAGTTTTCCTAAAACAGGTTTTGCGGTTGAACTTCCTCTTAAAAGCATATTTCGCTTATCTGATAATTCGATTTTGCTTTCAATCATCGTTTTGAATTCGGCAAATTCGTTCTTATCGCCCATTAAAATTGCACCAACTAAGAGATCATCTTTTACAATGCATTTTTTGTAATAACGTTTTTTCAAATCAGTAAAAACAATTTCCTCATACGAATCATCGTTTTCTGGAATTGTAATATCTCCAATACTGCACAGATTTATGTCTTCTAATTTTAAAATATTCATTAAAATCGAACCTTTGTAATAACTGCTGATATCGCCTGCTAAAAAGTTTGCCAAAATATCCGCTTGTTCTTCTGCAGCAGAAGTAATTCCGAATAATTTATTATTGAATTCTGCTATTTCTCCAATTGCAAAAATATCAGGATTTGAAGTTTGTAAATATTGATTGACTTTTACGCCGCGCCCGCAAGCCAAACCGCTTTCTCTCGCAATTTCGATATTCGGAATTGTTCCAATCGTATAAACAATTGCATTTGCAGTTATAATTTTACCGCTTTTTAAGGCAATTTCAATTTCGTTTTCATTATCCGTTTCAAAAACGGTGCTGACTTCATTATCAAAATAAATCTGAATATCACGAAGCTGTACTTCTTCGGCCAATAATTTACTTGAAATTCGATCCAGCTGACGTTCCATTAAACGCGAAGCTCTCTGAATTATAGTAGTTTTTACTTTTTTATGTTTTAAAGCAGCAGCCAATTCCAACCCTAATAAACCTCCGCCAATAATAACAACATGTTGTTCTTCCGGCGGAAGATTAGTGCTGTCAAGATGTTTTTTTAAACGGTCGGCATCTTCTTTTCGTCTTACGGTAAATCGACCTGGAAGATGCAGTTGCGCGTTTTCTGGAATAAAAGGGCGACTTCCCGTTGCTAAAATCAATGAATCGAAAGTGTGTATTTCGCCCAAACTATCTTTTATAGTTTTTGTATTGGAGTCTATTTTTTCAATAGAAATTCCCGCTTTCATGGTAATATTCAGCTTGTTTAATGCTTCGCCGTCTTTAACCTTTAAAAGCTGTTCCCAAGTAAATTCTCCCGTCATATATTCGGGTAATAAAACGCGATTGTAAAACGGATTTATTTCATTCGAAAAAACAATAATTTCATCTGTAGTATTAAATTCACGATAATTTTGAATGAATCGGAATGAAGCTGCGCCGGCGCCAACAATGGCAATTTTCTGAAAGGGTTTTACATATTTTTTAATCGAAACCGTCGTGTATTTAAAATCAGGTTCTTTTGAAATAGGATCTACAACAGTATTCGTTAAATTGTTTGTTCTATTCAAATCATTTTCAAGTTGTTTTCCCCAATGCATTGGCAGAAAAAGTACCTTTTCTTTAATAGAATCAGTCACTTTTGCTTTTACGCGAACTTCTCCATTTTTGCTAGTAACGGTAATAATATCACCGTTTTTAATTTCATTTTTAAAGGCATCAATTGGATTTATCTCTAAAACTGGACTTGGAATATGAGTTAATAATCTGGAAACTTTTCCCGTTTTGGTCATCGTGTGCCATTGATCGCGAATTCGTCCAGTAGTTAAAATAAAAGGAAATTCGGCATTGGGCTGTACTGATGTATTTTCGATTGAAACAGGCAGGTTAAAAATCGCCTTCCCAGAAGGCGTATAGAATTTTTTGTCGGTAAATAATCTAGGTGTTCCCGGATGTCCGTAATCTGGAACCGGCCATTGAAAAGTGCCTTCGGTTTTTAAGCGATTATAATTTAAAAATGAAATGTCAATATTAGTGCCTTTGGTAAGTGCACAATGCTCTTTGTAAATTTCTTCGGCATTATTGAAATCGAAACCATGAAAATTCATTTTTTTAGCAAAACGAATTAAAATTTCAATATCAGGAAGTGCTTCTCCCGGCGCATTAATTCCTTTTGGCAGATAAGAAATGCGACGTTCAGAATTAGTCATCGTTCCATCTTTCTCTAACCAGCCGGCAGCAGGCAAAAGCAAATCGGCAAATTTGGCTGTATCAGCATTATGCGAAATATCCTGAACTACTACAAACTTGGCGTTTTGAAGTGCTTTTTCGATTCGACGTGAATCTGGCAAACTAACTAAAGGATTTGTACAAATAATCCAAACAGCCTTCATTTTTCCTGATTCTAAAGCTTCAAACATTTCTGTTGCCGTTAAACCTGGTTTATCTGAAATCTCGTCAACACCCCAAAAGTCAGCCACTTCTTTGCGATGTGTAGGATTTGCAATGTCTTTATGCGCTGCCAAAAGTGTCGCCATTCCGCCCACTTCACGTCCGCCCATAGCATTCGGCTGACCCGTTAATGAAAATGGTCCAGAACCTGGCTTTCCGACTTGTCCTGTTAAAAGAGATAAATTCAGCAAAGCCGTATTTTTATCAACTCCAACGGCGCTTTGGTTTAATCCCATTGCCCAAAGTGAAATAAATCCTTTTGCCTTTCCGATAATATCTGCAGCAAGTTTAATATCGTTTACTGATATTCCGCATAGTTTTGATGCTTTTTCAAGCGACGTACTTAGTACTAAATCTTTATATTGTTTGAAATTTTCAGCATTGTTTTTGACAAAATCATGGTCAACATGACCTTTTTCAATTATGCGTCTTGCAATAGCATGATACAAAATAATGTCAGATCCCGGAAGAATTTGTAAATGCAAATCGGCGAAAGCGGCTGTATCAGTGCGCCTAGGATCAATTACTATTATCTTCGTTTTTGGGTTTTTCTCTTTATGTTTTTCAAGTCGTCTAAATAGAATAGGGTGACACCAAGCAGGATTTGCGCCTGTGATTAAAAAAGTATCTGCCAATTCGATATCATCATACGCAATTGGTACAGAATCTTCTCCAAAAGTCTTTTTATAACCCACAACGGCAGAACTCATGCAGAGTCTCGAATTGGTATCGATATTATTGGTTTTCAAGAAACCTTTTACAAGTTTATTTACCAAATAATATTCCTCGGTTAAGCATTGTCCCGAAATATAAAATCCAACACTGTCTGGACCATGTTTTTTTATAATAGAAGAAAAAACTGCCGCAGCTCGGTCTAGAGCAGTATCCCAGCTTACGCGCTCCAGCGGATAGGATTTGCTGCCTCGCATTTCAGGATATAAAATTCGGTCAGAAGTATCGTTGACTACATAATGCAGATTCATTCCTTTAGAACATAACATTCCTTTATTTACCGGATGATCTTTGTCTCCTTCAACCATAACGCCGTTTTTAGCATCGTTGGTTACGATTATGCCGCAGCCAACGCCGCAATAAGAACAGGTAGTTTTGATTTTGGTATTTTGCATTACAGTTCTTTTTTTAGATACTATTTCTTGAATCTGCAGCGATTTAGATAAATCACTTATACAAAAATAAGTATTTTTACGTATAAATACTTATTTTTCGAATTTATTTTTTATTTTTGATGCAATAAAATGAGCAGCAACAAATTAGTTTTTAATCCGATAAAAATTAGGACTCATGAAAGAGGAGCAAACCCTTTGTTATTCTTGTGCCAATGAAAATTGTTTTATCAAGAAACACCTGCATTTAGAGCAAATGAATACCTATGTTTCTAAGAAACAGAATATAGTCTGCAAAAAATCGGATCAGTTTATTGTGGAAGGTTCTTCTTTGCAAGGGTTATATTTTATTTGCAAAGGAAAAGCGAAAACGGTAAAAACGGGAATTAACGGACGTGAGCAAATTGTACGCTTAACGAAAAGTGGTGATATTATTGGTTTTCGAGGATTTGGGACAGGGAAAAAGTATTTAATTGGTGCTTATGCCTTGGAAGATACCGTTTTGTGCAATTTTAGTAATGAAACGATGCTGGAAATTTTACAGCATATTCCAGAACTTACTTATGCTTTAATGCTTTTTTATGCTGATGAATTGAATAAAAGTGAAAATAACATTCGCAAAATTGCGCATATGAATGTTCGTGAACGTGTAGTTGATTTATTGCTTTATATTCATCGTAAATTTGGACAAATCAATGATTTAATTGATATTGATCTTTCTCGAAAAGAAATCGCGGATTTTGCAGGAACAACCGAAGAGCAAGCAATTCGAGTTATTTCAAGTCTTAAAAAAGAAGCTCTAATAAAAACGGTTGGAAAACGTATTGGGATTTTGGAAGTTTCAAAATTACGCTCTGAAATTATGGAACATAAATATTTTTGAAACTTTCTAACACATAGAAACATAGGATTTTTAAATCTGTAGAAAAGAGAGTTTTAAAAATCTAAATTTTTACGCATAGCTATGTTCTTTTTGTCAAATGGAATACCTTTTTTAAGAACGATTAAACTATGTTTCTATGTGTTAAAATGATTACGTACAAATACTTATTTTTTTCTGCCAATAAATCGAATTACAGAACCCGTTCCGTTATGGAATAAACCTTCGTTTAATTCGATTTCTTTTTCTTCTAATTCGATGATTTCATAGTTTGAGAAATCACTTTTTATTTCTTCTATAGAAAATAGAGATTCAATATCTTTTGGTCCGCCAACTTTATCATTTATTGCAAGATATTCTAAATGTTTTTTGCTGAAAGCTTCAAAAATAATAACACCGCCTCTGCGTAATAATTTATCAAGCTGTTTGTGAATTTCGGACTTAATTTCTGCAGGGAAATGAGCATAAATCAAGGCAATTACATCAAATTGTTCTTCTTTGAAATTCAGCGTTTCTAATTCGCCAACTTGATAATCAATTGAAACATTGTTGGCTTCAGCAAGTTTTAAAGCTTTATTTTTTCCTTCTTCACTAATATCAAAAGCGGAAACGTTCCAACCCAATTTTGCAGCAAAAATGGCATTTCGTCCTTCGCCTTCGGCAGGAAAAAGAATAGCGCTGGGTTTTAATTTTTGAATTTGTTCTTTTAAGTAATTGTTGGGTTCTTCGCCATATGCAAATTCTTCGTTGCTGTAGCGGTCATCCCATCTTTGGGTCCAGTTGTTCATTATTTATAAATTTGATTATTTTATTTTTAAAGAAATCTTGATTTTTTTTGTCTCTTCATCCCAAAGGTCTGAATATTTTACTTTATTATTTTCTAAGTCAGTTTTAAGTTTTAAGCAGGAAGTTAACTGATTATTGTATTTCTCTGGACTTTTTGATTTCGGATAAAACTTAAAATCATTGTTTTTGCAATATTCCACAGCTTTTTCTAAGATAGAAATATAATTATTAATATCAGTTTTCAAATACATATTTATTGGTTCACCAATAGCATATTTTAGTGAGCCTAATAATGCGCCATCGTTGCTCTCTTGATAATCTGGATTTGAAGAATTGTAATATTTAAAACGCATTAAACCAGTGTAATATAAAAATGATGCTTCATTGAATTTTGATTTATTTAAATAATTTGCTGCAGTTTCAAAGTATTTTGAAGGATGTTGTTGATCTAATTCCTTTGCTTTATTAAAAATTTCTTTATTTAAATCTAAAATATGCCCGCTTTTTTTTAAAGCATCAGAAGTAGTATAAATGTTTTTGTACAATTTTAATTCTTCTTGAGAATAGATAATGCTATTTATAAAAAGCAGAACAAATAAGATTTTGGCTTTATACATAATTTTATAGTTTATAAAGTTTGGAGAAAATATTTGTAAATAAAAACTTTCAATTCAAATGTAGTGAAAAAAATAGGGCTTAATAAAAAAAACTAACCCTTTCTCAAAATCGAAAAAGGGTAGTTTGTAAAATTTAGATTTACTAAAAATCTCTTATTTCTTCCAAGTAAAAATCCTTGGATTTACGGAAATCATTAACCAAGCCCAATTATTAGTATGACCGGCATCTCCGTTTTTCAAGAACTCTAAAGTTTTTGAACCAAACATTTGAGAATAACCTCCAGTTAGCGTAATATCTTTTTTGAAATTGTAGCCTGCAGTAAAATCGACCTCAGTTCCTAAGTAAGAATCAAGTTTTTCATTTGTTGGAGTCACAACATCTGCGGCAGATAAAAATACGTGCGGCATTAACGCAAACTGCCATTTTTTGACATTATAACTTAGTTTTAAGTAGGCATCTTGCAAACCAACGCTGTTTTGATGATTTCCAACATAAAAATAATCCATATAACCATTAAAAGCATGATTGGTTCCAAATATTGGATTGAATGATTTAATTACTGTACTGCCGTCATTAGTATCTTTTCCCGATAAAAATTCATAACCTAAACCAGCTTTAAAGGCATCAGAAACGTTGTACCCTAAATAACCAGCGGCATTCCATGCACTTACCTGTTTGTCTGTGCTTTTACCAGTTTGTCCATATAACCAGAAATTAGTATCTAATTTACCTGTTTTATAGGTTAAATAGGTTCCAAAAGTCTGTTTGTAATCTACCAATAATTTTGCGTCGGCATTAGCATATTCATATCCAGTATTTAGGGCTAATAAGCTCATTCCTAAATTACTGAAGGATGTGTGGTACCAAGCATATTGCATAGCTTTGTAGTTGGCGACAGTGTATGGAGTTTGCACTATATTTTCGGCATTTGAGTTGAAAGCAAATCCCATATCAAGCTGCTGGTTTTTTGGACGAAAAGTAACCAGTACTGCATCATGACTTTGTCCTTGTTGTAACCAATCGATTTCACCCATTATACGCTGATTGTCATAAGAGAGTACTTGGCGCCCAACTCTTGCGCTCCATTTTTCGGTGAAATTGTATTGTGCCCAAGCTTCAAAAACGGCAACTCCATTTTTATCTGCGGTGGTTGTGGTTGGTACATCACCCCAGGTTCTAATGTTTTGAAAAGTTAATTTAACAATCAAATCATCTTGCTTAAAATTTAAATTTAAACGAGAACGCTGTGAGATTTGTGAAGTTCCTTCTTGACCTTCGGGAAGCAAAGTTTTGTATCCGTTTCGATATTCAAAACGTGGTCTTAATTGTAAGTTGGCATCAAATTCTTGTGCTTGCATGGCAGCACCAAATCCTAGAAAAAGTAAGGATAGAATTATTCTAGTTTTTTTCATATCTATGATGGTTTAATAAAAGACAAATTTATCTTATAATGATTTTACTTTTAGTGATATTAATCATATTTGATAATTATTTTTAAACTTTTAATATGCTTATTTTCTGTCTATTACTTTTGCCAAAGCCAGTTGTTTTTCGTTCATGATTTTAGTTACCGTATAATGCATCCAAACGAGACAAATGGTCGAGAATAGTAAAATAAAAATCCATGAACTTGACCAAATTCCTGTTGCGGTAAGCAAGTATCCAAAAATGATTGGACCTAAAAAGCCACCCAAGCCGCCAATCATTCCAACCATACCTCCAACAACACCAACCTCTGTTGGGAAATATTCTGGAATATGTTTGTAAACTGCTGCTTTACCAATTCCCCAAGAAATTCCGATTAAAATTACTAAAATTAAGAATACCCACATATTAGCATCGAATTTTATTACAGTAATTCCTTTTGCCAGCAGTTCTTTTTTCTTTACAGTTTGGTTCTGTGCTACAACAACTTGCTGCCAAGATGTTCGAGTTGGGAGAATTGCATTTTCAGAATTGTTTTCATGTTTTTGTGTAATGTTAAATTCTGTTTCGCCTATTTTAATATTGTCTTTTGCAATAGAAGTTACTGTTCCTTTTTTTGTTGCAAGAACTCCGGGACCTGTAGTCGTAATTTCCATTTTCGGAACCATTAATAGTGCACTTAAAATAACAGAAGAACTCAAAACCCAATACATAACTTTTCGAGCACCAAATTTATCTGATAAATAACCTCCAAAAGCTCTGATTACACCAGAAGGAAGACTGAACATTGTAGCAAATAATCCGCCCATAACTAAGCTGGTTTGATAAACGTTCATAAAATTAGGCAGGAGCCATTGAGAGTACGCAACAAAACAACCAAAAACTAAAAAGTAATAGGCTCCGAATCGCCAAACTCTAGCCGATTTTAGTGAACCAAGCATTTGACGAACACTTTTTGTATGGTTTTCAATTTTTTTATTTTTAGCAAAAATTAAGAAAGCAATTCCAATTAAAACAAGGGAAACGGCATAGATAATTGGAAGTATTTTCCAGCCATTTTGTGGATCTTCTAAAGAGAAATGATTTAATAATGAAGGCGCTAAAAAAGTGGTAATCGCAGCTCCTGCATTTCCCATTCCGAAGATTCCTAAAGCGCGTCCCTGCCATTCTTTTGGATACCAGATTGAAGTATAACCAATTCCAACGGCAAAACTAGTTCCTACCATTCCGAAGAAGAAACTAAGTAGAGCAAACATAAAAAAACTGTCGGCATAGGGAAGGAGGAACAGCGGAATTGAGCTGAGCAGCAGTAAAAGTGAAAAGACATATTTTCCTCCAAATTTATCAGTGAGCATACCAATTGGTAAGCGCATAATCGATCCTGTTAAAATAGGAATTCCTAAGAGCCATCCAACTTGAACAACGCTCCAATGAAAAATTCCGTTATCGACCAAAAAGGTTACTAAAACCCCGTTTAATGTCCAGCAGGCAAAACACACTGTAAAAGCCAATGTGTTCAAAAATAAAATTTTGTGTGATTGAGATAATGAGTTTGTAGTTTTCATAGCACTTATATTTTTATGTAAAAATAAGTACTATAACTTAGTTAAAAGATGCTAAAACGCAGTTTTTGAAAAATAATTACGTATTAATACGTATTTTTTAAATCAGTGAATATTCAGCAGCTTTGTTAGAAAGTTCCATTAAGTTTTTAACTTTCAACTTTTTCATCAGATTAAAACGGTGCACTTCAGCAGTACGTTTACTGATGTCAAGTGCCTCAGCAATTTCTTTGTTTCCTTTTCCAGATAATAAAAGAGTCAGAATTTCCTTTTCTCTTTTAGTAATCATCATTTCTTCACTTAGATTTTGTTTAGGTTCCAATGATGTTGACGAATTTGTAAGCTGGCTTATTAGAATTGAAGAAATATCTCCGCTAAAATATTTTCCGCCGGCAGCCACTGTGTGCAAGGCTTTCAAGAATTCTTCTTTACTTGAACCTTTTAGCAAATAACCATCAGCACCAGCTTTTATAGATTTTAATACATATTCTTCAGATTCATGCATAGAAAGCATAATAATTTTTACATTGTTATTTTCGCTTCTAAGTTTTTCTACTACCTCGATGCCCGTTAAATTTGGCATACGAATATCTACTATAAGTAAATCTGGTTTGCTTTCGGCAACAACATCAAGTGCATCGGCTCCATCAATTGCTTCGCCAACGACTTCAATGTTTGCTTCATTTTCAAGTAAAGATTTAATTCCATCTCTTACAAAAACATGGTCGTCTGCCAGCACTACACGAATGATATTACTCATAGTTTACTTAAATTAGATTCTTGATTTTTTACGTATATTCATCTATAAAGAAGACGCTAATATACGTAATTTTTTAGATTTTAAATTCTAACATTAAAATTTCTAATGTTGGAAATTCTAAATTGAATATAGAATTGTCAGGCTGAGCGGAGTCGAAGTCCGCGCAAAGCAGCTCCATAATCTAAAGCGGGGCTCTTTGTAGAGCTATTTGCGAAGATTTGCTTCACCTTTTCGCTATCGCACGAGTTTCGTTCTTTGAAATGACAATGGGGTATTTTTGCGGGTAACTTTGTCAAAGTTTTCTAAGTGTAAAGTTTGTCATTCTGAGGAACGAAGAATCACACGCAGGATTCGACAAAGATTGGCACTTTAGATTATGGAGTTTCTAGTGTGATCTCTCCTTCGTCGAGATGACAAGATTGTGGGAAACTTTGTAAAAGATTGGCGAATTTGATTGTGGAGCTTTCTGGTGATCTGCTCCGCCTATTTGCTATCGCCCGGGTCTCCTTTGTCGAGATGATAAATTAGATAATTAGCCATTGTGTCAATTAGAAAAATGTGATGATCATTTTGTCGATTTACTTTGAGTGGGCTTCGACTTCGCTCAGCCTGACAAATGGAAGTTCGACGTTTAAGTAATTATCAAATTATCTAATTGACTAATTTTCTCATTTGAGAATCGGAATATTAAAAGTAATTCTTGTTCCTTCGCCAGGAATTGATTTGATGAAAACACGGCCATTAATGTATTGAATTCTTTCTTTCATAAACAATAAGCCCATTCCAGATTCGCTGTTTCGTTTTTTGTCGACAGCATTGATGTCAAAACCTTTTCCGTTATCGTCAATTATAATACTTAATAAAGTTTCGCTGTGTGAAAGCTGCACAATAATATGCGACGATTCGGCATATTTTATGGCGTTGTTTATGGCTTCCTGAGTTAGGCGATAAATATTGATTTCGATTAAGGAATCTAATCGCTGATTGAAATCGGTTTTGTTGTAGAAAAGAATTTCTTTTCCTGTTAGTTTTGAAAGTTCCTGCGTAAGTTTTGCCAAAGAGGAAACAATGCCGTGATCGCTTAATTCGGGCGGCATTAAGTTAAAAGTTGCCGTACGGACGCCTTTTATAATGTCTAGTGAGAGTTTTTTTAGATACTCAATTTTTTGTTCTGATTTTTCTCTGTCATCTAGATTGATGCTTTCTAAACTAAATTTTAAACCGGTAAGCATTTGACCAATTCCGTCATGAATTTCTTTTGCGATTCGGTTTTGCTCATTTTCTTGATTTTCAACAATTTTGCTTGAGATAATCTTTTGCTGATTGATTTTTTCAGTACTGTTTTCAAGATTCAAACGTTCTACTTCGCGTTGTGCTTTTTTGCGTTCGGTAATATTAAAGCATACAATTAAAAGTTCCAATTCGTCTTTTTTAATCATAACCGGAACCATCGAGAGGTCAAGCCAAATCTCAATATTTTCTTTGGTAACAATTTTAATTTCGCCTTGCCAGCCGCTTCGTTGTTTTTCGAATATCAGTCGATCAAAGTTGATTTGCTCTTTTTCGTCTGCTGTTAAGACTTCAGAGAACTTTTTGTTAGATAAAAACTTGGTGTAATTGAGTAGTTTAGCAAATTTTTCGCCAATATGAATGATCGAACCATCAGGTGCAATTCGGCAATAGAGCAAGGTGTTTTCCATTGCATAATTGAGCGACTTTAATTCTTTAACCGAATTTTCCTTGATTTCGCTTAGTATTTCAGTATCGTATGCGAGCTTTAACGCTTTCTTTTCAGAAGATAAAAGCTTGGCAATTAATCGTTCAATTTTTTTATTGGTCGGCCTAAAAATGAAAAGAAATTCTAAAAGCAATACCAAAAGTGTAAAACCGAAAATCCAGTATTCAATTCGGCGTTGTTCGGTTACTTTTTCGTGCGCTTCGAGATCGTATTGGGTTACAATCTGATTCATTTTAGAAAGAAAAATACCTTCGTTTTCTAAAATTATGGTTACTAATTTTTGATTTTCTGCAGCTTGCTTTTTCTGCTTTAAATTCAATAAAAAAGAATCAGTTGTATTTGCAATTTTATTGAAAATTGGATTGATTTCAAGATATAATTTAGAAAGTGTTTCTGATTTTTCTTTTGGAAAGGCTAAGCTGTCACTGCCGTTTTCGAGTGCATTTTGGTTTTTTTCCAAAGTGATAAAACGTCATTTAAATGCGAAATTTGCTTTGCAGAAGCGTTGTCAGAAACATACTGCAGAATCAGAACTTCTTTTACGATTTTCTGACTCAGCATTCGTTGTTTTCCTGAAAAGTTTATGATTTTAGAATCGCTTAACTGTTGATTCAGATTGTATTGAACTAAAATCTGACTGATAATTATAGTTACCGCAATAGTAAGAAGCGCAAAAAAATACAGTCGTCGTAAATTTTTGAAAGTGATTTTGTCTTCTTCCTGATTGCTTTTCTTCATAAAGTCAGTTTACAATCCTAAAGATGCTTTTATAAGATTCAGATTTTCTTCAGAATAGTTTATTTTTAAGGCTTCCTGATGTCCTTTATCTGACATTTTATCCCAGGTTTTTTTGATGATATTTTTTAGTTTTTCTTCATCGTGTTTATGAACAAAAGGATCTAGGTAATATTCTAAAAACACAAGACAGATAACATCTTCTAATAATTGTGTTTCGTGATCTTTTTTAAGTAATTTTTTCTCTATTAAAAATGAAACGCGATCTATAAAAGTTTGATCGTAGCCTGCTTTTATTAGAATTTCGGCAGTTGTTTTTGCATGGAATTTTTTTAATTCTTCTCTCCATTTCAAATAACCAACACGATCCATTGGGTACGATTCACGGGCAACTTTCCATCGACAGATGTGTTGTGCTTTTGACGCAATTTGAATTTCTTCAGATGCATTTGGTTCAAACTGCATCAATCTTTCGTACATCCTATTTGAATACAATAATTCTTTTGGATATTCTTTGTTTTGGTCAGTTTCGATGTTTGGATCTTGTGCGTTTTCAGCATCAATCCATTCGCTTGCTTTTTGGAAAGGTGTAGTCATTTTTTGGTTTAATAATAGATTTCAAAGATACGGAATTAAGTTTTTTTTCGCCACGAATTTCACGAATTAGCACGAATTATTGTTTTGTTTTTTGCCACAGATTAGAGGATTTTTTGGATTTAATCTCTATCGTCAAGAGTATTACGTCAGGTTTGTCATTTCGACGAAGGAGAAATCACACTAGAAACTCCGTATGGAATGTCGCCAATCTTTGTCGACTCCCGCGTGCGATTTCTCCTTCGTCGAAATGACAAGATTGTGTAAAATTAATCGATAAAACCAACAAATACTTCGTTTTCAACTACTTTAATAGGATACGTTGCAATTTTAAAATCTTCTCCGTTTAAGTTTGAACCATCGACTAATGAGAATGATTTTTTATGCATTGGGCAGGCGATTTTCGGAATATCATCAGTAGAACCTGTCATTCCTCTTGAAAGAACCATTTCCATTTTGTGAGGGCAGGCATTTTGGCAAGCGTACCATTCGTTTCGACGGGCAAAATTAAAAATCGCAATTTGTTTGTTTTTGTATTTAATACAACCGCCGCGATTGGTTGGAAAATCTTCTACTTTACCTGCTTTGAACCAAATTGTTGCATCGCTCGCATGAACCGTTTCGTATTGATTTAAGATTTCTTCCATTTTGATTTAGTTTTGATTTACTGTTTCTTAGCCCTCTTTTTACAATCAATAGAGTTTGATGGCGCAGTAAAAAAGAGGGTAAGAAGGACAGCAAACGTTTAATGATTTTTTTTTCTTTTTTTGGAGCTATTTTTTTCCGCAGATTTGGCAGATTTAGGAGATTTTTTTAATCTTTTTAATCCTTTAATCTGTGGCTTTTATTTTAAACACATAGAAACATAGACTTTTTTTTATTTGAGAAATTGAGAATTAAAAGAAACTAGTTTCTAACACATAGCTATGTGTATTTATGCAAGTGAAACGCCTTTTTTGAGTTCAATCCCGAAGCTTCGGGACTATGTTTCTATGTGTTTAAAAAATTATGTTTACGACCAAGCTTTAGGCATTTTTTGATCTCTTAGCGGAACAAAAACAGCATTTTCGTCTTTTTCGTCTGAGTTTATAAAGTGATTGAAACGTTTTAATAATCTTGGTTTTTCTAGAACTTGTTTCCATTCGCATTCAAAAGTGTTTACTAAAGTTTGCATTTCAGTTTCTAAAGTTTCACAGATTCCTAAACTGTCTTCGATAATTACTTCTTTCAAATACTCTAAACCACCGTCTAGTTTTTCTAACCAAGTTGATGTTCGAATCAGCGGACCAGCGGTGCGGATGTAATACATTAAAAATCTGTCCATATATTTAATTACTGTTTCTTTGTCGATTTTTTCGGCTAGTAAAACGGCATGTTTTGGGTTTGCTCCGCCATTTCCTGCGATGTATAAATTCCAACCGCCTTCAACAGCAATTAATCCGAAATCTTTTCCGCGTGCTTCGGCGCATTCGCGGATGCAGGCAGAAACACCGCCTTTTAATTTATGTGGAGAGCGTATTCCTTTATATCTGTTTTCAAGTTCTATGGCAAATCCGGCGCTGTCGTCCATTCCGTAGCGACACCAAGCATTTCCAACACAGCTTTTTACAGCACGAAGTGATTTTCCGTAAGCATGACCGCTTTCAAAACCATTATCGATTAAGATTTTCCAGATTTTTGGCAAATCACTCAAATGTGCTCCGAATAAATCAACTCTTTGCGCTCCGGTAATTTTAGTATATAAATCGAATTGTTTAGCCACTTCGCCAATTACGATTAATTTTTCAGCTGTAATTTCGCCTGCAGCAACTCTAGGAACTACAGAATACGTTCCGTTTCGTTGAATGTTGGCTAAAAATCTGTCGTTTGTATCTTGCGTTGTAACATGTTTATTTGCTGTGTCGTTGTAAATACTTGAAAAAATTGATGCGACAACTGGTTTACAGATTTCGCAGCCGTCGCCTTTTCCATGATGATCTAAAACATCGTAAAAATTCTCATATTTATTGATTTTTACTAAATCGAATAATTCCTGACGGTTATAATTGAAATGCTCGCAAATGACTTCTTTTACCTCTTTTCCTAAAGATTTTTGAGTCGCTTTTACCAAATCAGAAACCATTGGTTTACAACCTCCACAGCCAGAAGTTGCTTTGGTTGCTTTTACAACATCTGAAAAGGTAGCGCAGCTTTCGTCTAAAATTTTACAACAGATCGCGCCTTTGGTAACATTTTCGCAAGAACAAATTACAGCTGTGTCCGGTAAATCCATAACACTTCCTAAACTTGAACCTTCAGAACCGTCGCG
Organism: Flavobacterium sp. YO12; assembly: GCF_004119495.1. Taxonomy (GTDB): domain Bacteria; phylum Bacteroidota; class Bacteroidia; order Flavobacteriales; family Flavobacteriaceae; genus Flavobacterium. The sequence goes on from NZ_NRQU01000037.1 coordinate 32,827, forward strand.
AGAACCTAAAATCAGATCTTCTGGATTTTTAGGTAGTGCCATTGCGTTGCTGTAAATCTGGAAAAGCGAATTGTAATCACTTGAATCTCCAACTAAAATTCCGCCTAAAAGTGTTTTTGAATCTTTGGTAACGTTGATTCTTTTGTAAATACCGCTTAATTTATTTTCATAAATAATGGCTGTTACATTTTCATTTTCGATAAAAGGATCACCAAAACTCGCAACTTCAACACCAATTAGTTTTAATTGTGTTGACATATCGATGGTTTCTCTCATGGTTTTATCTCCATTTAAGATTTGCTCGGCGGCAACATCAGCCATTTCGTAACCTGGAGCAACAAGTCCGTAAATGTTTTGGTTGTAAAGTGCCGCTTCTCCAATCGCGTAGATAGAAGGATCTGATGTCTGCATTTGATTGTTTACCACGATTCCGCCTCTTACGCCAACTTCAAGTCCTGAAACTCTTGCCAGTTCGTCGCGAGGTTTAATTCCGGCAGATATAACCAACATATCTACTTTTAACAATTCATCGTTGGCAAACATCATTCCCGTTATATTTTCTTTTCCATCAATATATTGCGTTGCTTTGTTAAGATGAATTCCAATGTTTAATTCTTCAATTTTAGCTTGAAGCATATCGCTTGCACCTTGATCTAATTGCCTTGGCATCAAACGCGGAGCAAATTCCACCACATGCGGATTCAATCCTAGATCTCTAACGGCTTTTGCCGCTTCAAGTCCTAATAATCCTCCGCCTAAAACTGCTGCTTCGGTTGCGCCTTTAATTTTTATCTTTTTGGCATAAGCCATAATTGCATCAAGATCTTCGATGGTTCTGTATACAAAAACGCCTTCTTTTTCAACTCCGTCAATTGGAGGCACAAAAGCTGATGAACCTGTAGCTAGAACTAAGTAGTCGTACGTATGGGTTTTCTCTAAATGAGTATGGATTGTTTTTTCGGTACGATTAATATCTGTAATTAACTCTGATGTATTGAGAATAATATTGTTTTCTGAGTACCAGTTGCTTGTTGATAATGATAAATCATCTGCAGTCTTTCCTCCAAAATATTCACTTAAGTGAACGCGGTCATAAGCGCGTCGAGGTTCTTCACCAAATACGGTGATCTGATACTTTTCTTGTCCTGATTTTGCGATGAACTTTTCACAAAATTTATAACCAACCATGCCGTTTCCAACTACTATTACTCTAATCATGATTTCTTTAATTAAGTATTACTATGCAAATATAAGTATTTATACTTATGTAAATACGTAAAGTAGTTTGTTTTTAAGTAAAAAAAGTTTGTTTTGAGTACGTATTTTATCGTAATCCTTTACGTAATGCGGTGTGTGAGTAAATTGGAATACTTATAATTATTTTAAATTTGAAAAGATTCTAAATAAGTAATTCAGAAAAAAATTGTAAATTCATAAGAAATTTACTTGTATTTGGTTAAAAATGATATTTTAAATAGAACGTTATGAAAAATATACTTTCACTTTCACTCTTGCTTTTATTTTCTTTGATGATAAGTTGTAAATCTACAGCTGGCAAAACTTCTGATAAACAAACGACTTCTGAATATGGATCTCAGGAAGATGAGATGAAGTACTATTTTACAGCAACGGGAAATGAGCCGTTTTGGGGATTAAAAATAGGAAATGACAATATTGTATTTACTTCTTTGATTCCAGGAAAAGAAAAACTTGTTTTTACACCTGTCGACGCTATAAAAGCTATGGATGCGAATGTTAAGATGTATAAAGTTAGTAATGAAACTTCATCTGCGACTATTACAATTCAGCAGTTAGATTGTCAGGACTCAATGTCGGGTGTTATTTCTCCTTATAAAGTTTCAATAGAAATTAAAAATAATACGGAATTACAAACCGAAAAATTAGGAGGCTGCGGAAAGTATAATACCGATTATCGTCTGCATGATATTTGGGTTTTGGAAGAACTGAATGGCTATAAAGTTTTTGCTTCCGATTTTCAAAAAGAAATGCCTAGAATCGAAATTAACTCAACAGAAAATAGATTTTCGGGATACGGCGGCTGTAATGCTATAAGCGGACAAATTTTTTATGAAAAGGATGTACTGCGATTTACAAGAGTTCTTTCGACTCTTATGGCTTGTCCTCAAGGAAATAAGGAAAGTGAGTTTACTAAAGCATTGCAAAGCACAACTACTTATTCTATTGAAAATAACAGATTAACGTTGTTAAATCCTTCTGCGAAGCTGTTGGTTTTTAGAAAGGTAGATTAATTTTGTCATTTCGACCGAAGGGAGAAATCACACACGCTAATCGACAAAGATTGTAGATATTCTTTGTGGAGTTTCTTGTGTGATTTCTCCCTTCGGTCGAAATGACAATACTATACTTAATTACTCAAGCAATTCTTTAGTTTCTTCCTCTTCGTCTTCTCCTTTGACAAAATCTAATTCTAAAGCTCTAACAGTTTGAACTGCATTTCCTGCAATACCACGAATAGAACCGTACATTCCTAAAGTATTGTGAACTACTTTTTCGATTTGTTTTTCGCGTTGTTTCCAGATTCTCTGCATGGCTCTTTTTTCAGAATCTAAGTCGTTTTGCATTTGTGTAAAACCTTCAACAATGCCTTCAATTTGCAAACGGAATTCGTTGCTGGTTAAGAAATCATACAACATCGACATTTTATCTCCTTTGTTTTCTTGTGCCTGAACTGCCTGACTTACCTGAATTAGTGATTGACGTAAAACAGCAGTCAGACCTTTAAATTCTTCATAAGTACAAATCCAGATTCCGTCGCGCATTCCCATTCTTTCCATTCCGTTTGGCATTACTTCGGTTACCAAAACACCAATATTGGCTCTTTTGGTTCTAATGTCATTTTTGAATTTCTCAATCCAAGAAGGCTGAAAGGCTTTTGTTCTTTTACTTTCGTAGTAAATTGAACCGCAGTTTTGCAATTCACGTGTATTGACAATTTGAAGACAATCGGCACCGTTTGCACCTTTTTTAATTTCGTCGATAGTGTCAAGCGGAAAATTATTTGCCAGCCATTCTTCAATCGCTAATTCCATTACTTCACCTTGCAATTGCATAGAACCTTGTTCTTGCTTGCGTTTCATTTCCTCGATCAGCTTTTTTTGATCGTCAGATTGTTTTTGGTATTCTTTTATCTTCAGTTCGTTTTTCTCTTCTTCTTGTTTGCGAATTTTATCGCGTTCCAGAACTAAAGTAGCGTTTAATTGTTTTTGTGCTTCGGCTTCGATTGCTTCTTTCATTTCCAGTTTTTCACGCTGAAGTTTTGCAATTTCGCCTGTCATTTTATTCAATTCACGAAGTTTCTCAGATTTTTCAGAAAGTTCTTTTTCCATCAAAAGCATACGATCTTTGTTTTCTTCTTCGAGTTTGGCTTTTAGTTTTTCAGAAATTTCTTTTTCAGCAGTCTTTTTTTCGCGCTCCAAACGTTCGGCAAAAAGTTCATTTTCTTGTTTCTTTTTGGCTTCAAATTCGGTTTTGGCTTTTTCGAATTGCTCGCTTTTTAATTCCAGTTCTTTTGCCTGAGCAGCAGCTTTTTGCTGAAATTCTTTACGGATACTATCTTCTAACTGATGTTTTAAGATGTCATTTACGTCGATATTTTCTCCGCAGTTCGGGCACTGAATTGAAGATTGCTCAGCCATTTTGTATTGATTTTATTTGGTAGAATTATAATTTGCTAAGGTATTTAAAAGTTCCCTTTTTATGATATGGATTTCTGTACTAAATTGTAACGATTTTTTTTTATAGCCACGAATTGCACTAATTTTCACGAATTGTTTTTGAATTAATCTCGCAAAGTCACAGAGACGCAAAGTTTTTTTAGCCACAGATTAAAAAGATTAAGTGGATTTCCTCTCATTTTTGTCATTTCTCGTTCCTCGAAATGACAAACTGGATGCGCTTCATTCCTGTTTAAAAAAAAACTTAGAGTCTTAGCGATTTTGTGCCAATAAAAATTCAACAGCAGATCTCGTGATCTCAGAATCATCTTCTTTTGAAGTGATAATTGAAACATTTGTAAAAAGATTCACTTTTTTTAATTCAAGAAAACCAATTTCAGGATCTTGATTGTTTTTTACAATGTTGGATGGAACAATCGAAATTCCTAAGCCATTTTTGACTAATTGTACTATAGAATTTATATTGTTGGCTTCGTGAATAATTTTTGGTGTAAAGCCGTAAAAAGCGCAAAGTTCTAGTAAAACTTCATGATAATGTGGCGCATAATCTTTATTGAAGAATACGAAAGTCTCATCTTTTAAATTCAATATCTCTTTTTCAGATTTCAATTGAATGTTATTTTTATTAAAGACAATTGAAAATCCATCTTGAAACCATAAATGTGATTGTATTTTTGGAGATTTTATTGGTGAACGAATAATTCCCATTTCGATTTTTCCTTGTTCTAAAGCGTCGATTTGTTTGGTTGTGGATACTTCAAAAAGTTTGAAATTTACATAAGGGAATTGTAATTTTAAATGTTTTATTAATTCTGAAATTACAGAGGAGTAAATCGAGCTGATGTAGGCAATTCTGAATTCGCCCGAAACATTTGTGGCAATCTTTTTTGTTTTTGCAGAAATGCGTTCCAAATTCTGAAAGATTGTATTCACTTCCTTTTCGAAATATTTCCCAGCTTCCGTTAGTTCTACTTTTTTATTGTTCCGAATAAAAAGTTTTGCCTGAAGTTCTTCTTCCAGTTCAATTATCTGACGGCTTAATGGCGGTTGTGAAATAAAAAGTTTCTCAGAAGCTTTGGTAAAGTTCAGTTCTTCGGCTACAGCCAAAAAGTATTTTAAGTGACGTAATTCCATGATACTTTTAAAGTATTGATAATTGATAAAAATAGTATTTTTAAAGTATTTATGAAAGTGATAGTTTTGGAAAAGAAAAAAAGAACTCTCTCGCAGATTTACTTTGCTGATTCGCTATCGCTTGGGTTGCAGATTGAGCAGATTATTAGTTTCGAAAAAAATCATCTTAACTACAATATTCCAATCAATAATAGCAAAAAGATTCGCTCAATCTGCTCGCGATAGCTATCGAGACTGCTAGAGATTAAAAAACATAGACTATGAAAAAATCAACTATTGCAGAAATCAAAGAACGATTTGATAATGATGTCGAACGATTTTCGAATTTAGAAACGGGACAATTGTCTACAATTGATGCTAAAATTTCGTTGGAATTAATTACGGAAGCTTCTAAAAGAATTGTTCCAAATGCCACTCATGTTTTGGATATTGGCTGCGGTGCGGGAAATTACACTTTAATGATGTTGTCTAAAGTATCAGATTTAAATTGCACTTTGGTCGATTTGAGTTTGCCAATGTTGGATAAAGCTTTTGAAAGAGTTTCGTTAGAAACAAAAGGAAAAGTCGAAATTAAACAAGGTGATATTCGCGAAGTTGATTTAAAAGAAGACTGTTTTGATATTATTTTAGCAGGAGCTGTTTTACATCATTTAAGAGATGATCAGGATTGGGAAACTACTTTTACTAAAATATTTAAATTATTAAAACCGGGCGGCTGTTTTATGATTTCGGATTTGATTACGCAAGACACGGAATTGTTGAATGAATATACCTGGCAGCGCTATGGAGAATATTTGGAAGGAATAGGAGGGGCTGAATATCGTAAAAATGTATTTGAATATATCGCAAAAGAAGATACGCCAAGATCAATGAATTATCAATTGGATTTGATGAAAAAAGTAGGTTTTAAAAGCGTTGAAATTTTACACAAGAATATGTGTTTTGGTGCTTTTGGTGGGATTAAGTAGTTTTTTATAGCCACGAATTGCTTCGCCTGTTCGCTATCGCTCGAGTCACGAATTTTTATTCTTTAAAATTTATGCACAAAGCAATTCGAGGCAGAAAAAATATCTTATAAAACCTGTGCTGTTTTGTAAACTTGAATTGGAGCGGCAACAAAAGTTTCGCTTTTAGTGATGAAATCTTGTAAATGAGATTGGTTGTTATGAAGATCTAAGCCAGTTTGATCTTTCCATTCTTCCCAAATAATAAAAACATTTTCGGCATGATGAAGATCGTAGCGTACGCATGCAGCTTCTTTTCTAGTTTCGGTAACTAAATCATTCAATAAGCTGTGAAGCTGCTGCGTGTTTTCTTTCTTGCTTTTTATAATGGCAGTTATAGATATCATGGTTATATGGTTTTGAAAATTTGTGATAAATGGTTCGTGTATTCAGATTTAAAGATACTAATATTTTCAGATGTAGCACCTTTTTCGACATCATGAAAATGAAATCCGTCGAGTTTTTGCATTCCTACAAATTTGTTCATTTTATGAAAACCAAACATAGCACCATCATCTACCGAAGTTTCTTCGAAAAATTCTCCTGGAAGTGTAAAAGCTGTTGCAGGCGCATTCCAACTTGTAGTCAGCATATATTTACGTCCGTGTAAAAGTCCGCCAGTTCCGTAATTAATGTCTGGATTTGTTCTAGTTCTTCCGTCGCTTTTGTAAATTCCTTTGTTATGTCCAGCAGTGAAAACATCGTCGATGTATTTTTTGAAAAGATTTGGTAATTGAAACCACCAAACAGGAGTGTGATAAACGATTGCATCTGCCCAAACAAATTTTTCTACTTCTTCATCAAGGTCGATTTCTTGTTTGATGTCAGTTGTTTTTATTTCGTAGTTTTTACTTTTTAAAAACTCAATTGTCCAGTCTGTAACGGTTTCATTGAATTTTCCGCCTGAATGAGCGAAATTTTGACTTCCGTTGATAATAAATATTTTTTTCATTTTACGTTTTGTTCTGATGAATTCGTGATGTGTGAGGGATAGAGGCGGTATCCTTTTATGAAGCGATAGCGGAATAAAAGATATAGCCGAACGCCCGATTCGCGGCGGCGAACACACCCAAATTCTTATTATTTAATTTTTGAGATTTATTTTGAAACACATAGAAACATAGATTTTTCTTTTTTGGGAAAGAGAATAGAAAGAAACTGGTTTCTAAAATATAGTTCTCAAAGTTTGTCATTCCGAGGAACGAGGAATCACAATAGAAACTCCGCAAACTAAGTCATCAATCTTTGGCGGGCAACGAGTGTGATTCCTCGTTCCTCAGAATGACATACTACATTGACTATGTTTGTTAATGCAAGTGAAACGTCTTTTATACGCACTGAAATCTATGTTCCTATGTGTTTAAATATTATTTTATTTTAGCAATTGCCTGATTAATAAATTCTAATTCTGAAGCAGATAAATCAAAATCCATCGCTTTTGCATTTGAAATAGCTTGTTCTGCATTTCTTGCGCCAGCCAAAACAATTGAGATTCCTTTTTGTAAAGTAGTCCAGCGTAAAACTAATTGTGAGATCGAAATGTGTTTTGAATTGGCTAATGAGCTTAATTCTTCTACTAAAGTTTTTACTTGTTGAAGATCAAATTTTCCAAAATAACCATTACGATGATCGTTTTCTTTTAATTTGCCGTCTGTAAAATATTTTCCTGTAAGCAAACCTCTTTCCATTGGGCTGTATGCTATGATGCCAATATTTTCAGTAATTGTAAATGGAAGTAAATCTGTTTCAATGCTTTTGTTCAACATGCTGTATGCAACTTGATTGGATGCGATCTGAACTGTTTTTTGTGCTTCCTGAATTTGAGAAACATTATAATTACTTACTCCAAATGCTCTGATTTTTCCTTGCTGAATTAAGGTTTCAACGGCTTCCATTGTTTCTGAAATTGGTGTTGTTGAATCTGGCCAGTGAATTTGCAATAAGTCGATATAATCTGTTTGAAGACGTTTTAGGCTTTCTTCAATTTCTTTTATGACGTTTTCTTTTGATGAATATTTGTAGACAGGAATTTTTTTGCCATTATCATCGGCATCAAAAAAGAAATCGCCTTTTCCGTTATTGCTTCCGTCCCAAACTAAGCCGAATTTAGTTAACAATTGTACTTTTGAACGATCGTAAGATTTTATAGCTTCGCCAATCATTTCTTCGCTTAAGCCAAATCCGTAAAAAGGAGCAGTGTCAATTGTTGTTACGCCGTGGTCGATAGAAGCGCGAACAGAGTCGATTGAATCTTTCTTTTCGTTTCCGCCCCACATATTTCCGCCAATAGCAAATGCACCGTATGTTATAGTTGATAATTTTAGTTCCGAGCTGCCTAATTTTCTATATTCCATGATATTAAATATTACGTTTTACAAATTTTTGACAAAATTATACCATTTTTATGAGTGTAAAATTGTATAATTTTGTCTTTTTTAGGTACATTTGCAACTTCAATAGATTCTTTAAGATTATGAAAAAAGAAAATTTATATGAACCGTTTACGGTTTCGTTTGAAACATTGGATGAATATCCAGATGTTGGGGATCGCCATAATTTCTTTGAATTGGTTTACATCTTGAGCGGAACGGGAAGGCAGTGTATCAATAAAAATATCTTTGAATATGATGCTGGACATATGTTTTTATTGACGCCTGAGGATTGTCATAATTTTACTATTGAAACGAAAACGAAATTTTTCTTTTTGAGATTTAATGATATTTATTTGAAGAATTCGAGTCTTCAAAATGAAAATATTCAGCGTTTAGAATATATTCTGCAAAATGCAAATCATCAGCCGGGTTGTATTTTAAAGAATGATGCTGATAAGTGTTTGGTTAAGGTAATGATCGAAGCGATTTGTCGAGAGCATAATGACAAAGATGTTTATAATCAGGAATTGATTCAACAATTGGTAAATACCTTAATCATTATTGTTGCCAGAAATATTGCGAAATATTTACCGGAACAGGTGAATGTGGGAACTGAAGCTAAAGCAATGGATATTTTACAATATATTCAAACGAATATTTATTATCCTGAGAAAATAAAAGCAGAATCTATAAGTGATTATTTCGGAATTTCGAACACGTATTTAGGACGTTATTTTAAGAAACATGCCGATGAAACGATGCAGCAATATATTAGTAATTATAAAACAAAACTGATAGAGCATCGTTTGCAATTCAGTGATAAGCGCATTAACGAAATTGCATATGAATTTGGCTTTACGGACGAAAGTCACTTTAATAAATTCTTTAAAAAACAAAAGGGCAATAGTGCGTCAGAGTTTAGAAAGACGATTCGATTGAGTGCATAAACACGGATTTTACGAATTTATACTATTTTTTTTGCCACCGATTACACTGATTAAAAGGATTTTTAATTTGTGATAATTAGTGCAATTCGTGTTTTTAAATGATTTTTTTGATTACTCTAAGTTTATGAGTGTGTTTGTTTATTTCGGGATTGTAAATTCCGGTATGATCTAAACGATCGATACGGACTTTTCCACTTGCGTGAATGATATAGTTGTTCTCCATAATGATTCCCACATGAGTAATGTTTCCTTCATCATTGTCAAAAAAAGCTAAATCTCCAGGTTCACTTTCTTCAATAAAGCTTAGAGGTTCGCCTTCTAGTGCTTGTTGAGAAGCGTCGCGATGAATTTTGTATCCGTTTAGTTTGTAAACCATTTGGGTAAAACCAGAACAATCTACTCCAAAAGGTGTTTTTCCGCCCCATAAATAAGGTGCGTTTAGATACATAAAAGCAGTATTTATAAGTGCGCTTTTTGGTTTTATACCGCTGGTTTTTGTTCCTTCAAAATCAAAATTGGAAGTGTTGATTTCGTTATTGTTTAAAAAAGTTAACGAAGCACCAAGCGGAATTGGGAGTAATAAATTGTTTGGAGAAGTGATATAATCAATTAAATCAGCGTTTAGTATAATAGCTTCTTTGCTTAATTGATTGTAGTTTTCTTCAGAAATTACCTGATATTGTTTTGAATCTACCCAGCCTTCATAATCATCGAACTGAATTTTTATGCGCGCCCATTGCTTTTGGCGTTCTAAAATTTCGATATGTTCGCCAAACAAAAGTTGTGTAACGATTTCACTTCTGTCGCTAGGCTCAGATCGAACGGGTACTATGGCAAGATTGCAAATTCCGAACATTTAGGGTAATTTATAAGTTTAAAAAAAATTAGGAGTCAAAAGTAGTCAATAACTCCTAATTTAAAGTATTATTATTTAAGCTCTTTCGATAACAATTGCTGATGCGCCGCCGCCGCCGTTGCAAATTGCAGCAGCCCCGATTTTAGCATCGTTTTGTTCTAAAACATTAATTAAAGTTACAATAACACGTGCTCCAGAGCAGCCAAGCGGATGTCCTAGTGAAACAGCGCCACCGTTTACGTTTACTTTATCGTTATCAAGATTTAAGATTTTTGCATTGGCTAAACCAACAACAGAAAAGGCTTCGTTGAATTCGAAATAATCAACATCTGAAATTGAAACTCCAGCTTTGTCTAAAGCTTTTGGTAATGCTTTTGCAGGACTTGTTGTAAACCATTTTGGTTCTTGCGCTGCATCTGCATAGCCTTTTATATAAGCTAAAGGTTTTAAACCTAATGCAATTGCTTTTTCTTCAGACATTAAAACTAAAGCAGCGGCACCATCGTTTATCGTTGAAGCGTTTGCAGCAGTTACAGTTCCGTCTTTTGTAAAAACAGGGCTTAAAGATGGAATTTTATCTAATTTTACATTAGTGTATTCTTCATCTTTAGAGAATATAATTGGTTCGCCGCGTCTTTGTGGAACTTCTACGGGAACAACTTCATTATCAAATTTGCCTGCATCCCAAGCTTTTGCACTTCTTTCATAAGACTGAATAGTAAAGTTGTCTTGTTCTTCACGGCTGATTTTGTATTCAGATGCGCATAAGTCAGCGCAAACTCCCATTGCGTTGTTATCGTATGCATCTGTTAAACCATCTTTTTGCATTCCGTCCAGCATTGTTGCGGGACCAAATTTGTTTCCAGCACGCATTTGAACATAATGTGGAATCAAGCTCATGCTTTCCATTCCTCCAGCAACTACGATTTCGGCATCACCGCAAGCGATAGCCTGGGCACCAAACATTACTGCTTTCATTCCAGAAGCACAGACTTTGTTAACTGTTGTGGCAGCAACTTCTTCTGATAATCCTGCAAAAAGGGCAGCTTGACGAGCTGGAGCTTGTCCAACACCAGCTTGGATTACGTTCCCCATGAAAACTTCATCAACTAATTTTGGGTCTAGGTTAATTTTTGAAAGCGCTCCTTTAATAGCGGCAGCGCCTAATTTTGGTGCGGGTACGGTAGATAACCCACCCATGAAACTTCCGATAGGTGTTCTAACGGCAGAAACAATCACAACTCTTTTGTTCATTTTCTGTTAATATTAGTTATCTAGCAAATTTACTGTTTATTTGAATAAATTCAAATTTTGCGTGAATTCGATTGGATTTTAAATTTAAGATGAAATTTTTGTTAATTCTATTCGTTTGATTGTGAAGTGTTTTAGAAAAAAGATTAAAAAAACTTTAAAAAAAGCGCAAAAATAGTTGTGAGATATGGAATGTTGTCTTACATTTGCAACCGCAAAACAGAACACGTTTCTTGAGCTTGGAGAGGTGCCAGAGCGGTAATGGAGCAGATTGCTAATCTGTCGACGGGTAACCGTCGCCAGGGTTCGAGTCCCTGTCTCTCCGCTTAAATTTTGCCTTCGGGGTGTAGCGTAGCCCGGTTATCGCGCCTGCTTTGGGAGCAGGAGGCCGCAGGTTCGAATCCTGCCACCCCGACAGAACTTTACCATTAAGTTTTAAAAAAAATGGTTCCATAGCTCAGCTGGATAGAGCAACGCACTTCTAATGCGTAGGTCGAAGGTTCGAATCCTTCTGGGATCACAACAAAAGCCACTCAATTTGAGTGGCTTTTTTGTTTTGCAGCATTTTTCAAAACTTGAAAATTGTTCTTTTAGAGATCAACACGAAAAGCTGCGACTTCGTAATTAAGGCATGAGCATTAGCTAGTCTGAAAAGAAAATAGTCTACATTTCTAATGGAGAAAGTGGGATTATTGAAAATTATAAGAAGATTTCAATTATTTGTACTGATAATTTTACTTTTAAAACAAATAAGGTTTTTCTACTCTGCCTTAGAATACTTACTTTTACAATACTAACAGAACAGACAGGGATGAAAGCTAGAAAAAGACATTTGTTTATTGTAACAGCATTTTTATTATTGACATTTGGAACTGTACAAGGACAGGAAAAAATTACAATTGTAGCGGCAGCCAATTTAAAAATTGCTCTGGACTCCATAAATACTGTTTTTAAAATTCAGAATCCAGGAATAAATACGCAGATCACCTATGGCGCTTCAGGAAAGTTCTTTGAGCAGATTTCCAATAGTGCTCCGTTTGATTTATTTTTCTCGGCAGATATGGATTATCCCAAAAAATTGGAAGAGAAAAAATTGACCGGCTCTAAAATTAAAATGTATGCAACTGGAAAATTGGTGATTTGGAGCAAAAAAACAGATCCGAATAAAAGTAAAATAAGCAGTCTTCTAAACAGAGATATTCGCAAAATAGCCATCGGAAATCCTGCAACTGCACCCTATGGAGAAAAAGCAGTTGAAAGCTTAAAATTTTATAAAATTTATGACAAAGTAAAAAGCAAACTGGTTTTTGGTGAAAATATTACCCAAGCTACTCAATTTATCACGACTGGAAATGCCGATATTGGAATCACTGCTTTATCGCTTGTGCTGACTCCAAACATGAAAAAAGAAGGAGGAAAGTACTATATTATTCCGCAAAAGAGCCATACACCGCTCGAGCAGGGCTGTGTAATTTTGAAAAATGCAAAAGGAAAGGCTGGTGCAGTCAAGTTTTATAATTTCATATCTTCAAAAAAAGCAATTGCTATTTTAAAGTATTATGGATATGATACAAAAGCGCAATGAACATATTAAACGGAATCATATCGCAAATTCAATCTCATGAAGGTATTTCGCTTGTGAGAGTACAATCAAATGATGTTACTTTTTCTACAATTGTTCTCGATACACCAGAAACTTCGGATTACTTAAAAGTAGAGAATACTGTTAAAATTATTTTTAAAGAAACCGAAGTAGTGATTTCTAAAGATTTAAATCCAAATATCAGTACTCAGAATAAACTGTTATGCCGCATTGAATCTATTCAAAAAGGAGTGATTTTGAGCCAGATTAATTTGGTTTATGAGCAGGAGGTTATAAAATCTATTATAACAAGAAATGCTTGTGAAGAATTAGATTTAAAGAAAAATGATACGGTATTGGCTTTAATAAAAACAAACGAAGTAAGCTTGTCTCCGCATGATTAATTTAGAACCCATATGGCTTACGGCAAAATTGGCTTTGATTACCACAATAATACTTTTTTTTGTGGCAATTCCTCTTTGTTATTGGTTGTCTTACAGTAGATTTCGCTTCAAAGCGGTTATTGAAGCCTTGATAAGTCTGCCTTTGGTTTTACCGCCTTCGGTATTAGGTTTTTATCTTTTAATTGGTTTTAGTCCAGAAAATGCCTTTGGAAAATTTTTATCTGATTATTTTGATCTTCGATTGGTGTTTACTTTTCAAGGATTAATTTTAGCTTCGGTTTTATATAGTTTACCTTTTATGGTAAATCCTATTTTGTCTGGATTAAAAAATTTGCCGCCTGCACTTCAGGAAGCTTCTTTTACTCTTGGGAAATCAAGGTTTGTAACGGTTACAAAAATTTTACTGCCCAATATACAAGCGTCGTTACTTACCGGAATTATAATGACTTTTGCGCATACAATAGGAGAGTTTGGTGTAGTTTTAATGGTGGGTGGAAGTATTCCTGAAGAAACCAAAGTAGTTTCGATTGCGATTTACGAAGAAGTAGAATCGATGAATTATTATAACGCCAATGTCTATGCAGGGATTTTGTTTGTGTTCTCTTTTCTTATTTTGCTAACTGTTCATTTAATTAATAATAAATCAAGAAAAACGACACTTTATTAATGATACAGTTTAATGCTTATAAAATGCTCCAAACCGCTGACGGCGAACTGCCGTTGGATGTTTCTTTGACTTTTGAAAAAGGTCAATTTATTGCTATTTATGGTAATTCTGGAGCTGGGAAAACTACTATTCTTAGAATATTAGCAGGACTTACTGAGGCAGAAAAAGTACAGATAAAAGTAGGGGACGAAGTTTGGGATGATTCTCAAAAAAAGTTTCATCTTCCAGTTCAAAAACGTTCTATAGGATTCGTTTTTCAGGATTTTGCTTTATTTCCGAATCTGACGGTTAAAGAAAATTTGGAGTTTGCGTTATCTAAAAACGATTCAAACGAAATTGTTACTGAATTAATCGAACTTATGGAATTGCAGTCTTTGCAAAATAGTAAACCGCAAAATTTATCAGGAGGGCAAAAACAGCGTGTAGCTTTGGCAAGAGCGATTGTGCGTAAACCTGAGATTTTATTGTTAGACGAGCCGCTTTCGGCCTTAGATGACGAAATGCGATTTAAGCTTCAGGATTATATTTTAAAAATTCATCAAAAATATAAATTAACTACTTTGATGATAAGCCATTCGGCAGCCGAAATTTTTAAACTTTCGGATAAGGTAGTTGTTATCGACAAAGGTAAAATTACCAAGCAAGGAACGCCGAATCAGGTATTCGCTGAAAAGAAAATAAGCAGTAAATTTCAAATAACGGGAGAAATAATCAGCATTGTAAAAAGTGATATTATTTATGTTGTACAAGTGTCGTCAGGAAATAACATTATAAAAGTCGTTGCAACAGAAGATGAAATTGTAAATTATAAAATAGGACAAAAAGTGCTTGTGGCTTCAAAAGCCTTTAATCCGATTATTCAGATTTTATCCTAAATCAAAAAGCGCAGTTGAATAATTGGAGTGAAAATACTCTTTCTAAATTCATAACAAAAGCCACTCAATTTGA
>NZ_NRQU01000038.1 GCF_004119495.1 Flavobacterium sp. YO12
TTTTATGGGAAGATTTTTTAGGTTCAAAGAGGCATAGAGGTAAAGGAACAAAGTCTTTAGAGCTTATAACCTGAAACTATTTTTCTTTTGGTTTCAAGACTAATTTTGTTGACGTTTTTATGATTTCGTCTTTGTTCAGCTTCATTTTTCTAAACTTTCCTTCATTGTACATTTCTGCCTGATCGCTGTAATGTTTACTAAATGGATTTCCAGATTGCCCTGTTGGCAAAATACTCCAGCTATTTTCAATATCCGAAAAATCAACAATTCGTCTGGTTGATGGACCGCCTTTTACATAATATTTCCCTTCATTGTTTAAACCAAAAAATAAATTATTAATTACTTCATTTGATCCTGGAGATCCAAAAGGCCCCACATTAAATAAACCTCGAAGTGCAGCAATTTTGCCAAGCGGATGTTCGTGTTCAACCGTATGCACTTTCTCCCATTTCCAATCGGCAACAGTATTTCCTAATTGTTTTTGAAGCGCGGCAACAGTCTCATGAAATGATTTGGCAACAATATCCTTTCTGGTTTCTTTTACATCTTTAGTTTTGACATTATCCCACCAAACTGAATTTTCATTTTTAATTTGATTGGCAATAACTTGTTTTCCTATCGAAATTCCTAAAAACAAATTAAAATTGTCCTCTCCCATTTCATCCTCAAAAGTATTCTTCAAATACAAATACACCCATTTATTATAAATCGTTGGTGCAACATCTTCAAGATTTGTTGTTCCATTCCACGACTTTAAAACATTTACAGCTTCTTTTTCTTCTGCTGAAATAGTATTAAGATCAATATTTGAAATCAGATTTTTAACCGTTTCAACCGCAACATCAGAAGTGTTGTCGTAAATCATTTTACTGATTGTTTCTTTATCCCAATCTGATTTTGCATCCATTAACCCAGAAATTCTTTTAGCACGATCTTCGGGAAGATAATATCCTGGATACAAATAACCATCAATTGCTTCGGGCTGGTTATTGGCCGAATAAACATATCCCCATTTTGGATTTTCGGCAGATGGATTCTTTGAAAAATCTAAATATTCTACAATATCCTCTTTTCCTGTTGAGCCGTCTAAAATTAAATGTGTATTCACACCTTTATTATGCTTATACAATTTTCCTGTTGCCCACCAAGCCACATTTCCTTTAGCATCGCCGTACATCACATTTAATCCCGGCGCAGCAACCAATTGAGTCGCTTTTCTAAACTCTTCTTTATTTTTTGCGTGCGAAAGTCCATAAACAGCATCAAGAATCTGAATAGGCTGATGCGTATACGTCCACAACATTGCAATTGGATTTTTCTTATCCAAATGATCCAGTAAATCATTCATAATTGGTCCATGTCGGCTTGATTTAATCGTTAGAACAACATCCGACGTATCTTTTACTTTTATAGTCTTTTTTCTAACTTCATAAGTTGCAAAACCAGTTGGCGTTTGATATTGATTTAAATCTCCCGTTTTGTTTTTTTCTTGATAAAAATCGATGTCATCATTTTCAAACATAGTTAAACCATACGCATAATCACGATTGTGTGCCAATAACGGAAACGGAGTTCCTGCCAAATAACAACCATACAATTCATGCTCAGGCGTAACTATATGCGCTTCGTACCAAGTTGCAGGCTGCGAAAACCCAATATGCGGATCATTAGCAAAAATTACTTTTCCGCTCTTCGTTTTATTTGGACCAGCAACCCAGCTGTTACTTCCTATAAATGGCGGAATTGGCGATTTGTCTAATAAAGCTGTTATCGATTTTGAAATCGCTGTATATTCTTCAATATTCTCTTTTGAACTTTTAATCTGTGTAGTATTAAATTCGCCTTCAATTCCTAAATCCTTCAAATAAGCGGCACCGTATCTATTGCGAATATCTGTTAATAATGGATCTGTTTTTTGAGCCATTGCAAAACTAAAAGACATATATCCAAAAATATTATAGACATCATTTATAGTGAATTTTTGCTTTTTAACACCAACAAGAGTAAATTCAATTGGTGTCGTTCCCTCATCCAAATATTGATTAATTCCATCTAAATAAGCCTGCGTTAATTTATAACTCACACTATTCTTGTCTAATTTTGAAATGGCTTTCGCCGAAGCTTCTTCAATACCAATTCCAGAGAAAAAGGTATCATTTTTTAAGCGCAACAGATCCAAAAATTTCTGATAATCTGCCCGGAGCAATTCTGCGAAGTAATTCCATCTGCCATAATCTTTCCTGTGCATGAACATATCCAAGAGCAGTCATAGCATCTTTTTCAGAATCAGCATAAATATGAGGAACGCCGTATTCATCAAAATAAACAGTCGTTTCTTTTTGAAGATTTTTCAATTGCAATTCCCCTTCATATTTGGGTTTTAAATGAAAAATATAGGCACATAAACCTATTCCAATTACAACAACAAGTACTAATAAAACCAGCAGAAATTTTTTAAATCTTCTCATATTTTGCAAAAAGTATAAATAAATAGGGTTTGTAAAATAATGTAACCAAAAAACCGAATAATGTAAAATACATTCTCTTTTAAAGTCTAAATTTATGTATTTAAAATCAATACTATAAATGTCTGTCTATAAAAAAATAGCTATTGGAGTAATTTCTCTTTTTATTCTTGTAATTCTGATCAACATTGGTCTGAATTACTGGATCAAAAAACAGCTTCCAATAATTATTCACGAAAAGAACAAAACGGCTTACAACATCAATTACGAAAAAATTGAAGTTTCTCTTTTTTCTCGAAATATCTATGCTCAAACATTATTAGTAAGTCCAAAAAACGAACCAAAAGACAGTAAAAATGGGCTTTTTTCTAAAATCGAATCAGTTACAATTAAACATTTTAATATTTGGGATTTGGCTTTTAGAGATATTATTCAGGCAAAAAGTATCATTATCAATAAACCTCGAGTTATTTTATACAAAAAAGGCGAAAAACTACTGAACAACAACAAAAGCATCAAAACCGAAATCATTGAACCTTTTCGAAAAATAATTGCTGTTTCAAATATCTATCTTAATGACGGAACGGTAGATGTTGTTTCTTTAGATACTGAAAAACCTATTTTCAGCATCAAAAAAATTATTCTAAAATTAGAAGGAATACTACTGACAGATGCTACTTTAAAACAAAAAATTCCACTGCAGTATAAAACCTATGCACTGGTTATTGACAGCTTATTTTATAGACCAAGCGCCTTTTATCATATCAATATTGGTAAAATAAGTACCGAGAAAAACTTTTTAAAAATCAACAACTTCTCTCACCTTCCGCAATTTAATCGACGAGAATTTATTAAACGATTAGATAAAGAAAAAGATATTTATACCTTAAAATTCGATTCGGCACAAGTGCAAAAAATGAATTGGGGTTTTAAAAACGATCGCTTTTTCTTTAAGGCAAATTCAATTGTAATCAATCATTTTGATGCCAATATCTATCGCGGAAAAATGCCAAAAGATGATCTGAGCAAGAAATATCTCTACAATCATTTATTGCGAAATATTAAATTCCCCCTTCAAATTGATACTTTACAGATTCTGAAATCAAAATTGGTTTACGAAGAAGAAATAGATTTTGCCAAAGGTCCTGGAGTTTTAAATTTCGACAAATTCAATTTACAGGCAGTCAATTTAAAAAGTGGTTTTGGATTGAAAAAAACCGATGATGTCAAAATTAAAGTGAAATGCATTTTCATGAAAAACTCTCCGCTGGATGTTGATTGGAGTTTTAATGTTTTAGATAAAAAAGATAGTTTTCATATTCAAGGTGTTATTTCAAACTTTAATGTTGGCGCCATGGGGCAATTCAGCAAACCTTATATGAACGCTTCCTTTACAGGAAATTTTAATAAATATCGCTTTGATTTCTATGGAAATGACAATATCTCAAAAGGAAATGCATCTCTAGATTATAATGACTTAAAAGTGAAATTATACAAAAAGGAAAAACCTGAAAAAGAAGCCAGACTCAAATCTGCCATTGTCAATTTATTGGTTAAAAACGACTCAAAAGATAAAGCAAAAACCGCTGATGTTGAAATTGAACGAATTCAGGAAAAATCATTTTATAATTTTCTATGGCGAAGTATTGCAGAGTCTTTGAAGAAGATTTTGATTTAATGCATTTATTTTTAACATAACCAACGGTTTCAACCGTTGGAACACAATGCATGTACGCAATCCTTTCCTCAAAATTTATCCGCCGCGAATTACACAAATTTTCACGAATTAATTATGAAACTTGGTTGAAAAAGAATTGGTGCAAATTCATGTAATTCGCGGCAAACAATCTACAAACCTGATAATTATCAGGTTTTTAAAAATTATTTTTTTTTCATTTGCTTTTATTTTAACCTGAAAACAAATGACAAAAACACCATTGCATACTTTCCATATTCCGGTAATGGGACTTGCCTATACGATAGACAGCCCAATAAGAGTGGCTCAATACGGGATTTCGTCTGTGGTTTCAATCGCTGATGACGATCTAATTGAAAAGATGCGTAATTTCTACAGCACTAAATTCAACATTCCATACGAAGAAATAAGTCAGAAATTTCACGATTATCGCGCTGAAAGAATTACTTCTTACTTAAATTTAGTTGACAAAATTGTAAAAGAAAAATTTGAAACTTTTAAAACTGAATTAGCAGAAAGCAAAACGGCTCTTGAAAATTTCATGTCGATGCTGCCTAATACTTCTGATATCAAAAAAGGTTTCCAGAATTTATTGGATGACGGTATTTCTTTTAAAGAAAACATTCAAAGTTATATTGAATCACATCTTTTTCCAGGAGAAATTGATGTTAACATTATGACAAAACTGGACAAAGATAATTTTATTAAAAACGAACAGCTTCCAATTGAATTTAATGACGCTCACGCTGCTTTAAGAGGTTTCGCAAATAGTAATTTAGAATCGTCTGTTGTACTTTCTGCGGGAATGAATCCGAGATTGTACAGCTACTTTGAAAACTTCAAAGATTTTTTCCCAAATGAAAAGAACGAACTGAAAAAGAAAATCATTCTAAAAGTGAGTGATTTTAGATCGGCTATGATTCAAGGTAATTTCCTTGCTAAAAAAGGTCTTTGGGTTTCTGAATATCGAATTGAATCTGGATTAAACTGCGGCGGTCACGCTTTTGCAACTGATGGACTGCTATTAGGGACGATTTTAGAAGAATTCAAGCAGAAAAAAGAACAATTGGTACAATCTGCTCACGACTTAATGATTAAAGCTCTACAGCTAAAAAATCAAGTTTTTCCAGAAAATCCTTTAGAACTAAAAATTACAGTTCAAGGCGGTGTTGGAACTGCTGAGGAGCATGAATTTTTATTAGACCAATATAAGGTTGATTCTGTGGGATGGGGAACTCCGTTTTTATTAGTTCCAGAAGCCACTTCTGTCGATCAGGAAACCCGAAATTTATTAATGAAAGCCAAAGAAGATGATTTGTATTTAAGTCATATTTCGCCTTTGGGAGTTCCGTTTAATACTTTGCGAGGCACTTCAAACGAAATCTTAAAACAAAAACGTATTCACGAAAATAAGGCAGGAAGTTCGTGCCCGAAGAAATTCTTAGCCTTAAGCAAAGAATATGATCCTCACGGAATTTGTACGGCTTCAAAAAAATATCAGGATATAAAACTAGCAGAACTAGAAAGCGCAAAAGATACTTTATCTGCTGATGCATTTGAAAAAAGTAAAATCAAAATCACAGAAAAATCATGTTTATGTGTTGGTCTAGCAAATGCTTCTTATCTGGAAAATGACATTAAAATAAAAGGTCAAGCACAAGGCGTTGTAATTTGTCCGGGACCAAATATGGCTTATTTTGATCATGAAGTTTCATTAAAAGAAATGTTACAGCATATTTATCAAGGCAAAACAATTTTAAGAACAAATGACCGCCCTAATTTATTTGTGAAAGAATTGAAAATGTATGTTGATTATTTTAGAAATGAAATTGAAACAATTTCTGGTGAAGTAAGCACAAATCAGCTTAAAAAATGGAATTCTTTTAAAACAAATATTTTAGATGGAATTGAATATTATCAAAATCTATTTTCATCTACTTTTTACTTTAAGGCTGAAGAAGAAGAAATCAAAAAACAATTCGATTTTTATAAATCTGAATTAAACGCAATTTCAATACCAACTTTGCAATTAGCTTAAAACAAAACCCCGATCAAGATTTCTTAATCGGGGTTATTTATTTAAACAGAAAAGGCAGTTACTCCTTTTTCTTTTTGCTGTCAATAATAGCACCTGTTCCGGCCCCAACTCCTGCGCCCGCTAATCCGCCTATAATTGCACCTTGTCCTTTTTTCTTACTGACAATTGCTCCAGTGGCTGCTCCAACTCCTGCTCCAATTACTGCTCCTTTAGCTGCAGAGCTCCAACCTTTCTTTTTAGCCGGTGCTGCTGCTGTTGTCGTTGCAGCAGTTCCATTTGCTTGTTGATGCACAACAACAACTTTTTCTTTTTCAGATTCAATTTTTTGTTCTTCTTTAATCTTAGCCATTTCAGTCTTCATTGAATCGATAACTCGCTGCTTGTTAATCTCAACTTTCATTGAATCAATACTGGCTTGTTTGGCTTTATTTATATCTTCTTTAGTTTGATTCTGACAAGAAGTTAAAAGTATTACCGCTAATAATATATATAAGCCTTTCATGATTGTAGTTTTTAATAATTATACACTACAAAATAAAGAATATCTGCTATAATGCTTATTACAGAATTTTTTGGAAAGTTTATATGATTTGAAGATTATGGGTTTTTCTATCAGATTATTTTGGATCTGAGTTGATGTTTTAATCTTGCGAAGACATGAAGTTATTTTACCACAGATTAAAAAGATTTCTAAAAATGGGGCTAAATTTCTCCCGCAGATTTTGCAGATTGAGCGGATTATTCTTTTATAAACTTTTGAAAAAAAGTATTTAATCTGCGGGAAACTAAAAATGTATCTTTTTTGTCATTTCGAGGAACGAGAAATCGCACCAGAAATTCGACAAAGATTAGTGACCTACTTTGCGGAGCAACTAGTGCGATTTCTCGTTCCTCGAAATGATAAACGATAACGAATATTACTTTCCTAAAATTCCTTTTTTCAAAATTTGTCCAAAGTCATACATATCCTCATAAGAGCAATACAAAGGAACTGGCGCCAGGCGAATTACGTTTGGTTCACGCCAATCTGTAATAACTCCATTTTTCATTAAATAATCGAATAGGCTTCTTCCTTCTCCATGCAGAAAAACAGATAACTGCGAAGCTCTTTCTTCTGGATTTACAGGTGTAATAATTTCAAAAGTACTTTCAACTTCCTTATCAATTTCGTGCAGAATAAATTCTAAATAAGATGTTATATGATCACGTTTTGCAATTAGAGCATCCATTCCAACCTCAGCAAACATTTCTACAGAAGCCAAATAAGGTGCTAAAGACAGAACTGGAAGATTACTAATCTGCCATCCTCCTGCTCCTTGAACAGGATCAAAGTTTGGCTCCATTTTAAAACGTCGTTCTTTATTGTGTCCCCACCAACCCGCAAATCGTGGTAAATCTGGATCACTGTGATGTCTTTCGTGAACAAAAAGTCCAGAAGCATTTCCAGGTCCTGAATTCATATATTTATAACTGCACCAAGCAGCAAAATCTACATTCCAATCGTGAAGTTCTAATTTGATATTTCCAGCAGCGTGCGCCAAATCCCAACCAACTTTTGCTCCGGCTTTTTGTCCAGCAGCAGTTATGGTTTTAATATCGAAAACTTGTCCCGTATAATAATTTACGCCTCCAATTAAAACCAAAGCCAATTCGTCGCCAACTTTTTCAATTTTTGCTAAAACATCTTCAAGACGAATATTATGCTCTCCTTCGCGGCGCTTGATTTCTACAATGGCATCTTCTGGTTTATATCCATGAAAATGAACTTGACTCTGAAACATATATTGATCTGATGGAAATGCTTTTTCTTCGCAGATAATTTTATAACGCTTTCCTTTTGGCTGATAAAAAGAAACCATCAATAAATGAAGATTTACGGTTAAAGTATTCATAACGGTAACTTCTGACGGAAGTGCTCCCACAATTTTACTCAATGGTTCAGCAAATCTTTCCTGATAATCCCACCAAGGTTTCTCTGCATAAAAATGACCTTCAACAGCTAATTCTGCCCAGTCATTCATTACCTCATCTATATAAGCTTTTGTTCGTTTTGGCTGTAATCCTAAAGAATTTCCTGTGAAATAAATTACTCGTTTATCATTTACTTTTGGAAAAATAAATTGGTCTTGATAGTGATTCAATGAATCTTGAGCATCTAATTGTTTCGCGAATTCGCGTGTATTTTGAAAAGTCATTGTGTTTTTGTTTTGGATGCTAAAATAACAAAAATTGTTTATTTTGTTTCAAGTTTAAGGTTTCAAGTTGATATGCTCCGTGGTATTTAACCGCAAAGTTCGCGAGGTTTTTTATTCCGTTTGTGTTTGCCAAATGCATAAGAACGCAAAGCTTTGCGAACTTTGCGGTTAAATCGCATAACGAACATCAAACTTGAAACCTGAAACTTGAAACCATTAAAAACAGAAAACCCGACAGATTCTAAAAAAACTGTCGGGTTCTTATTTTGAAAATAAATTCTAATTAAAGAATTAACATTGCATCTCCGTAAGAATAGAATTTGTACCCTTCTTTGATTGCTTCGTCGTAAGCTTTTTTCATTAAGTCATGACCACAGAAAGCAGAAATCATCATTAACAATGTTGATTTTGGTGTGTGGAAATTAGTAATCATACAGTTTGCAATACTAAAATCATGAGGAGGGAAAATAAATTTATTTGTCCATCCTTCATAAGGATTTAAAGTATTTGCAGAAGAAACAGAACTTTCGATTGCACGCATAGAAGTTGTTCCTACAGCACAAATACGTTTTTTCTTTGCTTTTGCTTCATTTACGATGTCGCAAGCTTCTTGTCTGATGATTAATTCTTCTGAATCCATTTTGTGTTTAGATAAATCTTCAACCTCAACTGGATTAAAAGTTCCTAAACCTACGTGAAGTGTAACCTCAGCGAAGTTTACTCCTTTGATTTCTAATTTTTTCAAAAGGTGTTTTGAGAAGTGTAAACCAGCAGTTGGTGCCGCTACAGCTCCTTCTTCTTTTGCATAAATTGTTTGGTATCTTTCGGCATCTTCGGCAGTAACCTCTCTGCTGATATATTTAGGAATTGGAGTTTCTCCAAGTTCTGTCAATTTGTTTCTAAACTCTTCGTAAGAACCATCATATAAAAAACGTAATGTTCTACCACGAGAAGTTGTATTATCAATTACTTCGGCAACTAATGAATCGTCATCGCCAAAATAAAGTTTATTACCGATACGGATTTTTCTAGCTGGATCAACTAAAACATCCCATAAACGCTGCTCAGAATTTAATTCTCTTAATAAGAAAACCTCAATTCTTGCACCTGTTTTTTCTTTGTTTCCGTACAAACGCGCAGGAAAAACTTTTGTATTGTTAAGAATTAAAACGTCTCCGTCATCAAAGTAATTGATAACATCTTTAAACATTTTGTGCTCTATTGTTTGTTTTTGACGGTCAATTACCATTAAACGAGATTCATCTCTATTTTCTGCCGGAAATTCAGCCAAAAGTTCTTTCGGTAAATTGAAATTGAAGTGTGATAATTTCATATTTGAAGTTAGATTTTAAAATATCAATCTTAGACTTTTTTATCTAAAATTTTAAATCGCTTGCAAATATACGATTGTGAGATAGGCGTTGTCAAGTGTTTTGACGTTTATTTTCAAAAGTCCTTGATTTAGTGGAGTTTTCAGAACCATTAAAAATGTTTTTACCTACAAAAAACATCTCCAACATATTATTGTCATTTCGACGAAGGAGAAATCTCCGTTGCAGAATCGACAAAGATTGACTTTTCTTCACGGAGCTTCTTGCTAAGATTTCTCCTTCGTCGAAATGACAAACTATGCGATTATAGCCAAACTCAAGCATAAAAAAACCTCTGGCTGCAACCAGAGGTTATATAATTTAAGCTATTTTATTTAAATGAACTTATATTTCTTACATGGTTCAAAAAACTACAATTCTGAAACTTGAAAGTTTAAAGTTTTTAAATCATTCCAAAAATCTGGATATGATTTTGAAACCACTTCGGCGTCGTCTATAATAATTGGCACTTTTATAGCAAGCGGCGCAAATGCCATTGCCATACGGTGATCATTGTAAGTAGCAATATGAACATCATGATTAATATCGCCTGAACGCTCTAAAGTCAAACTGTCATTAGTTACAGAAATATTGGCTCCTAACTTTGTAAGCTCGATTCTTAAAGCTTCAAGTCTATCTGTTTCTTTAATTTTTAAAGTATGAAGACCAGTTAAATGACATCCGATTCCTAAACCTAAACAAGTTACTACGATTGTTTGGGCAATATCTGGTGTATTATTCAATTCAAAATTCACATCTTCATATGTAAAACCTACCTGTTTTTCCAACGTCATTTGATTATTTTGGAAGGTAGTTTTTACACCCATTTTTTCATAAAGAGATACTAATTCTGAATCTCCTTGCAAGCTGTTTTCTTTATAACTGCTTAAAGTTATTTTTGCAGCATCGGCCAAAGCCACAAGGCTGAAGAAATACGACGCAGAACTCCAATCAGATTCTACAACCATTTCTTTTGATTCAACAGATTCTTTAGGATAAACTTTTATTACATTTCCTTCAAAACTAGTTTGTATATCTAAATCTTTTAACAAAGCCAAAGTCATTTTGATATACGGAATCGAAGTAATTTCACCTTCTAAAGTCAATTCTAAACCATTCTCTAATTTTGCTGCTACTAACAATAACGCCGAAATATATTGGCTGCTAACATTTGCTGCTAAAGTAACTTTTGAAGCGGTTACTTTTTTTCCTTTGATTCGAATTGGCGGATAACCAACTTCTTTTTCATATGAAATTTCAACTCCTAATTGTGCCAAAGCTTCAACTAAAATTTTAATCGGACGCTCTTGCATTCTGCTTGAACCTGTCATTACCACTTCTCTACCTTCGTTAACTGCAAAATATGCTGTTAAGAAACGCATTGCCGTTCCAGCGTGATGAATGTCAACAATTTCGTCATTTCCAGCTAGAGCTTTCTGCATTACTTCGCTGTCATCAGAGTTTGAAGTATTGGCTAATGTGATATTTGGGAATAAAGCTTTTAGTAATAATAAGCGATTTGTTTCGCTTTTAGAACCCGTGATATTTAGTTGCGAATCATCAATCGTAAATTGTGAATTCGTGCTTAATTTTAAATTCATGATTTTAGTTATGTGTTGCGAATTGTGAGTGACATAATTCGAGTGCGCAATTTACCACTCCTCGCCCGTAAATCAAAATCTGAGTTAAAATTTCACAATTATTTCAATTTATCGTTGTTTTTGTGACGATCTTTATCTCTAACCGATTTTAAGTCCATTTTTTTATCAAAAGCGGCTTGTAAATCGATTCCTGTTTGATTCGCCAAACATAAAACAACAAAAACAACATCGGCTAATTCTTCGCCTAAATCTTTATTTTTATCACTTTCTTTTTCTGATTGTTCTCCATAACGACGAGCAATAATTCTAGCCACTTCGCCTACTTCTTCGGTAAGCTGGGCCATATTGGTTAATTCGTTAAAATAACGTACTCCGTGTTCTTTTATCCAAGTATCAACATCTAGTTGTGCATTTTTCAAATCCATGATTGTATTTTTAAGCAAAAATAATCCTAATCTTTCAATACAACTAAATTCTTTTTAAAACTATTTTCTCTGTTTCTTTAGCAATCATTCCTTTATAATATTCTTTCAGCATATCGTATTGATCCGTTGAAACAATTGCTTCATTTATCTGATGCTGAATATTTAATTGCAATGTACTGCCATCTGAAGCAATATTAAATTTAAAGCTTCCTAAATTATCCTCCATATTAATAATGGCAGGTTTTGGAAGAGTCTCAACTGCAAAACCTTCCGGAATCCTAATAATAATATTATATTTATCTAAAAACGGATACCCAAAATCTACCGGATATTCTCTTACTTCTTGTTTAAATGGATTTTTTTCGTTTGTAAAAAACAACATTGGGCTAACGTATATTTTACCCCCTATAACTTCGCATAAATTATTCCCTGCAAACGAATATGATTCTGTAATTGGCATCAAGAGATCTTTTTCGTTTGTTTTTGAGTAATCAGAAACTTCTATTTTATTATTCTCATTCTCTAGTTTTTCTAAATATTCCTCTTCTTTTAAACTAAAAATATTTTCTCTAGTAATCATCGCATTATAATCTGTAAATTGTCTTCTGGTTTTTCCTGTAACTTTACCTTCTGGATCAATACTATAATTTATAAAAACAATATCATTTGAAGCCTTTTTAGGCATTAAATCTACCTCTTCAGAACTTCCGTCTTTTCTAATTAGTCTTCCTAACCAGTTTAGAGTTCTAAGAGGTAAAACATTTGGGGTTGAAAATTTATCAGATGCATCTAACAGAACATTTCCGCTTGGAGTTTCGACCGCCGCAATTACATAATCAAAAGCATTTCTATTAGGAAAAAATGAAATCCCATTAGAACGTGTGCTCACCAATACTGGATTTGCAGTTAAACCAGCATAACGCAGCATTGCGGTTAATATCAAGTTGATATCGGCAATATTTCCTGTTTTTTCTTTGTATGCTTTTCTTACTCCATTATCACAGGTATAACCCGTATAATTATTCCATTTTACATTCGATTTCACATGATTTAAAATGGCTATTATTTTTTCATCTGCATTTTTTTTATCCCCCAAAAGTGTTTTTAAATCCTCCTCAAAATAACCAGTTTTATTTAATTCAGGACCAAAATCATCATAGTTATAAATCGTTGTTACAACTGAATTCCAATCTGTAGAATATGTTTTCATTGGTGAATTTGGAAAGTTAGTCATAGATAATTCATGTTGAATACTAGAAACATAGTTATCAATATTATTCACATAAGCTTCCTCTTTTATAGCTGGAAAATCAACCGCTAAATAGGTCGTTTGAATTTCTGAATAATCTAATTTGGATGTTGAAAATGATGTACTTGCAACACCAGTACCTCCACTCAAGCTTCTCTCCTTATTTCTAAAAACAATTGATTTTGAATTTTTAATAGACGTAATTTTAGGAAAAACATATCCCTTTTGCCTAGAATTAAAAACATAATATTGTGGAATAT
Source organism: Flavobacterium sp. YO12 (assembly GCF_004119495.1). Taxonomy (GTDB): domain Bacteria; phylum Bacteroidota; class Bacteroidia; order Flavobacteriales; family Flavobacteriaceae; genus Flavobacterium. The sequence continues at coordinate 13,300 of NZ_NRQU01000038.1, forward strand.
AAGTTATAAACTCAGAATAATTAATTGGAATAGTAGCTTGAAAATCCCATTCTCGAATCGTATTATCTCTAGGACTTCTAATAGTATATCTAAACTCAACAACTGACCCTTCTTTAACATTAGGCATTGTTATCTTTTTTCTCCCTCTGAATTTATCTACAACTTCATCAAAAATCCCTTCACTTTTCAGTTTTACTTTTTCGACCTTGCCATCTATCAAATTATAGGTATAGGCATCTGTAAAAGAAACCTTCTCTGGCAAATTACTAGTATTATAGTACCAAACCCCTTTATTCGCCCAATTATATCCTTCCTTTTTATAAATTTTAATTCTGGTCTCAACATCAGTTAAATTTATAAAACCATCATTTTCATCATATTCAATTCTCGTTTTTCCTCTTGTATACAATACAGCTGCCGCTGCCGATGAGTCTTTAGGATGAACTTTTTGTTCCAGTTCTGCAATTGAAACTTTTCCTAATTTAAATTCCTGCGCGTTTATTTTTGAAACAAACAACAACAGAATCGATAAACATAATGGTTTACTAAATTTCATTTTGGTTATGGTTTATTTGGGTTAGTTTTTGGTTAATATAATTTTAGCGTTATCGTTTCGCGAAACTTGCTCCATAAATAGTCTATACTCATCATATTCTTTACTAGAGTACTTTCCGTTGTTTAGGAGCATAGATCTTTTATAGATTAGCTTGTTATTATCTTTTTTAATTATCTCTGTTTTATATTCTCCGAATTTTCCTTTAAGCTCATAGTTTTGAGGAAGAAATTCGATACTAAAACCTGCAGGAAGATTTATTTCAATTTCATCTGTATCTAAATAGCCGCGTTGAATTTGAAATGGATTTTTACGATTTCTAATTCTGTTTACATTTCCTGTATATTGGTTAAAGGCATCTAAAACAAAAATTATTTTGTTCCCTGAAATCTGACCATAATTTGACGCACTTATTTGAACATCTTCTATAAAACGAATATTCTCTTTATCATTAGTAAAAGTTATTTTACCCAATTTCAAATTGTTGATATTATCCCAATACTCTTTGTAGTGTTTTTCTTTTTCATTTGGCTGTAAGGTTTCGACTCTGGATTTCGCATCATATTGACTTCCTTGCGAATCTATTTTTAAAACCCCTGAGAAATCACCATTTTCATTAACAGTATACGTCCCTTTTCCTATTTGAGTATTTCCTTTATCATGATAAATTTTAGTTCTAACAATTTCTCCGCCTTCAGGTTTAACTACCAAAACATCTCTATCATCTGTGAAAGTACCTTGGTAACCAAACGGTGCATCTTGACTTGTACATTCCAGCCAAGTATAAGTATCTCCATTTGGAATTGCTAATATCATATGATTTCCCTGCATCGAAACAAAATCAGATTGGATATTTGCCTTATCAGCATCACCATATAAAATTGTATTATAAGACGACACATCAACTGCCTGCAAAAGTGCTTTGGTATAATTTGACAAAGCCTTGCAGTCGCCATAACCTAAACGATCAACGTCGCTGGCAAGCATTGGTTTCCAACCACCAATTCCAACCGCAATATTTACATATCTTGATTTCTTCTGTACGTAATCGTAAATAATTTTTGCTTTCTTGATTGGGTCTTTTTCATCACCAACAAGCACTTTCATTTTCGTTTTGGTTTCTTCTGGCAAAATGGTTGTTCCTGTTAAAACCTTCTCTCCGTACCATTTCCCAAATGCTTCCCAAGTTGTTGCTGTACCATCAACGCCTTCTAAATGAAATTTTTCAAGACCCATCATGACTCTTGGAAACAAAACTTCTGAAGATGGACTTAAATCTTCTAATTTCTGTGCTAATATATTCTGTGCTATGTAACCGAGTTTTGTAGTTGACTCTTCTGATTTTTTTATATTATATCCAGAAAACTGAAATTCCTTTTTTTGAATCCCAAATCACTTGGGTAAGAAACATTCAGCACACATTTTTCGACGCTTACATTGTAACCGCCTAAGAAATACCATCGTGGTATAAAAGCCGTATTTGAAGTTTCTGTTTCACAGCTGTACGCAATTGTAAATGGATATGAAATTGGAGTGTAACTTAAATAAACAACACGGCTGTCCGAGAAAAGCGTACTCCCACTTACAGCGCTCTGATCTTTAAAATCTTTTCGTTTGATTTTTTTAATTTCGTTTCCCGCCGCATCATAGACAATTGCCTCGATATTGCTTATTGAAGTGGTTTTATCGTAATGCTGATAAGCGTCAATATGCCTAAGTCCTTTTTCATTTAAAACCGTTACAACTCTTTGTGTTTTAATATTCATGCTTCGTTGCGAAGCAATCGTAATATCCATTTGATCTAATCGAACAACTGCATTCGCATTTTGTTTTAGACTATCTGGAATTAAGGCAACATTGTAATTAGCCTTTTGTGCAAATGAAATAAGGGTAAATAAGAAAAAAACTAACGATAATCTAGGGCTTCTCATTGGTAAGTAATTTCTTCAAATATATATTTTTTTTAGAAATTCTTAACACTTGTCTAATGATTTTTTAATCTCTGTTTTTACTGTCTATTAAAATAGTTACAGGACCATCATTTATCAGGCTTACTTTCATATCAGCACCAAAAATTCCAGTTTGAACTCTTTTATTGAACTCTTTTTCTAAAGATTTTACAAAGTTCTCATACATAGGAATCGCAAACTCAGGTTTTGCAGCTTTTATGTAAGATGGTCGGTTTCCTTTTTTTGTAGAGGCGTGAAGTGTAAATTGACTAACGACAATTATATCGCCGTCGATGTCTTGAACCGAGCAGTTCATAACATCATTTTCGTCTCCAAAAATTCTCATTTTAATTATTTTTCCAGCAAGCCAGTCAATATCTTCCTGAATATCGGCATCTTCAATTCCAACTAAAATCAATAACCCTTTTTTAATATCTGCTGTTTTTTGACCATCAACTGTGACAGATGCCTCAGAAACTCTTTGAAGTACAATTTTCATTTTTATTTTGATCTTATTGCAGCGTAGTTTATTGGCCACAGATTACACGGATTAAACAGATTTTAAATTCTGGCGTTAGATGCACTGCAGCGCATCTCTACAAATTGGATTGGAATTTTACAAAATTTGATCTCGGAATTTGAAAATTTTGTTTCTCTTCGAACTATAATTAACAATTCACAATTAATAATTATTTACGTGTTTCATCACTCGCTGCACGATCATCACCATAAATATCAGTTCGGTAATGTTCTTCATCACCTTCTAATATCTTAAGATAACTGTTGTAACGCGACCAAGCAATTTCGTCTTTTTCTAAAGCTGCTTTTATAGCGCAATGCGGTTCTTCTTTATGCAAACAGTTATTGAATTTACATTGATCTTTAAGCTTAAAAAATTCTGGGAAATAACCGCTGATTTCTGTTGGCTCCATATCAACAATTCCGAAACCTTTAATTCCTGGAGTATCAATAATTCGGGCATCAAAAGACAAATCATACATTTCAGCAAAAGTTGTTGTATGCTGTCCCTGTTTACTTTGTTCTGAAATTACGGTAGTTTTTAAATGAAGGCTTGGTTCCATCGCATTCACCAAAGTTGATTTTCCAACTCCAGAATGTCCTGAGAACATACTTACTTTACCTATCATCATTTCTTTCAATTTATCAACTCCTTTATTTTCTGTTGAAGAAATTCTTAGACATTTATATCCTATTTCGGTGTAAATATGTTGTAAATAAAGCTGATCGTCTAATGTCTGTTCATTGAGCGTATCAATTTTATTAAAAATTAGAACAGCTTCAATTCCGTATGCTTCGGCAGTAACCAAAAAACGATCGATAAAACTTGTAGTTGTTGGCGGATTATCAATTGTAACCAACAAAAACACCTGATCGATATTCGAAGCTATAATATGAATCTGCTTTGACAAGTTAACCGATTTACGAACGATGTAGTTTTTTCTTTCGTGAATATTATGAATTGTTCCCGTTAAAGCATCCGAAGTTTCTTCTAATTCATAATCGACAATATCGCCTACAGCAATAGGATTGGTACTTTTAATTCCTTTCATCCTAAACTTCCCTTTCATACGGCATTCGATAAAATCGCCTTTTTCAGATTTTACGGTATACCAACTTCCTGTAGACTTATAAACGGTTCCTGTCATTCAAATTTTAGATTTCTGATTTTAGATTTCTGATTACTCTTTAATCTAAAAAATTAAAAGGCAAAATTACGTTTTTAGAATGGAACAACGTAATTTCGCCTTTTATTTTTGAAAGACATCCTCTTAATTGGTAGACTTTACCAAATAATTTCGGCTAAAATATCATTCTCTTTAATTTTTCCTAACTGAATTGTTTTCAAAGTTCTGGACGTTTTTCCTGCTTTTGTTGTATAAATTTCAACCATAATTGTTGCAGGACCATTTTCTGTCAATGTCGTTTCTCCAAAGAAATTAGTTTTAATTTGATATTTTCCTTTTACAGCATTTCTGATTATATATTGTTCTGGACCATAACCTTCTGTAAAATCTTTAGAGAACCTTCCTCCAATTTGTGTAGAAGTGTGACTGTAATAACATTCTTCATTTGTTGGTTCAATTACATGCAAATCCAAATCAACATCCATTTGATTCCAATTCATAATGATTCTGATATCAACAGGCATTTTTGCAAGGTACTTTTTATCAAGCTTAGCCGTTTTTATACCAGAATGTGCTGTTATCATACGATTAATATCCATTAAAATAATATCTTCTACACCTTCATACTGACCACTCATTTCTCCATAATAATTTACTTCAAGGGCTTTAATTAATTCATCAAAAGCTTCTTGATATTTTCCCTCATCTTCTAGTGTTAAAGCATAATCTCTAAAACTCTGTGGTTCATGCTCTCTCCATTTTACGACTTGTTTTGCGGTAAAAACGGCATCATTATAATCTTTCCATTGACGCAAAGTATAAGTCAACGTTTTATAAAGCTGATGACTCTCTAAACCTAAATCAGCAATATTACTGATGATCAGCAGCGCTTTTTTAAGATCGCCCTGATTGTAGAAAAAATGAGCTACATCAAAATAAAAACTCGGATTTCTTTCTTGTGCTTTTCTTAAATCCAAATACAAATCATATTGTTTTTCTTTTGGAGCCGAGGTCAACGCTTTTAAATACAATCTGTCTGGATTCCAACTTTTTGTTTGCACAACTCCGCTATTTGAAGATTGCTTTTTCGTTGTTATAATAATAACTCCATTTGCCCCTTTGCTGCCATAAGCAGAAATTCTCGACGCATCTTTCAAAACATCAACTGTATCAATATCATCTGACTTTAAATCAGTCAATTCACCCTCATAAAACTGACCATCAACTATAATTAAAGGCCTTTTTGAATCTCCAGCTAAATAACCTCTACTGAAATTTAAATCTTGTGAAAGGTCTTTATTTTTTGAAGCATTTTCTGGAAGATAACCCACTAAATCTGATTTTTTTTGAGTACCGTATCCCACTACAACTGTTTCTTGTAATTTAGTAGAATTTGAATCTTCCTTAATTACTTCACTTCCAACTTTCTTATCTTTTAATTCCACAATTACTGGTATATCTTCAGTAACCTCTTGTGCTTTTGCAACTACTGGTGCAACAAATTTTACCTGATCAACTTTTGGCGGAGTAGATGTATTATACACAGCATTATCTTCCACAATAACAGTTGAAACTGATCCTGCTCCAACAGGTTCGTCTATTGTTACAGCAGCATCAGGATCTCCTTTTATAGTCTCAGTTCCAATTATAGTCTCAGTTCCAATTCTTAAATCCCCATTTCTGCTTTCAGCACTTGACGGCGGCGGTGGCCCTGGAACTTGTCTTTTGTGTTTATACTTAGATGCTATTTTTTGTCCATTATACTTAAGATTCTTTTTCCACCAAACATCTAATCCCTTAAAATAACTTTCTATATTATCCCAATTACTTTTTTGCTGAGCCAGAGTAGTATCATGTTCCTGTTTTTTAATTCTGTCAAATTCAGCACGTAATTCTGCTGGCGGAATAATATCGTACATAATATAATCTCTCACATTTTCCAGAACAATCAATGACGTATTTTTGGTTACAATGCCGAATTTCTTTCCAAGAAACTCTATTTCATCTGCGTTTTTAGCGTATTGCAATTCAAGGTTGGCAATTTTTTTCTGCGCCCAAAGTTTTTCAATATTTACATCAATAGAACTTTGAACAGATGCATCAAGCGTAATTTTCTTTTCTAAAACAGCTTCATTATTATAGCCGAATAATAAAGTGATTTCGTTTTTTGGATTTAAAGAAATTCCTGAAAAACTAAAATTTCCCGAAACAGAAGTTCCTTCCATCGGAAATAAATCAGTCACAGTCAAATTCTCTTTTATGCCAAGAAACTTCAAACTTGAATTTGTCATTTTATCCAAAGCCGTTTCTGAATTTATCTGATTTAAATTGATGAAATTCCCTCCGGTTTTTGTTGAAGAAAAATTCAGAAAAGCAAAATCTGAAGAAACTGAAGAGGTAATCGCGTAAATAGGTTTTTTAGTTTTTGGCATAAGATTTTCGCTCAAAGAAGATAATCCGTCAGAGAAAAATAAAAATTCATCCTGATTTTCAAAACTAATCTGAGAATAACGCGTTCCTCCATCGTATTTTGTGTTTTCTAAAATGGTCTTTAATTCACTCCAATTTCCATTAGAAATCACAAATTCTTTTTGCTTTTCAAAAGTGTAATTTAAAAAGTACAAAGTCACTTTAGTGTTTTTTATCTTTTGGAAATAAGCATCCAGCAAATCCAATTCTTTCTTTAAATCTCGGTTTTTACAACTCAATGAATTATCCCAAATCAAACCAATTGAAACAGGAGTTTTTTTAGCGATTTTGTTTCCCTCTATAAAAGTATTTCCATAAAAATAATATTGACCGCCAGCATCCTGCATCACAACACTTGGGATATTTTGCTGAATTGGAATTTTTAAAACTATTTTTTCTTGTGGCTGATAATTTTCTTTTTTTAGCGAAGCCTGAAAAGCCTGATTCCATTTTGAAAAAGTAATTTCGTTTCCTGAATTCTCAGTAACAATTGGTGCCATTTCAGCTCCCAAAACCGAAACATTAATTTCGAACTGATCTAATTTCTTTGGAAATCGGCTTACCAATTGATACGCTAAATTATCTTTATCAAAAGCCGAAAGTTCTTCTTCATAACCAATAACAACAGTTCGTTCGCCATTTGGCAGCAACGGATAAATTCTTGTTTTAAAATTATTCCCATCGACTTTTTCTAATAATCCTGGATCAACACGACGATGTTCGATTGCCTCAAAAACTTGTTTTCCTTTATTTTTATTCACCGGAACAGCTTCTCGCAATTTCCCGTTTATATCAATCGCATACCTTGAAACCGAAACATTTTCTGGCAGCGGAAAAATAAGTTCTGCTTCCATTTGACGAGTTCCTGAATTAAAAAAATGCATTTCGGCAGTCGTATAAGCAATATTGCCCACCACTTTTACATTGACGAAAAGCTTATTCATTCTCACTTTTTCGGCTTCTTCACCTTTAACTGTAAGTTCAGGACTTTGCGCGAAAGTTTTTGTTCCAACAAAAACAAGAAAGAAAAGAAATACATTCAAATTCATTTGAAAAATGCCCGGAGCAGACAAAAACAATTTTAATTTCATGATATAAAAATTAAGGTTCATATTGTTATAGAGAACAAAAAATAACAAAAGGTTGGGAAGATAATTATTTTATTTTTTATCTGTTTAATATGAATTCAATATAGCAATAAGTTTATCTTTAGTGACCATGTAAATCATATCAAAAATCAAATTATTTAATTATATTGAACGAGTAAATGATGGATTTAAAAATCTGCATCATTTTTCTATTACATCTCAAAAAAGAATAAAATGATATCGAAAACAAAATGTGCTGTAACAGCTTTATTAGCCATCTTTCATGTTTCTAACGGAATGAAAGCACAGGCAAAAGCAATTAATATAGAAAGCAATTATATTGCAGATCCTCCCGTGACGACAAACAGCCACGCATCAACTTTAGTGGAATACAAGCCAAATGAAATTTTAGCAGCTTGGTTTGGAGGAAAATATGAAGGATCAAAAGATGTCGGAATTTATATTTCAGCTTATAAAGATAAAAAATGGTCGGCAACAAAAGAATTGATTCAGCCTTTAATAAAAGGTGCAGACACATTGCCTTGCTGGAATCCGGTTCTTTTTAAAGCTAAAAGCCAGAGTTTGTATTTGTTTTACAAAGTAGGAAAAAATCCAAGAGAATGGTTTGGCGCTATGATTGTTTCCAAAGATAACGGAACAACTTGGGGAGAACCTAAATACCTTCCAAACGGAATTTACGGACCAATTCGTAATAAACCTATTGAAACTATTCCAGGAATAATTTTATGTGGGAGCAGTACCGAAAGTGTTACTACTGACGAATGGAGAATCCATGTTGAAGAATATACAGAAGCAACTGATTCTTGGAAAAAAATAGCGGTAGAAAACAGTCAAAATTTTAATGTCATTCAGCCGACATTTTTAATTCATAGCGCTACAGATATTCAGATGTTATCCCGAAGCAAACACAATAAAATAGTTTCAAGCTGGTCTGGAGATAACGGGAAAAGCTGGATAAGAACCAATACAATCAATGTAATCAATTCCAATTCAGGAATAGATGCTTTAACCATAAATAAAAACCTTTTTTTATTGGTAAACAATCCATTACCGCAAGGAAAAGACTGGTTTAACGGAAGAAATATTTTGGACGTAGAATATTCAAAAGATGGTCTGAACTGGAAAAAATTATTTGATCTGGAAAAACAGGAACAAGGCGAATTCAGCTACCCGGCAATCATCCAGACTACTGATAAAAAAGTACATGTTTTATATACTTATGATAGAAAGTACATCAAACATACCGCATTCGATTTGAATTAATTGGTACAATATGAGAACTCTTAAATCGTATCATCTTAATGATCCGATTTTCTCGCAAATTTATTTTCCATTTAAAGAAGCACAAAAAAATCCCCAAAGCTCGAAAGCAATGGGGATTTAATATAAAAAAACAATCTATTTTTAAAATTGTGATATAAGAAAACTTAAATTAACTTATATCACTTATATGTTTTAAAGAAAATTATGCGTTGAAAATTTTCTCTTGGTGACCAATACTTTCTTGGTGAATTGCTTTGAACATTCTTAAAACGAACTCTTCAGTAAGACCTTTTTTCTCACCTTCCAAAATCATTTTTCCTAAGATTTCGTTCCAACGGTTGTTTTGAAGAATCGCAACGTTTGCATCTTTTTTCACCTGACCAATTTCGTCAGCCACTTTCATACGTTTTCCTAACAATTCTAATAAGTTAGCATCCAAAACATCGATGTTAGCTCTTAGTTTTTTCATTTTTTGGCTGTACTCATCTGTAGTATCATCTGTTTTTCTGATCGTCAAATCTTTAATGATTTGTTTCAAAACATCTGGAGTAACTTGCTGCGCAGCATCAGACCAAGCGTTGTCTGGATCGATGTGCGTTTCGATGATCATACCGTCATAATTCAAATCTAAAGCCTCTTGAGTTACTTCAAAAATCATTTTACGATCTCCTGTAATGTGAGATGGATCGATGATTAATGGTAAATCAGGGAATTTATTTTGCAATTCGATAGCAATTTGCCATTCTGGAATGTTTCTGTATTTTGTTTTTTCGTAAGTAGAGAAACCTCTGTGAATAACTCCTAATTTCTCGATTCCAGCCATGTGTAAACGCTCAACACCACCTAACCATAAAGCTAAATCTGGGTTTACAGGGTTTTTAACCAAAACGATTTTATCAGTTCCTTTCAAAGTATCAGCAATTTCCTGAACCGCGAAAGGGTTTGCTGTTGTACGAGCACCAACCCATAAAACGTCGATATCATGTTCTAAAGCTAGTTTACAGTGAGCTGCAGTTGCAACTTCAGTTCCCATTAACAAACCAGTTTCAGCTTTAGCTTTTTGCAACCATTTTAATCCAATTTCTCCAACACCTTCAAATCCTCCTGGACGTGTTCTTGGTTTCCAGATTCCTGCTCTGAAAACACTTACTTTTGAATCTTTCAATTCGTGAGCAATTTTCAATACTTGATCTTCAGTTTCTGCACTACATGGTCCAGCTATCACAAGTGGGTGATTTAAATTGAAATCTTCTAACCACTTTCTCATTTCTTTCTTATTTTCCATCTTAATTCTAATTTTACTTTTTAGTTGTTGTTAATCCGTTTAGTATTTCTTTTATTTTATTTGTGCTTTCCATTTCTTCAAAAATGGCTTTGTAATTCTCCTCTTTCAGCAAATCCCTAAACCGACTGAGATTTGAAATATATTCTTCTAATGTTTCCAGAACGTGTTCTTTATTCTGCTTAAAAATCGGCGTCCACATTGCTGGTGAGCTTTTTGCTAAACGAACGGTGCTTTCAAATCCACTTCCCGCCATATCAAAAATATCCTGTTCGTCTTTTTCTTTATTCATTACCGTTTTCCCCAACATAAACGAACTAATGTGCGACAAATGCGAAACGTAAGCAATATGTTTGTCGTGTGAAGTCGGGTCCATATATCGAATCCTCATTCCTATTTCGCTAAAAAGCTTTAACGCCTTTTCCTGCAATTTAAAAGTGGTTTTTTCCACTTCGCAAATAATGTTCGTCTTTCCTTTAAACAATCCTTTTATTGCCGCCGAAGGTCCTGAAAACTCTGTTCCTGCTATCGGATGTGTGGCAATAAAATTTCTTCTTTTCGGATGATTGGCAACCACTTCACAAATTGGTTTTTTAGTCGACCCAACTTCAAAAACAATTGTTTTATCTCCAACCGAATCCAAAACTTTAGGCAAAACAACCAACGCCACATCTACCGGAACCGAAACGATTACAAAATCGGCTTCAGCCAAATCTTCAAAACTTCCCGCTTCGTCGATAACTCCTAAATCAATGGCTTCCTGCAAATGCTTTTCGTTGCTGTCAATCCCAAAAATCGTCGAATCAGGATGTTGATCTTTGATGTCCAGCACCATCGAACCGCCTATTAATCCTATTCCTATTACGTATACTTTCATATCTTTTTAATTCCAAGTTTTAAAAAAAGTCTTGGCTCTTGCTTCTAAAATCTATCAATCGCTTCCTGTACTTTTTCCTCTTTCACACACAATGAGAATCTGATATAACCTTCGCCGTTACTTCCAAAAATGGTTCCCGGTGTAATGAAAATATGTTTCTCATATAATATTTCGTCAATGAACTTTTCTGCTGATTCGATTCCTTCCGGCAATTTTGCCCAGACAAAAAGTCCGACTCCTTCTTTATATACTTTACAGCTTAATTTTTCTGCTAACTTTTCAGTTAATTCTCTACGGCGTCTGTAAATTTTGTTTTGGTCTTCGAACCATGATTTATCACATTTTAACGCTGCGATAGCACCTTTCTGAATTCCGTAATACATCCCGCTGTCCATGTTGCTTTTTACTTTTAGAACTGCATCGATAATTTCAGCATTTCCTAAAACCATTCCGACTCTCCAGCCCGCCATGTTGAATGTTTTACTTAAAGAATTCAATTCTAAAGTCACATCTTTCGCTCCTTCAACCTGCAATAAACTCATCGGATTATCATTCAAAACAAAACTATACGGATTGTCGTTGATCAATAATATATTGTGTTTTTTAGCAAAGGCAACCAATTTTTCAAATAACGCTAAACTTCCTCTAGCTCCAGTCGGCATGTGCGGATATCCCAGCCACATAATTTTTACTTTCGAAAGATCCAATTTTTCTAAAGCTTCAAAATCCGGTTCCCATCCATTTTCTTCTTTCAAATCATAATAAACTGGAACTGCCTGAACCAAATTGGTTACCGAAGTATACGTTGGATAACCCGGATTCGGAATCAAAACGTAATCGCCTTCATTTAAAAATGCTAACGAAATGTGCATTATTCCTTCTTTTGAACCCATCAATGGTAAAATCTCATTATTCGGATTCACTTCAACACCAAACTGATCTTTATAAAAATCTGCCATCGCCTGCCTCATTTCCGGTAATCCCTGATAGCTTTGATAACCATGCCCGTTTTCGTCTTGAATTGCCGCAGCGACTGCTTCAATTACTGCTTTTGACGGACTTAAATCAGGACTTCCAATTCCCATATTGATGATCGATTTTCCTTCAGACATCAACTGACGAACTTCTCTTAATTTTGATGAGAAGTAGTATTCTTCAACTGTGTCTAATCGTTTTGCTGTTGTAATCATTTTTGTTTTTATTAAAAAATGCTTTAGGCTTTAGGCCGTAAGCTATATGCTTTCTTTTCTTGACTTTAATACTTTGGACTTTCCAACTTTATGACTCAGTCAAAGGTTTTGTGTTTTTATATTCTCCCAACACTTTAAAATATTCTGCCATTATATTTAATAACGCTTTTGCTTTTGCAAAATCTTCGTATTTCTCGAATGTCACGTCTACGAAGAATGAATATTTCCAAGGCGTTTCAATTTTTGGAAGCGACTGGATTTTTGTCAAATTCAGTTTGCAATCGCTCATTACATTTAAAACCGCTGCAAGACTCCCTCTTTTGTGATCTAATTCAAATTTTACAGATGCTCTGTTGATTTCGCTTTCTGGCAAAAATGAATTTTGCTTTTTGATGATTACGAAACGTGTCATATTATTTTTGATCGTTTGAATCGATGATGCAATAATATCCAGATCATACATTTCAGAAGCTGTTACACTTGCAATTGCTGCAATTCCAGTTAATTGCTTTTCCTGAATTCTTCTTGCTGTTTCGGCTGTATCTTTATCCTCAACCAATTTGATATTTGGATATTGTTTCAGGAAATCCATGCATTGCAAAAGTGCCATTGGGTGCGAATGAACTTCTTTTATATCTTCAATTTTCTGACCTTTTAAAGCCATTAAATTTTGCTGAATGTTTAAATAATGCTCTCCAATAATGTGCAAATTATTCTTATCAATCAAAGCATAATTCGGAATAATTGGTCCCGCAATCGAATTTTCAATTGCCATAACTGCCTGATTCGATTTTCCTGAAAGCAAGCTGTCAATCAATTCTTCAAAAGACAAACACTCATCAATTTCCACATTTTCAGAGAAATACTCCTTTACAACCTGATGATGAAAAGAACCTTTGATACCTTGTATTGCAATTTTCGTTGTCATATATTCAAAAAAAAATCCTGATTTGCATCAGGATTGTATATTAGTTTTATTTGTCTTAAAATTTTCTCAAATAACCATAGCACAATCCTCACTTCTACTAAAGAAGAAATAAAAAGAGTTGCTAAAATAAAAACGGTTACTTGCCATTTTGTTTGTGTTTTTAAATAAATTCTCTGCGAATGTATAAATTATTTTTACTGCACCAAAAAAAAGATTGCATTTTATGAAACAAAAAGGGATTTCTTAACAAATTTATGATGTTTTGTATGATAATATAAAAATATCGGCTTAAAATGAGATATATACAATGGGGTTTTGGAAGATTCTAAGATGCTGAGATACTCAGTTTCTGAGTTATTTTCGCCACGAATTCACAAATTAGCATAAATATTTGTGGTTGTAAAATCTAATTTCACAGATTACTTAGTGTTTTTGTCATTTCGACTGAAAGGAGAAATCACACTAGTTTGTCGACAAAGATTGGCGAATTTCTATACGGAGTTCCGAGTGTGATTTCTCCTTTCAGTCGAAATGACAAGATTGCGATTACGTAAACAATCCCGAAACTGGTTTATTCGAAATCCCGATTTTAGCATAATCAAAATTCAACTTCTCTTTTAATAAAGATGCGTAGACACTTCTAAAATCGATTTGATATTTTAAATCCCCATTATCCAAGTCGGCTAAATTTGGATTATTCCCTAAAAGCGTTCCTTTATTATTACCTCCAATTATAAACATTGGTGCTGCGGTTCCGTGATCTGTTCCGTTTCCGTTGTCTTTTACTCGTCTTCCAAATTCTGAGAAAACCACGATAGTAACATTTTGTAATAATTGTGCTTGTTTTAAATCTTGATAAAAACTATACAAAGCGTCATTCAAATCGGTTAATTTTTTCTCGTGAATGGCGAGTTGATTATCATGTGTGTCAAATCCGCCAAGCGAAGTGTAATATACTTTTGAATTCAGATTTCCTTTTATCAATCGCCCAATCCATTCCAGATTTTTGGATAATTCTGTTTTTGGATAACTGATTTCTGATTTAGATTTTGCCAATGCTTTCTGAATTTCATCTGAACCTTCGGTAACGGAATTGGCGATTTTTCGAACAAAATCCAATTGCGGATTATCTGACAAGGTTACATTTTCTTCTTTATCTGATTTTACTTTAAATCGGTTTGGATCTTTTACCGTTATCGAATTAGGCTCCATTCCTTTTAAAGCCAGATTATCGATCGAATCCAAATTTATTCCTGCCGTTGCTTGATGTCCATTACACTGTAAATCTAAATAACGTCCTAACCAGCCTTCATTAATATATTTATCTGAGTCTGCAGCGGTTTGCCAAATTTCCTGACTGCGAAAATGAGATCGAATAGGTTCTGGATAACCAACATTCTGAATTACGGTTAAATCTCCGTTTTGCTGCATTTGAGCAAAATCTTTTAAGGATGGATGAAACGCCATTCCTTTATTTTTACCAATAACAGCATCTTTACTCAAAGCTATTTTTGTTCTCAAATCATAATACAACGGATTATCGTAAGGAACAAAGGTATTCAATCCGTCGTTCCCGCCATTTAATTGCACAAACACAATACACTGCTCGCCGATTACCAAATTATTCTGCGAACCAAAAGCGTGTAAAAAATCAGGAAGCACCAGCATTCCGCCAGTAAAAGTTCCTGTAAGCGTTAGAAAATTTCTTCTGTTCATAGCTGCAGTTTTCTAAATTAATTGATATTCGGGCTGTTTTGTAATGTAATCGAAGAGTCTTATTACGGCGAAATTGGCGTACGTTTCTTTTGGGTCAAAATCATATTTCAGCAAACTCTCCATGTCCTTTTGCATGGCATCGCTTACCTTAAACAACAATCTGTTTGACAATTCAGCAATAATCGTTTTGTTATTTCCATCAGAATCAAAATCAATTTTTATGTTGAGCTTTTCAAATTCTAATTTTGGTTTTTCACCATCACCAGTCATTGTGTTTAATACTTTTCTGGTAATACTTCTTCCACTGCAAAGCAAATCTGATGTATTGTTACGTTGTAAATAAATTTGCGAAGTCAGCCAGGAATTTCCACCGTCCCATCCTTTTACATTTACCTGATTGTACAAATCCATTCCTTGCTGCTTAATAAAAAATAGAATCATAGCATCGTCCAGATCATCGATATGTAATTCATCCAAAAGCTGCAAAATATAAACCAGAGGATCTTTGATTTTTGTTCCTGAATTTTCCTTTTTGTATTCTTCAGTAAAAATTTTAGTTAATAAAGGTTGAATTTCAAACTTTACTTTTCTAAAATAATCGCCATAATACGTCACCAAATCTTCTGACGGATTATCATAAATAAACCATTCTAGTATTTTCCGAGTGATGAGATACGGTATATTTTTCTGCTCAAAAATAATATCAACCAGATCATCTGCTTTCCAGTTTCCGGTTTTTCCAAAGTAAGTTTTATCACTATTATCTTCAGCAAAACGCCTGTAAACAGCACCATCGTCTCCGTAATTTAATCCTGCTAAAGCTCTTGCTCCATTTTTAATGTCGCTTTCGGTATAATTTCCAATTCCGATCGTGAATAATTCAAGCAATTCACGACTTAGATTTTCATTGTATTTTCCTTTTTTATTATCGACATTATCAAGGTATTTCACCATTGCATTCGACTTTATGATTTGCTTGGTCAGCTCCTTGAAATTCCCGAACGCATGTTCACGCAAAATCATATTATGCTGGTAAATCCAGTAATTGACTTTTACTTTTTGAGAAGTGGAAACGAAATGATTGTGCCAAAAACAAACCATATTTTCCCGTAATGGAAATTCGTCGTTGCGCATTTTACCAATCCACCATTTTTTTAGTTCAACTGCAGAGTAGATTTCTTTTTTAAGAGCTTTCTTTTTTTCTTCTGAATCAGCGGTTTTTATGGATTCCCGAAGTTCTTTGAGTTCTAGTAGTGTTTTGGGATCATCGTTTAAAAAAGCGGGAAGCTGCGTGTCGAATTTTGAACTATAGGAATGTTTTAGAAATTTTTCTAATCCTAATTTTTCTATTGCATCGGATTCTTTTCCGGAAAAACCCAACCGTAACGACCAAAGATTGCTTTTTTTCATAACACAGGAATTTTACATTAAGACTCAGCTTTCTCCTAAAGGTTTAATTTCGAAGAAGGTTCTGAGGTTCTTAGATGTTAAGGTGCTAAGTTTTGAAAAAGTTTTTGGTAATAATTAAAACGGGGAATTATTGGGGATATTGTCATATTATGATAAAAACAATATAGCCCGTGGTTTCAACCACGGGAAACGGATTGAGGTAATGCATTGTGTTCCCGTGGTTGAAACCACGGGCTAAAATCACACAACGTATCTCTAAAAACAATAACAAAAAAAACAGCTATCATTACAATAACTGCTATCTCTTTTTAATTGATTTTACTTAAAAATCTTAATCTATTTAGATTTAGGCCTGAATTAATCCAATATCAATTATGTCAATTTATCAGGGTTCTTCTCAATACTTTTAGTTTCTGAATTAACACGTCTCTCTAATTTCTTTATATCTTCTTCTGCTGGTAAATTTTCAGGAACGATTTTTCTATCAAGCAGTAATTTTCTAACTCCTTTATTATTTTTAATATGTTCAGAGGAAATACTCCTTTCATTTGACAAACCTTTATCTTTTGTATTAAAAACAGTTATTTCAGTTGCAAAATCTTTTGCTTTTATAACAATTGTAGGTAAGAAATCTGCTAAAGGTCTCGTTTCTGGAACACCAAGTTTTTTTTTCATTTGAGTTGTGTTTTTTCCTCCAAATAGAGCTTGATCACCTTTACTTCTGATTATTCCAAAATTTTTATCATTTCCTGTTTTTTCAAAAATAAGCTCTGACAATTCCTTTTCAGATAATGTAAGTTTCTGTCTTGCATTTAACCTTTCCCAATCATCAATTCTTTTAGCAATTTCTTCAAACTTTCTTGTTTGTACAGCAAAATAATTTTGGGCAAAAGCAATTGGCTCTTTTTTAGGATCACCATTTTGAGCAATAAGATAACAAGCATATCTGGTCAACATCATATCATCAATCTCACGTTCGCTTCCAGAACCAATGACAACCATTTTGTTGACATCAACAAAATGGTCTAACACTAAGTGATCAGTGATTTCACAAGATGTTTTTGCTTTTAAAATAACTTTGTTAAAATTTCTCCATTCTGAATAGCCAAGTAAATGCTGAATATCTCTAGCAAACCAAAATTCTATACCACTTTCAGTTTTTTGCGAATGATCTTCGAAATCATTAGTAAGACTTTTAATTAATTCATTTTTCATTTAATCCCATATTTAAAGTAAAAAAGGAAGTCAAAATATACTTTAACTTCCTTTATTTTTTAGTAAATGTAAAACTTTTCCTTCAATTCTTGCTAATTATAATTTAGCAACTAAAAATTAAGACCCACACATTTCACAATCTTCAGGATCTCCAGCTTGTGCTTTTAGTAACATTGCTTTATAATCCTCAACACTGATAGATTCAGTTTCTACAGCTGCTGCAGTTGGAGTTTCTTCTTTTTTATCGTTGTTTAGGGTAAACTTAATCGCATCAACTGCCGATTTTGTTCTTAAGTAATACATTCCTGTTTTTAAACCTGACTGCCAAGCGTAGAAGTGCATTGACGTAAGTTTAGAATAGTTTGCATCTTGCATAAACAAGTTCAACGATTGAGATTGGTCAATAAAATATCCTCTTTGACGTGACATATCGATAATATCTTTCATCGACATTTCCCAAACTGTTTTATAAAGATCTTTTAAGTCTTGCGGGATAACATCAATATTTTGAACTGATCCGTTATGACGCATAATTTCTTGTTTCAAGTCTTCGTTCCATAAACCTAGTTTTACTAAGTCTTCTAGTAAATGTTTGTTTACTACGATAAATTCTCCAGACAATACACGACGTGTGTAAATGTTTGATGTATATGGTTCGAAAGCTTCGTTGTTTCCTAGAATTTGAGAAGTTGAAGCTGTTGGCATTGGCGCAACCAATAATGAGTTACGAACTCCGTGTTCCACTACTTCTTTTCTTAATGAAGCCCAGTCCCAACGACCTGATAATTCTTCATCTTTCATTCCCCACATATTGTGTTGAAATTCTCCTTGTGACATTGGTGAACCTTCAAAAGTTGAATATGGACCTTCTTCTTTTGCCATTTCCATAGAAGCGGTTACAGCTGCGAAGTATAATGTTTCGAAAATTTCTTGATTTAGAACTTTTGCTTCATCACTTGTAAACGGCAAACGAAGCATAATAAAAGCATCTGCTAAACCTTGCACTCCTAATCCTACTGGACGGTGACGCATGTTTGAGTTTTCAGCCTCTTTTACAGGATAGTAATTTCTGTCAATTACTTTATTTAAGTTACGAGTTACACGTTTTGTAACATTATAAAGTGCTTCGTGATCGAATTTTCCGTTCTCGATAAACATTGGCAACGAAATAGAAGCCAAGTTACAAACTGCGATTTCATCTTTAGAAGTGTACTCCATAATCTCTGTACACAAGTTTGAAGAACGAATTGTTCCTAAATTCTTGTGATTTGATTTACGGTTTGCTGCATCTTTGTACAACATATATGGCGTTCCAGTCTCAATTTGAGATTCTAGAATTTTCTCCCATAATTCACGAGCACGGATTGTTTTTCTTCCTTTGTTTTGAAATTCGTAATCTGTATAAAGTTTTTCGAATTCTTCTCCGTAAACATCGTATAATCCTGGACATTCGTTAGGACACATTAAAGTCCAAGTTGTATCTTCCTGAACGCGTTTCATAAACAAATCTGAAGTCCACATTGCGAAGAATAAATCTCTTGCACGCATTTCTTCTTTTCCAGTATTTTTCTTTAAATCTAGGAATTCGAAAATATCAGCATGCCAAGTTTCGATGTAAATAGCAAAACTTCCTTTACGTTTTCCACCTCCTTGATCTACGTAACGAGCGGTGTCATTGAAAACCCTCAACATTGGAACAATTCCGTTTGAAGTTCCGTTTGTACCACGGATGTAAGATCCTGTTGCACGAACGTTATGAATAGAAAGTCCAATTCCTCCTGCTGATTGCGAGATTTTTGCTGTTTGTTTTAATGTATCGTAAATTCCGTCAATACTATCATCTTGCATTGCCAAAAGGAAACAAGAAGACATTTGCGGTTTTGGAGTTCCTGCATTGAACAACGTTGGTGTTGCATGCGTAAAGAACTTTTTAGACATTAAATCGTAAGTTTCAATTACCGATTTTAAATCGTCTAAGTGAATACCAACAGAAACACGCATTAACATATGCTGTGGACGCTCTACGATTTTTCCGTTTATTTTAAGAAGATAAGAACGCTCTAAAGTTTTGAAACCAAAGTAATCGTAATTAAAATCTCTAGTGTAAATGATATGCGAATCAAGGAAAGCAGAGTTTTCCTGAATTACTTTAAATACTTCATCCGAAAGCAATGGCGCATCTTGACCATTTCTTGGATTTACGTAATTGTACATATCTTTCATCGTTTCTGAGAACGATTTTTTTGTATTTGAATGCAGGTTTGAAATTGCCACACGAGCTGCTAATTGTGCATAATCTGGGTGTGCAATAGTCATAGACGCAGCAGTTTCTGCTGCAAGATTATCCAATTCTGAAGTCGAAACTCCATCATACAATCCTTCGATAACTCTCATCGCTACCTTAACGGGATCTACAAGCTCATTTAAGCCGTAGCACAATTTTTTGATTCTTTCTGTAATCTTATCAAACATTACCGGCTCTCTGTGACCATCTCTTTTTACTACATACATAAGCTTACTATTTTAGTTATTGAAAAAATGAAAGACACTGGAAAATAAATTCCAGCGCTTAAACATTGTGTGTTTTAAAATTATCTTTTTTTGAGAATTGTAGGATTCTCAATAGTTATCTGTTTCCAGTCTGAAAAACAAACCGAAAAGGCATTAAAAAATGTCATTGAATCTTCGATTGGGGAAAGAGATTCAATCTAAAAAAATACTTGTAAAAGTTTTATTCTTTTCAGGGTTTAAATAACACTGAAATTATTTTTGTTGTCTAAAAATCTGCATCAAATGAAATTTTCTGAGCATCGCTGTCTGTGTTCATCACACCCGATTTTTGATACTCTGCAACACGTTTTTCAAAGAAATTGGTTTTTCCTTGAAGAGAGATCATGTCCATGAAGTCAAACGGATTCGCTGATCCATAAACACGCTCGCAGCCTAATTCTACTAATAATCTGTCAGCAACAAATTCTAGATATTGCGTCATTAAAGTCGCGTTCATTCCAATTAAACTTACCGGAAGAGATTCTGTTACAAATTCTCTTTCAATATTTAAAGCATCAACAATGATTTCTTTAATTCTGTCTTTTGGAACTTTATTCACTAAGTGATGATTGTGCAGGTGAACTGCAAAATCACAATGTACGCCTTCGTCACGAGAAATCAATTCATTAGAGAAAGTTAAACCTGGCATTAAACCACGTTTTTTCAACCAATAAATAGAACAGAAAGCACCAGAGAAGAAAATACCTTCAACAGCAGCAAAAGCAATAAGTCTTTCAGCAAATGAATCAGATTCGATCCATTTTAAAGCCCATTCTGCTTTTTTACCAATTGCAGGAAAAACCTCCAAAGCATTAAACAATTCTGCTTTTTCTGCTTCGTCTTTTACGTAAGTGTCAATTAATAAAGAATACGTTTCACTATGAATATTTTCCATCATGATTTGAAAACCATAGAAAAACTTAGCCTCAGCATATTGAACTTCGTTTACAAAATTCTCAGCAAGATTCTCATTTACGATTCCGTCAGAAGCCGCAAAGAATGCCAAAATATGTTTGATGAAATATCTTTCATCATCACTTAATTTATTATTCCAATCTGTCAAGTCTTGGTGCAAATCAATTTCTTCTGCAGTCCAGAAACTAGCCTCCATTTTTTTATACCATTCCCAAATATCATGATGTTTGATAGGAAAAATAACGAAACGATTTTTATTTTCTTGTAGTATTGGTTCGACTTGTGACATGACAATTTTTTTAATAATTTTTACTGAATTTTTTCTAATTCAATACACTACAAAGATTGTTAATTGCTGCCAAAAATAAAAGCCAAACTTATTCACAATCGGGCGTAGTTTTTAACAACGATGAAAAATTGAAATGTTTTTCATACAACAATCAATTCTCTGTAAATGAATGATTTAAATACTGAATATACATCTTGAAGCCCTGTAAAATATAGACTTTTTGAAATAAAAAGCAAGGAATTCTAAAATGTTTTTAAAGTTTTTTTTGAGGCTCGGCTTTCCTTTTTCTGAGTAAAAGCGAATCACTTTTCAACAACGATAAGCCTTCCCGAATTTTTACGAATTTTTAAGTTCTTCGGCTACTTTTTCAAGCTCTAAATACCAGTCTTCTCCAAAGCGGCGAATCAAAGCTTCTTTGACAAATTTATACACAGGAACTTCTAATTCTTTACCCAAAGAACAAGCATCATCACAAATATCCCACTTATCATAATTAACAGCAGCAAACTCTGTGAAGTCTTTTACACGAATTGGATACAAATGACAAGAAACTGGTTTTTTCCAATCTACGATTCCTTGATTATAAGCTTGCTCAATTCCGCAAAGCGCTGTTTTACCGTCAAAAATAACATAAGCACAATCCTTATTATCAATCAAAGTCGTTTCTAGATCTCCGTCAGTTCCTTTTACCCAAGTTCCTTGCGCTTCGATGGCGTCAATTCCCTCTTTTCTTAAAAAAGGTTTTACTTTAGGATAAATCTCTTCTAAAATCTTAGTTTCAGCTTCACTTAAAGGCGCACCTGCATCTCCGTCGACGCAGCAAGCCCCTTTGCATGCTGATAAATTACAAACAAATTCTTTTTCGAGTATATCCTCTGATACGATGGTTTTTCCTAGTTGAAACATTTTGCAAAGGTAACTAAAGATTCAGGAAATAAAAATCACTCCCACACTTATGTTCTTAAACCAAACTAATTTAGAATGTTACTATTTTATCTACATAAATTTGTAGTCAGCCTTATTAAATACGTAAGCACTTTTTTCTAAACTTACGCATTTCATTGTCGTCACTTTTCCTTTATTCTTCAAATCCTTCATCGTCATGTCCATTAATAACGTTTTATCTTCTGGTTTAAAATAATTTGTAAAAGCCTCGGGCATTTTCCAGCCTTTTTGATTTTTAAACATATCACCAAAACTCACTTTAGCTTCGCTTGTGTAATAACAAATAATATCATGCTCATCATTTGTCATTTGAATTCCTTTGCAATTGTATCCTAAAAAAGTCTTATTAGGCAATGTCTTAATGGTAAATTTAGTCTTCTCACTTTCTTTTTTTGCCATTTCTGAATAATCCGGCATTTTTGAAGCCGAAGCCATTTTTTCTTTACCATTACCAAAACCAGTCACCGTTATATTATTCTTAGAATCCATAATCATCAACATATTCTGCCCTTTTCCTTGATCAATATTCATTGCAAAATAAGCAGCATTAGGTTCCAAAAAATAATCGGCATTCATTGCCTTTCCTTCACCGGTTTTAATTTCCATAACATATTTCCAGCTAAAATTATAGGAATTTGGCACAACTGACGGATCTACTTTATTTTTTCCATAATTCAAGATCGCATCATTCATATTTACATTTTGATCAGCAGCTTTACCACTGTCACTTTGGCCTTTTTTACCAGCCTTATCTTCTGCAGCTTTTTTAATTTGCTGCCAAATTTGAGCTTGCGAACTATTGAATGAAAACAACAGAACCAAGAGTACTACAACCAACCGCATTCTTTCCATGATCAAAAAACTTAAAATTACAAACAAATTTACTAATTGATTTTCAGTAAGTTATAATTTTTAGCTTTTAATTTTATCCGATTTTTTAAAAACAATCAAGAAAAAAATTAAGTTCAAAAATTATCCGTCTCTTTTTCTCTAAATCAACAATTGAAACATTATATTGTTATAAATATCACATTTTACACGTATAATATATGTTTTTATAACAAAAATACAATGTAACAAAAAATCACCTAACTTTATTACCTACTTTTGCAGCAAATTATTAATCGCTTAAAATCAGAACTATATGCTAGAAATCGACTTTAGAGAAATTATTACTGTTGGAATGGTCCTTTTTGCCGTAATCGATATTGTAGGTTCTATCCCAATCATTGTCAATTTAAGAGCAAAAGTTGGTCACATTGAATCTGAAAAAGCTTCTATTGTTGCTGGTGCCATCATGATCGTTTTTCTATTTGTCGGCGAAGGTTTTTTGAGCCTGATTGGTATTGATGTACACTCGTTTGCTGTTGCAGGTTCGTTTGTATTATTTTTTCTTGCTTTAGAAATGATCTTAGGAATTAGAATTTACCGTGACGAAGAACCTGGATCAGCCTCAATTGTTCCGCTTGCTTTTCCATTGATAGCCGGAGCAGGTACAATGACTACTTTACTCTCGCTTCGATCTCAATTTCATACGGTTAATATTATCATTGCAATCATCCTAAACATTGTCTTAGTTTATATTGTTTTGAAATCGTCTAAAAAAATCGAAAATTTATTAGGAGAAAACGGACTTGGCGTGGTTCGCAAGACATTTGGAGTCATACTTTTAGCAATTGCTGTTAAATTATTTGCTGCTAATGTTAAAGGTTTGTTTGTCTAAGATTTATTTTTATACTTTTACCTCATAAAATTTCTAAAACAGAACTTTAAGACTTTTTTTTAACTTAAAGTTCCTTTTTACTATTTTAGACAAATAAATAAGCATATGAAAATCTTTACTTCAATCTTAGTGCTTCTAGCATTAGCTCTAATTGTTTTTAATATTACGTTATTAGACTTTAAAAATCCTTTTCAAGGTGATAGTATGGTAGCTTTTATTGGAATCGCAGCTTCTTTCTGCGCAGTATTGATTCTTTTGATTTTTAGAATTTCAAAAAGAATTGAAGAAAAAACAAACGGTCGATAATATATGTTTGACGTTTTAATTGTCGGTGGAGGAGTCTCAGGGATTTCTTGTGCCCTTGTTTTAGGTTCTGCCAAAAACAAAGCTTTTGTTACCGATAAAAAAATTGGAATCTTTACACATCAAAAAAATTCTTCTTTACAAGAAGCTATTTTTTATAATGCTTATGGCATTTCGCCTGGAAAATTAGGTTCTGAATTACTAACGGAAAGCACACAAGATTTAGCAGCTTCTTATCCACATATTACTCAAATCGCAAATGAAAAAGTAATTAAAGTAGAGGGAACTTATCCTGAATTTACCGTAATTACCAATAAAAATTCATACCAAACAAAAAACATTGTTGTTGGAATTGGTTCTGCAAATACTTTTGATATCGAAGGTTTGATGCAGTATATTGAACCTCATAAAAAAGCACTTCCCGAAAAACAACGTATTCAGCTTAAAAACGACGATCATAAAGTTGCCGACGGTATTTATGTAATTGGAACTTTGGCAGGCTGGAGAAGTCAATTAGCCATTGCTGCAGGAAGCGGTGCGGCTGTTGCAACAGATATTCTTACTTTATGGAATAACGGCCTGCAGACTCATGCACACGATAGTATTCGATAAAATCTTATATCACTTATATGGTGGTTTATTTGTTTTAATCCGTTTCCGTTATTTTACCGAAACGATTTCTTTTACTTTGATATGTTTCTCGGTATCCGTTTTCCAGATTTCTCCTTTTAACAAGATCTCATCGCCTTCTTTTAATTTCTTATAATTTTCTGGCCCGCCAACATTTACAATACTGATTGTCGCAAAATAAACTTCGTTTTTAGCCGTATTGATTTTAGCTGTATAACCATCCTTTCCAAATTCAATAGACTGAACTTTTCCTGAAATTGTATTTTTATCTTTCATACTTGCACAAGAAATTGCAAAAGCCATTAGAAGTAAAAGAAAACTTATCTTTTTTAGATTTTTCATATTTTGTGATTTAACCGCAATCTCTAGAACTAAGAATTACGAAAAACAAGCAAAGTCTTGTTTTAAAAATTTACGCTAATTGTGTGCAGCCTCCAGCGATCACTTTTAGATCTTCACCAAACTGTTTCCAAACTCGAATGTATCTCAAAACACCATCAATTGGATTGTTATCAAATTTTCCTTTTAATGAAACTGTAACAACAACGACAGCTGAATCGCCTATTATATTAATAATTTGATCGGAAGCCTCAATCATATCAATTTTCATTTTACCCGAACGATAAGAATCGAGATCAAACTGTTTTGTAATTGTATTACCATCAGGCAAATTGAACAACAAATCGTCATGAAGCATTCTTTCTAATACTAAAACATCAGCATTTTTAACAGCAGTCAGAAGTTCGATTTCGGCATTTACAACAGTTACTACTTCCATACTAAAAAGGTTTATGGTTACTTTTTCGGGTTTAAGATTGTTTTTATCATGGCGTCATCTTTCAAAATAACATCATAATAATACATTTCTCCATACAATTGTCGCGCAAATTCTGCAGTGATATATCTGTTTACCAAAGCTTTTGTTTTATCTAGCTTTAAATCTAAACCAGTCAACGAAATGTATTTTTTAAACTTCTTAAAGTAGTCGTCAGAATTTTTCATCTGTACCAGAAACTCATTAAAATGAGCGTCTTTAAAAGCGTTTCGGTTTTTGTCTAATTCTTCAAAAACAAAATGCCCTACTATTCCTGTTTGAAGCAAATAAGCAACATTTTCATTTCCGTGTTCTGCTTCCATCGGCACAAAAACATCCGGGACAATTCCGCCGCCGCCGTACACGATTTTACCTTTTGGCGTTTTAAACTTTAAAGAATCTGCTACTTTTATACTGTCTTTTGCATACAATTCGCCTGTTGTAACACGCGACTCTGATTCTTTAAAATACGCTTCATTTCCTTTTTTATACGGTTTTTGAATTGATCTTCCGGTTGGCGTATAATATCTTGCCACGGTAAGACGAACTGCCGACCCATCGTTGAAATCCATTTCACGCTGTACCAAACCTTTTCCAAAAGAACGACGCCCAACGATAGTTCCGCGATCATTATCCTGAATTGCTCCTGCTAGAATTTCGCTTGCCGAAGCACTGTTTTCATTGATTAACACATATACTTTCCCAGCTTCAAAACTTCCTGCTTTCGTAGCATACGTTTTTTCTGTTGTTCCGTTTTTATTTTTGGTGAAAACAATCAATTGCTTGTCTTTTAAGAACTCATCGGCAATTGCAATCGCTTCTTCCATATAGCCGCCACCATTATCACGAAGATCGATTACGAGCGACTGAATTCCTTTTTCTTTCAATCGTGTTAAACCCGTTTTAAACTCATTAAAAGTAGTTTCGGCAAAACGATTTATTTTGATGTAACCAACATTATTCCCAATCAACAAAGAAGCATCGACACTTTTAATTGGAATAATATCTCTTTTGATTTTAAATTTCAGCTTCTTTTGCTCAGATTTTCTAAAAACAGTCAATTCAATTTCTGAACCTTTAGCTCCTTTTAGTTTAGAGAATAAACTGTCTGAAGGTAGTTTTCGTCCGTATAACTTAGTTTTTCCTGCAAATAGAATTCGGTCGCCAGATTTTAATCCTGCTTTTGCAGAAGGTCCGTTTTCGACAGGTTTTATAATGGCAACTGAATCTTTATACATATAAAAATTGATGCCGATTCCAACAAAATCGCCTTTCATACTTTCGGCTACTTCTGCCTGTTCGCTTGGCGGAATATAAACGGAATGCGGATCTAATTTTGAGAGTATATTGTCGACGGTAAGATTAACAATTGAATCGGTGTTGATGCTGTCAACATATTCATTATTGATAAAGTCGATAAGTTTGTTGAGTTTAGTTTTGGAGTAATTTTTAGCCAAAAATTGGTCATCTGCAGAAGTGTGCATTAAACTTCCGAGTACTGTTCCTAGAGCAAAAGTGGCTCCAATAACAATGGGCAGATATTTGGGATTAAATTTCATTATTCTTCTAAAACAGGAATATGTTCTACTTCGACACCCGCTTTTATTAAAAATTGAATTCCAGAGTCATCACGATATCCGTTATGATAAACTACTCTTTTTATGCCTGATTGATGTATTAATTTACTGCATTCTTTACATGGCGAAAGCGTGATATACAAAGTTGCGCCTTCACATGATTGTGTTGATCGCGCTACTTTTAAGATCGCATTTGCTTCGGCATGTAAAACATCCCAGCGTGTTAAACCATCTTCGTCTTCACAGCAATTTTCAAATCCCGAAGGCGTTCCATTATAGCCGTCAGAAATAATCATTCTGTCTTTTACGATGATAGCACCCACTTGTTTACGCTTGCAATAAGAGAGTAAACTCCATTCTTTAGCGATTCTCAAATAGGCTTTATCGTATTTATTAAGCTTTTTTACTTCCATTTATTTTATCTGTTCCAAATTGGGCTTTCGATAATCATCGGAATTACTACTCCAATAATAAAAGCCGACATCACAAGTGCCCAGTCGCGTTTTGAAAAACGAAATACCGTCTGTACAATATATGAGATTACCAAAACTACAAAAACCACTACTAACTGCGCTGCTTCAATACCTAAAGCAAATTCTCCTAAAGGTAATAATTTTGAACTTGGCGAACCTCCTAAAATAGTTTTAAAATAATTCGAAAATCCAAGTCCGTGTATAATTCCAAAAAACAGCGTTACAAAAAATATTAAATTTATGCCGTCATTTTTAGTTGCTTTTCCTGCGGTAAAAAGATGATATAAGGCTGTGATCAAAATCGTTATCGGAATTAAAAACTCCACAAGGTTTACTTTTACTGCAATTATTCCAAAAACAGAAAGTATTAATGCTATGGTATGACCGATTGTAAATACGGAAACCAAAAGCAAAATGCGTTTCCAGTCTTTAAAAGTATATGGAACTGTTAATGCGATTAAAAAAAGAACATGATCGTAAGCGTTGATATCTAAAACATGCTTTAAACCTATTTGAAAGTAAATCCAAAATTCTGACATAAGAACTAATAATATTTTAATGATTAGGGGTTGTAAACATACGATTTATTTTGAAGATTCAGTAAATACAGTTCTTAAAACAATGAATAAAAATAAGTTAAATTTATGAGGAATTTAAAATTGTTAAATTAAAATAAGATTTATCTTTGCGAAATAAAACACTTTTTAATTATGCCATTTTCAGAATTATTTGATAACGAATTCAAACAAAGAAACAGAGGTCATTTCTCTGCAATTGTGCGTGTAGCATTTGCTGACGGTAAAGTAAGTCCTGAGGAGAAAGACTTTTTGGACAAATTAGCTTCAAGATTAGAAATCTCAGAAGAAGAATACAGTGAAATCTTAGTTGATCCTTGGAAACACCCAATAAACCCGCCGTATTTATATGCTCAACGTTTAGAGCGTTTGTTTGATTTGGCGAGAATGGTTCATGTTGATCATCATTTAGGAGATCAACAAGAAGTTATGTTGACTCGTATGGGATTAGCTTTAGGATTTACTCCAGGAAACGTAAATTACATTATTTCAAAAGCATTATCTTTAGTAGACAAAAAAGTAGATTTAGATACTTTTGTTTTTGAAATGGAAAATATGAATAAATAATATTCAGGGCTTAGATTTTAATGTTCAGTTTATATACTGACTTAAAATTGAAACCTAAATAAAACTCAAAAATAAACCCGACTAGATTTTAAATCTTGTCGGGTTTATTTTGTTTGTACTATATTCAGATTTATGAATTATAAAATATCAATTATTGTTTAAACAATTCTATTTCATAAAACAGAATGGCGCATTAATCCTTAATTAATCTCAACCCCAATTTCCCTTGTCGTTCTTGACTTTCATTTGCAGTAATCTCATATGTATAATTCCCTTTTTCAAGAGTTGTTTCTCCAACATAATCAATAGGCTGCAATGTATATGTTTGACCATCAATTTGTAACTCAACAAATGCATAACTATATGCATACTCAAATACTTTGTAACTTGTTTTCTGTCCTGAATTTAAATCCTCGAAATTCACATTTCCAGTCGAAGTATTTACTGTAATATTTTTAAAATTAAATTTACTCGCATTCGACAATCTAATTTTTACTCCCGAGGAATCATTATCATTAGAACAGCTAAATAAAGTTACGGTCAAGATTAGCAAAATGGATAGTTTTTTCATAAGTCTTTTATTTAAAAGATGTTGAAAATGTAAAAAGGTTGCGTCGACAAAAAAAGTTTGCTATTGCGCTTCCTTCATAAACTCCTCTGCCTTCTCTACCATTTTATAGCTTCCGCAGAAAAATGGCACTCTTTGATGCAGTTCTGTTGGCTGGATTTCCATAATTCTTCCAAAACCGTCAGTTGCTTTTCCTCCGGCTTGTTCTGCAATAAACGCCATCGGGTTACATTCGTATAATAATCGCAATTTCCCTTTTGGTGCTTTTGAACTTGTTGGATAAATATAAATTCCGCCTTTAATCATATTTCGATGAAAATCTGAAACCAAACTTCCAATATATCTTGACGTATACGGTCTGTCTTCTTCTTCACGCTGACAATATTTGATGTAATTTTTTACACCTTGCGGAAAATGAACATAATTCCCTTCGTTTACAGAATAGATATTTCCGTTTTCTGGAAATCTCATATTTGGATGTGAAAGGTAAAATGTACCAATTGCTGGGTTTAATGTAAATCCGTTTACCCCATGTCCAGTTGTATACACTAACATAGTCGAAGTTCCATAAATTACATATCCTGCTGCAACTTGATTGATTCCCGGTTGTAAAAAATCCTCACTTGTAACCGGAGTTCCTATTGGAGTAACTCTTCTAAAAACAGAAAAGATAGTTCCTAAAGAAACATTTACATCAATGTTCGATGATCCGTCAAGCGGATCCATCAAGATCACGTACTTATTATTATGACTGTTGTCGCTCCCCTGAACAGTTATAAAATCGTCGTTTTCTTCTGAAGCAATACCACAGACAATCTCACGGTTTATTAACGTCTGGATAAATACTTCGTTTGCATAGACATCTAATTTTTGCTGGTCTTCGCCTTGGATATTTTGCTCGCCTGCTGCGCCAATAATATCTACTAAACCTGCTTTGTTTACTTTATAGTTTACGACTTTCGCCGCCAAACGTATAGAGTTGATAATTCGGGAAAGCTCCCCCGACGAATACTGAAATGCTTTTTGGTTCTCAATAATAAACTCTCCCAGTGTTTTATTGCGTTCTTCCATTGCTATATCGTTATAGTTTTTAATTTTAAGTCACAAATATCGCTTATTTTGTGAGAATGATTTAAAAATTATTTTGTTAGTTTACTACTATTGTATATTTGCTAATTAATAGCAGAAAGCAGCCTATAAAAAAATGCTTTTTTAGCTAATAAACGGTTAATAATAAGAATATATGAAATTGATCTTGACAAAGACACAATATTATATAGGAGCAGTAAAAGAATAAAATTAGGATAGTTATGAATATTAGAAAAGGGAATCCTGAGGACATGAAATATGTTTTGGGATTAATACAAGAACTGGCAATATTCGAAAATGAACCTGATGCAGTTGTTATAACTGAAGAGGATTTAATACGTGACGGATTTGGAGAAAAACCGCTTTTTCATGTATTTGTAGCTGAGATTACAAATGAGTTAAAGGAAAAGGAAATTGTTGGAATTGCATTGTACTATTACCGTTATTCGACTTGGAAAGGAAAAACAATCCACTTGGAAGATTTAGTTGTAAAAGAGAAAATGCGCGGTACTGGTCTCGGTTCTGCATTGTATGCCGAAATAATGAGACAAGGCAAAAGAGACAATGTGAGAAGAGTTGAATGGAATGTTTTGGATTGGAATACTCCTGCTGTAAAATTTTACGAGAACTCGGGTGCAAAAATTCTTGACGGCTGGCAGGTTGTTCAAATGGATGAGTTAGGAATTAATACGTTCTTAGATAAATTATAAAAATATTAGTTTGCCACGAATTTCACGAATTAGCACGAATTAAATTAGTGGAAATTTGTGTAATTCGTGGCAAACTGACACAGATTGTAAAATCATTTTAATCCTATAATCTGTGGCAGAAGAATATAAAAAAATACCAGATTTCGTAATCTGAAATCTAAAATTAAAAAATCTAAAATTAAAAATGAGAGTATTTAAATTTGGTGGTGCATCTGTAAAAGATGCTGAAGGAATAAAAAACGTATACGACGTTTTACAAAAAGTAGGTTATGAAGATGTGATTTTAGTTGTTTCGGCAATGGGAAAAACCACAAATGCTCTTGAGGTTGTTATCAAGAACTATTTTGATAAATCGGCAGAGCTGAATTCATCTGTACAGGAAATAAAAAAATACCACAACCAAATCTTATTGGATTTGTTTGAAGATGAAAAACATGAGGTTTTTACGGCTGTGAATGCGCAATTCTCAGAATTAGAATATTTCTTAGCGCATAATAAATCTCCAAATTATAATTTTGTTTACGATCAAATTGTAAGTTTTGGAGAATTAATCTCGACTACTATTTTAAGTCATTTCATGAACTTCATGGGTATTCAAACGCAATGGCTTGATGTTCGTAATTTCATTAAAACAAACGCAAACTACAGAGATGCCGAAGTAGATTGGGAAACAACGCAGCAGCTTATCAGTAAAAATGTACCTAGAAAAATCTTAAACATCACGCAAGGATTTTTAGGTGCCGATGAAAACAATTTCACTACGACTCTAGGTCGTGAGGGTTCTGATTATACTGCAGGAATTTTTGCTTATTGCTTAAACGCCGAAAGTGTAACGATCTGGAAAGATGTACCGGGAGTTATGAATGCTGACCCACGTTATTTTGAAAATGCAAGTTTGTTGAACCAAATTTCGTATCGCGAGGCAATCGAATTGGCGTTTTACGGTGCAACGGTTATTCACCCAAAAACGTTGCAGCCGTTACAGAAAAAAGAAATTCCGTTGTACGTAAAATCATTTATCAATCCGTTATTAAAAGGAACTTGTGTTTCTAAAGGTGTTGATCTTGAACCGCAGTATCCTTGTTTTATCGTAAAAAGAGAACAGCTTTTAATTTCTCTTTCTTCTATTGATTTCTCTTTTATTATGGAAGAAAACATCAGTGAGATTTTTGGGTTATTCCATGAATTTAAAATCAAAGTAAACTTAATTCAGAATTCTGCGATTAGTTTCTCTGTTTGTGTAGAAGATAAATTTGGAAATTTCAGTGATTTGAACGCTATACTTTCGAAAAAATTCAAAGTAGATTACAGCGAAAATGTAACTTTATACACGATCCGTCACTTTACAGAAGATGCTGCACAGACTGTTGAAACAAACAAAGAAGTTTTACTAAAACAAGTCAGCCGCGAAACCATGCAAATTGTAACTAAGGAACTTAATTAATACTTTGTAAAAGGTAATTATTTCAATTCAAATATATTTTAGAAAGGCTTCACTTAATTGTGAAGCCTTTTTAGTTTTTACCTTTATTTAAATGTTTAATTATCATTTTCAAATCTTCTATTTGTAATTCATATTGTCTTATTATTTTTCTATACACATTTAACACTCCAATTTCAGTTTGCTGTTCTGTATTTACCAAACTTTCATAGACAGAATCTCCAATTCCTTTTTTAACCAACTCTTCCGGTGTTATCTCAAAAATTTCGCAGATTTTATTAAAATGAATAGCCCAAGAAGTACTTTCTCCGCGCTCCATTCTAGCATATGCAGATTGCGAAATGTTTAAAAAATCAGCAACTTGTTCCTGTGACATATTTTTAGCTTTACGCAGGTTTTTAAGCTTATTTCCTATAATTATATTCATATTTAACGAATTTACAAATATAAAAATAAGAAATATTTTATATTTATTCGTATTTAGGTTTTAAATAACCGATTATCGACTAAGACTATTTCAAAACAGTCTATACTTTTGTGTGTATATCAATCTAAATATTAACCAATAAATCTTTATCATTATGAAAAAATTAGAATTACAAAAAATGGAAAAGTTATTAGCAGGAGGCCCTTACACCAACACTTATGATCAAGAAGCACCAGACCCATATGACGAGGGCGGCGGCGGTTGTACTAAAATTATGAATAGAGGGGATTTTAGTCGTTCAGACGCTTGTATTGTATGTTCAGGAATTGGAGGAATAGCTGTAGGAGCAATGTTTGGAGGCGGTGCTGGAGCACTCCAAGGATGGATAGGAGGAGTTGTACAAGGTCTTTTTACCTGCTAAAGCTTTTTTTAACCCGTTGAATAAAGTTCTCAATATTAAATTATTTTGAATATTCAACGGGTAAAATTATTTGTACATCAATATTTCTAACAAAATACATCATCAAAAATTATAAATGATTTACGAAATTTTATTAATAAAACTAAAATTATACACACGCTTTGAGTATGATTACAAATTTAAGTATATGATTAAGATTAATTATATGCTTATCCTTCTTCCTTCTTATCTATTTCTTCTGCATAATATCTACATATTTAATAATCTATTTTACGCACTTTCTGTATATTTTTTAACAATAATAGGTTTAGATTTTCATACTATTTCAAACAAATCAAATCTAAATACAATTATTTTA
>NZ_NRQU01000039.1 GCF_004119495.1 Flavobacterium sp. YO12
ATTTTTAAAACAGTCATTTTTTCATAACTTTAAATAAGAGTAAAGAGAAAACATATAACCTTTTTAATTATAAAATTATGGTATTACAATATCAAGGTGAACAACACGGAAAAGCGACTACTTTTACAATAAGAATTATTGGTAACAACTTGTCAAAAAGCAGTTCTAATTATCAAATTGATTTATTAGTAGGCGATAATAAACTACCAACTTTTACAACTTCAATTCATCAAAGTCTGTCGAATTGCTTGAAAGAAATTTACTTGTTTAGAAAACATAATGGAATCAAGTTTAATGAAGCATCAGAGAAGATAACGTCACTTTATGTGCCTTATGATAAGGTTTTGTACAATTATAATAAACATGCACTATTTATGGCTTAAAAGCCGTTTAGCTGTTATGTAAAAAAAAAGCTACTCGGTTTGAGTAGTCTTTTTTTTGTTTTATCAGTTTTATAATTCTTTATTATGAAATAATGAATTAGCTTGATATTCTGGATGTTTGTCGATGTAAGCTTTTATGTAAGGACAATACGGTTTTACTTTAAGATGATTTTCTTCTGCGTAATCCAAAACATATTTTGCTATGTAAGCCGCTAATCCTTGTCCAGATAATTCTGGCGGAACCTCAGTATGGATATAGGCAATACCGCCGTCGAATAATTTGTATTGTTCAAACGCCATATGTCCATCTACGTGAATCTCAAAACGTTTGTCTTTTTCGTTGTTTATAACTGTATATTCCATAATTGCTTTTTTTTAGTATTGTAAAATTAGTAAGTATAAAACCTAGTAGACTTAATCTATGACAAGAAATTTTAAAAAAAACAGCATTGATTTATCTATTCTTTAAAAGTCAGTTCCCCAAAATAATACTCTAACTTTGAGTACTGCTTAAAACAGCAAATAGAATTTGCAGTATAAATCATCAATGAAAGATAAAGAAAATAATCAAAAAGGCTGTTCAGTTCAGGAATGTACTACAGATGATATTAACCGTATAGGCAGTTCGCCGCTCTACACTATATTTCTTTTTGAAGGCAGTGGGAAAGTAAGCGTAGATTTAGTAAAGTACTCTTTTGAAGGTAAAATTGTGTTGTTTTCAACGCCATATCAAATGGTTTATTTTGAATCTGAATCTCCGATTAAAGTAAAGAAACTGCAGTTTCACGGCGATTTTTATTGTATTGAATACCATAAAAAAGAAGTCGCCTGCAATGGACTTTTGTTTAATAATATTTATCAGCAGACTTTTATAAATCTTGAGCAAGAAGACTATACTGAAATTGATTTCATCTTGAGAAAAATGATAATCGAGCTTCAAGATTCGAATACGTATGCTGCAGCAGTAGTAAAAGCTTATTTACAATTGATTTTGGCGTTATGCAGTAAAATTAAATCTAAAGATAATAGTATCGAAGCAGAAAAGAATGCATATCATCCGCTGATGAATTTTAAGGAACTGCTGGAAAATAATTTTCAAAAAGAAAGGCAGCCTTCTTTTTATGCTGCAAAAATGGGAATTTCGCCCAATAATTTTTCGAAGATCTGCAAGCAGTATTTCTTAAAAACACCTTCGACATTAATTCATGAAAGAGTAATACTTGAATCTAAAAAGTTAATTCATCTGACTTATAAGAGTATGAAAGAAATAGCAGCTGAATTGAATTTTGATGATGAGAATTATTTTAGTCGTTATTTTAAAAAACATACTGGAATTACGCCAACAGCTTTTCGCGAAAATGTTGGAATATCTATCGTAGCAGATTTGTCCAGAGAATAGCCATATTTGTCCATTGTGGTCTAAATTGACTCTTCTTAATTTTGTGTCTAAATACTTAGACTATGAAAATTTTAATCATTTTATCAAAATTACAAGGGCAGTTTATCAATTTTATGCGAATCGCTATTCTTATCGTTATGGTGTGGATTGGCGGACTTAAAGCTTTTCAATATGAGGCTGACGGAATCGTTCCTTTTGTAGCCAACAGCCCTTTAATGAGTTTCTTTTATAATAATCCGCAAGAATATAAAGAACATAAAAATAAAGAGGGGGAGATGGTTCAAAAGAATATTGAATGGAATCATCTAAACGGAACTTATGGTTTCTCGTATGCTTTAGGAACTGTTATTGTCATTATTGGTTCACTCACTTTTTTAGGTATTTTCAACGATCGTTTGGGACTTATCGGCGGATTGCTTACTGCAGGTATGGCATTGGTAACTCTTACTTTTTTAATTACAACTCCGGAAACTTGGGTTCCTAATTTGGGAGGTGATATGCTAACGCCGCAATTTGGTTTTCCTTATTTATCAGGGGCTGGTAGATTAGTTGTAAAAGATATTATTATGATGGCGGGCGGTTTGATTGTCGCTTCTGATTCTGCTAAAAAGCTTTTGAAAGAGTAAGAAAAAAGAGCAGAAACAAGTCAATTAGAACTTATTACTTCCTGTTTTTCAACCATCTTTCGATTGGTTCAGTGGCGGTGTTTATGATAATTACAGTGAGTGTACAAATTAAAGCTTCGGCAAAATAACCAGAAGCGGCAATACAGCCAATCGCGGCACTGCACCAAATTGTAGCGGCCGAGTTTAAACCATGTACATTATCGCCTTCTCTAAAAATGACTCCTGCACCTAGAAAACCAACTCCCATAACAACCTGAGCCGTAATACGAGTAACATCAACATTTAAGGCAGTACCCGCAACTTTTATAGATAATAATACAAAAGTTGCAGCTCCTATTGCTACCAATGTATTCGTTTTTAATCCAGTTTCTTTATGATGCCATTGTCTTTCAAAACCTATAATTAATCCTGCTAAAGTGGCGGCAGCAAGTCTTGTTAAAAATTCTGTAGTACTCAAAATTATTACTTTTTAGATCATTAAAAAAAGATTCATTTTCTTGTAAAAGCTGTTATCTTAACATAAAGATATTTAAAAAATAAATATGGGCAACGAGTTTAAAAAGAATCTATTTTAATGCTTCAAACAATATTTCTACAGGATGCTGCGCTTTACGACCTGTACCATCTGCGATTTGATGCCTGCAGCTAGTTCCTGACGCCGAAATTAATGTCGCTTGATCTTCTGAACGGATTGTTGGAAACAAAACTAGTTCGCCTATTTTCATCGATATATCGTAATGCTCTTTTTCATAACCAAAAGAGCCTGCCATGCCACAGCAGCCACTCGGAATGTTTAAAACGGTATAGTTTCTTGGCAGCGTTAAAATTTTCTTTAATGGCACTAATGATGATAAAGCTTTTTGAAAACAATGCCCATGCATACGCACACGTTCCGTTTTATCCGTAAAACTGGCTGATGAAACACGACCCTCGTCTAATTCTTTGGCTAAAAATTCTTCGATTAAAAAGGTTTTTGAAGCAAATAATTTTGCTTTTTCTTTTAAATCGCCGCGGCATAAATCGGGATATTCATCTCGGAAAGATAATATTCCCGAAGGCTCTATTCCAATTAAAATTCCGTCTTGAGGTATGC
The DNA here is from genome assembly GCF_004119495.1 of Flavobacterium sp. YO12. Lineage (GTDB taxonomy): Bacteria > Bacteroidota > Bacteroidia > Flavobacteriales > Flavobacteriaceae > Flavobacterium. The sequence goes on from NZ_NRQU01000039.1 coordinate 3,502, forward strand.
TTTTTTCAAAATATAGAATGTTTTTTTCCGCTATTTCTCGTGCTTCTTTCAGCATTCCTTTAGAAAGATACGTTCTTCCGCTGATGCCGATTTTCGGAATTTCGACTTGATAACCTAACCGATTTAAAAGTTTAACAGCGGTTTGACCAATTTCAACATCATAATAATTCAGAAATTCATCATTATACAAATACACTTTGCCATTTGTAAAATCTCCTTTTTGAGTATAGTTTTTCATCCATTTTGCGAAAGTGATTTTATGCATTAAAGGCAATTTTCTCTCCACAGCAAAACCTGATGCTTTTTTGATAATATTTCCTAAAACACCCTTAGTAGATAAATTGTAAATCCAAGGTGTTGCTGCAAACAAATGATTTATTTTGGGCGTATTTCCAATCAATTTCGAACGGAATTTAATGCCGCTTTTGTCGTGATACTGTTGCAAAGTTTCGGCTTTTAGTTTTGCCATATCAACATTCGACGGACATTCAGATTTACAGCCTTTACAGCTTAAGCATAAATCGAGAACCTCAAGAAGACCTTCGTCATCAAATTTGTTTTCTTTTTTTGAATTCGTTATCGTTTCTCTTAAAATATTTGCCCTTGCACGTGTAGTGTGTTTTTCGTCGCGAGTTGCCATATAGCTTGGGCACATTGTACCGCCGCTTTTTTCGGTTTTTCTGCAGTCTCCAGAACCATTGCACATTTCAGCTGCACGCAAAATTCCGTTATGTTGAGAAAAATCAAAATAAGTTTCAGGCATTGGTGTTTCTTGACCAGCTGTATATCTTAAACTGGTATCCATAGGCGGTGTATTTACAATTTTACCAGGATTAAAAACACCCCAAGGATCCCAAACTTCTTTTATTTGAACGAACATTTGATATGTTTCTTCGCCTAACATCAAAGGGATAAATTCTCCGCGAAGTCTTCCGTCACCGTGTTCGCCGCTCAGAGAACCTTTGTATTTTTTAACTAAGTGCGCAATGTCTGTGGCGATAGTTCTAAAAATTGCCGTGCCTTCTTTTGTTTTTAAATCGATAATAGGGCGCAGGTGCAATTCGCCCGTTGCGGCGTGAGCATAATGCACACAATTTAAATTTCTTTCTTTTAAAATGGCATTAAAATCTTCAATAAAATCGGGTAAATCGTTTACATCAACGGCCGTATCCTCAATTACAGCAACAGCTTTGGCATCGCCAGGAATATTTGACAATAAACCTAATCCAGCTTTTCTTAAAGCCCAGACTTTATTAGTGTCTTCTCCGTAAACTATTGGAAAATGATAGCCAAGATTTTTAGAACGCATCAAAGCTTCCATTTCTATCGCAACATTATCAATTTCTTCTTGAGTATCACGTAAAAATTCGACCGCTAAAATCGCTTGCGGATCACCTTTTACAAAAAAGCGATTTTTGCTTTGCTCAATGTTTTCTTTTGTACATTCTAGAATATAATGATCGATTAATTCAATGCTGTCAGGATTGAATTTTAAGGCTTCAATATTGGCTTTTAATGATTCATTGATGCTTTCAAAATGGATGCAGACTAAAGCGGCGTGGGGTTTTAAAGCGTCGACTAAATTTAATTTTATCGCTGTAGAAAAAAACAAAGTTCCCTCTGAACCTGCAATTAATTTACAAAAATTAAATTTTTCATCTGAATCTCCAAAAGGCATAGAATCTGCCAATAAATCTAAAGCGTAACCCGTATTTCTTCTCGGGATTGTTTTTTTAGGAAAATTATCCTCGAATAATATTCTGTTAGTTTCTGATGATAAAAGATCTTTAGCTTGAAGATAAATGGCTTGTTCTAGAGAACTTACAACATTAATTCCGTTACATTTGTCTTCAAATTCGGCATTCGTCAAAGCACCAAAAGTAACCTCGCAGCCATCAGCCAGAAAGCCTTTAATTTCAAGTAAATGTTCACGAGTAGAACCATAAACAACAGATCGTGCACCGCAGGCATTATTGCCAACCATACCGCCAATCATGCAGCGATTACTGGTAGAAGTTTCTGGTCCAAAGAACAGTTTATACGATTTTAAATGAAGATTTAATTCATCACGAATAACTCCAGGTTCTACCCAAGCCGATTTTTCAATTGGATCAACTGAAATGATTTTGGTAAATTCCTGCGAAATATCAACAATAATTCCGTTTCCAACCACTTGACCCGCAAGTGAAGTTCCAGCAGCACGCGGTATTATGCTGCTTTTGTTTTCCCTTGCAAAAGCAATAATTTTTTGAATATCTTCTTTAGTTTTTGGAACCGCAACGGCCAAAGGCATTTCTTTATAAGCGCTTGCATCAGTAGCATAAAGCAGACGCATGGTATGATCGTAGAACAATTTACCTTCTAGCTGCTTTTCTAAACTTTCAAGATTAATAGAATTCTTGGAAAGGATATTATTGTTATTCATTTTAATACAGTAATTATATACAAGATTGCCTTATCCAAAATTATTCAGATAAGAAGTCAGGAATAGTTTTTGTTTGTTTTTGCTGTTTTTTAACACATAATCCAGAAACTCAATTAGAGTTTTGTCATTTCGACCGAAGGGAGAAATCACACAAGAAACGCCGCAATCAAAATCGCCAATCTTTGTCGAATCCCGCGTGTGATTTCTCCCTTCGGTCGAAATGACAATATTGTGTTCAAACGTTTGGATTATGTATTAAATACTTTTTACAATTCGCTTAATGCAATATCAAGTAAACGCACCATTTCATCGGCATTTTGTTTGCTGAATGTCATAGGCGGTTTTATTTTTAAAACATTGTGCAAAGGACCGTCTGTACTGAGTAAAAAGCCATTTGCTTTCATTTTTTCGACTATAATATCAATTTCAGGAACGGCAGGTTCCATTGAGGTTCTGTCTTTTACCATTTCGGCGCCAATGAATAATCCGTGTCCTCGAACATCGCTTATTATCGGATATTTTGCCATCAGAGTTTTAAGACCGTTCATCAAATGATTTCCTACTTCAAGTGCATGCTGCTGCATTTCTTCTTCCTGAATAACATCTAAAACGGCTAATCCTGTAGTCATAGAGACCGGATTTCCTCCAAAGGTGTTAAAATACTCTAAACCGTTATTAAATGAATCTGCAATTTCCTCTGTTACAATTACTGCTGCAAGCGGATGACCGTTTCCAATTGGTTTTCCTAAAACAACAATATCTGGAACAACATTTTGCAATTCGAATCCCCAGAAATGATCTCCGATTCTTCCAAATCCTACTTGAACTTCATCGGCGATGCAAACACCGCCAGCAGCTCTTACATATTCATAAGCTGTTTTTAGATAGTTTTCGGGTAACGGAATTTGTCCGCCGACTCCCAATAAAGTTTCACAAATAAATACAGCAGGTGTTTTATCTTCCTTTTTTAAATCTTCGATAATTCGTTGTACATCAGCAGCGTATTTTTCGCCTGCTTTTGCATCGCCGTATTTAAATGGACCTCTATATAAATCAGGATTGATTGCTTTGTGAATCCACGGCATTTGACCAGAACCGCCTTTGCTGTCAAATTTATACGGACTCATTTCCATTGCCACAGTTGAGGTGCCGTGATACGCATGATCCAGTACAATTATATCTTTTTGTTTGGTACAATGACGGCTCATTCTAATAGCCAAATCATTTGCTTCGCTGCCAGAGTTTACAAAATAACAAACACTTAGTTTTTCAGGTAATGTAGCAGTAAGTTTTTCTGCATATTCTGTTATCGCGTCGTTTAAATAACGTGTATTGGTATTTAAAGTCGCAATTTGTTTTTGCATTTTTCTAACTACAACCGGGTGGCAATGTCCAACATGCGAAGGATTGTTTACACAATCTACAAAGGTTTTTCCTTTGTCATCATATAAATATTGCAGTGCGCCTTTAACAATTTTTAATTTGTCTTTATAACCAATGCTTAGATTTCGACCAATTTTCTTTTTACGAACTTCAAGTAAATCGCTATAGTCATTATCATTAATTAACCCTTCAAAACCGCAAGCTTTTCTAAAAGCATCTTGTGCTTTGATTGGATTAATTTCAATTAACTTATACAATAAATTCCAAGCTGGTTTTTCAGTAATAAAATGATGTTCATTATTGCTGTCTAACGAAGCATTGTAAGCAGATTGTGTTACGCTGATGCAAAGTCTTCCAGCTATTAAATAATACAATAAATCTAATTCCTGCTCTGTAAGTGCGTACGCTTTATGATATCCTTGAACTACTGATGCCGCAACAGCAAGCGGATCTTTTTCATCGAGCATGGCATAAGTACAGGCAATGGCTAGATTATTGACAAGAGCAGTATAAACCATATCGCCAAAATCAATCAAACCACTTATGCGATTACCTTGTACTAATACATTGTAGTCGTTGGCATCGTTATGTATATAAGCATGTCTTAAGCGATGTATTTGAGGCAGAACTTCTGTGTCAAATTGAAGTAGAAAATAACATGCAATACGTCTTTTTTCGTGATTTAGAATGTGTTTTAAGTTGTCTCCAGCTTCACTCGCATGACTAATGTCCCAAGTGTAATTGCGATGCATTGCAGGATGCGAAAAATCCTTTAAAGCATTGTCCATATTCCCTAAAAAAGAACCTAAATTATAATGTAATTCGGTCGTTTTTGCTTTTTCATCAACCCAAAAAGTACCTTTCAAAAAGTTTAGAATTCGTATATAATAAGTATGGTTGTCAAGCACTATTTTAGTTAATTCATCGCCTTGTTTGTTAATGCAAAAATGCTGAAAACAATCAGAGATATTGCTTCTCGTTAAGTGTTTTATGATTTCCACCTGCGCCTCTAAAAAAGGAAATGAGTGACTCTCATTTGATACTTTTAGAATGTACTTTTCATTTTTGTCATTCGATAAAAGAAAGTTTAATTCATCATATCCATTTAATGCCTTTGCGGTTACGGTTAGTCCGTAATGTTCTTTTACTAAGTCTTGAATAGCTGCTTCTGAAAAAGTCATTGGTATTGTATTTTATTGTTTTTGTTTGTTTTATTTTTCGCCACAAATTGCACGAATTTACACTAATTATTGTGTGTATTCTATTTGAAAAAATTCGTGCAATTCGTGTAATTTGTGGCAAACCTTAATCTTGGCAAACTTTTACTTCCAAATCACAGCTTGCGCAGGCTGTAAAGGATTTTGTCCGACCAATATTTTACTTCCTTGAGGAATAGGTAGATTAATAGGCTCATTGGTATAATTTACACCTACATAAAAACCATCTCTCCATTCTATAAAAACGCCTTTTGGTAAGTTTTCAATCGCAACTTTGGCGCGAGAATACGTATCGCGTACAATTTGTCTCTCTAAACTTCCATCGTTGCTTTCTGCTCCAATATAAGTGATGGTTCCTTTACCTAATTTTCGAGTCACCGCCGCAGCTTTGCCTTTGTAAAACTGATCGTCATAAGTGGCTAAAACTTCTGTTCCTTGTTTAGGCGATAAAACATCTGCCCAAGTATTCCATTTGTAACTGTTGTTTCCTGCTTTGATGGTTCCGTTTACATCAGCCACCAGCATATCAAAAAAGTCAACATCAGCACCAATTAAAGGAACAATAGGAGCATTCCAATTTGCTTCGAAAAAATGACCATTTCTGTCTTTCTGTCCCGTACGACAAGTTAGAATTAAATTTCCTCCGTTCTCTACATATTTTTGCCATTTTGCCACTAGTTTTTGATCAACAAGCTGATAAGCCGGAGCTACAATAAATGGATAATCATCAAAATTAGCCTCTTCAGTAATAAAATCCATAGGCGCACCAGTTGATTTAACAGCCGATGTATAAGTGTTTCTGTGTTTCCACGTATTCCAGAATTTAGTTTGTTTCTGGTTTTCTAAATCCCAAAGGTTATCATGACTCCATAAAAAGCCGGTTTTTCTTTTCGCAATATCTTGCGGTATTACAGTTTTCGGATTGTATTCTTTACGAAGCAGTTTCATGTCTTCGATAGATTGTACAAATTCTTTTCCGCCTTGTGTAAGTGTTACGCCATCGGTGCCAACGATTCCGTCATGATACATTTCGCTGCTTCCAAGCGGATGTCTGTATCTGTACGTACAAGTGAAAGAACAGCCGCCGCCAAAAGCCTGTGAAATCCACATGTGAACAGTTCCCGGAAGTAACTGCGGATTAATACTTGCCCAGTTTACCTGTCCAGGCTGCAATTCCATAACACCAGTAACGCCCGTTATTGATCTGTAATAATCATTTGCTTCTGAAATTTTGCTTGGTGAGCCCATTCTAAAACTATCGCCGCCTAACGGATTTTGACCGCTTACAGGATACATTGTATAGGTTATAAAATCCATTTTGTCAGCACTTCTTGGATCAGCGTCATAAATTACGTTGGTAAAGTTTGTGGTAATCCATTGTTTTGGATCAACATATTTTCTAAGTATTTCAGCTTGTCTGTTCAAGTATTGAGCTTGAGCATCAGATGTAAATCTTTTAAAATCTAAAACGGCATGCGGACTCAATTTATCTTCAAAATACATTTCGGCGTTTGGTAAAACAATCTGTTCAAAGTTATTGTAACGTGTGCTCCAGAAATTTCCAACCCATTCTGTGTTTAACTTTTCGATTGTTCCGTATTTGGCTTTAAGCCAAATTTGAAATGCTTTGCGTGCCGACGGACTGAAATCTGCTGTGCCAAGAGGTTCATTGTCGATTTGCCAGCCCATGATATTTTTATTCTTACCGTATCTTTTTCCTAATTCGGCAACAATTTGATCTGTAAATTCTCTGTATTTTTCATTTGTTATAGACACATTTGCTCTGTTTCCGTGTTCTCTGCGGCGGCCGTTTGCATCTACTAAATAAATCTCAGGATATTTTTCTCCCATCCATGCCGGCGGAGTTGGAGTTGGCGTACAAAGAATTACTTTTAAACCTTCTTTTTCGGCTATAGCCAAAGCATAGTCCAGCCATTTAAAGTCATAAACGCCCTCTTGCGGTTCCATATAAGTCCAGGCAAATTCAGCAAAATGCGTAAATTCAAAACCAAGTTTTTTAATGTTTTTGAGGTCGCGTTCCCATTGTTCTCTTGGCCATTGTTCAGGATAATAATAAACGCCAATCTGCATTAAATCTGGTTTTGAGAAAAAACGCTGCGGATCTTTTTTTTCTGAAGAAACTGCCTTTTTATTTTGAGCAAAAATAGGTATCGAATGACAGCCTGCAATAAATGTTACTGCAGTAATAAATTTTGCAAGAGATATATTTTGGTTCATGGTTTATTTAATAGTTAATCAATAATAAATTTTAAGTTTTAGTTCAAAATAAGCATTAAATAATGCGCTGCCGACCAGCTGAAATTATAAGCTTCAAGTCCTTTTCCGGTTAGAGGCTGATAATTTTCTCTAATAGAAGTACCTTTGTCTAGAACACCGTCAGCGTTATGAATAAGCTTATGCGCTAATTGGTTTGCTTCGTTTGTGTATCCGTATTTTTCAAGTCCGTTGATGCCAAAATAACTTTGATCCAGCCAGATTGGTCCTCTCCAATAACCGCCTTCAGGTTTAAATTTCGGATGATTTGCTGCTAATGTCGGCAATGGAACAAATGTGTTAAAAATTGCAGGATTAAGCATGTTTTCTTTTATTAATTTAGTTTGTTCTGGAGTTGCAACTTCTGCCCAAATTGGCAGATATCCCTCGCATCCCATAATCTTTATTAACGATTTCCCATCGATTGTTGTGTCGTAAAACCAACCTGTAGAAGCATCCCAGAATTGTGTTTGAATTTTAGTTTTTAATGCTGTGCTTGCGTCTTGCCAGTCTTTTGATTCTTTGGTTAATTTTAAAACCTGAGCCATTTTGCTTAAATAGTTTTTTTCGGCATATAAGAATGAATTTAAATCGACACTTTCCTGATCTAAAGAAAAAGCTTTCTCTCCGTTTTTCAAGATTTTACTGTCATCAAAACGAACTGCATTATCCATTCCGCTTTCCCATTTTCCTGCAATTAGAGTTCCGTCTGTTGAGCCAAATTCGCATAAACCATCTTGATCGTGATCACGTTCTTTGTACCACCAGTTATGGTATAGTTTTAACTTTGGATAAAACTCTTTTAAGAAAGCTGCATCTTTTGTCTTCTCATAAATCTGCCAAATTGCCCACGCTGCAAGCGGCGCTTTTGTGTTGCGGTAATTGTTTTCTTCGATAAGATTATTTCTGTAAACGCAATCAGGAATAAAACCGTTTGGTTCTTGATAATCAAATAAAGCACGCATTTGGTTTTTTGCCAATTCAGTATCATAATTAGCCACAGCTGCCGCATGTTTCCAGCTGTCCCATGCCCAAAATCCATGAAACCATTCATAATTGTAGCTTGGAAAAAGACCTCCGTGTTTTAATCCTTCTGCCGCAATTCTGGTATTGTTTTGTAATGTCAATTCTAATTTTGCAATTAAATCAGAATAAATATTGTCTTTGTAAATCGCTTTTTTCTTAGCAATTAATTGTACCAATAGATTTTCTTTTTCTTTTTGTGTGTTGTTCAGCAGTGTGTTAAATGTTGTTTTAGCGATTGTTTCTTTTTCTTTCTGCCATGAATACTGTGGAAAAATATAGGTTTGAGAAACAACAATATCTTTAGTTTCATTAGGTTTTAAAGTCAGTTTTTCAGTTTGAGCTTTATAACCTTCTTTTGTAATTTCGATTGCAGGATTTGAGTTTAAAAACTGAATGTATCCAATTGCTGTACTTTTTGATGAAACTATTTTTAAAGTTTTATTTTCATCGGATAACTTTAAATCGTTTAAAAAAAGAGAGGCATTATAAGAGGGATAAAGTGTTATCGTTTTTCCTGTTTTATTGGTAATACTTGTTTTTTGAAGTGCCGAATGACCTGATAAATAAACCAATTGTTGTTTTACGTTTACTTTTTCGTTCTGAAATTGCTGCTCTAAATGACTGTTGTAACTGTTTTGATTTACTAAAGTGTTTTTCCAGTTAATGACTTCGTTTTTACTTTCGTCAGTAAGCTGTAAAGAAACAAATGATGGACTCAGCCAAACTCCGTTTTGTTCTGTCATTAAAAATGGACCAGAAAACCCTGCCTGCGTATTTGGTGTATCCAAGAATCCGAATGCAAACCAAGCGCCTTTATCAGAAAAAGCCAATGAGTTACGATCTGTAGCATTCGCTGGATTTCCCTTATAATTTAAGCTGTTTTTTGCGGATTCTAAAATTGGAAATCCTTTTTGCGCCGAGCTGGATTGTAAGATAAAAAAGAAGGATAGAATAAAAAGTGTATGCCTTTTGCCCATGTTATTTCGTCTTTATTGAATGTTTTTTGTTTTTATTTCAGCTGTTTATATGAGTCGATGCTTTTCGATAAATATAATATTGTGGAGAATGGTTTATAAAATACTATCTCCAGCAATTTGCTATTAGATAAAAAGAATAGCCCAAGAAATATAGGGCTATTCTTTTAAAAATTGTAATTATTTAATGGATTAATTTGCTTGTAATTCTGTTATCGGAATAGGGTAGAAGTTGTTTTTTGCAGCATCAAACCCAGTACGTCCTGCAGCATCAAGAGCAGCTTTTGTTTTTCCCCAACGACGTAAGTCATAAAAACGATAGTTTTCCAACGGAAATTCAAGAATTCTTTCGTGCTCGATTTGAGCTTTTACAGCGCTTGCAGTTGTTCCTGTCATTGCTGGCATATCTGCTCTATTACGCACTTTGTTGATGTACGGAATTGCTTCTGGTGTACGACCCAATTCGTTTAATACTTCGGCCTGCATCAACAATACGTTTGAGTATCTCATTAATGGAACGTTGATTGCAGTAAATTCTTGATTCATTTTTTCCTGTGTACTTGGAATAAATTTACGGAATACTGGTTTGTCAGTACCGCCAAATTTATCATCATAAGTAGTTCCTAATACTAACGGATTACTTGGATCATTAAAATAAGGATCTTTAAAGAAAATAGTACTGTAAAAACGAGTGTCGTAGTTACCTGTAGTTGCCGTTTTTCCTTCTTTCTTAAATTCGTTTATAAGTACAGTACTTGGCAAAATTTCGTCCCATCCGCCTAATTCTGCTGCAGCCATCCAATAATGAAGGGCATTACGATAAAAGGCACCATTTGCTGTTGTTTCTGTAAACTGCAATTCGAATATTGATTCTCTGGTATTTTTAGAAGTACCATCAAACATAGAAACGTAATCTTTAACTAACTCATATCCTTGTACTTTGTTAAGTGCAGTAAGAGATTCGTTTAAGAAAGCTTGTTTTTGAGCTGTTTCTTCATAAGCTCTGGTTAAATAAGCAAATCCAAGGTAGCTGTTTGCAGCACCGCTTGTTGCACGTCCAGTTTTATCTGTAGATTGTTTTGCAGGAAGTACTGCTGCCGCAGCTTTAAGTTCGCTTGTAATAAAATCCCATGCTTCAGCACGTGTTGATAACGGAATGCTTAGATCGCTTTCTTTAGTAATGTATTTTTTTCTAACGTAAATCTGATCCCAGTTTAGAAGCAGTTTCATGTGGTAATAAGCACGTAAAAAACGAGCTTCGGCTTCAATTTGTGCTCTGTCAGCATCGTTTAAATTAGCTGCAGGAACTTGCGGCAATTTATCGATAACTTGATTCGCATTACTGATTCCTCTGTAGTTAAGTCTCCAATAGGTTGCAAATTGCGGGTTTCCATTTGTATAAGTAAATGTCGAAAGTTCAACCCAGCTTTGGTAGTTTAAGGCGTCGCTTCCTAAATCGCAAATGTCTTCACGATACGCTTCAACAGGCCATTTTACTTCGGCGAAAGCCCATTCGTCAACAGCCGCTTCCAATTGTGAATAGGTTGCTGCCAAAGCAGATTCGGCATCAGCTTTATTTCTCCAGAAATTACCCGAGGTAAGCTGGTCAGGAGATTGCTGGTCTAGATAATCACTACAACTTGTAATAGTGAATAAGCTTATGATGGATAATAAATAAAATATCTTGTTCATGATTTTTGTCTTTTTTAAATAGAATTAAAATATATATTGAACACCTGATACAAATGATCTTGTAAATGGATAAACAAAACGATCAACACCTGTATTAAGAACAGATGCACGAGAAAATTCTGGATCAATACCTGAGTAATCAGTGATTGTAAATAGGTTCTCAACACTTACATAAAATCTAAGTTTGTCTATTTTAGCTTTACCTAACATTTTACTTGGGATTGTATATCCTAATTGTATTTGACGCATTCTCACGAAGTTTCCGCTTTCAAGAAAACGATCAGATTCGCGGCTGTTTCCGTTAGGATCTTGCAATACGGCACGCGGCATGTTGCTGCGGTTTTCTGGTGTCCAAGAATTTAGAGTTGTAGCCAGCATATTGGTTCCTGCACTCATAGATTCGTAAAAATATCTATTTCCGTTATACAGTTTGTTACCCCATCCGCTTCCAATTAATGCAGAGAAGTCAAAACCTTTGTAACTCGCTCCTAAACTTAGATTTGCTTCTAATTTTGGCAATCCTGTTCCAGCGTAAGCTTTGTCATTTTCATCTATAGAACCATCGCCATTTAAATCTTTAAAACGAATATCTCCAGGCTGTGCATTTGGTTGTAATAAAACACCATTTTTGCTGTGGGCATTTACTTCGTCAACAGTTTGGAAAATACCATCAGTTTTGTATAAGTAAAAACCACTGATTGGACTTCCTACACGTGCTTGTGTTGGGAAATGTTCTTCTCCAAATTTCAATCCTTCACCATAAATAGTTTGACCTTCGTTTGCCAAAGACTCTACTTTATTTTTAAGTGTAGTAAGGTTGAAACCTACGTTGTATTTAAACTCATTAACTTGATCACGATAGTTTACCTCAAGTTCAAAACCGCTGTTGCTGATTTTACCAACGTTAAGGATCGGGTCGTCGATACCAGCAGATGGTGCTAATCTTTTTGTAATCAGTAAATTATCGGTAACATTGCGGTAGTAGTTCATCGAACCACTGATTTTTCCATTTTTAAGCGTAAAATCGATACCAACGTTTTTAGAATCAGTTGTTTCCCATTGCAAGTTTCTGTTTTCTAATGCAGTTGCAATACTTCCAGGCCAAGGGTTGTTTCCAACGCCTTGCACATAACCGTTACCTAAAGTGTTTCCAGTTTTGATTAAAGTATTGGCAGAGTAATATCCTAAAGCAGCTTCGTTACCCAATTGTCCCCAGCTTGCACGCAATTTTAAATTTGAGATGAAAAAATCTTTTGGGAAGAAGTTTTCTTGATCTATTTTCCATCCTAAAGCAATCGATGGGAAAGTTCCCCAACGGCTGTCTTCTCCAAATTTAGATGAACCATCTTTTCTAACTGTCATTTGAAGTAAGTAACGATCGTTGAAAGAGTAGTTTAAACGGCTGAAAAATGAAACACGGTTGTATTGAAATTTTGAACCGTCGGCAGAGTAAGTTCCTCCTTTACCTGCACCGATAGTTTCAAAATTTGGATCTAAAAATCCAGACGGACGATCGATTGATACTAATTCTCCGTTTTCTACAGAATAGTCTGTTGTTTTTCCTTCAACACTTACTTGATTCCAGTTTGATGATTGACCATTAATGGTGTTACCAAGCATTAAACCAAAAGTATGTTTTCCAAAAGTTTTATCAACAGTGATGATATTATCTAAGATCTGCTCATCCCAATGTGATCTCAATTCTGTTTGCATCGGATAAAGATGCACTTCTTTTGGATTAGCAATAAATGGTGGAAAATGAGCCATTTGCTGGTTGTTTTTCATGTGGTAAGAATAGGCAATTTTATATTTGAGCCATGAAGTAATGTTTGCTGTAATAGCAATATTTGCTGTTAAATCCTGTCCGTTATCATTACTTTTTCTAAAATGTTCTTCAGCTACTGGATTTGTTCCTGCTGGAAGTCCATTTTTACCTGTTAATCCATAACCATATTGTTCATTTGAATCGTAAACAGGAACTAAAGGAGCCATTGTATATACCTCTTTTAATTGAAAATTAGGCAGTGCATTTTGTGTTGCTATATAAGCCATTTTTCCATCTACATCAAAAATAGATTTCTTAAAACTTACTCTTGCACTTGCTGTTTGCTGACCAAAATCATTATCAATTACAACTCCTTTTTGTTTTACGTAGTTACCATACAAAGCAAATTTAATATCGCCTTGTCTTCCTTGAACTCCTAAACCATAATTTTGCGTAAGTCCAGAACGGAAAACTTCGTCCTGCCAGTCTGTATTAACATCAGATGGAGCAGTAATATAAGCAGGAAGCGGTTTTGGCGATGTAGCATATTTGTTATACTCATCATACATTCTTTTATGTACAGTACGATAACCATCAGCATCTAATAAGTCTAAAGTGTTGGCAACATTTGTTAAACTTAAAAACGAACTAAAATCTACTTTTATGCCTTCTTTTTGACCATTTTTAGTGGTAACGATAATTACCCCATTTGCTGCAACAGATCCGTAAATAGCAGCAGCAGCTCCATCTTTAAGAACCTCCATCGATTCGATGTTTGTTGGGTTTATGGTTTTAATATCACCTTGAAATCCGTCAATAATATAAAGCGGTTCAGTTGCTCCAAAGGTGTTTACTCCACGTATTTTTACCCTTACATCAGCTCCGGCAAGGCCACCGCTTTTTTGCACATTCACACCCGCTACTAAACCTTGCAGTGCTTCGGCAGGATTTGTTGCAGCTCTTGCTTCAATACTTTCTTTTTTAACAGATGAAATGGCTCCCGTAACATTCCCTTTTTTCTGAGAACCGTAACCAATTACAATAACCTCATTAAGTTTATTGGTTTCTTCCATCATTGTTACATTAATCGTAGTCCGGTTGTCTGCAGTTTCCATTTTTTGAGTAAATCCTAAGAACGAATAAATGATCGTAGGATTTGTCAAATTTGATGGGAATGTCAATGTATAATTACCATCAAAATCTGTTGAAGCATTGTAGTTTGAATCTTTTATAGAAATGCTTACGCCTGGTAACGTATTGTTTTTATCATCAGTTACTTTTCCGGTTATGCTTTTTTGTGCTTGACCATAATGGAGAGTTGGTAGCCATAAACATAATAGTAAAGGAATAAAATTCAGCTTCCTAATTAATAGTTTTTTCATTTGGTGATAGTTTTTGGTTAATTAAAATCCGATAGTTTTTCTTTTTTTTAGTTTTTTTTAATTGTTATAAAAGCAGTTTATTTTTTGGCTTCGGTTTCAAACCTGATGTATAAAATGCGATGAATTTTTAATCTGTTTTTTTTAGTTTTTGCTTACAGATCAAATTTTATTCCTTGCGCCAATGGTAAACTAGTAGTATAATTGATTGTATTGGTTTGTCTTCGCATGTATACTTTCCAAGCGTCAGACCCAGATTCTCTTCCTCCTCCGGTTTCTTTTTCTCCTCCAAAAGCGCCGCCAATTTCAGCGCCGGAAGTTCCTATATTTACATTTGCAATACCACAATCAGAACCTGTAACTGATAAAAATAGTTCAGCTTCTCTTAAATTATTGGTCATAATTGCCGATGATAATCCTTGCGCAACACCATTTTGAACAGCGATTGCATTCTCAACGGTTCCTGAGTATTTAAGTAAATACAATACAGGAGCAAAAGTTTCGTGCTGTACGATTTCGAATGAATTATCTGCCTCAGCAATTGCAGGTTTTACATAACAGCCGCTTTCGTATCCTTCGCCAGAAAGTACGCCGCCATCCACTAGAATTTTACCTCCTTCGGCAACTACTTTTTCAAGAGCATAGTTGTACATTTCGACAGCTTGTTTGTCGATTAATGGCCCAACATGATTCTTTTCGTCCAAAGGATTTCCAATACGTAATTGTTTATAAGCCGAAACGATTGCATCTTTTACTTTATCATAAATACTTTCGTGAATAATTAATCGACGTGTAGATGTACATCTTTGACCTGCAGTTCCTACAGCGCCAAAAACAGCACCAATAACTGTCATTTTAATATCAGCATCCGGAGTTACAATAATAGCATTGTTTCCGCCCAATTCTAATAACGATTTCCCTAAACGTCCTGCAACAGTCTGTGCGACTATTTTACCCATGCGAGTAGAACCTGTTGCGGAAATTAACGGAATACGGCTATCATTTGTTAGTATTTCACCAATTTTATAATTGCCGTTGATCAAACATGAAATCCCTTCAGGAAGATTGTTTTCTTTGATAACCTCGGCAATAATGTTTTGACAAGCAATTCCGCAAAGAGGTGTTTTTTCAGAGGGTTTCCAAACGCAAACATCACCACAAATCCAAGCCAGTGCTGTGTTCCAAGCCCAAACCGCTACAGGGAAATTAAATGCCGAAATAATTCCAACGACACCCAAAGAATGGTATTGCTCGTACATTCTATGTCCAGGACGCTCAGAATGCATAGTCAAGCCATGAAGCTGACGCGAAAGTCCTACTGCAAAATCGCAGATATCGATCATTTCCTGCACTTCGCCATAACCTTCCTGCAATGATTTTCCCATTTCATAAGAAACCAGTTTACCTAAAACTTCTTTATTTTTACGCAGCTTTTCGCCAAACTGACGTACAATTTCACCACGTTGAGGTGCCGGCATTACTCGAAATGTTTTGAAAGCGGTTGTAGCTGCCTCCATTACTTTCTCGTAATCTGCTGCTGTCGAAGTTTTAACTTTAGCAATTAATTGTCCGTCAACAGGAGAAAAACTTTCTAGTATTTCTCCGTTCGAAAAGTTATTTAATCCTGTTGACGTTCCTTCGTTAATTTCCTTTATGCCTAATTGGTCTAAAGCTTCTTTTATTCCAAATTGTAATTCTGTTGTTGTCATTTTGACCTTTTTTGATATGTTATTCAACTCTTATTGGGGATTATAAGAAGTTGATTTTTTGATAGGGTAGATTGCTGTGAATCAATCTGAATCTTAAGATTTTTGCAGTTTAACATCTGTGCTTTCAAATATTTTATCGGCAGATGAAGCAACAAATCCTTGATACAATTCTCCGTTAGACATTGGGTAACGAAGTGCAAATTCATAATAGCAAGATGGAATTTCCAGAGCTCCTTCTTCAAAATCAATTGTATACAAATCTGCCAATGTGCTCGATTGCTCTAATAATTGTTCTGGAGTACCTTTAATTTTTCCGCCAGACTCATTCAATTTCCAGCCGTTGTTTTCTAAGAAAGTGTTCAGCTCCTCTAATGTTTCAAAATCTTTTAAAGCATTGGTATTTATAGTAAAGTGATTGGCTCTAAAACCGTAAACGTACATCCAAGCTGCATATTCAGATTCACTTAATAATGATTTATAGATTTTCTGTGAATTTGCCTTCCAAACAGAACCGCTTAAAACTAGTTCAGGATTTTTGAAGGTATCATCATCACAGCTGTTCAAAATGTCTTTTACAGTTTCCTGCAATTCAGCAGAACATTTTTCTAATTCCAATTCAGAAATAAAAATTCTTGGGGCGTCTTTATCTGTAGCGTGTTCATAATGCTTGGCAAATAATTTTTTAGTTTCAAAATTGTATTCTCCTTTTGCTTCGTAACCAACATTTAAGAAAGGTTTTTCTAATACCTCTATATTAATACGTTTATCATTAAAAGTTCGAATTGCGATATGGTCATTTTTTATTACTTCACCTTTTTCTTCTAATAATTCATGAATTTTTTTTGCTGATGGAGTGATAGCAGCATACTGCTCCCATAGTTTTGTAAGTAGTTGATCTTTATTCATTTTGGTTCTGTTAAAAATGTGTGATTATGACACAAATCTATATAAAATGGTGTTATTATAACAATGTGTGTACGTGATTATTAATAATTAGACATTTCGTGATTGTTTTTTTGTAATTTTGACACTTTAAATGCTGGAATCAGCTTTAGAATTGTCAAAATAGTATAATCAATCCAAAAAAATGAGCCATGGCAAGTACAAAAAACAATGAAAATACTGACTATTTAGATAAAGAAATCATCAAAAAACTTAGTGAAAACGGAAGAGTGCCATTTTCTGATTTAGCTAAAGAATTAAACATATCAAACTCGCTCGTACATTTAAGGGTCAGAAAATTGCAGGAGTCTGGAATTATTACCGGATTTTCGGTAAAACTGAATGCCAAAGAACTTGGTTATGAAACGGTTACCTATACAGGGATTGTTACTAAAGAAGCGCGTTTTTCTTACTCAATTGCTGAAAAATTGAAAGAAATTCCTGAAGTAATCGAATGCCATTGGGTTTCTGGAAAATATGCTTTATTTATAAAAATTGTGTCCTATAATAATGAAGAACTTCGTAAAATTTTATACGAGCAAATTCATCAAATTGAAGGCGTAGGAAGCACAGATTCTTTCTTCTCATTTGGTTCAGCTTTTGAAAAAAATGTGCCCGTATAATAAATTAAAAAACGCTCACTAGAGTTGTTTTGTAGAGACAATAAAAAAGCAACACAGATTGCACTAATTGTCACTAACTTGTTTGTGAAATTAATTTCACAAACAAGATTAAACTATTAAAATTGGTGTAAATTGGTGCAATTTGTGTTCAAAATTGATTTGTAATAGTCATGTCTATATAATGTGGCTGAAGAAAGTTTTCTTCAGCCACATTTTTTAGTTTAAGTTTGGTTGTTCTGTTAACCATCTTGTCAGTGTATTCATTATTTTGTCTTGATCCTGCTCTGAAAAGTTTTTTATTCTAGTGGCATGACTGCCGCCGGCTAAAACCATTTTTAAAGCATCAAGATTTGAATTAGGAGTTGGAGAACAAGATTCCCAAGTGTCATAGCCTCCATAAATGTAAAGTATTTTTGAACCTTTCGTTTCTACATAATCCCTCACTTTTTTAATGTATTTTGGATTGTAGGTTATTCGAACATCTTTTGGAGCAAAACGATTGTTTGAAGTGCTTTTTACAGTCGTCAATAAATCTTTAACCGGTGTAAAATCAAATCCGTAATACCCTAGTTCGCTCATGTGCTGGTAATACGACGGTAATAAATCATAATAGTTTTTGTCGTTGTAATAACCAATTCCAACAATTTTGTTCATATAATCAAACAGCGTTTTTGATGATGCTGTGTTGTTGGGAATATCTTCACATTTTCCTCCCCATTGCCAGAACGAAAAAGGAAATTCAAGAACGCCATATTCTAAAGCTTCATCAAAAGAAACCTCAGTAAAAGTCATTTTTTCTTGTTCAGCATACGCTTTTATTTCTTTAAGAAGTGCTGTTCTGTTTTGTAATAAAGTACGCTGAAAATCAACTATTTTTTTACGGCATTCTGCAGTTCCTACAGTTGCCAGATGCTGTTCGATTCTAGGATCTTCCTGTGTGTTTATTAAAGGAGCCACATACGGAACCGCAACATCAATATCATTAGGATATTTCGATTTGTAAATTAAGGTCGTTTCTCCGCCTTTACTAATTCCAGTCGAAATCCATTTTCCTGTATACAATTGTTTCAATTTTGTTACAATCGAATGATAATCTTCGATCGCTTGATCATTGGTTAAATATTCCCATTGAATTGGGTTTGGTCTCGAGTTTCCGTAAAAACGATATTCAACAATTACCTGATTCGTATGCAGTAAAGAACTCAGCTCCGTTTTTTTATAGCGTGCTGCATAACCTTCAGTTTCAATCACCATTGGACTTTTAAAATCTAAATGCGATAAATAAACATAATGTTTAAAAGTTCCTTTTTTCGGATTATTGTAGTCTAAAGGTTCGTTAAGAACTAATTGATACGACTCGCTAAAACCGTCAAGATTTTTAGTTTTTGTAATAGCAGCATCCGGAAATAATTCCTTCAATTTGCCTTCTAAGCTCGTTTGAGCTGTGGTTTCAGTTTGAGCAAAACTAGTACAGAATGTCAAGGAAACAGTCAGTACTACTAAAATGTGTTTTAACTTTTTCATTATTTTTTAAAATTGTTTTTTATAAAAATAGGCTCATAAAGCCTAATCAATTTGTACTATATTAACCTTAAGTTGGTGTATGTTATCTGATTTTAAGTGAAATAGTATTATCATAAAATAATCTTCTATTTTTAGTAAAATTTCAACAAAATACATGGAACCTATACAACTTATTTCAGATCATTTCATTGAAGAAAAATGTAATTTTAAAGAACTTATAGAAAGACTTCGAGCTGGGTTTTCGACTTCGGCAATCCAAGTTCCTATGCGTCATCATCATGATTATCCTAATCCCGCAGAAGAGAAAGATTCGACATTATTGCTAATGCCGGCGTTTCAAGCAGGTAAAGATTTAGGAGTAAAAATAGTTACCGTAAGTCCTAATAATGGTAAATATGATTTGCCTTCAATACAAGGAACTTATATTTATCTCGATGGACATAAAGGAAACATAAAAGCAATTCTTGATGCAAAATCATTAACAGGAAAACGAACCGCAGCGACATCTGCATTGGCAAGCAGTTATCTTTCTCGAAAAGAGTCTTCTTCTATGCTGATGATTGGAACAGGAGCATTAGCCATAAATTTGATTCAGGCGCATGCAAGCGTAAGACCTATAAAAGAGGTCTATGTTTGGGGAAGAACTATAGAAAAAGCACAATTGGTTTGCGATGCAGTTAAAAATTCTTCGCTTATCTGTAAACCAGTTTCAACTGTTGAAGAAGTTATTTCTCAAGTAGATATTATTTCGGCAGCAACTTTATCGCCTGTTCCGCTTGTTTTTGGAAAATGGCTGAAAGCAGGACAGCATTTAGATTTGGTTGGCGCATATAAAAAAGATATGCGTGAAGCAGACGATGAAGCTGTTTTAAAATCGAGTATATTTTTGGATACTTATCAAGGCGGACTTAAGGAAAGCGGCGATATTTTGATTCCGTTGACAAGTGGAATTATCACCAAAGAAACAATCAAAGCAGATTTGTTTGAACTGTGCGGCAATACAAAAGCGGGCAGAACATCTGATACTGAAATTACCTATTTTAAATCCGTTGGACACGCCTTAGAAGATCTTGTTGCAGCTGGATATTTTTATGAAGAGTATAATTTAAAAACACAAAAAAATGTCTAAAACCTACCAAAATATTTGTAATAATATTGATTATAAAGCAGAGGCAGATGTACTGCAGATAAAAACAATTGATATGCATACAGGCGGTGAGCCGTTGCGTGTGATTGTTTCTGGTTTTCCAAAATTAAAAGGAAATACTGTTTTAGAATACCGAAGAGATATAAAAGAAAACTACGATTATTTAAGAACAGCATTGATGTTTGAACCTCGCGGTCATGCTGATATGTACGGTTGTATTTTGCTTCCGCCAAATGATGATGATGCCGATTTTGGTATTCTTTTCATGCATAATGAAGGATACAGCAGTATGTGCGGTCATGCGGTTATTGCGATAAGCACTTTGGCAGCAAAAATGAATTGGATTTCAATAAAAGAAGGTGAGAATGAATTGAAAATTGATGCTCCGTGTGGTCGAATTTTTTCGTTTGTAAACATTTTAAATGGAGAAGTAACAGGAGTGAGGTTTCATTGCGTACCTAGTTTTGTTGTAGGTTTAGATCGTGTTGTAAATGTTCAGGGCGTTGGCAATGTTGTTTATGATTTGGCTTATGGCGGCGCTTTTTATGCTTATGTTGATTTGAGGAAAAATACGCATTTGAATTTTGGTTTAACCGAAGAAAATTACCGTACGATTATTCAAAATGGCGTCGATATAAAACATGCGGTAATGGATCAGGATAAAGAAATTCAGCATCCGTTTGAGGAGGATTTGAGTTTTTTATACGGCACTATTTTTATTGATGAACCACAGCATATTTCTAATCACAGTCGAAACGTTTGTGTTTTTGCCGATGGAGAAGTTGATCGTTCTCCAACTGGTTCCGGTGTTTCTGGAAGAATTGCGATTGAAAATGCTAGAAATGCCATAAATTTGAATGAATTTATTACAATAGAAAGCATAACAGGAAGTACTTTTACAGGATCTCTTGTTAGAGAAGAGAAATTTGGCCCTTTTAAAGCGGTAATTCCGCAAGTAGAAGGAACAGCTTTTGTAACCGGAGTAAACACATTTTTAATAGATCCAAAAGATCCTATGAAAAATGGCTTTATACTTAGATAATTAAAAAGTTTAGCATAATTGCTTAAAATTATTTAACACATAGAAACATAGGTTTATTTTATTGGATAAAAGATTAAAATAAATGACACATCATTTACACATAGAGTCTCTATGTGCATTCATGTAAAGTGAAACGCCTTTTTACGCGACAAAAAAGCTATGTTTCTATGTGTTGAAAGTAATCGCGCCCAACGGGTTTAGATAATTTAATTAATCAATTTTTAAAAAATATATAAAATGACAATTGGTATAGGAGGCTCAACTGCTGCTACGGAGTTAGAGAAAATCGAAAATATGACATTGGATGTAAAGCCAATTCAGCTAGAAGAATATTCGGCGCGTTTAAAAAAAGCAGTTACGATTATGAAAGACAGCAACGTAAAAGTGCTGTACGTTAATGCAGGAACAAACCTTTATTATTTTACGGGAACGAAATGGAATCCGTCAGAAAGAATGGTGGGCGCTTTATTGTACGATGATGGAACACTGGATTATATTGTTCCAAAGTTTGAAGAAGGTACTTTTAAAAAATACATGCAATTAAACGGAAAAATTAATTGTTGGGAAGAGCACGAATCTCCTTATGCTTTGATGGGAGAATTATTGAAAGGTAAAAATATCCTAAACGGAAATATTGCAATAGACGAGTCGGCTCCTTATTTTTTGGTTGATGGTGTGGTAAAAACAAATCAGTCTTATGCTATTGTCAATGCACTTTCTATTACATCAGCTTGTCGTATGCAAAAATCGGCTAACGAAATTGCAATTATTCAAAGAGCAAAAGATATTACAATGGTTGTACAACGTGCAGCTGCAAAAATTTTAAGACCTGGAATTACGGCTGCTGAGGTTACTAAATTTATAAATGAAGCGCACATAAAAGCAGGTGCTGTTTCTGGTTCTTATTTTTGTATTGTTTTATTTGCTGATGATACACAATATCCGCATGGTGTTTCTGTACCTCAGGATTTAAAAGAAAATGGGGCGGTAATTATAGATACGGGTTGTAAATTAGAAGGGTATATCTCGGATATTACCAGATCGTATTCATACGGAACTCCGTCTGAAGAATATAAAACGATTTGGAATTTAGAAAGAGCAGCGCAGCATGCGGCTTTTGAAGCGGCTCAAATAGGAGCGTCATGCGGATCTGTTGATGATGCAGCTAGAAAAACATTGGTAGAAGCAGGTTTAGGTCCAGATTATAACTTACCGGGATTGCCGCATAGAGTTGGGCACGGAACAGGTTTAGATATTCATGAATATCCATATTTAGTAAGAGGCAGTAAAATTGAGCTTCTTGAAGGAATGGTGGTTAGTAACGAACCAATGATTTGTATTCCAGGAAAATTCGGAATTCGTCACGAAGACCATTTTTACATGACAGAAAACGGGCCAAAATGGTTTACAACGCCAATGGAAAGTGTTGAAAATCCATTTGGGTATTAAGTACAACAAACACAAATTAATTCGTAAAAATTAGTGTTTAAATTATATTGTTTTGCATGAAGTCTTTATGATTAATGGTATAAAATGAAAAACCGCTGAAAGAATCTCTCTCAGCGGTTTTGTTTTTTAGAATTTTATTGTAATTATTTTTTAGGATTACTTAACGATTAGTTTTTTTCTCTGAGTGAAATTACCATCAGTAAGTACTACATGATAAATACCAGTTGGTACATTCTTTAAGGTATAGCTTGATGTGTTGCGAACGGTGTCAATTATGGCACCAACATTATTGTAAATCGTAATTACAGCAGTTGCAACATTTACGTTTTCAAAATTGAAATTTACAACATCAGTTGCTGGGTTCGGGAACATTGAGAATGATTTTTTACCTGTTAAAATATCATTGCCTTCAGCTCCAGAAAGCGGCAGATTGATGTCCAGATAATTACTCCAAGCGCTCGTTCCAGATGTATTTGCTGCTCTTACTCTAAATCGGTAAGCCGTTTCAGTTCCTTGTTTCGGAATCCATAAATAATAAGTAGTTGAAGTTCCTGTAGTTGCCCATCCAGTTGAAGCTTTGTACAATTGTACTTCATAGCTTGTAGCATTCGCAACTTCAGTCCAAGAAGCATAGAATCCTGATGAATAAACGCCTGAATTTCCAATATTTGTCGGTGTATTTAAAGTAACCGGATTAGGGTTTGAAGCTCCAAAAGTTACCGTGTAATCTTCAACTTCACCGTCGCCAATATTATCGCATGGCGTTGCAGGATTTCCGTTGTATTTCATTACAATACGCATTCTTGTTGTTCCAGTTCCATCTGCAACTGTAAAATTACCAGTAACTGTACCTGTTGACGAAAGTCCGTTAATTACTTTTTCAGAAGGTTCAAAAATGTTGTTTTTGTTGTAATCAATCCAAATTCCCCAAGATTCTGAATAGTTAGAACCTGAAAAGCCTGGAGTTAGGCTTACTGCAGCGCTAGTATTAGGCGTTAATGTTATGTTTTTAGAAGTATAATTTCCGTAACCAGAAGCATCTGCACCAGATGTAGTTGTAAAACTTCCAATCGTAACATCTTTGATATATTCATATGAATTGCTTCCTTGCGCTGTACAATAAGCCGATGCAGCTTCGATAACAGCAGTTGCGACATTTGAATAATCTGAAGAAACAGCATTAGCAATGGCTTTAACTCTGTACGTATAAGTATTTCCAGCTGTTAATCCAGTATTAGTATACGTAACCACATTGGCGCCTAAGGTTGCAATGCTGCTGTAAATACCATCTGCTGAAGCTCTTTCTACAGTATATCCTGTTTCGTTAGTGGCATTATCTGCCCATGTTAAAACAGCTTGAAGATTGGTTGAATTTGCTGTTGCAACTAAATTTGTTGGAGCAGCAACAGTTATTCCGCCTGTTGCTCCTGCAATAATAGCTTGATTTGGCTGTGTGTTATAAGCAAACTCTGAAATTGTATAACCATCTCCGTTTGCTGTTACTTTTACCTTAAACCATCCGTAGCAAGTTCTGCCTCTTCTGCTGTATTCAAAACCTACATAAGCCGTTTGATTGTCCCAAGCAGTGTAAGCTGCTGTACGTAAATCCAATTGATTCGGATATGCACCTGGAGCCGTAAAGTTGCTTGTTGCGCCTATTGATGTTCCTGCAGCGATTTTAGTAATGTTTCGTGTTCCAGTTTCAGTAACCAGTCGTTTGCCATACGTTTCAATTTTTAAAGCATTAGCCGCATATTGCCACGCGCCATACTCTGTATTGTCGCCGATTCCTAAATCAAAATATTGCCAAACCGATGCTGGTGAAGCAACGTAATCTGGATTGTTTACATAATAGATTCCGTAAGGAGATTCGAATTTTAGATTTATGGTTTTTGCAGCATTGTCAAGCGTTGCTATTCCGCCTGTAATGGCAGCATCTTTAAAGGTTACAATTACTGCAGCATCATTGGCTGGTAAATGTGAACTTGCTTTTCCTGTAAAAGTAAGAGCCGTTTTTGAGTTGCTCTGCAAGGTTAAAACTGCTGTTAAACCTGCTGGAACGCCAGTAATAGTGTAGTCTGTATTTGCGGTAAAAGTGCCAGTGCTTTTTGTAAAAGTTCCATTATTTGTAGACAATGAAATTACTGCATTTGTGGTAATAGCTCCATCATTAGCATCTGCTTCATACAAAGTATCAGTAGAAAGAACTACCGCTGTTTTTGGAGTCATTCCAGTATAAATTGCAGCTCCTGGCTGTGTATTATAAGCATATTCAGTAATGCTGAAACCGTCACCATTTGCATCAACAGTAACTTTAAACCAGCCATAACAAGTTAAACCATCAATAAGATAATCGAAACCAACATATCCAGTTTTTCCGTCCCAATTAGTATATGTTGCTGTGCGTAAATCTAACTGATTTGGATAAGCACCTGGAGCTGTAAAATTACTTGAAGCGCTTATAGGAGAATTAGCAGGAAGCAGTGTAATGTTTCTTGTTCCAGCTTCGCACACTAATTTTTTGGCGTAAGTTTCAATTTTTAAAGCGTTGGCAGTATATCTCCAGGAACCAAAAGCGGGATCATCGCCTTTGTTTATTTTAAATGCTTTCCAAGTTTGAGCTGCAGATGCTGTTGCGTCTGGCATATCGACAAAGAAAATACCATAAGGATCTACAAACTTAAAGTCGTAGTTTAAGCTGGTACAAGTTAAATCTGCAGTTCCGCCTGTGAAAGCGGCAGGTAAAAATGTGATAGCGCCTTTTGTATTATTGGCAGTTTGATGATTTACAGCGTTTCCAGTTAAAGTTACCGTTAATTGTGAGTTTGAATTAACAGTGATTACAGGTGTAATTCCTGCTGGAAAAGTGTGAGAAAAGTGAGTTCCAGAAGTCATTGTTCCAGAAGAAAGTGCAAATGTTTTTCCAGAAAGTGTTACGACTGATGCTGTATCAAAAGCACCATTATTAGAGACAGCTTCTTTAAACGAACTCGTGTTTACAGTTAATAAACCTCCAGTAGCGTTTACTCCAGTAGCAATAAGGTTGCTTGCCTGCCAAAGTGATTTTCTTGCCGGATGTTCTAAAGCTGCAACCATTCGGTCAATTTGTCCTTGAGTGTACATTTTGTAACAACCTTGTGCTCCATTATACCCCATGTAGTTTTCATTGTTAACTCGGTCTCCGTTGCAGTTTGTGCCTTGAGTGCAAGCTAGAGTATGTTTTCCGTCTTCAAGAGGAGTATCGTCTACCTCATCAGTACCTGTACAACCTCCTTCAAAAGTGTGAATTAGGTTCAAGAAATGCCCGAATTCATGAGTAAGCGTAGCCGAAAATTCTGTGCTGTAGGAGTTGTCATAAAGATAAGCTCCATTAAAAACAACCCTTGCGGTATTACTGGCAGTCATTCCAGAGTCAGGATACCACGCAACCCCCGAATTGTTTAAAGCGCCATCTGCGTATAAATCGTTTTGAATGTAAACGTTCATGTATTTTGTATTGTCCCAAGCATCGGCTGCAATTTGATCGTCGTAACCACCGCCGTTACCAAAACCGTTTTTAGCAGGATGAAATACAACTCCCGAAGTACAGCCGCCGTTTGGATCGATTTTGGCAAGTTTAAATTCGATTTTTAAAGTACCTCTTCTGGCTTGAAAAAAAGGATCAACCGTTTGATAGTCGGTATTACGGCCGTTAAAATCATCATTAAGATGTTGTAAATGGTTTACTATTTTTTGATAGGTAACTGTTTTTCCGCTTTGAACATCGCCGTAAATGTGAAAGACAACTGGAATGACGTATGAGGTTTCGGCCATTTTACCAGTTTTTGATTTTCTGGCTGCACTAAAGTTTTTACTAAAAGTATCAAAGTCTTGTTTTTCTTTTAGTGCATGAGGATTTGATTTGTAGATTTTTTCGTTCTCCTCGCTCGTCCGACAGGGAAGACCTTGAGCGTTCATTTTGAGCATCATAAGTAACGATGCGAATAAAAATAATTTTGTTTTCATAAATGTAGGTATTTGTTTAGTTGAACCAAAGGTATTTTTATATGAAATGAGATACTTATACTATTTTATTCGGTTATGATATGAAATTATCTTAAAATTAACTTTAAAATTATGTTATGTGTTTTTATTCAGTTAATTAGATGTGTCATTGTTTTGTTTTTGTCTTGTTTTTAGATTTCTGCAGAAAATCTAATATTTCAGTTTATTCCAAAGAAAAAGCAGGCGTTTTTAAGGCGCCTGCTTCAATTCAATGAGATATTAAATTGCTTACTAATTCAAATTAAAACTTATCCCAGAATAATTTTGTTGTCATTTTATCACCGCCAATTGCTGTTGCGGCTGCATTGTAGTTTGCTGTATTTAAAGTAGCGTCAAATAAAGAATAAATGTTTCTTACGGGTACTTTTCCTTCAGCTTCAGTAACTGCTGTTATTGGTGCAACTAAAATAGGGAAGTCTAATCTTCTGTATTCTGTCCAAGCTTCAAAACCACGGTTGTAGTACGCAATCCAAAGCTGATACGCTATTTTTTGTTTATCAGTTCCAAAGGCAGTTGCATAAGCAACATCTGTTCTAGCTAGGTAAGTATTAGTGTCAGCATTTGAAACTCCCCAGTAATCCATACTTGAACGAATTCCTTTTTCATAATATTCTGCAGCTGTAGCACCTACACTAAAACCTCTGCTGGCAGCGTCTGCAAGTAAAAAACAAGTTTCAGTATAATCGAAGATTACCCCTGGATTTGATCTTTCTTTTATTCTTACACCTACATTCGAAAAGTTTTTGTAACTAACTTGTTGTGCATAAGGCGCGCCTTTGTAAGCTCCTGCAATTTTTGAAGCAGGATTAAAAAAGATATCTCTTCTAGGGTCAGATTTTCCGTTTAATTCATTTACAAAAAATTCTGTCGGCATGATTTGGCTTTCGTTTACCAAACTGTTGTATAATGGGTTTTGATCTATTATGGTTTTGTAATATTGAAATAAAGCATTTTCAGCATTATTCCCAATTACGCCTGAGCTGTACGCAGATTCTACCATTGCTTTAGCTTTGGCAGCGTCAACATCGGCTAAGTGCATTCCTAGTTTTAGTTTAACGCTATTGGCTAGTTTTTTCCATTGTGACACTTTTCCTTTGTAAATAAGATCAGCTGATCCGAAACTGTCATAACTGCTATCCATATCTGCAATCGCAGCATCTAAACGTGCTGCTAAATCTAAATAAACTGTTTTTGCATCGTCGTATTTTGGATTTGGATATTTTTCTATATCTAAAGCTTCTGAATATACAATGTTTCCAAAAAGATCTACTAGTGTTTGGTAAGCCATTATAATTTGAACTTCCAAAATAGCAATTCTATTTTTTTTAACTGCTGCTTCAACAGGACCTAAAGCCTGCTCTTCTGTTATTTTCTTTTTTGCAATTACGAAATCCTGCAAAACATCTCTGTAAAGTATTACAGAATGAGAGTTGCCTAAGTTTCTCTTAGCTTGATTGTAATTTACTTCGTCTGTATAAGTCGATGTAGTCCAATGCTGTGCATAACCTCTAAAGTTATTATCATTAACAGAAGCATTAGTCAAGAAATAAGAATAATTTACTTGAGAACTTGTCATTAAACTTCCTGGTAGGGCTGAGGTATATGCTTTTGTATTCTCGTTTAATCTGTCGATGTCTTCGCAAGAAACAGCAGAACTTAGCAATATTCCGGCAAGGAGTATGGTTGTTATTTTTTTCATTTTGTTTGTTTTTAGAATTGAACTTTGATGTTAAAGTTGTACTCTTTTGTTGTTGGTAATACTCCAGTTTGAAAACCTTGCATATTTCCAGATGATGTTCCAGCTTCTGGATCAGCATAAGGAAGATTTTTGTGGATAATCCATAAATTGCTTCCATTTACTGCAAAAACAAGACTGTTGATAAAAGTGTGTGTCAGGTATTTTGAAGGGAATTTATAGCTTAAACCTACTTCACGTAATTTTACATAAGAAGCGTCGTAAACATAAGCTTCTTGAGGCATCGAGTTGTAAGTATTGTAATCAGCAGGAACAACTGTTGTATTTGGTGTTCCATCTGCTTTTACACCCGGAAGAATAATTCCACCTCCATCAGCAATTGAATTTCTTACAGGGTTTCCTAAGTGATTGTTTCCAACTGTGCTTTGGTAAATACCTGTAGTATGACCATATTGTTGATCTAGAGACCATACGCTTCCGCCTTTTTTCATGTCTATCAAGAAGTTGAATGCGAAATCTTTGTAACGGAAAACGTTGTTGATACCGCCTGTCCAGTCAGGATTTACGTCACCAATTGTTGCTCCGGCTACTACTTCATATAAACCATTTGCTTTTACAACTCTTTCGCCATCTAGATATTTAAATCCTCTTCCGATGAACTGACCAATTGGTTTTCCAACCTCAGCGATGTATCCTACACCTTGAAATGAACTTATCGAAAGTCTTTCAGCACCATTTAGATCAATAACTTTGTTTTTGTTAGATGCCCAGTTGATTCTGGCTTCCCATGAAAAGTCTTTGGTTTGAAACGGAATCACATTCAACGAAAGTTCATAACCTTTGTTTTCAACATTCCCGCCATTAATCCATTGTCTGCTGTAACCTGTTTGTACAGGAACTTCAATAGATAAAATTTGGTTTGTAGTGTTGGTTTTGTAGTATGAAAAATCTAAACCAATTCTGTTTTTTAAGAATTTAAGCTCAACACCGGCCTCAACACCTTTTGTAAGCTCACTTTTTAAGTTAGAATTGCTTTTGTTGTTTTCATTTGAAAAACGAATTCCATCAGGACCAAAATTGCTGTTTTTTGCAAACGTTGATTGAATAACAGCAAACTCAGCGTCGTTACCAGTTTCTGCATAGTTTAAGCGAAGTTTTCCAAAAGATAACCAGTCTGCATTAAGATGTTTGCTGAAAATGTAAGTTCCAGTAATAGATGGATAAGTATAAGTATTGTTTTTCTTAGGAAGTGTCGAAGATTGATCTACTCTATATGAACCTTCAACAAAAAAGGTTTCATTAAAATTGAAAGTGGCATTTGCATAAACACTGTTTGTACCTATTGTTTCGTAAAACTCGTCAGGATAGTTAATAGGAGCAATCGTGTTGCTTAACATGTATTTACCAGGAACAATTAAACCTCCATTGGTTCTGGCATAAGTATTACTATTTACTGAGCGTCTTGTATTACCTCCTAATAATCCATAAAATTTGATTGTTTCGGTAATATCAGTTTTAAAGTTTAAGATTAAATCTAAATTGATCTCACGAAATGTTTTGTCATATCTAGAATACTGTCCTAACATATTGGCTGTTCTTTTAGAACCTACAGCAATACGTTCTTCTTGCAATTGAGTGTAGTAATCAACAGATCCTTTACCTACAATGTTTAACCAGCTTGCTACATCTGTACTTAATGCAAAATTACCAAAGAAACGATCTCTGTTTAAAGAGTTGTAATTGTTGTAACGCTGAAAGTATGGGTTGTCATGAAACTGAACGCTTAAGTCCGTTGGTCCGCCAACACTCCATGTTGTGTTTCTTTTAGTTAAATTGTAAGCATCTTCTAAATCCTGAAAATCAGCACTCATATTGTACCATTGTCTTACACTGCTCAAGTAGTTATTTCCACCATCTCCGTAACCTGTTTCGTTCATTCCTTTAGCGTATGCTTTCAAGTAATTTGCCGAAGCAGAAATTTTTGTTTTTGAACTAAGTTTGTAGCTTGATGAAAAATTAAAGTTGTCTTTTTTGTTACTGCTGTTTGGAAGTATTCCTTGCGTTTGGTTATAGTTTGTATATCCAAATCTAAAATCTCCATTTTCATTTGATGCCGAAACAGCGATGTTGTTCGTATACGTAAGACTCTTTTGGTAAAAACTGTTTGGATTCTTTTTTACAGGTGCCCAAGGCTTTGCAATACCATATGTAGGTAATTCTGGGTAAAAAGAGTTCCAGTTGTAAACCAATAAATTTGGGTCGTATTTTGGTCCCCAAGACGCATCATCTGTCGCTGCGTAAGGGTGTGTACCGCTGCCTAAATCTACAGTTCCATAAAAATCACCATATCCGCTTCCGTATTGATTTTGGTATTCTGGTAATGTTTTTTTGTCTACAGATCCAACATTTACTCCGCTTGTAAAAGTAATTCCTAGTCCGCCTTTAGATTTGCTTCCTTTTTTTAATGTAACAAGGATAACACCATTTGCCGCTCTAGAACCGTACAAAGCAGAAGCCGCAGCACCTTTTAAAACGTTCATAGATTCAATATCGTCAGGGTTTATATCTGATGCCGCATTTCCATAATCGTATCCACCAGTATTTCCGCCAATTTTTTGTTCGATTGAATTTGTGTTGTCGTTATTTAAAGGAATTCCGTCTACAACCCATAAAGCTTGGTTGTTTCCTGTAAGAGAAGACGATCCACGAATAATAACATTTGTTGATCCGCCAATGTTGTTATTTCTTCTAATGTCAACACCAGCCACTTTTCCCGAAATAGAGTTGGCAACGTTTCCGCTGTTAACTCTTGTCAAATCTTCGCCTTTGACTTCCTGAGTAGCATAACCAAGAGATTTTTTCTCTCTTTTAACACCTAAAGCGGTTACTACAACTTCTTGAAGTGACGTTGAACCTCCAGACATTTTAATATTTATTTTGTTTGTAGATGCTGGTACTTCCTGAGCTTTCAGTCCTATATAGTTAAATGTTAAAACTTGGTTTGCAGATGCGCTGATGGAAAAAGCGCCGTCAAAGTCTGTTTGTGTTCCTGTTTTGGTTCCTTTGATGGATACACTTACGCCTGGTAAAGGCAGTCCTGCATCATCGGTAACAACTCCTGTCACTATTCTTTCCTGGGCAAAGATTAGCTGCGTTGCAAATACAAAAAAGAGTATCGCAATCTTTCTAAAATAAAGGTTAATTCTCATATTATGATTTTATGATTAGTAGGTGCAAATATTTTGCATTTATGGTTTTTTTTATGCCAATATATTATCATAAAATCAGATTATATTATCGTGTTTTGCGTATTGTTTATTTTGTTATTTTGCAGTTGTAAGTATTTATTTGCTTAAAGATGTTGTTGTTTTATATGTTTTAAAACTTGAAGACATTTGGTCACAATAGCCGAGACATTAAAAAAGTATAAAAATTTCATTTTCAGAATAAAAAAAAACAGTTACAAAATTGCTCTTGTAACTGTTTTTTTATGATGATAAATTTAAAGTCCCAACGGGACAATGTGATTAAATTTTAAGTATAATATTGTCATTTCGACGAAGAAGAAATCTTCGCAAGTAACTCCGCAACGAGAATCCAATCTTTGTCGAGCTTCTCATGAAGATTTCTTCTTCGTCGAAATGACAAAACTTTGCGATTTTGTTTCTTAACTTAATGATACTACCCTCTGGGACTTAAAAGAAACTATTTGTGTTGCATCAATTTTTCGATATCTGCAATTTCAATAGGCAATGCTTCCGAAAGATTTATGTTTCCATCTTCTGTAAGCAGGTAATCGTTTTCTAATCGACAGCCAATTCCTTCTTCTCTAATATAAATTCCGGGTTCGCAGGTCAATACCATTCCTTTTTCTAACGGGCGGGAATACAATCCAACATCGTGAACATCAAGACCTAAATGATGAGCCGTTCCGTGCATAAAATATTTTTTGTAAGCCGGATAATCAGGATTTTGGTTGGCAATATCTTCAGGAGTAATCAGTTTTAATTTAATTAATTCCTGTTCGATTAAAGCTGCCATTTGCTTTTCGTAATCGCTATGACGTATGCCTGGTTTTAGTAGTTTTGAACCTTCTTTTAAACAATGCAGAACAGATGAATATACTTCGCGCTGACGAGGTGAAAAAACACCATTTACAGGAACACATCTTGTTGTATCTGAATTGTAGTTGGCATAACAAACACCAAAATCGACTAAGATCATATCATTTTCTTTGCAAACGGCATCATTAGTATTGTAATGCAAAGCGCAGGCATTTTTTCCAGAAGCGATAATAGGTCGGAAAGCATGACGAGAAGCGCCATTTTTAATCACTTCATAAATCAGTTCAGCCTCTAATTCAAACTCTTTAATGTTTGGTTTAACTGCTTTTAAAAGACGTTCAAAACTTTTCACGCTGATTTCAGAAGCTTTTTCTATAAGAGCAACTTCTTCCGTAGATTTTATAGGGCGTAATTCACGTGTAATTTTTGCTGCTCTGTAGTATTGATGCAATGGATATTTTTCTTTACACCATTGAATCATTCGATCTTGACGAGTCGTCATTTCGGCGGTTACTCTTTTGATGTGTTCATTATGACCCAAATAAAAAGCATCGGCCTCAAAAGCAAAAAGCTGTAAAGTCTTTTCGAATTCATGAACCCATTTTATGTTTTTTATACCCGAAATTGCTGAAGCTTCTTCTTTGGTCAAAAAATCACCATCCCAAAGTTTGGTGTGCTCGTTTACTTCTTTTATAAATAAAATAGTTCGATTTTCTTCTTTGTAGGCATCCGGACAAATAACCAAAATAGTTTCGTCCTGATCAATTCCCGACAGGTAAAATAAATCGTTATTTTGAGCAAATCCCATTACATCATCTGCATTGTTGGGCATTACATCATTAGAAACCAAAACCGTAATGGTGCTTGGATTTATTTTTTCAGAAAAACGTTTTCTGTTTTCGATGAATAAAGAAGGTGATATGGATTCGTATCTCATAAAATTATAATTGAAACATTTCTGTATTGACCGATGTGGTTTTCTCCGAAATAATCTCCGAAACCAGTTTTCCTGTTGCCGGTGCTAAACTTAATCCCATCATCGCGTGTCCTGTTGCCAAAGTTAAGTTTTTTATTTTTTTGTCTCGCGTAATTATTGGCATTCCAGACGGTGTACAAGGTCTAAAACCAAACCAAGTTTCTTTTTCTTCTGGCATTTCGATTTTTAAATCGGGATAAAAGTCGTTAATGCTGTTTACAATTCCCTGCACTCTGTTTTTGTTTATTTGAGTGTCATTTGTATGCGTTATTTCCATAGTACCGCCAAAACGAATATCGTTGTTCATAGGTGTAACAGCCACTTTTCCTTCGCATAAAATGGCGGGAATTGAGGGTTTTTGTTTGGTATCCTGTAAAGTAAAACTATATCCTTTTCCAGGCAAAATTGAAATTGATCGATGTAGTTTTTTTGCAATTTCCTGGCTCCATGATCCTGTTGCTAAAACGACTTCATCTGTTTTAAATGGTCCTATATCAGTAATTATTTCTGTAACAGAATTGTTTTTTATAACGAAATCTTCGACCAAAGTTCTATTGTAAATTTTTACGTTTAATTTGTCTAATTCACCTTTTAAAAACCGCATGAATTTTTGCGGATAAAGATGTGCGTCACTTTTATAATGCACCCCGCCAATTACGTCTGTTCGAGTTCCTTTCTCAAGTTTTGTTACTTCATCTTTTGATAAAAAATCGACTTCTAATCCAAAAGAAGCAGCCAGTTCTCCTTCATGAATTATTTCTTCGCCTGTTCTTTCTGTTTTATAAAGCATTAAAAGACCTTTTTTCTCGTAAAAAAAGGAATCATTTTCTTTAGTGAAATCCTCATACAATTCTTTGCTGAATAATGATAAATTGCAAAGTGCCGGCATCGCTTTTTCGACATGTTGTTTATTGGCATGTTTATAAAATTGAAGTCCCCATTTTGCAAGATCAGCACTTAATCGCGGCTTTACATAAAAAGGACTTTGGCTGTCAAACATCCATTTTATGCCCTGTGCAATCATTCCGGGCTGTGCCAATGGAATAATGTGAGAAGGAACAATCATTCCGGCATTGCCATACGAACAGCCGTCGGTCATGTCTGATTTGTCAAAAACAACTACTTCATAACCTTCTTTAGCGAGATAGTATGCAGAACATAGTCCTATTATTCCGCCGCCAATAATACTTACTTTTTTCATTAAAATTATGCATTTTAAAAATCATTGGTAAGCGTATCTTCTCGCTGAAACCAATGATTTATTTTGATATTAATTTATTAGATTACTTGAAATCCAAATGCGTAAGGATCATCTTCTTCATCAATAATTATATTGTTGTAACCATATACTTTTGCCCATCCTTGAATGCTTGGTACAATGGCTTTAATATCTCCAATAGAAGTTTCTTCTTCAACTCTTCCTATAAATTTACTGCCAATAAAACTTTCGTGAATAAAATCTTGGCCTTTTTTCAGTTTGCCTTTCGCGTGAAGTTGCGCCAATCTGGCTGAGGTTCCTGTTCCGCAAGGCGAACGATCGATTGCTTTGTCTCCGTAAAAAACCGCATTTCGTCCAGATGATGAAGAATCTAACGGATCTCCTGTCCAAAGCATATGGCTGACATCTCTAATAGTGCTGTTTTCTGGGTGAATGAACCTATCAGGATATTTCTCGTTGATGCGTTTGCGAACTTCCTGACTGTATTGTACAATTTTTGCCGCGGTAAAATCTTGTATTCCCGAAAAATTAGTCTGCGGATCTACAATAGCGTAATAATTTCCGCCATAAGCAACATCAAAAGTTATTTCGCCAAGTTCAGGACAATCAATAGTAAGTCCTTCGGCAGCGAGATATGATTTTACATTGGTTAAACGTACCCAATCTACTTTTTTTCCTGTTTGCTGATATTCAATTTGAACTAAACCAGCAGGCGCTTCCATTTTTATTTTTCCTGGAATTTTTGGAGTAACCAATCCTTCTTCAACAGCAATGGTTATTGTTCCGATAGTTCCGTGACCGCACATAGGCAAACAGCCGGAAGTTTCGATAAACAAAATACCAAAATCATTTTCAGGATTACTTGGCGGATAAAGTATACTGCCGCTCATCATATCATGACCTCGGGGTTCAAACATTAGTCCTTTGCGAATCCAGTCGTATTCTTTTAAAAAGTGCTGGCGTTTTTCGCTCATATTGTCACCAATTAAATTTGGACCGCCGCCGGCAACCACTCTCACTGGATTACCACAGGTGTGTGCATCGACACAAAAAAAAGTTTTTCTTGGCATAAATTAAATAGGTTTGTTTGTTATTACATCATTAACAGTTCTATTGATATTTAATGGGTTTTTATTTTGAAGTGCTTCCGGAAGTAATTCATCCGGCCAATTTTGATAGCTGAAAGGGCGTACCCATCGTTTTACGGCATGAATTCCCACAGCGGTAAATCTAGAATCTGACGATGCAGGGTAAGGACCTCCGTGCAGCATTGAAGCGCATACTTCAACACCAGTAGGAACTCCGTTAAAAATTAAGCGTCCAACTCTGTTTTGTAAAGCGCTTATAACAGTGTCATAATTTGAAATTTCGGCAGATTCGGCAATTATAGTTCCAGTCAGCTGTCCGTCTAATTTATTAATAATAGTGGTAAGTTCTTCTAGATTTTCGCATTGAACGATAATCGAAAACGGACCAAAAACTTCATGGCTTAATATTGTATTTTCTAAGAATGTTTTACCATCTACACTTAGTACAGTCTGCTGTGCATAATTAGGTGCAGTTTCTTCCTTGTATTCGGCAACCGTTATAACACCGTTTTGAGATCTGATTTTTTCTCTGCCGTTATTAAAATCAGCTTTAATTGACGGATGCAGCATACAAGAAGGTGCTATTTTTTCAATTTCTTCGGATAATTCTTTTGTAAACTGATCTAATTCTTTTCCTTTTATTCCTAAAAGCAATCCAGGATTGGTACAAAATTGTCCCGTTCCCAGTGTGATTGAACCAGCATAAATGGCTGCCCATTTTTTGCTGTTTTTTGCTAATGCTTCGGGCAAAATAACGACAGGATTTATGCTTCCCATTTCGGCAAAAACAGGTATTGGTTCCGGGCGTTGTGAAGCCAGATTAAATAAAGCACGTCCTCCATTTATACTTCCAGTAAATCCAACAGCTTTTACAAGCGGATGTTTTACTAAACTTGTACCAAGTGTTGTACCGCTGCCAATTAAATTAGAAAAAACACCTTCGGGCATTTGGTGTTTTTTTGCCGCTTTTATAACTGCAGATGCAACCATTTCGCCGGTTGCAATATGCATAGAATGGCTTTTTACAATTACAGGACATCCTGCAGCCAAAGCTGATGCAGTATCGCCTCCTGCGGTAGAAAATGCAAATGGGAAATTACTAGATCCAAAAACAACAACTGGACCTAACGGAACCAGCATTTTGCGCAGATCTTCTTTCGCGAGCGGTGCTCGATCAGGAATTGCTGTGTCAATAGTAGCTTCAAGCCAGCTTCCTTCTAAAAGCATATTGGCAAAAGAGCGTAATTGAAAAATAGTACGTCCTCTTTCTGATTCTGCTCTGCCTTTTAAAAAACCTGATTCGGTGCAGTATATTTCTAATAAAGCATCTCCCAATTCTAGGATTTCGTCTGCAATTGAATTTAAAAAAGCTGCTTTTTTTGCCGCTGGATAATTTTTATAAATTTTAAAGGCATCATCCGCTAAAGCAACCGCCTGTTCAATTTCTTCAGGAGATGCTTCTGTAAATGTCCATGGATTTTCTATATTCCACTGCGGGTTTATGGTTTTATATGTTTTGGCTCCGCTCGCCAAAAGCTGACTTCCAACATAATTTTTTCCTGTAATCATTTTTTTATATGTTAAGATTAAAGTTAAATCCAGATTTGTTAAAAATTACAGTGTTTTGTGTGCTGGTTATTGCTATAATAACCAGCTCAAAAACAAACAAACTAAATCAACCAAATTAAACTTTTTGAGAAAAAAGATTAATTTTCTGTTCAATACAAGTTTATAATACTATAGACTTGTAATCTGGAAGTGTAGGTCTAGTGCGAAGGCTTTCGTTGATAATAGCCAACACTCTTTCTCTTTCAGCTCCATGAAGCGGTAATCTTGGTGCACGAACATACTCTGTTCCTAAACCTGTGGCAACTTCAGCCAGTTTTATATTTTGCACTAAAAGCGGATTAATATCTAATTCTAAAAGAGGTAAAAACCATCTGTAAATAGCCAAAGCTTCTTCGGCTCTTCCTGCTTTTGCCAGTTTGAAAATCGCAACAGTTTCGGCTGGGAAAGCATCCACTAAACCAGAAACCCATCCGTCAGATCCCATGAAGATACTTTCTAATGCCAGCGTATCAACACCAGATAAGATTTTTAATCTTCCGTTAAAACGGTTTATAATTCTTGTTACATTCGAAATGTCTCTTGTAGATTCTTTTACGGCTTGAATGTTGTCGAATTTTAAAATTTCTTCAAACATATCTAATGTTACTTCTATTTTATAATCTATAGGATTGTTATAAATCATGATAGGAAGTGAAGTGCTTTTTGCAATTTCAGAGAAATAAGTTACTGTTTCGTGACTTGCAGCATTGTAACGCATAGGAGGAAGTAACATTAAACCTTTTGCTCCATTTTTTTCTGCTTCGTTAGCAGCAAGAATCGCGGCACGAGTTGTTTGCTCGGCTATATTCATAATTACCGGAACTTGCCCGTTAACGATATTGATTGTCTCTTGAATTAATTCTTTTTTTTCCTCTTGTAATAATGTGCTTGCCTCGCCAAGTGTACCTCCTAAAATTATTCCAGAAACACCCGCTTCGAGTTGAGCTTTAACATTTACTTCAAACATATTGAAGTCTAATTTGTCATCGGCAGTAAATTTTGTGGTTACTGCTGGCATAACGCCTTTCCATTGAATACTCATAATTACGATTTTAATTTTTTCAAAAATATTTATAAGTAGTAAATATGTGCTTAGGGAAG
Source organism: Flavobacterium sp. YO12 (assembly GCF_004119495.1). Lineage (GTDB taxonomy): Bacteria > Bacteroidota > Bacteroidia > Flavobacteriales > Flavobacteriaceae > Flavobacterium. The sequence continues at coordinate 41,869 of NZ_NRQU01000039.1, forward strand.
TTATCACAAAAAGATACTATATTATCCGCTTTAGTATTAATTTTTAAAATTATTACTTAATATGTGTACATTTTTTTATATTTATCACATGTAATTAAATTGATTATGAAAGTATTTCCATTTAAGATTCCAAAAACTAAAGAAGATTCGTTAATTTATCAAGAGGATATTGAGTTTGTTTTCTATGATAAATTGCATCAGCACGAAGAAATACAAATCAGCTATATTGAGAATGGCGAAGGAACCATTTTTGTAGGTGATACTATTTCACCTTATCAAAAAGGTGATGTGGTAGTTATAGGCAGTAATCTGCCTCACGTATTTAGAAGTGATGCCAACACAGAAGAATTATCTGTAATGTTAACATTGTTTTTTACTGCAAATTCTTTTGGAAAGGATTTCTTTTCACTGCCCGCTTTAAAAGAAATTCAACCGTTTTGGGAGGGCTGTAAAAATGGTTTTGTGGTTAATAATCCGTCTAATAAAGTTATTAAATCCTTTAAAAAGATTAAATCGGTTAATGAATTTGATCGGTTTATGCTTTTTTTAGAAATAACAAAAAAGCTTTCGCAGGATAAAAAAACACCGCTTTCGAGTTATATATATGATAAAAAAATAACTGATAATGAGGGCAAGAGAATGCAGACGGTTTTTGAATATGTGATGACTAATTTTCAAAAAAATATTACGCTCGAGGAAATAGCTGCTTTATCGAATATGACCAAAAATGCATTTTGTAAATATTTTAAAGTGCGAACTAATAAAACCTTTTTTCAGTTTTTGATTGAAATTAGAATTGAGAGGGCAGGGAAGCTGTTGTCGAAATCGCAAGAACTTTCAGTTCTAGAAGTTTCTGAATTGTGCGGCTTTAATAATATTTCGAACTTCAATAGAAAGTTTAAGGAGATTAAAGGAATGTCTCCTTTAGTTTATCGGAAATCCCAAAGATTGAAATGGAAACAAAAGGTATAAACGTTGGCTGTAATTTTCAAAAAAAATGTTTAAACACATAGAAACATAGGTTTTATAGCTGGAAAAGAATACATAAAGAAATACATTTCTTTCGCATAGCCAGTCCCGAAGCTTCGGGATGCATTTAAAACAAGTGAAACGCCTTTTTTTTAGAACTCAGAGTCTATGTTTCTATGTGTTAAAATAATTACACATAATGAGTTAATAAAACAATTGAGTGCAAATAAAAAAGCTCCTTAAACATTCTTGTCTAAGGAGCTTTTGAGTTTTATGTCTTTTATTATTGAGGCTGCTGCTGTGTTACACAATGAACCATTCCTCCGTTTTTGTATAAATTTCGAACATCGATACCTACAACAGTTCTTCCAGGAAATAAGCCGGCAATAATGTTATTGGCAACAGCATCGTTTGGATCGTTATAGTTTGGAACTAATACTTTTCCGTTGGCAACATAAAAGTTTATGTAACAGCCTTTGTATCCTAGATTGGTGCCATTTGTAGTCACAACATCATTTTTTGATAATGGCAGAAATACTTTTGTATAGGCTTGATTGTTTTTGTTAGAAGCGCTGTACAATACATCTATATCTTTTTGCGTCAATCCCCAGTTCAATAAATCATCATTATTCATGGTAACCAATTTATTACCTGGAACAAATTTAGCAATACCGTCAATATGCATATCTGTTACATCTTCTTTGCTAAATCCGCCTTCTAACCAGATGAATTTTGTAGCTCCGTAGTATTTCGTAAAATTAGCTTCGGCTTGAGCCTGCGTCATACCTGCATTTCGAGTTGATCTATTTTTTTGGCTCAGTACAGAACTTTTTGTAGCCATCATTACACCGTTACCGTCTAATTCTACAGATCCGCCTTCGTTTACCATTGGTACGTTTACCGCTTTTATACCAATTTCACCAGCGATAAATGATGGGACTTTATCACATTTTTTATAGCCAAATTTTTCTCCCCATCCATTAAAACCCCAATCTTGAAGCACTAATTGACCAGATTGGTCTTTTGCAAAAATAGGACCGTTGTCTCTCACCCAAACGTCGTTTGTTTCGTGTATTTTAAAATTTACGTTAGTTAATGGCACACCGGCATTTGTCAGCAGAGTTTCAATTCTTGATTGTTCTGCTGCGTCATAAGCAATAATGTGAACTTTTTCTGTTGATTGAAGAGCTTTTGTCATCGCCACCCATGTCGCGTCTAAACTGTTGCGGTATGTAACGCCATATTCATATTGGTGGGGCCATTGCAGCCAAGTGCCTTCGTGCGGTGCAGATTCTTCGGGCATTGTATAAAGAACGTTAGTAACAGGTAAAGTTGGATCAGGATTTTGTGTTGATCCTTCGATTTCATTGCTGTCGCAAGCTGAAATTAAAATGGCAAAAGTCATTGATAAAATTGCTTTGTTGTACATTTTGATGTTTTAAATTATTGAATAAATGCGTTAAGGGTTCTAAAAATTATTCGACAAAGAGAATAATTTTTAAAACCCTGATAATTTTTTTTCTCCCAAATGAACTAGTTTGGGTACAGAAAGTTTGTTTTGTGCTTAATTTACCCAATTTTCTTACCTAATTTGGCAAGAAGTTCTTGTTTGTTTAATTTGCTAATAGGTATTTTATGAGTCCCAATAATGGCTAAATTTCCATCAATCAGTTCCACTTTACTTAAGTTGACAATAAAAGAGCGATGACAGCGATAAAAAAGCTGTTTTGAAAGTTCTTCTTCCATTGCCGTAAGAGCAATTAAAGTAATATATGTTTTTTTCTCGGTTACAATTTTTACATATTTATGAAGGCCTTCGATAAACAATATGTCGCTCAAAAGAATTTTGATGTGCTGATGACTGGATTTTATAACTATCGATTGATCTATAACTGAGGCTTCAGATGCTTCTTTACTTTCGTTTTCTAGTTTTAATAATTCCAGCGCTTTGGCTGCAGCCTTATAGAAACGCTCAAAAGTTATGGGTTTTAGTAAATAATCTATAATGTTTAATTCGTAACCATCTAAAGCAAATTCAGAATAAGCAGTTGTAAAAATTACTTTTGGCGGATTTTGAAGTGACTTTAAGAAATCGATTCCAGACAAATGCTGCATTTGAATGTCTAGAAACAGTAAATCGACTTTATTTGTTTTTAAATAATCGTCAGCTTCAAGTGCCGACGAGCATTCGCACACAATTTCGAGCTCAGGAATATGCATTAAATGAGTGCGTATTAAAGTACGGGCTAAAGTTTCATCATCGACGATGGCACATTTATATATTGTCTTTGTTTCCATAAAAACGTAAACTTACTTTATAGATTGAATCGATGTCGTCGGTACTTAATTGGTAATTGTCTCCAAACAGATTTTTGAGCTGCGATTCTAGGTTTTTTAATCCAATACCTTGATTTTTTGATTTGGGCTGAAAAGAATTAACAACACTAAACTCAATTTTATTGTTGGCAGCAGTAAGAATTATGTCGACGAAACCATTTTTATTTTCAATAATATCTCCATGCTTAAAAGCATTTTCTATTAGGGTAAGAAGCAATAAAGGAGGAACCTGCGTTACAGAGTTGTCGTTAGAAATGGTAAAGCTGATATTTTTCATTCCTGCAATTTCTCGGTATTCCTGAATTTGAAGGTATTTGTGAATTATTTCTATTTCTGACAGCAGAGATATGCTTTTCTTGTCGCCTTCATATAAAAAATAACGAAGTATATCAGCTAAACAAGCAAGCATTTTGGGAGCATTGTCACTTTTTATCAATGTTAGTGCATAAATGTTATTAAGTGCATTAAAAAGAAAATGTGGACTAATTTGTGATTTTAACAGCATCATTTCGGTTTGCAATTTTTCATTTTCTGCCTGCAGGCGAAGTTGTTTTTCGGTAAAATATTTATTGAAAAACCAAACAATATAAGAGATGAAAAGATAAAGCGAATGGTTTAGAAGGAATGAAATAAATGATTTTAGCAAATCATCATCATACAAAACAATATTCAATCCAGTGCTGTAATAGATTAAAAAGCTAATACTTAACAACAGAATTAAAGCTGATACATAAGCTGTTTTTCCTTTTTTATTCAAAACAAAAGGCAGGAGAATGAATAGGTTAATGTAAAATTCAGAGCAAAAAGCAGCAACTTCAAATGAAGTATAAAGAATACTCTCTTTTAGATTGTAAAATGAAGCTATGTAATCAAATACATACAATGAGATAAACAACCAAAAAAGCAGATGGTAGTAAATTTTATTCATTTGACTCTTAATTTTATGCAAAGTAATTAATTTAGAAGCAACATTGAATAAAATAGAATAATTTTAAATCTGTTTTTAGGGATAATCATTATTAACTATTTTTTTATAAAGTCAGAAACTTTTAGGAGTTTTAAGAAGTTAATAGATTATTGTTGTAAAAGTGCAAAGTCGCTCCCGAAGGCTTTCGGGATTGCGCAGTACTTCTCATGAACACTTTTCGGAGCAGGAACATTTATAAACAAACGGATGAAAACAAGAAAAATAAATAAAAGAGTAAATATAATCCTGAGTTTCGGACTGTTTTTCTCTATGTTTTATCTTTATGGTCAGACTAAAGTAAATTATGTGGATCGTGACTATAGAATAAAAAAGTACCAAAAAGAGATGATAGAATATTTAATTGAGAATAATCAATTTGGGACTAAAAGCAGTAGAGAAATTAAAGTTAGCGAATACGTAGGTAAGATTGGAATCGTAAAAATAATGGAGATTTTTCCTATTTCACCTGAAAAGAACAATGTTTTATTAGTTCGCTTTTTTTCGCTAAGTTCACATGCTAATAACTATTGGGGTATATTGGAAACGAATAGTAAGTTCTTATTTTATTTTAATAAGAAGAACAACTTCGAAGTAGAAAACTATTTGCAAAGGTATAATGTAAAAAACGCAAAAAAATATATTAAATTATATCAAGATATTTGATGAATGGGATCATCCCGAATTGAAAGAAAATCAAATTTTTGATGAAATTAAAAATTAGGGTAATTTACCCGCTCCGCAAAAAGTTCTCGTAAAAAGCTGCACAACTTGCTCCGCAAAGAGTTCTTAT
>NZ_NRQU01000040.1 GCF_004119495.1 Flavobacterium sp. YO12
CATTATTTCATCAAATTCAATAACATCTTTCTGATATAAAGGCAATTCAAATTCAATATAATTTCCTAGTGTAAGGTTGAACAATTTTCTCCTTTAATAAGTTTTGAATTTATAATTTAAATTTCTGAAGAATCAAACAAGGTCGTTGAAGAATAAAATATAAAGATGCATTTTCTGCGATTCTCTTTAATTCGACATCATCATATAAATAACTAAAATCGTCAAGATTAAAAATACCCAGTGGATTTTCAAATTCTATATGAATATTTTTCTGCATTTTTTACTTTAAAATGGCGCACAACGATTTGAGACTACAGCCAGTTTGGGACTAAATTAATTCCATTATTCGGATTTGCCACCCGAGCCGTAGCGAACAGGCGAAGCAAATCATTACAACTACAAAAACAACTTCCCATTTAGCCTATTACCCAAATCTGTTGTAGATGTTACCAGCAGTTTCATGAGATACATTTCCACTTGGCTCATTTTCATGTTCCCAGCCTAACTCGACAGAACTCTTTTCAAAATCAGTTGGATTCTTTTTCCATGTAGCCGTAAGCATTCCTTTGTAATCGTTGAGTTCAAATAAATTATCTATGTCAATAATCAATTCTAAAAAGTTCGCGACATTTTGCAATCTTTTTATTCTAAAAGGTTCTTCCCTGCTTCTATGAGCCGTTAATAATATCTTTCCCTTATATAACTCATCTCTATTGTCTGTTACATTTTGAACTTCCTGAATAGTGGTCTCTTCAATTAATTCTGGGAATTTTTTCAAGAAATCAGAAATCGTATACATCCAAAATTCTGCATTTCCACTTTCTCTAATTTCCTCAACCAATTCTGGACGAGGCATTATAGGTTTTCTTTTCTTATCTAAAACCCACCAATCCTCTTTTAGATCATCCATTATTAAAATAATAGGCTTTTTTTCATCATTAGAGTATTCAATTATTTGCTTCCAAATAATAAGGTCAGCATATTTTTGAAACCCTAATTTGTCCTTTTGATCCATATAGCCAGGTGGAAGGAAATTAGCATAACGAAATTCTCCTTCTTTTATAATCTCAATTATTTTTGAATGGGAATACGGTTTTCCAAATGAAAAATTTTTAATAATAAAATTGTAGATATCATCATTTTCTTTTGATCCATTTAATATTGATATTTTTGATTTAATCTCTTTATCGAAATTTTCTTTAAAGACACCCATTTCTTTTTCTAAACCACTAATTATTTCAGGATTAATAGTCGGATGTTTTTCTCCAGATTTAGTTCGATTTTTTATTTGAACAAAATTTTCGTACATTGATTTATAGTTGATAATTAAATCCTCATAACTTTTTATTGCACTATTAATTGGCTTCTCTCTATTCTTTATATATTCATACTGAACATTATAAGGAAGCCAAATTTTATTTTTCAATTTAGAATCTATAAAATTGAAGATATCATCGCGGCTTTTTTCTGAAAATTCATAGAGATTAAGTAGGGCAGAAGTATCAAATACTATGGTTGCTGTTCGCCAAAGGGAATTTTCTTGCTCTTGATTTAAAATATAGTCTGTCATTTTGTATTAATGTTAGGAGGTTGCTGGTAACGTTCCGGTACTGCAACGGGCTTGGGACTAAATTAAGCCCTATTTTCGGATATACCAAACCATCCTAAATATAAAACCACCCCTCTATTAAGCCAATTGCCAAATCCGTTGTAGTAGCTTTGGCGGTAGTGTTTTTTATTCAGTTAGTTCTTCCACAAAAAGAAAATTTCCAAATTCAATTTCCTTATTTGAAAAACGTTTTACTTTATTTTCTCTAATTAATTTACCGTTTTTTGTCCAACGAATATTCCAATCTGAGTTACAAGGATTTAATATTGGAAGAAATGTTTCCGTATTTATATTCCAAGTCCATTTTGGTTTAGTCTCTTTTATTTGGTAAGGTTCTAAATCCCAAAGTTCCAATTTATTATTTTCATCAAATTCTATTGCTGGTTCATTTATTTCAATTAATGGTTTGAAATAAGTAAGTTCTGAAATAGAATATCCAATTTTTGGGAATTTTCGAAATTTCATCTTTATCCAAAATTTTTCAGATTCTTCTGGTTCGCAAAAAAGTTTTATTGCAGAGAAATTATGACTTTTAAAAAAGGTTGAAACTTCATTAAAAAAATATTTTCCAACTCCTCTTTGTCTAAATTCTGGCTTGATTTCAAAAATATCTATTTCAGCATAAATATTAAAATCGCACCAAATTAAAAATCCAATTACGTTGATTTCATTTTTTAAAATTACAATTTTGTTATCGGAATATGCTTTTTTTATCAAATTCCAATTATGATAAAACCCATTATTTGAAGTGAGTAGTTCCGCTTTTAACCAATTTTCAATTTCCTCTAACTCAAAACTTGTTATTTCAAATTTAATTTTAAATTGATTTTTCATATTTACGATTTTTTTTATTAAAGGAACATTACCGCCAACCGTCCTGCCACTAGATCGGGCTTGGTACCAAATTAAACCCATTGTTCGGATTTGCCTAATCTTTGCAAATACAAAACCAATTTTCCATCCAGCCAATTGCCAAAATCTGTTGTAGCTGTAATGAGCAGTTTTTATTTTAAAATTTCATTTGCAAATTCTTCAATTCCATTCCATTCATACTTTTCAATGTCAACGTCCCAAAGCCATTTCGTTTCATGATACATAATTAGTATGTATTTGTGGTATAATTTGTAAAAAGCTTTTAATGAAATGTCATGATGATCAGATGCTCTTTTAAAATCAGAATGATTTCTTCGATTTCTAATATATCTAAAATGTTCGGCAAACTTTAAGGGAAATGTTTCATTGTAAAAATCCATTGTTTTTGACAAACTATCTTCTAAACCATTGACTATCCTATTTTTTCTATTTCTTAATAGTTTTTTCAATTCATTATTGAGAATAATATCGTGTTTTTCATGGTCTGGCATTTCATTATTTAAATCATGAATTTCATATGTTCTCAATTTATTCTTTTTGAGTTCATTTTTTTANGAAGTACAAATAAAATTCATATAGATGAGAAAGAAAATCTACATAAGAATTATAGCAATCAATTCTGTCACTTTTTGTTGAATTTGATTCCAGATAAATTGCTTGATTACAAAAATTTCCAAATGCTTTTGTACATCTGTAAAATTCATGTGTAAGTGTAATATTTTGAAGTTTATCCATTTAGACCTGATTTTTTAATTAATTTAATTTTGAATATTATTTTTAAAGATTTATTTGTTGCAAAAATTACCTAATATTTTTTTTATATGTCAGAAAATCACACCAGTGATCGAAATTTGGGCGATAATTTAATTTTCGTTGCGTTACCAGATAAAGATAAGGGATGCAAATTTTCCAAATACAAAACCATGTTTAAATTCAGCCTAAATGTTTAATTTGGACAAACGGCAGTTATAGATAGTCTTTCTTAATCAAATTGTTTCATAAAATCTATCATGTGCAATTTATAACCATTTAAAAGTTTATACAGCTCGTTACTTACCATAAACATATTGAAAGCGTAATCCACTTTTTTATTTATCGAAAATTCCGTTATCTCAGCTAATCTTATGTACATCATAAACTCCTCACCAGTGTCTACTCTGTCAGTATTCAATTTTATGTGTTCACTTGAGAAATGAATAAATCCACTTGTGTTCTCATATAATAATCTAAACCCAGGATAGATGCAGTCTAATTTTTGAGATAAATACGAATCAGTCATTTTATTATCTTCCGCATCTTTTATATTTCTAATATGTTCTCCATTTTGAATTCGATTATAAAAGTCCAATCTATCTGCAACCAAACTCATAGCGAACATTCTCATGCAGTTATCAGCTTGAAGCCGTAATAAGTTTATTGCGGTTATCCAGTTGTTGGATTCGGTTAGAGTTTTAAATCCTCTATTTAATTCTATTGCTCTGTGAACAATTGAGAATGTAAAATGACTTGGTTTGGAAAGTAATTTTCTTTGAGTTTCATTTGTAAAAATCTCAACAGCTGTATCATTTAATTGTTTGTTCAATTGCTCTATCGCTTCAAATATTTGAGTTAAATCAACTTCCGAAACATTTTCATTTAATGGTTGCTTGTCCATAAAAATTGTGTAAAAATTGCGTATTAATAATTTATCAAATTCAAAAATATTTAAGAAGTACGCAGTGATTTTGCGTAGCTATTCATATTCAATCTTTTCTTAATTTTAGAACAATAATACCAATTAATATTCGGATACATTACAGGAAACCATAATGATAAATGTATTTCTTTATCATAAAAAAAATGACAAACATACTAGCAAAAAGTATAGTCCGAGACGCCAATTCATTCAAGTTACAGACGTAAAATTCTCGATATGGATTATTATATGTTGTATCATAATGACATTTTTAATACCTTTACCGATATTAAAGTACATTGACTGAGTGAGATTAAATTGATCAAGGCTACAAAGGGCTGTAAGGTAAGTCATTTTAAATGAGACCTATTCGGCTACCCTTTTTGGAAGAACACTTGAGAACACCAATAAAATCAACGAATTAAGGAATAGGCATGTAATCCTGCCACCCCGACAAAAGCCGAACAGAAATGTTCGGCTTTTTTGTTTTTAATTCCATTATAGACTGTTTTACAAGAAATTGCAGTATCATAGAGTAACTAATCCTTTTTTTCTATTAATAAAAAATAATCCTCTCTAATAATTTTAGAAGCCTAAAAATTAAGAAATTACTAATGGAACACAAAAATTTTGCCTTTATAAAGGCAGACAAAAAATTGATTAAAGTTTTCTTTAACGACATTACTATTATAAAAGGACTAGGAAATTATGTAGAAATTCACACCACATTCAATAAGAAATATCTCTATTACAAAACGTTAAAAGACTTAATTCAAAGTTTACCCAATGAGTTTATGCGTGTTCATAATTCATATATAGTAAATTTGACAAACATTGAATATTTTGAAGACAATCAAATTGTAATAAAAGATTTAAAAATTACAGTAGCAAAAAGTTACAAAGATTGCTTTGTAAATGCAATTAATAAGATAATGCTATAAGTTAATTATATAAAAGAGAAGTCAAAGTAAATAATATAACCAGCAAAGTAAATAATAAAATTTTGAAGCATTTTTATTCGTTCTAATTTCGATAAAAATCTCATTATTATGAAAAAAGAAATTGCAATAAACTATATCGAAACACACAGCCTTATAGGTATAAAAGCAGGCTTGCACAGGGAAAGCTTTTTAGACATTTGGATGATTGTTGTTAATGACAGAATTTTTGCCAGATCATGGGGCTTAGCCGAAAAAAGTTGGTATAATACTTTTTTACAAGACCCTAAAGGGCAAATAAAATGTGGCGAAAATATTTTTAACATTAAAGCAATTGTTCCCATTGACAAAAACGACTTAACTCCAGCAATAAACAATGCTTACTTAACAAAATACAATACAGATCACAATATTGAATATGTAAAAGAAATAATTAAAGCAAAACATATTGAAAAAACTTTAGAATTCATTATCACAGAATAATTAGACAGAAGATAACGTAGTTTCCAAACCATTCATTCAAATTACAATTTTAAAGCTTATATTATTACACTATAATCAAGCTAATTAGGACCTTCTTTATCCCTCAACAGCCTTTCGATATTATAAATATAACTTAATGCATTTGGTTAAATTTTTTAAATAAGCTTTTTTTGCAAACCATATAGAAACATTTAAATGAAAAAAATAGCCCTCTTTATTATTTTAATTATTTCGACATTAGCTTTTGCACAGAAAAAAGCAACAACTAAAGAACCCAACGAAAAAAAGGAAAAATACACTTTATACAAAACCCATGCGCATGCTTCTTATTACAACGACAAGTTCAACGGAAAGCGAACAGCCAGCGGCAGAAGATTCAACAACAGTAAATTTACGGCTGCTCATAAAAAGTTTCCATTTGGAACAAAACTAAAAATCACAAACGAAAAAAATAATAAATCTGTTATTGTAGAAGTTATCGATCGAGGCCCTTACAGCAAAAGAAGAGAAATTGATCTTACCAAAAAAGCTTTTATGAAAATTGCCTCAAATAAAGGAAGCGGTTCGCTTAAAGTCAAAATTGAAGTTTTAAAAAACTAAACCGCAAACAAATCAATTAAAGCAATTCCAGCCTGACTGCCTTGCGGGGCTTTAGCAAAAAATTCAGAGGGAAACATTTATTTTTTGAGTTGATCTCAAAAATCAAGTCACAATTCCAGCCTTTTTGCCAAATCAAAAGACGAAACTGAGCAAAATTTCGTTATTCTTTTGAACATACATCAAAAATTAAATCTGTAAAACACGCACCGCACAACGATTAACCAACGTTTATTAAATGTTTACAAAATAGATTTTCAAAAACCATAAATAATTGTATTTTTACGGTTCAAAATTCAGAAAATAAATGGGCAAAATCATTGCGATTGCTAATCAAAAAGGAGGCGTTGGAAAGACAACTACATCAGTAAATCTTGCTGCCTCATTAGGTGTTTTAGAAAAAAAAGTATTACTTATTGACGCTGATCCTCAGGCAAATGCTACATCTGGCCTTGGGATTGATGTTGAGACTGTAGAAATTGGAACTTACCAAATACTTGAACATAGCCACACGCCAAAAGAAACTATCATCCAATGCACAGCACCAAATGTTGACGTGATACCTGCTCACATTGACCTTGTTGCCATCGAAATTGAATTGGTTGACAAAGAAAATAGAGAATACATGCTTAAAAAAGCATTAGAAAGTGTTAAAGAAGAATATGATTATATCATTATCGACTGCGCTCCTTCGTTAGGTTTATTAACCTTGAATGCTCTAACAGCAGCTGATTCTGTAGTAATTCCAATTCAATGCGAGTATTTCGCACTTGAAGGATTAGGAAAACTATTAAATACTATAAAAAGTATTCAAAAAATACACAACCCAGATCTTGATATCGAAGGATTACTACTTACCATGTATGATTCAAGATTGCGTTTATCAAATCAGGTTGTAGAAGAAGTTCAAAAACACTTTAACGATATGGTTTTTGATACCGTAATTCAGCGAAATGTTAAATTGAGCGAAGCTCCAAGTTTTGGCGAAAGCATCATTAATTATGACGCAACCAGCAAAGGAGCAGTTAATTATATTAATCTTGCTCAAGAAATTATAAAGAAAAACAGTAAATAGTTTTTATGACAAAAGCAATTAAAAAACAAGCCTTAGGAAGAGGATTATCAGCATTATTAAAAGATCCGGAAAACGACATTGTATCAGTAGAAGACAAAAATGCTGATAAGGTTGTTGGAAATATTATTGAGCTTGAACTAAGTGCTATCGAAATAAATCCGTTTCAGCCTAGAAGCAATTTTAACGAAGAATCATTACGCGAGTTAGCCACTTCTATTAAAGAACTTGGTGTAATTCAACCTATTACTGTTCGAAAATTAGATTTCAATAAATACCAATTAATTTCTGGAGAACGTCGTTTACGTGCTTCAACTTTATTAGGTTTAACTCACGTTCCTGCATACATTCGTATTGCAAATGACAATGAGTCTTTAGTAATGGCTTTGGTTGAAAACATTCAACGTCACGACTTAGACCCAATCGAGATTGCACTTTCATACCAGCGTTTAATTGACGAAATTCAATTAACACAGGAACAAATGAGCGAACGTGTTGGAAAAAAACGCTCTACAATTGCCAACTATTTACGCCTTTTAAAACTTGATCCAATTATTCAAACTGGAATTAGAGATGGTTTTATCAGCATGGGACACGGACGTGCTATTATCAATATTGAAGACTTAGATGTTCAAACTGATATTTATCAAAAAATCGTAAGTCAGAATTTATCTGTTCGCGAAACAGAAACTTTAGTAAAAAATTATCACGAAAGTTTAAAACCAAAAGCAGAACAAAAACCAAAATCTGATTCTTCATTTATGGTTAGAGAAACTCAAAAAAACTCTTTCAATGACTATTTTGGTTCAAAAGTTGATATAAAAGTCGCTGGCAATGGAAAAGGAAAAATTACAATTCCTTTTAGTTCTGAAGCCGACTTTAATCGAATTATAAAATTAATTAACGGATAGTGAATAAGATTGTCCCCATAAGTTTATTGTTCTTTCTCATAGGAACCGTTTCTCTTTTTGCTCAAACAAAAAAAGACACGGTTTTGGTTGTTAAAGACACAAGTAAATTACAAGAAATTGACCCTTTGACACCAGCAAAAGCAGCGTTTTATTCTGCAATTCTACCCGGTTTAGGTCAAGCCTATAATAAAAAATACTGGAAAATACCATTAGTTTACGGTGCCATAGGAACCAGCTTATACTTTTACATCGATAATAATAAAAAGTACCATGATTATCGTGATGAATACAAACGCAGACTTGAAGGTTACGGACCTGGAACTGGCGGAAAGTACGATTATCTAGATGACAGCAGGCTTATTGCTGGTCAAAAATTCTACCAGCGAAACCGAGATTTATCAGCCCTTTTTGTTGTTGCTTTTTACGCTTTAAATATTATCGATGCCAACGTCGATGCTGCCTTGATTCAATTCAACGTAAACGAAAGATTATCATTACGCCCGGAAATTTATCCTGCCGATGTAACTTTTAAACCAAATGTTGGACTAACTTTTAATTACCACTTTTAACAGTCTTTAAAGGCTTTTAAAACAAAAAAATATAAAATGAAAATTGCACTTTTAGGATACGGAAAAATGGGTAAAGTAATCGAAAGAATTGCTTTAGAAAGAGGTCATGAAATTGTTTTAAAGAAAGATGAATTCAATACTTACGACGGACTTTCAGCAGCTGATGTCGCTATTGACTTTAGTGTTCCTACTGCAGCCGTAGATAATATTTCAAACTGCTTTCACGCAAATGTCCCTGTTGTTTCTGGAACAACTGGATGGCTGGAACACTTTGACGAAATGGTTGCCCTATGCAACGAAAAACAAGGCGGATTTATTTCAAGTTCAAACTTCAGTTTGGGAGTTAATATTTTCTTTGAGCTTAATGAATATTTAGCCAAAATAATGTCGCAATTTGATTCATACAAAGTATCGATGGAAGAAATTCATCATACTCAAAAACTAGATGCTCCAAGCGGAACAGCTATTTCCTTAGCAAAAGGCGTTATTGAAAACAGCAGTTATGCAAATTGGACTTTAGATGATGCTAAACAAGGTGAAATTCATATTGAAGCGAAAAGAATTGGAGACGTTCCCGGCACTCATACCGTAACATACGACTCAATTGTAGACAGCATCGAACTAAAACATACTGCTCACAATCGCGAAGGCTTTGCTCTAGGTGCAGTAATCGCTGCTGAATGGCTTGCTGGTAAAACAGGAATCTACAGCATGAAAGATGTATTAAATCTAAAATAAAACATACTAAACTTAAGACTTCTACATAAGAATAACCTAAAGTTTAAAACATAAAAAACAAAAACTATGACACTATATTCTTGGTTCGTATTTTTCTTAGCAGTACAAATCATCCACTTTGTGGGAACTTGGAAACTGTATCTGGCAGCTGGCAGAAAAAGCTGGGAAGCTGCAATTCCAGTTTATAATTCGATTGTTTTAATGAAAATAATTGGCCGCCCAACTTGGTGGACATTTTTACTTTTCATTCCAATTATCAACTTAATTATGTTTCCTGTTGTTTGGGTTGAAACTTTAAGAACTTTTGGAAAAAAATCTACATTAGATACTATCCTAGGTCTATTTACTCTTGGTTTTTATATTTATTATGTAAACTATACTCAAAAATTAGAGTATAATGCAGACAGAAAACTGACACCTGATAACAAAACAGCCGATACGATCAGTTCATTACTTTTTGCGGTTATTGTTGCAACTTTAGTACACACTTACGTTGTTCAGCCTTATACAATTCCGACATCATCTCTTGAAAAATCTCTTTTAATTGGTGACTTCCTATTTGTGAGTAAAATAAATTACGGCCCTAGAGTACCAATGACTACAGTTGCATTGCCAATGGTTCACGACTCTATTCCGTTAACAAAAAGAAAATCATACTTAAGCTGGCCTCAATTACCTTATTTCAGACTGCCTGCCCTAGAAAAAATCAAACGCACAGACATTGTAGTTTTTAACTGGCCTGTTGATACCGTACATTATTTTTACGAACCAAAAGGAAGACCAGGCGTTATTAAACCTATCGATAAAAGATCAAATTACGTAAAAAGATGTGTTGGTATTCCTGGAGACAGCTTATCAATAAAAGATGGCTTTGTTTACATTAACGGAAAAAAATTAGTTTTACCAGAGAGAGCTAAACCGCAATACTCTTATGCTGTAGCTTTAGACGGAAAAACAAGTATTGATTTTGAATCGTTACTTAAAGAATTAGACATTACAGATCCAGCAGGTTTTAGAAGCGAAAAAAGAGACACCCTTTATTTTGGTTCATTAACCGAAGCGAGCGCTGAACGAATCAAAAATACTCCTGGTGTTACTGCTGTTGTACGAAAAATTGAAACAAGAACCAACAATGCTGTGTTCCCACATATCAATAAATGGAATGAAGACAATTATGGTCCAATTTATATTCCAGAAGCTGGAAAAACAGTTGCACTAACAAATGAATCTTTACCATTCTACAAAGACATTATCACGAATTACGAAGGAAAAAAACTAGAAATTCAAGGTTCTAAATTTTTAATTGACGGAAAACCCGCAACAACATATACCTTCGAACAAAATTATTACTGGATGATGGGAGACAACCGTCACAACTCTGAAGACAGCCGTTTTTGGGGTTACGTTCCAGAAAATCATATTGTTGGAAAACCAGTTTTTATTTGGATGAGTTGGGATACAAATGGAAAAGGCATCAACAAAATACGTTGGAACCGCGTGTTCACAACTGTTGATGGCGAAGGACAACCACAATCTTACTTCAAATATTTCTTAATTGTTCTTGGTCTTTACTTCGTTGGAGAATTCTTCTGGAGAAAAAGAAAAGAAAACAAAGCATAAAAAAAACGTTAATTCGTTGAACTGGTAAATCGTTTAATTGTTTCTCAAAAAGAACGATTAAACGATTTACCGATTAAACAAAAACCACAATGAACTCTTTATTACTTCCTACTTATTTTCCATCAATCAGCCACTTTGCTGTTATGGCGCAATCTGAGAATGTAACTTTTGAAATGGAAGATAATTTTCAAAAGCAGACTAATAGAAACCGCACATATATCTATAGTCCAAACGGAATTCAATTATTAAACATCCCAGTTAAACATTCAAAATCTGCACATCAGAAAACAAAGGATGTTTTGATCGAAAATGAATTTGACTGGCAAAAACAGCATTTCAAATCACTGGAAGCAGCATATAGAAGCTCGCCTTTCTTCGAATTTTTTGAAGATGACATTACCCCTATTTTCGAGAAAAAACACACTTTCTTGATGGATTTAAACTTGGAAGTTTTAGACATTACCACAAAATGTCTAAGAATGAAATTAGAATTCGCCAAAACAACTGAATACTTTCATGAGATCGAAAATATTTCTGATTTCAGATATTTAGCAAATGGAAAAAAAGATCAAAATTCATTCGAAAAATACACTCAGGTTTTTGATGACAAACATGATTTCATCAACAATTTAAGTGTTTTAGATTTACTTTTTAATGAAGGAAAATTTGCAATGGATTACTTAAAAACACAAAAACTATTATAATATCCTTTTGAATTTTCGCTAAATAACAGCGAACAGCTAAAGCAATTTAAAAATTGAAAAATATTATTTTTATTCCATTGAAAGTCTAGCCATTATAGGATAATGATCTGAGTTTTCAAAATCAGGAAAGCTTTCGAAATGCTTTACTTTCATTTTACTATCTGTAAAAATATAATCGATTCTTGCTGGGTAATATCTAAATTTATAAGTTGCTCCAAAACCTTCGCCTGCTTCTTCAAAAGCATCTTTAAGCTTTCCTTTAATATTTCGGTACACATATGAAAACGGGCTGTTATTCATATCACCGCAAATAATAATTGGATTTTTACATTGCTTAATATTTTCTTTAAAAATCTCTGCTTGTTCCTGCTGCTGTGTAAATCCCTTACTGATTCGAGCATAAATACGCTGTGATTTTTTCTGATTTACATTATCTATATCATCTGAAATTTCGTTTACATCAGGCGAAATTTTAATGGACTGCAAGTGCATATTATAAACTCGAATAACGTCTTTTCCGCGTTTTATATCTGCATAAATCGCATTATTATCTGATTTGGGGAAGATAATATTCCCTTCGTTGATTATAGGAAATTTCGAAAAAATGGCCTGACCTGTTTTAATCTTTTTCCCATCTATAAAAATATAGCGGTGCGGATACACTTTTAAATCAAGATGAGCTGAATTAGAATACTCCTGAATACACAAAATATCAGGATCTTTTTCGTCGATAAAAGCTTTAATATTTGAAGGAATATCATCGCGATCTAACCATTTAAAAACATTAAAAAGACGAACATTATAACTCATTACTGAGAAATCTTTTTCGTTTTTAACATACTCTTTCGACGAAAACTTGTAGAATTTACTAATAAACGTTATTCCGGTTAACAAAACCAAACCAGACAAAATAAGGCGCTTTTTAAACTGAATTGCCCAGTAAATGAAGAAGAATCCGTTCATCACAAAAAAAGCCGGCATAAACAGCGTAAGCACCGATAAAAGAGGAAAACTTTTAGGTGCTAGAAAAGGTAAAATATAGATACTGAATGTAAGTACAGTTAACACTATATTCAAAAAGAACATTACTTTATTAAACCACGAAAGGTTTTTCATATTTTTTGGCTGAAAGGATTATTTCCCTGCTTTAAATAAAAACTCTTTTTCTTCTTTAGTCAAACAATCATAACCAGATTGACTGATTTTATCCAAAATCTCATCAATTTGCTGCTGCGTTTTATCTTTAGTAACAATTCGTGAAGTTACTTTTTCTGTCGGTTTTTTATAGTTTTTATGAACTTTTGTAAATGGCGTTGCTGGAGACTTTCTGAACAAATTAGCAAAAAAGTCTAATACTTTAGAAACAATTTTACTTAAATCAGTTCCTTGCTGCAGCGATTTAATAAAGATAAAACCAAAAACAGCTCCCGCTAAATGAGAAATATGTCCGCCCATATTATCTAAGCGAAACTGCATTAAATCCAAAATTAAAATTACACCTGTAATATGCCACAACTTTACATTACCAATCAACATTAAACGAATGTTCATTAAAGGCTGATACGTTGTAACAGCAACTAAAACAGCCATAATTGCAGCCGAAGCACCAACTATAGGCGCTGAAATATTTAAAAAGTAAAAACTTAGTGAAAATGCAACTCCAGCAAAAATGGCTCCCAAAATATACAGGCCTAAATATTGCTTTTGACTAAAAAAAGTTAAAAACAGATTGCTAGCAAAGTTTAAAACCATCATATTAAACAACAAATGCAAAAATCCATAATGAAAAAATGCATACGTTAAAAAAGTCCAAGGTTTAAACAGAAAAACCTGCGGGTCTGAAGACAATGCAATCCAATTTGGAAACACAAACTGACCGCTTGAAAACTGATAGAAAAAAATTAAAGAAATAAGAAAGCAGGCAATATTCCAATAAATTACTCGCATTGCGATTCCACCTAATTTATATTGGAGTTTTAAATCGTCAAGAATATTCATAAAGTCTTCTTTTGGTTTCTAAAATTAATTATTTAAAGTTAAAAATTAATTCCAACGATTGTTATTAAACTGATTTTTTTTCCAGTACCACATAATCATAAATCCAAAAAAAGCACCACCAATGTGGGCGTAATGAGCAACTCCCGAATCAAGTCCCATCAGTGAACCTCCCAAAATTCCAAAAAAGCCATCATATAAAAGCATATAAACAGGCACAAAATATTTAGCTTTTATCGGGATCGGAATAAACATAATACCAAGTTCAGCGTTTGGAAACATAAAAGCAAACGCCACAAGCAATCCGTAAATAGCCCCAGATGCTCCAACCACAGTTCCTAGATACGCACTTGTAAAATGTTTAAATTCTGAAACAGTTAAAATTTGTTGCCATCTTGTATCAATTTTACCATCATTTAGCAAACTTAAAATATCGGCCTTATGAAAACCATTTGCCAAAAGAATATTCAAACTGTCTTGATAGAAATAATAATTCACTGCAAAATTCACTAAAGCAGCACCTAATCCGCAAGAAATATAAAAGAACAAAAATTTCTTTCCACCCCAAAAATGTTCAAGCGTTGAACCAAACGAATATAATGCAAACATATTGAAAGCAATATGAGCAAAACCACCATGCATAAACATATGAGTAATGGGCTGCCAAAATTTAAATCCAGGATTTTCAGGAAAAAAAAGTGCTAAATACTCATAAGAAACAGGCACTAATTGAGCACCTAAAAAAAATATAATATTAATTATAAGCAGTTGTTTTACAACAGGAGTCATATTCATCATAAGGCAAACTTTTTATCTATATCTTCAACACGCATGGTGATGAATGTAGGTTTTTGAAAAGGTGAAATATTTGGATCTTTACAAGCAAACAAACCGTTTACGAGATTATCTTGTTCTTTTTCGGTTAAATAAGATCCTGTTTTAACCGCTAAACTTTTTGCCATCGATTTGGCTATAGTATCATTCTGACTGTAACTGCTCGCTGGAATTCCGTCTTGCAAATCACTCAACAATTGTTCAATTACAAGAGAAACTTCACTTTCGGTAATATTTACAGGAATTCCCGAAATTACAATATGATCTGTTTTTGCATCTTCAAACACAAAACCAGTAGTTTCTAGTGAAGGTTTTAATTCTTCGATCAATTTCATTTCTAATGAAGAGTAAAACAAATCCAACGGAAAAAGCAATTGCTGACTCGAGGCTTGATTTACTGTCATATTCAACAAAAACTGCTCGTACAAAATACGTTGATGCGCACGATGCTGATCGACAATTATCATTCCAGACTTTATTGGCGAAACTATATATTTTTTATGTATTTGATACGTTTTCTGACTTGCTTGTTCTACCTCATCATCATTAAACAAAGATGAAGTTACTTCTTCATTCTCAAAATTAAAAGGAGAACTTTCGATACTTTCTGTATTTTCAGTATCCAAACCAACGTATAAACTTTCCCAACTCACCGTTGGCTCTACTCTTTTTGAATACCCCGAATAAGAGGATCCCGATGAAAAAGAAGAAGACGAAGATCCTGAACTATAACTAGAACCTGATCCTGAAGCTGCTTTTGAATAATGCTGATTGGTTTTATCATCTGTAAATGGATTAAAAGTTCCATCAACCTGAATTGTAGGTGTTTCTGCTTCTAAATCTTTATAATGATAGGGAGTATCTAAATTTGAATCCCTTTCAAAATCTAAAACTGGAGCTACATTAAACTGTCCTAAACTATGTTTAATTGAAGCTCTTAAAATGGCATATAAAGCCTGTTCGTCATCAAACTTAATTTCAGTTTTAGTGGGATGAATATTAATATCTATTGTATTGGGCGGAACTTGCAGATACAGGAAATAACTCGGCTGCGAACCATCTTTCAAAAGACCGTCGTAAGCTGCCATAACAGCATGATGCAAATAACCGCTTTTTATAAATCGATCGTTTACAAAAAAGAACTGTTCCCCCCTATTTTTCTTAGCAAATTCAGGTTTGCAGACAAATCCTTGAACATTTATAATCTCAGTATCTTCATTAACTGGAACTAACTTTTCGTTGGTTTTACCAGACATAATCCCAACAATACGCTGACGATATCCTGCTGCAGGTAAATTGTACAACTCACTTCCGTTATGATAAAAACTAAAATGAATATTTGGGTGCGCCAAAGCCACACGTTGAAATTCATCCATAACATGACGAAACTCAACTGTATCTGATTTTAAGAAATTACGACGGGCTGGAATATTAAAAAATAAATTTTTAACCGCAAATGAAGTTCCTTTTGGTAAAACAGCTACCTCCTGCGAAACAAACTTACTTCCTTCGATTACAATATGCGTTCCCAATTCATCTTGATCTTGCTTGGTTTTCATTTCCATGTGGGCAATAGCCGCAATCGAAGCCAAAGCTTCTCCACGAAAACCTTTGGTACCAAGAGAAAATAAATCCTCAGCCTGACGGATTTTTGAAGTTGCATGACGTGCAAAACACAAACGAGCATCCGTAACTGTCATTCCAACACCATTATCAATAACCTGAACTAATGATTTGCCGGCATCTTTTATAATCAATTTAATATCAGTTGCTTTTGCATCTACAGCATTTTCTAACAATTCTTTTACGACTGAAGCTGGTCTTTGAACCACTTCTCCGGCAGCAATCTGGTTAGCAACGTGATCTGGAAGCAATTGAATAATACTCGACATTAAGCAAAAATAGTTTTAAAGTTTAGATTAGGTTTTTAAAAACCAAGAGGCACAAATTTAGTGAATTTTGACTGGCTTTTAGAACATCTGCAATCATAAAAAAAACAAAAACCTCAATACTCTAAGAAACAGAAAGATTAAAGTTATTGAATTTTATTTTTAAAAGAAAATCAATTAACTTTTACCATCGCAAGTATTTTATTTATCGAAAATAAAAACAAATATACAAATATGAATATTGGATTTTCGCTGACAAATTACCTTCAAAAAAAACATAAAAAAAACCTATACTTTTTGACAGTATAGGTTTTTAATATTTTCAAAGCAATTGTATTTATTCCTTCTCAATTTTTCTAGGACCATCTTCTATCTGAAGAGCTCCTGACGAAAGCAATGGCTGATTAAAAGCATGTGCCATTGAAGCCTGCTGACGGATATACGCCATTTTTATTGCTGCAATTGCCGCTTCGGTTCCTTTGTTTCCATGTACTCCGCCGCTTCTATCAATAGATTGCTGCATGTTATTATCTGTTAAAACACAAAAAATAACCGGAATATCAGTTTGAACATTCAAATCTTTAATTCCTTGTGTAACGCCTTCGCAAACAAAATCAAAATGTTTGGTTTCTCCTTGAATTACGCAGCCAATTACAATTACTGCATCTACATTTTGTGTTTGCAGCATTTTCTTTGCACCATAAATTAATTCAAAGCTTCCTGGAACATTCCAGCGAATAATTTGCTGTGCAGGAACTTCACAATCAATTAATGCTTCAAAAGCACCATTATAAAGTCCTTCTGTTATAGTCTCGTTCCACTCAGAAACAACAATCCCAAATCGAAAGTCTTTCGCATTTGGGATTGTGTTTTTATCGTATTGTGATAAATTTTTATTTTCGGTAGCCATCTTTTATATTTAAGATTTTATATTTCTTGATTTCTGATTGTAAAAATACAAATCTAAAACCTAAAATCTAAACTCTTCAATAATTTATTGTGCTAATCCAATCAAAGCATCAACAGAAGCCGCTTCTGGAGTTGCATCAAAATTGTCTTTAATATCTGTAAAATATTTCAATGCATCTTCTTTTTGACCTAAAGCTAAAGCCGTTTTACCCGCTTTTAATAAGAAACGAGGTGTTGTAAAATCATTTTTATTAGATTCCGCAGCTTTTACATAATAATCTAAAGCTTCTTTTTGTTGGTTCTTTTGAGAATAAGCATCTCCAATTGCACCTTTAGCTAAAGCACTTAAAATTAAATCTTCTGATTTAAAATTACCTAAATACTTAATAGCATCATCAAATTTACCTGTATTTAAATATGCCATACCAGCATAGTAATTTGCTAAATTTCCTGCATCAGTTCCAGAATATTCGTCAGCGATTTTCACAAATCCGAATTTACCTTCAGAACCATTCAAAGCCAATTTATATAATGAATCACTTGCTACACCATCAACCGCTTTTTGAAAGTTTTGTTGTGCAACAAACATTTCGTTTGCAGCTTCGTCTTGTTTAGGAGCTTCGATAAACTTTTGGTAAGCCAAATATCCAATAGTAGCAACTGCAATACCAGCAACTAAACCAATAATGATTTTTTGATTTTTAGCAACCCAATCCTCAGTTCTTGAAGCAGTTTCATCTAACTTAGAAAAAACCTCAGCAGTTTTGCTGTCTTTCTCGTCAATAATTACTTGTTGCTCTTCAGTTACTTCTTTAACTTCCTTCTCCTTTGGTGCTTTATATCCTCTTTTATTGTAAGTAGCCATTTAAAATTAATTTAGTGAACGGCAAAAATAAAATTTTTATTGAAACTGAGGTAAAAAAAATCAATTTTATCACTATTTTAAAACAAATATTTTTAAGAATGCTAACTCCTTTCACATCAGCATCAAAATAAATCAACTTGAAACACGCCAAAACCCTTTTATATCAATAAAATTAGATAATTTTACAGTCTCAATTTTACTCGTTGCAAAAACAGTAATTTTTCTTTTTAGAGTCTCTTAAAAAAATGCATTTAAACAAAATCTCATTATTCAATTATAAAAATTTCGCCGAAGCTAATTTTGATTTCGACATCAAGATTAATTGTTTTGTCGGCAAAAACGGAATTGGAAAAACCAATGTGCTTGATGCTATTTATCATTTAGCTTACGGAAAAAGTTATTTCAATCCGCTTGCTGTTCAAAATATCAAACACGGAGAAGAGTTTTTTGTTATTGATGCTGAATTAGAAAAAGACGAGAGAACTGAACAAATTGTCTGCAGTTTAAAAAAAGGACAAAAGAAGATTTTAAAAAGAAACGGAAAAGCTTATGATAAATTTTCAGATCATATTGGTTTTATTCCGTTAGTAATCATATCGCCTGCTGATCGTGATTTAATTGTAGAAGGCAGTGAAACACGCCGTAAATTTATGGACAGCGTAATTTCGCAATTAGACACTGCTTATCTGCATCAGCTTATACAATATCAAAAGGTAATTGTACAGCGAAATGCACTTTTAAAGTATTTTGCACTCAATCATACTTTCGATAATGATACCTTATCTATATATAATGAACAGTTAAATAGTTTTGGACAGTCCATTTTTGAAAAACGAAAAGATTTTCTTGAACAATTCATACCTATATTTAATATCCATCATCAAGCCATAACAGGATCTGAAGAAACTGTTCAAGTAGTTTATGAAAGTCATTTGTATCAAAAGGATTTATTAACACTGCTAAAAGAGAACATCAATAAGGACAGAGCACTGCAATATACTAGCACTGGAATTCACAAAGATGATTTATTGTTTGAAATCGATTCACATCCTATTAAAAAATTCGGCTCGCAAGGACAGCAAAAATCTTTTTTAATTGCGCTAAAACTGGCTCAATTTGAATTTTTAAAGAAGCAAAGCGGCGTAAAACCTCTTTTACTTTTTGATGATATTTTTGATAAGCTGGATGAAACCAGAGTAGCAAAAATTGTCGAAATGGTAAACAGTGAAACATTTGGACAGCTTTTTATTCAGACACACATCCAGATCGTACAGAAGCCATTGTAAAATTGACGCATCAGAGTTATAAAATTTTTAATTTGTAATTGTTTGCCGTGAACCAGCACGAATTCAAGATTAACAGGATGCAAAACTTTGACAAAGTTGCTCAAAGTCAAACAGAAATTAAAAAATTCGCATTAATTCGTGAAATTCAAGGCAAAAAACATCAATTCGATTTTATAATTCTATTAAGATTTTAAAAATGAAAAATCATTATTTTAGCCTAAATCATTTTTAAAATCACAACGGCATGAAATTCCCTAAAATCTTATTGGCAATAGTTTCACTTGTTCTTTTTTCTTGTAATGAAAAAAAAGTAACCCCATTTGAATCACTCTCACCACAAGAGTTTGCAGAAAAAATTAAAACAATTGAAAATCCGCAAATTTTAGACGTTCGAACTCCTGATGAATTTGCATCAGCACATATAGACAAAGCAGTAAATATAAACTGGAACGGCGACGATTTCGACTCAAAAGCAGCTGCTTACGACAAATCGAAACCTGTATTTGTTTATTGTTTAAGCGGCGGAAGAAGTAAAAAAGCAGCAGCAAAACTAAATGAATTAGGCTTTACAACTGTTTATGAACTTGACGGAGGATTCATTAATTGGAATGATAAAAACGCTCCAAATGCGGAAGCTTCTGAAAATGGAATGACAATGAATGAGTTCAATGCTTTATTAAATACAGATAAAAAGGTGTTTGTTGATTTTTATGCTGAATGGTGTGGTCCTTGTAAACAAATGGAGCCTCACATTTTAAAACTAGAAAAAGAATTGGCTGATAAAGCAGTTATTATCAGAATTGATGTAGATAAAAACAAAGATTTAGCACAGCAAATGGAAATAACACAGCTGCCGACAACTTTTTTATATGAAAATAAAACAATGAAGAAGAAAAATATCGGATACATCAGCGAAGAAGAATTAAGAAAACAACTGCAATAAAACATTAAATATGCTAACGAAAGAATCATTGCAATTTTTAGACGATTTAAAGAAAAACAATAATCGAGATTGGTTTCAAGACAATAAAAAGCGCTACGAAATCTTCAAAAAAGATTACCATCAATTGGTAAGTAATTTTTTAGACGCGATGAAACCGCTTGATCCTTCGTTAGAATTGTTAGAAGTTAAAAACTGCACCTTCAGAATCAACCGCGACATTCGATTCTCAAAAGACAAATCTCCCTATAAAGCACATTTAGGTGTTTGGATTTCTGGCGGGACAAAAGGTTTGAACCGAGCGGGATATTATGTGCATATTGAAAAAGGAGCTAGTTTTATTGCTGGCGGATTTTACTCTCCAGAATCTGAAGATTTAAAAAAAGTCCGTAAAGAAATTGCTTTTTTTCACGATGATTTAGAGGCTCTTTTAGCGGATAAAAATTTCAAGAAAGAGTTTGGAAGTTTAGATGTAAACGAAAACAATTCGCTGAAAAACCCACCGCGAGGTTACGAAAAAGAACATCCTGCAATCGAGTTTTTAAAACTGAAAAGCTTTACTGCAACTCAAAAATATGATATTTCTGAAGTGACTGAAAAAGATTTTGTTTCTAAAATGAGTAAAAAACTAATCGCGCTAAAACCTTTAAATGATTTTATCAATCGTGCTTTAGAAACAGACGAAGAGTTTTAGAAAAGGATAATCGCTACAAATTGCACAAATTTGCACGAATTCAATTAGTGTGAATTCGTGAAATTTGTGGCGAAAAACATTTTGCTAATGAAAAGAAAAATACTTTTTCTTGGAGAATCTTATCGTGCCGATGCTACAACCTGGAGGAACGGTTTAAAAGAGTTTGGCAATTTTGAAATTATTACTTGGGAACTTCAAACGCCAAACAATTCAAAATTTAATAGATTCAAACGTATTCTAGAGTATTTTTTCGCCCCAATTTCAATTCAAAAAATCATTAAAAAGAAAAACCAGACATGGTTATTGCTGAAAGAACCACGAGTTATGGTTTTCTTGCAGCATTATCTGGCTCGAAAACAATTGTCATTGCGCAGCAAGGCCAAACAGATTTATGGCCGGAAGATTCTGCTTTATATCCTTTAAAAAAAATCATTCAGAAATACGCATTCAAAAAGGCACATTTAATTCATGCTTGGGGACCAGTAATGACAATTTCTATGAAAGCGATTGGTGTTGACATAAACAAGGTTTTTGTTCTTCCAAAAGGAATCGATTTATCTCTTTTTACGCCTTCACCAAACAATTCAAGCAAAATAGAAGCTATTATCACTCGTTCTTTAGAACCTGAATATCGACATGACTCTATTTTAATGGCATTTTTTATTCTTAATCAAAAAGGAATTGATTTTTCCTTAACCATCGTTGGTGATGGAACAAGATTAGAGTTTTTAAAAGATTTGGCAAAAAAATTACAAATTGAAACTAAAGTAACTTTTACTGGAAGAATACCAAATACAAAACTTCCAAAATTATTACACCAATCAAACACTTATATCAGTATGCCAATTACCGAAGGTGTTTCAGCTTCTTTATTCGAAGCAATGGCATGTCAATGTTACCCTATTGTTTCAAACGTTCCTGGAAATCAAAGCTGGATCAAGCATCGCAAAAACGGACAATTAATAACAATCGATGACAACGAACAACTTGCTGAGGAATTAATCTGGTCTTTTGAAAATGTTGACTATCGAAATAATGCCATTTTACAAAACAGGAAGTTTGTAGAAGAAAACGCAAATTATAACTCCAATATGAAAATTATTGCACATAAATATCACGAGCTCCTCAACTCTCGATCTATTTAACTGCAAGCGTAACTTTTTTTCAACCTCAGCGACATACTGTTATAATGAATTTCTAATTTAATTCTGAAAGCAATATGAGCAATAGAAGAAACTGGTTAAAACAAATCGGATTAGGTACAATAGGATTAGGTTTTTGTCAATTTGAGGCATTTGCCAATCCTCCATTAGAAAATTACATCCCTCCAAGTTCAGACAAATCTCCTATTTTATTACGGTCGAATGAAAATCCCTACGGACCTTCTCCACTAGCTCGCCTTGCCATGCAAAAAAGCATCAACAACAGCAATCGATATGGCTGGAATGCTTCAGAAGAACTAATTTCATTAATTGCTAAGAAAAACAATGTTTCAGATAATAATATTCTATTGGGCGCTGGTTCAACAGAAATTTTAGATTTAGTACTTCAATATACTGCTTTAAAAAAGGGTAATTTTATACTTGCCGAAACCACTTTCGATTATTGGACATTTCCTTCTGAAAAATTAGGATCTAAAAAAATCACAGTTCCGTTAACTGCTGATAAAAAGCATGACTTAACAGCAATGTTAAAAACAATCGATTCAGATACTAAAATGATTTACATCTGTAATCCTAATAATCCAACGGGAACAATCTGCGATAGAGAACATTTAGTCTCTTTTGTAAAAGAAGCTTCTAAAAAAGCAATTGTTTTTGTTGATGAGGCTTATATCGATTTTACAAACGAGCAATCACTAAGCAATCTTGTAATTGAGAACAAGAATTTAATAATCACTAAAACTTTCTCAAAAATGTACGGTTTAGCCGGTGCGCGTATAGGTTATGCTGTTGCAAACTCTTCGACAATTGAAGAACTCAGTATTTTAAAATCATCTCCTAACTTATCCATCAGCGTGGTAACAACGGCTGCGGCGATTGCATCTTTAAATGATGAAAAATTTATTCGAGAAGTATCTTCTTTAAATGAAGAAGTAAAGAAATACACCATAGAACAACTTACTCGATTGGGCTTAACCTGCATTCCGTCTTATTCTAATTTTATTTATTTTTCTTTAGAGAATTACAAAAAGGATTACTTTAAACAATTGGAGAACAACAATATTATAGGAACAAAGATTTATGAGGAAAACGGAAAATGGACAAGAATTACAATAGGAACTATGAAAGAAATGCAGCAATTTATTGAAGCCATAAAATAAAAATTATCAAAAAAGTCTTTTTACAGAAAATCTGTTCAAATAAATTATAATCGTTACTTTTGAACTCAGAATTTTTCCGAAGTTTCGGAACTCAAAAAAGCCTTTTATTTATGGAAATCCAATCCAATTTTTCTTTAAAAAACTACAATACTTTTGGCATCGAAGCCAAAGCAAAAAAATTTGTTGCCGTTCATTCAATTGCTGAATTAAAAACCATTTTGGCAGCAAACAAAAATGAGGAAAAGTTCATTTTAGGCGGAGGAAGCAATATGCTTTTGACTAAAGACATTGAAGCGCTGGTTATTCATATTGATTTAAAAGGAAAAAAAATCATAAAAGAAGATGATGATTTTGTTTGGGTCGAAAGTCAGGCTGGCGAGACTTGGCATGATTTTGTACTTTGGACAATCGACAACAATTTTGGAGGTCTAGAAAATATGTCTTTAATTCCTGGAAATGTCGGCACAACTCCAGTACAGAATATTGGTGCTTACGGAACCGAAATCAAAGATACTTTTGTTTCTTGCG
The DNA here is from genome assembly GCF_004119495.1 of Flavobacterium sp. YO12. Classification (GTDB taxonomy): domain Bacteria; phylum Bacteroidota; class Bacteroidia; order Flavobacteriales; family Flavobacteriaceae; genus Flavobacterium. The sequence goes on from NZ_NRQU01000040.1 coordinate 24,053, forward strand.
AAGCGATGAATATTGCAACTCAGGAAATGAAAACTTTTACTAATGCTGAGTGTAATTTTGGATACCGCGAAAGCATTTTTAAAAATGAGGTAAAAGATCAATTCATCATTACTTCGGTTATTTATAAATTGACCAAACGCAATCATAAAATCAATACTTCTTATGGCGATATTTTAGCTGAATTGGCTAAAAAAAACATTACTGAACCAACTTTGAAAGAGGTAAGTAATGCTGTAATTGCCATTAGACAAAGTAAATTACCTGATCCAAAAGAACTGGGAAACAGCGGAAGTTTTTTTAAAAACCCCATTTTATTAAAATCTGATTTTGAGAAAATTCACCAAAAATTCCCTGACATGAAGTTTTATGAAGTTTCTGACACCGAAGTAAAAGTTCCTGCTGGATGGCTTATTGAACAAGCTGGCTTAAAAGGAAAACGTTTTGGAGAAGCTGGAGTTCATAAAAATCAAGCTTTAGTTCTGGTAAATTATGGCAACGCAACTGGGCAGGAAATTTTAGCCGTTTCAAAAGAAGTTCAAAAAACAGTTTTTGAGATTTTTGGAATTCATATTGAAGCGGAAGTAAATGTGATTTAATTTCTTTTTGCCATTAAATTCGTGAAAATTCGTGAAATTCGTGGCGATAAACCAAACACAATATGTACACTCCTGATTTATACAAAAACGAAAATCCAGAAGAAATCAGAGCTTTTCTAAAAGAAAATAGTTTTGGAATTCTGATTAATCAAACTAACGGAAAATTGTGTGCAACTCATATTCCGATAGAACTTGAAACCAACTCTGATGGAAAAGAAATTTTGCAGGGACATATTTCAAAACTAAATCCTCAAGCAGAAGGTTTTGCAGCAAACGATCAGATTCTAGCGGTGTTTACAGGACCGCACAGTTATATATCTTCGTCTTGGTACGATCATGAAAATGTACCAACTTGGAATTACATAGCCGTACATGTTTATGGAAGAATTAAAATTGTTGACTACGAAACTTCGGTAGAACAGTTAAAAAAACTAGTTGATAAATACGAAGCAAATTCAGAAAATCCTATTAGAGTTGAAGACTTATCTGCTAAAACAATGCGTGAAGCTCGAGGAATTTTTGGTTTTGAAATAGAAATTGACGAAATTCAGGCAACTAAAAAATTGTCGCAAAATAGAGACGATCATAATTATAAAAACATAATTTCGGAATTAGAAAAGACTGAAAACCCTCAGTCTATTGCTATTGCAAAGGAAATGCTGAAATGCCGAAAGTAAATGATTTTTAATCATTGAAATTTACTAATTCATAACTACCTTTGTACTCGCAAAATTTCAGATATTAATAGACATTAAAACCATATGCTTATAACTTTATTTTACTTCTTTATTGCTATTGTTTTTATTCAAGTTTTCTACTACTTAGGAATTTTTGGAAAGTTTGCATTCGCTAAACCTCAAAATATTACACCAAAAAGAATTCCGGTTTCAGTTATTGTCTGCGCAAAAAATGAAGAAGAAAACGTAAAGAAATTTATCCCATTATTAGCTGAACAAAATTATCCTGATTTCGAAATTGTTTTGATTGATGACGCTTCAAGTGATGAAACTTTAGAAGTTTTTGAAGAATTTGAAAATCTATATCCTAATATTCGTTTGGTTAAAGTAAAAAACAACGAAGCTTTTTGGGGAAATAAAAAATATGCTTTGACATTAGGAATTAAAGCCGCAAAAAAAGATTATTTATTGTTTACTGATGCTGATTGCTACCCAACTTCAAAAGAATGGATAACAGCAATGACTTCGCAATTTACAATGAACAAAACTATTGTTTTAGGATACGGAGGTTACGAAAAAATAGAACGTTCATTATTAAATAAAATCATTCGTTTTGAGACTGTTTTAACTGCGGTTCAATATTTTTCATGGACTAAAGCAGGATTTCCATATATGGGAGTTGGAAGAAATTTAGCTTATAAAAAAGACGAGTTTTTTAATGTAAATGGTTTTATTGATCATATACAAGTTCGTTCCGGCGATGATGATTTATTTATTAATCAGGCTGCAAACAAATCAAACACGACCATTTCTTATACTCCAGAAAGTTTTACTTATTCTAAACCAAAGGAATCGTACAAAGAATGGTTTACCCAAAAAAGAAGACACGTTTCTACAGCTGAATATTATAAATTTTTCGACAAGTTTCAGTTGGGGATTTTCTTCTGCTCGCAATTGTTTTTCTTTTTATCTGTCATTATTCTGCTTGCTTTCCAATTTCAATGGATTGCAGTCTTGGCAATTCTTGCAACCCGCTACACCATAGTTTGGACTGTTATTGGGTTCTCTGCAGGAAAATTAAAAGAAAATGATATTAAAATTTGGTTTCCAGTGCTTGAAATAGCGCTTATATTCACGCAAATTAATATCTTTATATCTAATATCTTTTCAAAACCTGTATATTGGAAATAAATTCTAAAATAGAAAAAGCAAAAAAAGGCGATCAAGCCGCCTTTACTTTTTATTAGATTATTATTGGAATGAAGTTTACAGCTTCATGCTTAAACGAACAGAAAACGAAACTACTGCCGAAGATATTACGATAGAAACCTTTTCTAAAGCGTTTGACAAAATTGCTTCTTACAATTCTGAATTTCAATTTAACACTTGGCTGATTGCAATTGCAAAAAACGTCTACATTGATTTATTGCGTAAAAAGAAAACCAACCTTTTTATAGAAATTACCGATGCCGAAGATCAGCAGGCTTATAATATTGCTGACACTACTCTCTCTGCTGAAGACGCTTTAATTAACGAGCAAAACCTGTCTCGACTGCTTCTGTGCATTAAAGAATTAAAACCTCATTATCAAGAAGTAATTCAACTGCGTTATTTTCAAGAAATGACGTATCAGGAAATTGCCAGTAAAATAGATGAACCTTTAAGTAATGTTAAAGTAAAAATACTTCGTGCTAAAAAATTGTTAGCAGAAATCATTAATCGTAATAGATAATTTACTATCTTTAAGAAAAGAATAACACATTATCTGGTTTTTTCTTAAAAAAATTACTTTAACACACTAAAACAACAACTTCTGCGTTGTTTGTCAAAACCCTAATTCTTATCGCGTATGATTTAAAGTTACTTAACCTTAAAACCCAAAAATCATGTCTAAATTAAGCATCTATGAAAACAAGTGGATTGATCTTGTTTTCGAAAACAAAAACAAAGAGTACGGCGCGTATCAATTACGCCAAGAGAATTCTAAAACTACTATTACAGCACTATTCATGGGACTGTTGTTACTAGCAGCCTTAGGAAGCGTATCGATGCTGATTAATAAATTTAGGACACATGATCCTGTCGAGGCAACACCAATTACAGAGCCATTGGTAGTTGTACAAGTCAATACAGAACCTATTAAGGTACAGCCTGAACCTCCTGCACCAATCGCACCTCCTCAGCAAACTGCTGCAACACCAGTTACTGAAGCTTTGCAATTGACAAATCCGGTTGTTACTTCAGCTGCTCAAGCGACACCAGAAATTGCTACAAATGCTAACAATGTTCCAATTGTAGAAAACACTACAGGAACTGGAACTAGCGTCAATGTTTTACCAGGAACTGGCTCAGCAAACACAGGAACTTCTGAACCAGTTGATAACGGAAACGGCATTGTGAACACAAGTGTTTTAGACAAAATGCCAGAATTTCCAGGTGGAATGGCAAAATTTTATGCCTATGTTGGAAACAACTTTAACAGACCAGAATTGGATGCTGAAAAAACTTTACGAGTGTATGTTTCATTTGTAATTGAAAAAGATGGTTCAATTACAGACATCCTAGTAAAAAACGATCCAGGTTACGGAATGGGAAAAGAAGCAATTAGAGTTTTAAAATCATTAAAAACAAAATGGACTCCGGGAATACTAAACGGTAAAGCAGTAAGAACTGCTTACAACCTCCCGATAACAATAAAAACAGAAGCAGAATAAAAATAGAAAAGCAGAATTTAGGTTCTGCTTTTTTTATGCTTTTTCTTCAAAACTGAAACGTTTACCGAACTAAACATATTCTATTTTTTCTACTTTTACGACTCCTAATCATAAATACAATAATCACCGTAAAAACTAAAAAAATGGGAATATTTTCAGCCCTTATGGGTAATGCAGGTACTGTCACTCAGGACGATTTACTTAAAAAGTATGGTCAGTTATTAACTGATAATGAAGAAATTGAAATGGGTTTTAAACTAATCCGTGATACTTTTATCTTTACAAACAAAAGATTAATCTTAGTTGACGTACAAGGATTAACAGGAAGTAAAACCGAATATAAATCTATTGCTTACAAAAGCATCACTCGTTTCAGCGTAGAAACTGCTGGGACTTTTGACCTTGATGCTGAATTAAAAATATGGGTTTCAAGCGAACTGAATCCAAGTATCGTTAAACAGTTTAACAAATCTGTAAATGTTTACGACGTACAAAAAGTTTTAGCGCATCATGTTTTAGGCTAACAATAGTATACAAAAAAAGAGAACGGCAGATCATATATGATCTGCCGTTCTCTTTTTTAAACTAGAAATTATTATTTCTTTTTGGTTGTTGTTTTTTTGGTTGCAGCTGGCTTTTTAGTGGTTGCAGCTTTTGGAACCGTATTATCTATTTTTTGCTGCACATATGGTTTATACAAACCGTCTTTTTCAGCTCTTTTTTTCGCATCATCTGCTCTTTTCTTAGAATCTGGATGTGAGCTCATCATTTGATCAATAAAAGAAGCTTGAGCCCCTTCGCTCATTTTAGCCAAAATTCTAAACGCTGATTCTTCCGCATTTACATCATAACCATTTTTCTTCAAGAAATTATACGAAAATAAATCCGCTTCACTTTCTTGTTTACGGCTGTGTTTGCTGTCAATCATAGCGCTTCCGATTTTTCCTAACTGACTATCGGTTACTGAAGATATTTTTGCTGATTGAGAAGAAACTCCATCAATTACTGCTTCTTTTTGGTAAGCCGCACGCATTGCATCTCTAGAATCATTGTTAGCAACGTGACCAATTTCATGCCCAATTACAGCCAGCAATTCATTATCATCCATTATATCCATTAAACCTGAATATACACGCACACTTCCATCTGCAGTAGCAAAAGCATTGACATCTTTAACTTTGTATACTTTATAATTCAAAGTATATCCATCACCAGCAGTGTGTTTTCCAAACACTCTGTTTAATCGTAATGTATAACCATCTGTTGGACCAGCCACTTCATTTTCAGTATCTAATTTTGCGACTGCTTCTTTAGACAACGCCGCAGCATCAGCATTAGTCAATGTAAAAGCCGTCACTCCTTTTTGAACCGCTCCAATTGCTTTATCGCCTAAATTAATCTGCGCATTTGCTTTTGTAAATCCAAAAGCAGCAAACAAAACTCCTAATACAATAAATTTCTTTTTCATATCTCTAAACATAATTATTATTTAACAACAAATGTAGTACAAGAAAATACTATTTCATTTCACGAAAAGCTTGTTTTTTTTAACAAATTAAAGATATAAATTTTTGATGAGTTGTATAACGATCTAAAGCTATTATTAATAGTACTCAACGCTATAACAAAAAAACGGCAGATTCCCTAGAGAATCTGCCGTTTTTAGGTTTTATGAAAAATATTACTTTTTCTTTGTTGTCGTCTTTTTAGCCGGTGCTTTTGTTGCTGCTTTTGCTTTTACAGGTGCAGTATTATCAATTTTCTGCTGTACATAAGCTTTATACAAACCATCTTTTGTTGCTTTCTTTTTAGCGTCATCTGCTCTTTTACCAGAATCTGGATGCGAACTCATCATTTTAGTCATAAAAGAGGATTCAGCTCCTTCACTTAAATTTTGAAGAATTCTAAAAGCTGACTCTACCGCATTTACATCGTAACCATTCTTTTTCATAAAATCATACGAAAATGAGTCAGCTTGAGATTCTTGTTTTCTACTATGTTTGCTGTCGATCATTGCGCTTCCAATTTTTCCTAATTGAGATCCTGTAAGAGTCTCGATTTTTCCTGATTGTGATGAAGCAGCATCTAACAAAGCCTCTTTTTTATAAGCTGCCTTAATAGCATCTCTTGTGTCGTGATTAACTACGTGACCAATTTCATGCCCGATAACTGCAAGCAATTCATTATCATCCATAATATCCATTAAACCAGCAAATACACGAACACTTCCATCTGCACAAGCAAAAGCATTAATATCTCTAACCAAATAAACTTTATAATTTAAGTTAACGCCCTCAGTAGAAGTGTGCTTTCCAAATAAACGGTTTAATCGAATTGAATAACCATCTGCTGATTCGGCAACAGGATTGTTTGCATCTAATGCGGCGACTGATTCTTTAGCCAAAGCTGCCGCATCTGCATCGCTAAAAGTAAATCCTGAAACACCTTTGCCTAATGCTCCCATAGCTTTGTCTGAAAGTATTTGTGCATTCATCCCAGTAAAACTAAAAGCTGTAAGTAAAATTCCTAATACAATAACTCTCTTTTTCATGTTTTTTAAAACTTTAAATTAACAACAAAATTACTACAGCGTAAATTTTACATTGTCTTAAAACGCTAAATTTATAGCATAATAAGACAGAATTTAGTTTTAAAAAATAAAGCTAAAACATTAATTATGAATAAAAAACAAAGTAAACAACTTAAAACTTGAATTAATTATCTTACTTTTATTCTTTTACAAAAACAACCAAAACCATATTATTAAAATGATGAATAGAAACATTCTTTTTTTACTCTTAATTGCCTTTCAGGCTAATTCACAGAGCATAAAGGCAACTTATACAGAAAAAATACTTAAAACAATTGGAAAAGACAGCAGAAACAATTCTAATGAAATTAAACCTAAAACATTCACTTATTCTTATGCTGATAAAAAATCTATTACTGAACTAATCCCATCACAAAAATCATCTATTGATACTTCACATGTAGAAATTGGAGGGCGTAAACTTGAAACCTATCATCAAATTGTTCTTCCTACAATTAACATAACCTTTAAAGATTTAAATAACAAATCAATACGAAAAGAGTATACGATTAGCGGTAAAGATTTTAGTGCAGAAGATAAACTTACAGAGTATGAATGGACATTTGCAGATGAGAATACTATAATTAATGGATATACTTGTAAAAAAGCAACCTCAACAAAATCATTAGCTCCCATAACCGCTTGGTATGCTGAAGAAATACCAGTCAATGACGGACCAGGACTATATTGGGGATTACCAGGGTTAATACTAAAAGTAGAACTTGGAGATTATTCGGTTATTACTGTCGATAAAATTATAATTAGCAATGAAAATATTGAAATCAAAGAACCAGAAATTAAAACCAGACCCGTTTCTATTATTCAAATGTACAAGAACGTCAATACTTATCTAGATTCAATAAATCCTCTTGCAAAATATAAATAATATTTTGTCTTGATAAAACGCAATACTATAATCTTATTATCAACTTCCGTATCTTTGTACTTTGAATTATGATATATGGAAACAGTCATTGAAAATATACCACCTGGAAAACCTAAATGGTTGAAGGTAAAATTACCAATTGGACAAAAATATACTGAACTACGTGGTTTAGTCGATAAATACAGTTTAAATACGATTTGCACCTCTGGAAGCTGCCCAAATATGGGAGAATGCTGGGGAGAAGGCACTGCTACTTTTATGATATTAGGAAACATCTGTACTAGATCTTGTGGTTTTTGCGGTGTTAAAACCGGCAGACCAGAAACAGTAGACTGGGATGAACCTGAAAAAGTAGCTCGTTCTATAAAAATCATGAATATCAAACATGCTGTTATTACAAGTGTTGATAGAGATGATTTAAAAGACGGCGGCTCAATAATCTGGATTGAAACTGTAAAAGCGATTCGCAGAATGAATCCGAATACTACACTTGAGACTTTAATTCCAGATTTTCAAGGAATGGAAAGAAATCTTGATAGAATTGTGGAAGCAAATCCTGAAGTAGTTTCGCATAATGTTGAAACTGTTCGACGTTTAACTAGAGAAGTTCGTATTCAAGCAAAATACGATCGCAGTTTGGAAGTTTTGCGTTACTTGAAAGAAAAAGGAATAAACAGAACTAAATCAGGAATCATGTTAGGTCTTGGAGAAACGGAAGAAGAAGTTTTTCAAACTATGACCGACCTGCGAAATGCAAATGTTGATGTTGTTACTATTGGACAGTACTTACAACCAAGTAAAAAACATTTACCAGTAAAAGAGTTCATTACGCCTGAACAATTTGCTCGATATGAAAAATTTGGTCAAGAATTAGGTTTCAGACATGTAGAAAGCGGCCCGTTAGTTCGTTCTTCATACAAAGCACAAAAACACATATTATAAAAGGTTATTTGTTTAACTGTTTAATCGTTTAATCGCATTGATTAAACGATTAAACGGCTGAACGATTAAACAAATAATAAACAAAATATTGAAAACAAGAATTGCTATTAATGGTTTTGGAAGAATTGGAAGAAACTTATTCCGTCTGCTTCTAAACCACCCTGAAATTGAAGTTATTGCAATTAACGATATTGCTGATAACAAAACCATGTCGCATTTAATAAAATACGACAGCATACATGGTGTTTTGCCATTTAAGGTATCTCATGATGAAAATGGGATAATTGTTGACGATAGACACTTTTTATTTTTTCACGAAAAAAGCATTTCTAACTTAGACTGGAAAAGTCATTCTATCGACTTTGTTATAGAATCAACAGGAAAATATAAAACACACGAAGAATTAAATGCACACATAGAAGCTGGGGCAAAAAAAGTAATCCTTTCTGCTCCTTCTGAAGTAGACACAATAAAAACTGTTGTTTTAGGAGTAAATGAAACTATTTTGGACGGAACGGAAGACATTGTTTCAAATGCAAGCTGTACAACAAATAATGCAGCTCCGATGATAAAAATTATCGAGGAATTATGCGGAATTGAGCAAGCTTACATTACAACAATACATTCTTACACAACTGACCAAAGTCTTCACGACCAGCCACATAAGGATTTACGCCGTGCGAGAGGTGCAAGTCAGTCAATTGTTCCAACAACTACAGGTGCAGCTAAGGCATTAACAAAAATTTTTCCTAAATTGCATGAAAAAATAGGAGGATGTGGCATTCGTGTTCCAGTTCCTGACGGTTCATTGACCGACATAACGTTTAATGTAAAACGCGCTGTCAGTATTGACGAAATTAATAAAGCATTTGAAGAAGCCTCAAAAACAAATTTAAAAGGAATACTAGATTATACTGAAGATCCAATCGTTTCTGTTGACATAATTGGCAACACACATTCGTGCCTTTTTGATGCACAACTTACATCTGTTATTGATAAAATGGTAAAAGTTGTGGGTTGGTATGATAATGAAATTGGATATTCATCAAGATTAATAGATTTGATTTTACTGATAAGAAAAAAATAGAATTCATTGTAAAAGCATTGCAATACATGAAATACCACATTCTTATTCTGGTTTGTTTTTTTAATTCATTTTTGTATTCTCAAACTAAAAAGAATACGGATAGTGTTTCCTATTACAATAAACTCGCCAACAAAAATCTTAACAATAAAAAATACAATACTGCTGTTTTTTACACTAAAAAATCAATTGACTTTTGTGAAACACATCATCATACTCAAAATCTAGCCAATCAAACCTTTAAGCTTGGAAAAATATTTTACAATCAGCAAAAATATGACGAAGCTTTAAAAAATTTTCACAAAAGTGTTTCTTCATTTGACAGTGTAAAACCCAATTGCACAAAAATTTTGGCATTGCATTATATTGGTGCCGCAAACACAGCAATGGGCAACTACAAAACTGCCGATATATATTACGCAAAAGCTCAAGACCTTTTAAAAGAACTAGGAGTTATTGACAGCGCCGAAGTTCTCAGCTATCAAAAAGCAATGGCTTTTAAGTCAAATCAAAACTTACGATTAGCGGCTAAGACATTACAAAAAATCACCAAAAAACCTGATAATCCTGCAATTTTAAAAACAAAAAGCAGTTCTTACTATCAGCTGGGACTAATTGAAAGCGCACTTAAACGAAATGATTCTGCCATAATTTATTTTGATAAAGCACTAGATTATAATGCGATGATAAATGATCTTCCGCAAAAATCTAAAATTGTTTTAGCTATAAGTCAGTATTATAAAAAAAATAGAAACTTTGATCTTGCTTATTCTTATTTAGATGAACATTATCAACTAGAAAACTACATTTTAAAATTAAAAAATGCTAAAATTGATTTTAATGAATATCAGAAATTCAAAAAAAATCAATCTTTAAACAACAGCATAAAACGTGAAAGCGAAGAAAAAATTCAATTAAAAACCTATCGCTATTCTAAGTTGGTCAGTATTTTGGCAATTGCTTTAATTTCTATTTTATCGCTTTTGAGTTTAGCTTTATACAAAAACAACATTATTCGAAATCAAAACAACCTTCTTTTACGAGAAAAAAACAAAGAGTTAATTCTAGCCAAAAACAAAGCCGAAAAAGCTTCAAAAGCAAGATCAGAATTTTTATCAACAGTAAGTCATGAACTTCGTACACCGCTGAATGCGATCAATGGAATCACTCATTTATTACTCGAAGACGATCCAAAAGAAACGCAGCTAAAATACTTAGAATCCTTAAAATTCTCAGGAAACTACCTTACCACTTTTATCAACGAAATTCTTGAAATTAATAAAATCGATTCTACTAAAGTCGAAGTTGAAAGTATCAGTTTTAATTTAAAAGAGCTTCTTTTTAATATTCAAAGTTCTTTAAAAGAATTGGCTACTGCCAATAAAAATTATTTCAATCTTGAGATAGACAAATCAATTCCTGACAATTTAATTGGCGATCCTACTAAATTGTCTCAAATTATATTGAACTTAATCAACAATGCGCTAAAATTCACTCAAAACGGAAATGTAAATGTAATTGCAAAATTATACGCTGAGGAAGATGATACGGCAACGGTTTATTTTGAAATTGTTGATACTGGAATTGGAATTCCTGAAGATAAATTGCAAACTGTTTTTGAGAGTTTTTCGCAAGGTTCAATAGAAGTAAATCGAAAATATGGAGGAACTGGTCTTGGGCTTACTATTGTAAAAAAACTAATTGAACTTTTGGGCGGCGAAATAAAACTAAAAAGTGAAGTTGGGAAAGGATCTACTTTTACTTTTAAATTAGATTTTAAAATTAACAAAGAACCTTTGGAGGTCGTACAAGAAGAAAAAACATACGACGATTCTCAATTACAGCACAAATCGATTTTACTGATTGAAGACAATAAAATCAATCAGATGATTACTCGAAAAATGCTGGAGAATAAAGCTATAACCTGCGAAATCATCGATAACGGAGAAGAAGCTGTCGAGCTTTTAAAAGTAAAGCGTTTTGATATGATCTTAATGGATGTTCATTTGCCTGGCATTAACGGAACAACAGCAACGCAGCAAATTAGAGAGTTTGACAAAACAACTCCTATTATTGCGTTGACTGCGATTTCGCTTGACGAAAACAGAGACATGCTTTTATCTTACGGAATGAATGATGTTATTACAAAACCATTTGTTCCAGATGAATTTTACAGCACTATCGCCAAGTTTTTTTAAAGCAAAAACTTAATATTCTATAATCAAGTTTTTTATCAAAGCTCTTACTTGAGGTTCTGCCATTTTTGCAGCTTCAAGAACTTCGTCATGAGAGATTGTATCTATACTTTCCTCGTTACCCATATCCGTAATTACTGAGATTCCAAAAGTTTCTACATCCAAATGGCGTGCTACAATAACTTCTGGCACAGTTGACATTCCTACGCAGTCTGCTCCAAGAATTTTAACCATTTTATATTCAGCCAAAGTTTCAAAAGTTGGTCCCTGCAAACCAAAATAAACCCCATCATGAATTTCGATATTCAATCTTGATGCAATTTCTTTTGTTTTGGCAATCATTTTTCGAGAATAAGGCTCACTCATATTTACAAATCGTGGTCCAAAACGTTCATCGTTTTTACCACGCAAAGGATGTTCCGGTGCAAAATTGATATGATCTTTAATAATAACAATCGAACCTACTTTGTAAGCTGCGTTTACTCCTCCCGATGCATTTGAAACTAATAGTTTATTAACTCCTAAAAATTTCATTACACGAACCGGAAACGTAACTTCTTCCATCGTGTATCCTTCATAAAAATGAAAACGACCTTGCATCGCAACTACTTTTTTATCGCCAATAGTTCCAAAAACCAACGCACCTTTGTGTCCTTGAACTGTAGACACAGGAAAATTAGGAATTTCATCATACGGTAACGTAAATGCTATTTCGATATCATTTGTAAAACCGCCTAAACCCGACCCCAAAATCACTCCATATTCTGGTGTAAATTGTGTTTTTGATTTTATATAACTAACTGTTTCTTGAACTTTTTCCCACATAATTTAAAATTGTTTTATCAAAATTATTCTGCTCCCTGATGAAAGAACTTTTTATAGGCAAATAAAATAATTGCGATACAATACCAGTGTCCTTTAAACGAACATAATCCTTCTCGGTTGTAATAATTTTATGTTTTTTTGCTTTCTCAGCAATTGTTATAATATCTTTTTCTGTAAAATGATGATGATCTGGAAATGTTAGACATTCATCATCTTTAGATTTTAAAAAATCAAAAAAGGGTTTTGGTTTTGCAATTCCAGCCAAAAGCAACTTTCTTTCCTCTTTAATTTCCTCTACTGCTAATTTCTCTGTTCTTGAATAAACACAATCATCATAATCTATAAAGGTAAAATATAATTCTTGTGAAGCTTCTAGTTTTAACTTTCTTCTAATATTTTCCTGTTCAGATTCATCCAAATTAGAAGGGCATTTTGTAATTATAACAATATTGGCTCTTTTTGCTCCGCTTCTAGCCTCACGCAGATTTCCTGTTGGCAGCATAAAATCATCCGCATATAAATCGCCATATGAAGTAAGCAAAATGTAAAACCCAGCTTTTACTTTACGGTGTTGATAAGCGTCATCAAGCAAAATTATTTCTGGCTTTTCTTTTTGCGAAAGCAATTGAGTAATTCCGTTTGTACGATTTGCATCAACAGCAACCTGCACATTTGGAAATTTTTGATAAAACTGAAACGGTTCATCACCAAGTATTGAGGCATTAGAATTTTCATCTGCTAAGACAAATCCTTCTGACTGACGTTTATAACCACGACTTAAAGTCGCCACTTTATATTTACTTGATAATAATCGAATCAAATACTCAATTTGAGGTGTTTTGCCGGTTCCTCCTACACTTAAATTTCCAACCGCAATAACAGGAATATCAAATGAAGTCGATTTAAGAATTCCTTTATCAAAAAGAAAATTTCTAATTGATGTGATTAATCCATACAAAATTGCGAAAGGGAAAAGTATTTTTCGAAGTATATTCATTTTACGAAAGTATAATTTTTTTCGTTAATTTGTTTTATGAATTTGTTTCAGATTTTGCACTTCAAGTTTTCCCAAACGGCATAAAACTTAAAGACTGAAACCTGAAACTTGAAACAAAAAGCAATAATGAAAATCAAAGAAATAGTATTAGTTCTAGAAGAAATGGCGCCTTTGGCTTACGCCGAAGATTTTGATAATGTGGGTCTTTTAGTTGGAAATACTGAAACCGAAAGCACTGGTGTTTTAGTCTGTCATGATGCTTTAGAAACTGTCATTGACGAAGCTATTGCAAAAAACTGCAATCTGGTAGTTTGTTTTCATCCTATTTTATTTTCTGGAATCAAAAAAATAACGGGGAAAAATTATGTTGAACGCGCGATTTTAAAAGCAATCAAAAATGACATTGCTATTTATGCCGTTCATACTGCATTAGACAATCATTCTGCAGGCGTTAATAAAATTTTCTGTGATGCTTTGGGATTAACCAATACGAAAGTTTTGATACCGAAACAAAATTTCATTCAAAAATTAGTAACCTATACTACTCCAGATAATTCTGAAAAAGTTCGAAATGCCATGTTTGAAGCCGGCGCAGGAACTATTGGTAATTATGATAATTGCAGTTTTAACACTGAAGGTTTTTTTACTTTTAAAGGAAACGAAGACAGCAATCCTGTAATTGGAGAAAAAGGAAAATTACATACTGGAACGGAAATAAAAATTGAAGTTGTTTTTGAAAAACATTTGCAGTCTAAAATTCTTAAAGCACTATTAGCGAATCATATCTACGAAGAAGTCGCATATGAAATTTACGATCTTCAGAATTCACATCAAAATATTGGTTTGGGAATGATTGGCGAGTTTGAAACTGAAATGAATGAAAAAGATTTTCTTCCTTTTGTAAAAGAAAAAATGATCGCTGACGGAATACGTCATTCTGCTTTTTTAGGGAAGAAAATAAAAAAAGTAGCCGTTCTAGGCGGTTCAGGAAGCTTTGCCATAAAAAATGCAATTAATGCTGGAGCGGATGCTTTTTTGACTGCTGATTTAAAATACCATCAGTTTTACGAAGCTGAAAATCGATTACTTTTAGCAGATATTGGTCATTTTGAGAGCGAACGCTATACAAAAAACTATATTGTTGATTATCTTCGAAAAAAAATCCTTAATTTTGCCATCATTTTATCAGAAGAAAATACAAATCCAGTTAAGTACTTATAGAATATGGCGAATACGAAAGAATTAAGTGTTGAGGACAAGTTAAGAGCAATATACGATTTACAGCTTATTGACTCTAGAATTGACGAAATCAGAAACGTACGAGGTGAGCTTCCTTTAGAAGTGGAAGATTTAGAAGATGAAGTTGCAGGTTTAAGCACGCGTTCAGAGAAACTGAAAAGTGAACTTGAAGTAATTGAGGAGCAAATCAAGTCTAAGAAAAATGGTATTGATGAGCATAAAGAGGTTATCAAAAAATACACAAAACAACAAGAATCAGTTCGTAATAACAGAGAATTTAATTCTTTGACTAAAGAGGTTGAATTTCAAGAATTAGAAATTCAATTGGCTGAAAAGCAAATCAAAGAAATGAAAGCTTCTATCGAGCATAAAAAAGAAGTTATATCTAACTTAAAAGAAAAGCTTGACGCAAAAAGTTCTCATTTAAAACATAAAAAATCTGAACTTGACGCTATCATGGCAGAAACTCAAAAAGAAGAAATTTTCTTATCTGAGAAATCTGCTGAGTATTCAAGCCAAATCGAAGACAGATTATTAGCAGCTTATACAAGAATCAGAACTAGTGTTCGTAATGGTTTAGCAGTAGTTTCTATCGAAAGAGGAGCTTCAGCAGGATCATTCTTTACTATTCCACCGCAAACTCAAGTTGAGATTGCTTCTAGAAAAAAAATCATTACTGATGAGCACTCTGGAAGAATTTTAGTTGACAGCGCATTAGCTGAAGAAGAAAAAGAAAAAATGGAACAATTGTTCTCAAAATTCTAAATAGAAGTCCCGATTTAATCGGGACTTTTTTTTATATCTTTTTTTCGCCGCGACCCGAGTGACAACGAATAGGCGAAGCAATTACACTAATTTTCACTAATTTTTAATTTGTTTCTAAATGGAATAAAAATTCGTGCTAAATTTGTGTAATTCGTGGCGAAACTTTTTTAGATCGATTCCCGAATATTATTTTACCACTAAATTATTTATTTTGGGAATCAAAAAAGGAATCCGTTTTATTACTTTAAAATCTGTTGGGCAATACATTAACTTTTTAAGCTATGTTCGTCCTCAAAAAGCCGTTGAGCTTTCTTATGCCCTTTTTAGTCAACCTCGAATAGGAAGATTACAAAAAGAAGCTCTTCCAAAAATTTTGCGACATACGGAAACGGAAACTTTTAACCTTAACGAACATCATTTTCAAACTTATATCTGGAAAGGAAACGAAACTAAAATCTTATTAGTTCATGGCTGGGAAAGCAATGCTTCGAGATGGAAAAAAAACGCTTCCGCATCTTCAAAAGTCAGGAAGTACTATTATTGCTATCGACGCTCCTGCTCACGGTCAAAGCAGCGGTAAAGAATTTAATGTTCCGCTTTATGCCGAATTTATAAACAAAGCGGTAGAAAAATACAAGCCGACAATTATAATTGGCCACTCGATTGGCGGTGCAGCCTGCGTGTATCACCAATACTTATTTCCGAATACCAGCATAAATAAAATGGTTATTCTGGGAGCTCCATCAGACTTAAAAACATTAATCGATAATTATATCTCAATGTTAAGCTTGAATACTAAAATGTTTTCACTTTTAGAAAGTAAATTTTTAGATCGATTCAATTTTAAGCTTGAAGATTTTTCAGGACAAAAATTTGCTTCAGAATTTAATGTTGAGGGTTTTATTGCGCATGACACTTCAGATGATGTCGTTGCTTTTGCAGAAGGAAAAAAAATTCACAGTAACTGGAAAAACAGTCAATTTATAGAAACCAAAGGTTTAGGCCACGGAATGCACGATGATGCATTGTACAACAAAGTAATTGAGTTTCTTTTTTCTGAAGGTTCAAAGTAACAGAGGCTCAAAGGAACAGGGTTTTAAAAAAAAATCTAAAATTAAAATGATAGCAGTGATTTTTGAAGTTATTCCTAACGAAGGAAAAAAAGAAGAATATTTAGATATTGCAGCAAAACTGCGTCCGGAATTAGACCACATCGAAGGTTTTATCTCAATAGAACGCTTTCAGAGCATTAGTAATCCTGAAAAGGTTTTGTCATTGTCTTTTTGGAAAGACGAAGAAAGTATTCAGCAATGGAGAAATCTTGAAATGCATCGTCACGCACAGGCAAAAGGACGTAATGAAGTTTTTAAAGATTATCATTTAAGAATTGCAACTGTTGTTCGTGATTACGGAATGTTTGATCGAAAAGAAACTCCAGAGGACAGTTCTCAATTTCATTCTTAGTAAAGGTTCAAAGTTGCAGAGGTTCAGAGGGACAAAGTTTTTTTTAGTGAATAAAGTAATCCACTTTGCGTGTCATTTTGAAAGAAAAAAATCCGCTTAAATCCGCGTCTTTTCGAAGCAAATCCGTGTCATCCGTGTTCTATAAAACGTTTGTAAAGATTTCGTTCCTCAAAAAAATAAGATTGTGTAAAATTTACATTCCAACAATCTAAAGTCTGAAGTCTAACAATCTAAGAAGTCCTAAATTTTGCCTATTTTTGCAGTATGGAAGAGAATTTAAAACGTTTGAATAAATTTATTGGCGAAACTGGCTATTGTTCGCGTCGTGAAGCTGATAAACTTATAGAGGAAGGACGTGTTACAATAAATGGTGCTGTACCTGAAATGGGAACTAAAGTTTCACCTGATGATGAAGTACGCATTGACGGAAAACTAATTGTTGAAAAGCACGAAAAACTGGTTTATTTAGCATTCAACAAACCTGTTGGAATTGAATGTACCACTAATCTTGAAGTTCGAAATAACATTGTTGATTACATCAATTATCCTAAACGTATTTTTCCAATCGGGAGGTTGGATAAAGCCAGTGAAGGCCTAATTTTTATGACCAATGACGGCGATATTGTAAACAAGATTTTACGCGCTAGAAACAATCACGAAAAAGAATATACGGTTACAGTAAACAAACCTATCACAGACCGTTTTATTCAGCGAATGGGAAATGGTGTTCCTATTTTAGATACTGTTACTAAAAAATGTAAAGTAGAACAAATTAGTAAATACACTTTCAAAATCATTCTAACGCAGGGATTAAACCGTCAGATTAGAAGAATGGCGGAATATTTAGGCTATGAAGTTACAGCTCTTAAACGTATCAGAATCATCAATATTTCTTTGGACATTCCGGTTGGCAGATACCGCGACTTGACTGATGATGAAATCAAAGAATTAAATCAGTTAATTGAACCTTCTAGTAAAACTGAAGAAGCAAGTTTACCAAAAGTTGAAACTCCAAATAAACCTTCAAATAGAAGAACAACCTTTATTTCTAAACACGATCCTAGATTTAAGAAAAGAGGAGAAAACTAAATACAAAATCCCATACGTTCTAACATATGGGATTTTTTGTTTCTATTTACTTTTTATCCAAAAATTCATAATACAATGCTTTAGATAAAAAGTCTTCATTCTGATAATTCAAAATCGATTCTTCTCTTAGGCCTTCTGAATATTTTCCGTTTAAATTATTTTTCTCGAAATAGTCACGGCGAGCATCATCATTAAAATTCAATTCACTTAAAAAAACCGGCTCTACTCCTTTATTTACCGAAATATTGTAATTGGTTATAAGATTTCCCCAATTCACAAAACTGCAAACTAAAATTGTTCCGTAGAAATACCAAACCATTTGATTGACTAAGTAAGCATTTGTTTTTTGTTTTGTAATTTTTAAAAAAGTATAAACTAAACCTATAATTGCCAAAATTAAAAAAGCGTAAACTCCTAAACGTTTATATGTTAATCCAAAAGAAGAAACATACTCTGAGTTTTTTATAATAGTACTAACAATCAAAACTGCATTTAGAATAATCCAGACTTTAGCGAGTTTTTTTAATGATGTTGCTTCTTCATCAAAATTGAATCCGCCTTTGAAATAAAACAGAATTACACCAACGGCCATCAAAATTGAAAAAATCACAGCATTTACACGTTCGTGTGTATCAGCGCTTAAATTTGCTTTATCCGCAACTTCAAAAAACTGCTCGTAATTGTATGTTCCAATAAAAATTAAAAGCAAAATATTAAGCAGTACCAAAGTGATTACACCACTCTTTCTTTCGAAATCAAGATCTAAAAATGAAAATGTACTTTGGCTCTTTACTTCAGAAATATCAGTAAACTCATTGTTTAACTTTGGATTAAATTCATAACAAGCATCTGGAACCCAATAATTCCAAAAACTAAATGAAATATAAAACCCAAGTATGGTAATTAAGATTAACTGAAAAATATTAATATCTAAAGTATAATCTGTAAACAATGAAGAGAAATGTGCACTTCCGAAAGAATAAACGATAAAAAACAATCCCAAAAAGACGACTGGAATAACAACAAAGGCTACTAATTTCTTAGCAAAATCGTTGTGAATTTTTCGCTCAGGAAGCCATTGACTAAAGATAAAAATACGCCCAATTGAAGTAAATCCGTTTAAAAAAATTAACGGAAAGATCTGTACTATTTTAAGTTCTCCGTCCTGAGTTTTAAACTGTAAAAAAAGAATTGAAAATGCTAAAGCAAAAAAAGAAGCTGCATCTCCATACCACGCAAAAGCGAAACATGATAAGATTGATGTGATTACCAAAATTAAATGCGATCTATCAACAAACTTCTCTTGAAAGAAGTAACTAGTTAACAATGTTAAAATTACACCAAAAATACCAATATTAACTCCTGGATTTTGATTGTAAAAAAGTAAAGTAAAGATTACTGTACAAACTAAAATAATTTGATGTTTTTTCATGATTAATTTTTTAAAAGTACTTTGTGTTTCAAAGTAATTAGACAAAAAAAATATAGTTATTACGATTTCATTAATTTCTCGAGGTAAGAAAGGTGTTCTTTGAACGCCGCGCGGCCAAGCGGTGTTACTTGATAAGATGTTTTAGGCTTTTTGCCCACAAATTCTTTCTTAACTTCGATATACTGTGACTTTTCTAATGCAGAGGAATGACTTGCTAAATTACCATCGGTGATATTTAAAAGCGTTTTCATCTCGGTAAAATCTACCCAGTCGTTAACCATCAGAACGGACATAATACCCAGTCTGACACGGCTTTCAAAATCTTTATTTAATTTATCAATAATTCCCATTAGGTTATTTGTATTTTTTGAACATCACTAATCCGTATACAATATGCAGGATTCCAAATCCAATGATCCAAAATATCAATCCATATCCAATATAAAAAAGCGAAATACATCCTAAAACAAGTTCAGAAAAACCTAAATACTTTATGTCTGAGAAAGTATATTTTTCTGCATTTACAACTGCAAGTCCATAAAATATCAAAGTCGATGGTGCAACTAAACCATAATTTCCATGATACATTAAAGCTAGACAAAATATACCTCCCACAGTAAGCGGAACAGCAAGATTAAACAGCATATTTTTTGTTGCAGATGTCCAAATTGGCAAATTGTATTTTCGGCTTTTTCTGATTGTAAAAAAGGCTCCAAATACAAAAGCGCAGACTAATATTACGATTCCTGTCAAAAACAAATGAGAAACTAGACTGCCTGAAAGCAAAATATGCTCATCTGTAAAATACTCAATCCCATTAAGCTTAAATAGCTGATACACATATAATCCTCCTATCAAGGCTGAAAGTCCAGCAAAGACTCCCGAAAGTCCGCTTAAGGATATAAATCTTGAAGAACGCTCCATCATGGAACGAATGTGTGCTAAATCTTCTTGGTGTTTCTGATTCATAATAAAAGTACTTTGCAGTACAAAGTTATTGTTTATTTTGAATTGGCAAGTAAAAAGTATAAAATATTTTCGAAAATAATGTAGATTCCTTAAAAGTTTTGAAAGCTATACAAGAAAACACAAGGTCTTAGTAAGGTGCGTGAGGGATAGAAATAAGCTGCCGAAGCAGCATGGATAGCCCGACCGTATTTGCACAAAGGCGCTCATAAGCTTAAAGATTGGAGCGCCTTTTTGTAAATATGGTCACGCCCAATGCGCAAAACGAAAAATGCCTATTCTTACGAACAGGCATTTATATTATTTTCAATTCTTAAATTCTAAAACCATCTTTTCTTTTTGAACAAAAACACGCCAAAAGCTGAAAATAAAAATGAAACAAAAAGAATAATCCAGATACCGTATTTGCTTTCTTCTAAACCATTTGGCACGTTCATTCCATATACACTAGCAATTAGGGTCGGAATCACAAGGATGATAGAAATTGAGGTCATCTGTTTCATAATATCATTCATATTATTAGAAATTACAGATGCATAAGCATCCATCATTCCAGTTAAGATGTTACTATAAATATTGGCTGTATCTTGTGCCTGGCTTAATTCGATTTCTACATCTTCTAACAAATCCGGATCGTAGCTTGCTTTATACGCTCGCAGATTTTTTATACGATGAAACAAAACATCGTTTGCTTTTAATGAGGTAATGAAAAAAACCAAACATTTCTCGATTTGGAGTAATGCCTGCAATTCTTCATTTTTTATTGACTTCTCTAAATTATCTTCGGCTAGTTTTATTTTCTGATTAATCTGTTTTAGGTATTTTAAGTACCAAACACTTGATGACAATAACAATCTTAGAACCCAATCTAAATTGTCTTTGACTTGAATGTTTTTACGTCGTGAATACAACATAAAATCATATATTATTTCTGTTTTGTAAAACGTAATTGTAACGCAAACATCGTCTTTGAAAATTACGCCAAGCGGAATGGTTTGAAAAGGAAGTTTAATATCGTTACTTTTTATAGGAACACGCATGATAATAAGCGTCCAGCCGTCTTCAATTTCTATACGGGGTCTTTCATCGATATCCTCTATATCATTGTAAAAAGCTTCGGGAATTTGAAGTTCTTCGAGTAAGTATTTTTTTTCTGCTTCTGATGGATCTTCAATATTAATCCAGCAGTTTGGAGTCCATTTTGAGACTTCTAGTAATCCGTTGTCATTCGTGTAAAAGGCTTTCATTTCAAAATACGGGGTGTTATCACAGCATTTTGAAATTTTCAAAAAGCTGCTTTTAATTTAATACTAACGAATAATAATCGTCCATTTGGGCTTGTGTTTTTTAAGTGATGCAAAAGTATCCTTTATTTTTAAGAACGAAAACTTTAAACTATTAATTCTATATTAAAATGGATCTTTGCGTAGATTTTAAACACATAGAAACATAGATTTTGTAACTGTAAAAAAGTCATTTCACTTTATTTAAATAAACATAGCTGGAGTCCGAGTAAACTATGTGAAAGAAATTTGTTTCTCTTTTGCATTTCTTTTTTGAAAATTAAATTCTATAATTCCATGTGTTTAAAAAAATTAATGCAATAAAAAAAGCCTGTTCTATATAGAACAGGC
>NZ_NRQU01000041.1 GCF_004119495.1 Flavobacterium sp. YO12
TTTAGTATTTAGTATTTAGTATTTAGTATTTAGTATTTAGTATTTAGTATTTAGTATTACGTAATCTGACTATAATAAAAGTCGTTCGCACAGCGAACGCTTTTTTTTATTCTCTCACTCTCGTCTTTTGACTTTTGACTTTCGCCTTTTTGACTTTTTGACTAAATCTAATTAATAAACGATTTCAAAAGCGGGCAATTGTATTTTTTAAATATCGGCGTAGTTTTATAAATAGAATAAAAATTAACCAGCTCCTTCCCTGCCTTAAATGGATTTTTCTCCTCGTCTTCTGCAGAAACTAAATCAGCGTAATGATTGTAATAATTGCATTCAAAAATCATTAGACTTGCCATTGCTTTTTCGTTAGTATTTTTAGACATCTTTAAGGCTTTTTCATAATACATTTTGGCCATTTTTAAATTATGATAATTGCCATTTTGGTATTTCTTCTCATTCTCAGTATTATCGCCATAAACATAGTCTACGTACGATTCTCCTGAAGTCCAATCATAAGCTGTCATCATCCAGGAATTACCTAAATACGATACATTAAAATAAGCGTGCGCGAGTTGTAAATTACTGCTTGCCGTATTTTGCTTTTTTAACTGAATCAGTTTTGCAATAAAGTCCGTTTTATTAAAACGATAATCAAACTTGCGTTCTTGCTGCTTTTGCAAGATTTTAGGCGTAAAAGGGTTTTCATTTAAATAATTTTTAAAATCATAATTCTTCTCCCAAAAATCCTGAGGCATACTTGAAAAAGTTTTATAAGCCAATTCCAAGTTATTATTTCTAAAAGCAATGGTTCCTTTTAAATCTTTATAATAATTAATATCTGGTGCGATTGTTCCTGAGCAAATATATTTTTCAAAAGGTGTTTTGTCTCTTTTCTGCTGTAGCGCCATCAAACGATCAACATCTTCAATAGTTGCTTTTCGGTCAAAATAACCAATATAACTATAAAAATATGGATTGTTGTAGGATACATATTCGCCTTCATTTTTAATATCAGCTTTCATAGATAGTAAACCTGCCATAGCTCCATCGCCTTTTTTATAAAATTCATCACCTGCGATTCGGTACAAACTGTATAAATTTTTAAACAATCCATGATCCGTTTCTACCAAATTTTCAACTGAACTAAAATAATTATATAGCTGATTTTGAACTTTCTCATTCTTTAAATCATCTTGCTTTAAAGAAACCAAAGCGAGCTGAATATTCTTTTGCATTTGTATAGAAGCATTCGCTTTATTAGAAATCATATTGGTATACTTTTTCCCTTCGTCAATTTGATCATCAATAAAACAAAGCTGAGCAATTGCTGCCGTAACATAATCTTTTTGTTCTCCTGAAGTTTGTTCGCGAATTGAAATCAAGAAATATTCTAATTCTCGCAAGTATAAAATATCTTTATTAAAATTCTCCGCTTTTGCTTTAGCGTAATCTTCATACCAATTTGTATCGCTAAAAGTTACAGATGGACTTCCACCATTAGTATATTGAGGTGTAAAAATCCAATCTTCGAGTTTGTTCACTTCTCTACCAATTAAAAAACTCAAAAACAAGCTGTTCGGACTTAGTTCATAAATTTCTTTAATCGATTTTAAATCAGGAGCTGGAGTTCTAAGACTTTCAATTGCTAGAATTATGCTTCGTTCCTCATCATTTTGTGCCAAAGCCAAAGTTTCGGCAGTAAGTTTCCAATTATAATGTTGTAAAACCGCAAATGCCTTTTCTTCGCAAGTATTAAAAACTTGACTTAATAAATAATTCTGCAAAGCTTTATTCTCTACACACAAAGCCTTATAGTACAAAGCCCACGGCTCTAAAATCGTTTTTTTATTCTGAGCAAAATAAGTATCATACAAACGGATCACTTCTTGTGGATCTGCATTATAAAAGCTATACCTCAAAATCAAAAAAGCATATCGTTGTTTTAAAAAAGGATCTTTAGCCGAATTGATTTTTTTTTCAAAATCAGTTACTTCAGCCAATTTATGGTTTTTACTTTCATAACCAATTTGTCCCCATGATTCCCATTTAACATCAGTATTGCTATTGTATTCCAGTTTTTTAGCAAATAAAATATAGCTTAAAAATTGTTTGTTTTTTGGCTGTAATAAGGCCTTAACAAAAGTATTCTTTTCAAAAACTTTATTCAAAGTTTTATTTTCATAAGCTGTTTCAAATTGTTCCGAATCTGTTTCATAGAGAATCACATAAACATCATTAGGATTAATATTGTTTCCTAATTTATTCTTCCATTCTAAACAATTTAATTGCTGATCAGCGTCAGAAATCGTATTTGTAGCATAATAATTATCTGCTGAATAATAAAACGGTGTCAACTTAAAGAAACCTTCTCGCTGTGCTTTAAACAAAGCCAAACGACTGGTTTCCGGCGATACGCTCCATCCGCAGGCAAAAGAAACCTGAAAGCTTAAAACCAAAAGTAAAGTGCTAAAAACTCTCATAATATTTAGATATATTTTGGGTTCCATAATCGTTTATGTATTTTTTATCAAATGAGAAAAAAGTCACTTTGGTTTGACTATCGATTTGAATTTTACTTTTTACAATCGAAATCATTTTTTCAAGTTCGTTGTCCGAAATTTTTTCAATTCTTATTTCATCACCATTTCGCAAATACCTCTGTCCCACCAGCACATCATCTTGCAAAACATATTTGGAATCAGAAATTTTCTTTAATTTGATGCTGTCTTTTATTAATTGATCGTAATCTGATAAGATCCCTTTAAATTGATTTCCTCTAAAAGCAACTGCCCAGCTATATAATGGCAATGCAATATCTAATTTGAGTTTGTAATCGCTGTGGGTAATATATTGTGCTAATTCTTCGCTTGTGCCAATAGAATTTTTAGTCTGCTGATCATCTGGTTTTGAAATATTGTAACACATTAATAAGCCTTTGTCTACTGATGGAATTCCAGCTTTTGTTGCATATTTATACTGCCAAAGCCTAATTGTTGCTGCTATTTTTGCTGATGGAAACTGAGTTTTAATTTGTTTCAATAGGTAGAAATAACTTTTCTGTGATTTTTCAGTCCAATCACAATCAATCAGGATTTCCTTAAAATCCACTTTTAGTTTTGCTGCTTCGATTGATTTTACCGAATCATAATTTAAACGTTTGTAATTCTCCTGTTTGTAATAGTCTTTTGGATAAACAATATTTGAAGCAAGAGTTTCTGCTTTCCTATCATTCATTTTTTGACCAATTTGTTCTATTCGTTTAGCTATTCTTACCGCCAGACTATCCAGCTGTTTTTTATCTGATTTTAAAACAACTTCGTTGGTAATAAAAATACTTGGTGTAATTTCAATATTATTTTTTTGAAGTGATATATCTCCAATTGTTGCAACAGGCAGCGGTTCTTTTGAATACGGATTATAATCAACATCAAAAAAACGAACGTACATATGTTTTACATCCAATTTTTTAATTAGAGAATCATCCTCTTCCCAAAAATACATATCTGTTTTCCAATAACAAAAGGAACGAATTACTTCATGCTCTTTTTTGCAGCTGCCAGAGCATAAAACGACAAAAAGTAAGATTAAAACAATATTTTTCATGGTACTAAAAAACTTACAGAATAAAGCTCAAAATTAACATTAATAATTCAAAGAATATGATTTATTTATGAACAAATTCTGCTTTGTATTCTTACCTTTGCAAAAAATTTATTTATGTCAAATATATATTTAGGATATCATTTTACGATTGAACCAAAAGAGCTTGGATCAGAAATTTTAGTAGCTGAATTAGGTGAAAAAGCATTTGAAAGTTTTACAGAAACAGACAACGGAATCTCGGCTTTTGTAAAAAAAGATTTATGGGATTCAACTATTCTGGATGATATTTATATTTTACAATCTGACGAGTTTAAAATTGAATATACTGTTGAGGAAATCGATCAGGTAAACTGGAACGAAGAATGGGAAAAGAATTTTGAAGCGATAGATGTTGACGGAAAATGCCATGTTCGCGCTCCTTTTCACGAAAAAACGAATGCTGAATTTGATATTGTAATTGAACCAAAAATGAGTTTTGGAACTGGTCATCATGAAACTACGCACATGATGATTCAGCATTTACTTGAAATGGATGTAAGAGGATTAAAAACTCTAGACATGGGCTGCGGAACTGCAATTTTAGCTATTCTTGCAGAAATGAAAGGTGCAGAACCTATTGATGCTATTGATATTGACAACTGGTGTTATTTGAATTCAATCGAAAATGCTGAACGCAATAATTGTAAACATATTACCGTTTACGAAGGCGATGCCGCTTTACTAGCAGGTAAAAAATATGATTTGATTATCGCTAATATCAACAGAAATATTCTTCTAAACGATATGCAGACTTATGTAGATAGTTTGAACCCAAAAGGAATTATATTATTCAGCGGTTTTTATGAAGAAGATGTTCCGTTTATCGATGCTTCATGCACTGAAAAAGGGCTGACATATGTTAAAAAATTTCAAAGAAACAACTGGGTTTCATTAAAATACGTAAATTAGTAATTACAACAGTACAAAAACCTAAAAACAATGAGTACTAAAGAAAAAGTAAGAGAAAGAGTCCGTGAGAAGGAAGCAATAAGTTTTAATAACGAAATTATTGTCTATAATGACGACGTAAACACTTTTGATCATGTAATTGATACTTTAATGCGAGTTTGCAGTCACACGGCAGAGCAGGCCGAACAATGTTCTTTAATTGTACATTATAACGGAAAATGCACAGTAAAAACAGGGCCTATTGACAAATTAAAACCGCAATGCACACAACTTTTAGAAGCAGGATTGAGCGCTGAAATTGTTTAATTGCAAATAATTTAAAAAACATTCTATTTTATTTTATATTTGAAATAAAATAGAATGTTTTTTTATGGAAGAATATGGAAAGATATTGATTATCGCAATGCCTGTTTTTTTAGTTTTAATTGTAATTGAAAAAATATACGGCATTTACAAAAAGGACGATACTGCACCTTTGATAGACAGCGTGTCTAGTATTAGTTCTGGCATTACAAATTCTGTAAAAGACGTTTTAGGCTTAAGCCTGACTTTCATATCCTATGAATGGATGGTTTCTAAAATTGCTCTTTTTCATCAAGAAGCTAATGTTCTCTCTTATATCATCGCCTTTTTTGTTATCGATTTCTATGGTTATTGGAGTCATCGCTGGGCGCATCAAATTAATCTTTTCTGGAACAAACACGCTATTCACCACAGCAGCGAAGAATTCAATCTTGCTTGTGCGCTGCGTCAGCCTATTGCAAGTTTGGCTAACTTGTTTACTTTTTTATTAATTCCCGCTGCGTTATTAGGTGTTCCAGCTTCGGTAATTGCAATTACACTCCCACTTCATTTATTCCTGCAGTTTTGGTACCATACTAAGCACATTAAAAAAATGGGGATTCTTGAACATATTCTCGTTACGCCATCACATCATAGAGTGCATCATGCTATAAATCCAGAATATTTAGATAAAAATCATTCACAAATTTTTATTTTTTGGGATAAACTTTTTGGTACTTTTCAAGCAGAATTGGATGATGTTCCGCCAGTTTTCGGAATCACTAGACCTGCTAATACTTGGAATCCAATAAAAATAAATTTTCAGCATCTTACCCTATTAATTAAAGATGCATGGCGTTCTGAGAGCTGGAAAGATAAA
This sequence comes from Flavobacterium sp. YO12, assembly GCF_004119495.1. GTDB lineage: Bacteria > Bacteroidota > Bacteroidia > Flavobacteriales > Flavobacteriaceae > Flavobacterium. The sequence goes on from NZ_NRQU01000041.1 coordinate 5,711, forward strand.
TTTACCATTTGGTTTAAACCAACTGGATGGCGTCCAGAAAATTTCGAGGAAAAATATCCCGTAAATAAAATCGAAAATGTTTTTGATTTTGAGAAATACGGCACACAAAACTCTCAAAAACTAATTTATTGGTCTGTTACACAACTTTTAATAACGCTTTTATTTGTGAGTTATTTGTTTGATAATATTGCTAAAATCGGACTTCCAAACATTTTTATCTACGGTTTTTTCATCTTAATAACTATTTATAGTTACTGTGAACTAATGGACAAAAATAGGTACGCTGTTTTTTGGGAAGGTTTACGTTTGGCCGTCGCAACAGCAATTATTACCTATTATGGCGATTGGTTTGGTTTAAATCAAGTTTTTTTATCTAAGTAATTATATTATTCTTGGTTATTTGAGTTTATCGTTTTTAATATCGGTATACTTTATAACAATTGATTTTAAAACGATCCAAAACCAACCCATAAATACAGTACCCACAAAATGAGAAACGCTACTTTATTCAAAATCTTTATTGCTTTCAGTGCTATTTATCTTCTTATTCTATTTTTTAGGACACGAAAATTTAAACTTTTTTTTGAAGCCGATATTAATACCAATTTTAATTTTTGGAGTTTATTTCTATAAAAATTTCCCAACTAAAAATATTCTTTTAACTGCCTTGGTGTTCTCATGGATTGGCGATGTAATATTGCTTTTTTCAGATATATCCGAAATCTATTTTATTCTAGGCTTAGTTTCTTTCTTAATTTCTCACATCGTTTACTGCATTCTTTTTAATCGTCAGACTAAAAGAAATTTAAAAAAGAACAGTATTGCAATAGGAATTGGCACCATACTAATTGCTTGTTATTTAATTGGAATGTTATCTCTGTTATTACCTTCACTAGGCGATTTAAAAATACCTGTAATTGTTTATGCCAGCGTAATTTCGATTATGCTTTTGTTTGCTTACAACGGACTTTTAAATTGGAATGAACCAGGCAACAAATTAGTTTTTTCTGGCGCGGTTGTTTTTGTTATTTCTGACAGTATTCTGGCAATTAACAAATTTTATAACCCAATTGAGAAAAGTTCCTTTTTTATCATGCTCACTTATCTTGTGGCACAATATCTGATTGTAATTGGTATATTAAAACTGAATCCAAAGAAGATTGAATAGTATTTGATGCAAATAGTCATTTCTTCTTTAAATGCATTTATACCGCAAAAAAACCTTTTACATTTGTACGACCAAAATAGATCAAACCATGAAAAAAACAGCTCTTTTCATTATTTTACTAATTACTGTATCATCTTGCATCAGTACAAAATCAACATTAAAAAATGTAGACGATAATGCGCCTGATTTGGTATTAGGTAAAAACAATACTTTTGTTATTTCGCTATTCAGCAAAGACAAAAAGTACGGTTATGATCCTGATTATCCTGTAAATATTTTTTTTAGAAATACAAAAGATGAAGCCACAAACGAAGTTCGTTTTTTAAACGCTTTAGCTGGTCCAAATGGTGAAAAAATCACTTATAAACGTTTAGAGACCTGCTGTCCGTTTCCTACCAAAAGAAGCGATATGGGCGCTGGATTTTTAAATGTCTACGAATTGACTTGGGAAGGACAAAAAAAACCGATAACACTGTATTTGAATATTTATGAAAAAGGAATTTTGATGGTTCCGATAGGATTAACTTTGAAAAAAGAGTAAATCTATAATTGATAAATGTATAAGTAACAATGTTTGGATCGATTCCTTTTATTTTAATTATTCTTCCTTTATTATCTCAGCTGCTATTTGGCACATTTGCAATTGTTAAACCTGGTTCGTTTAAATTCAAAAAGGTATTCATCCTTAATGTTCTTCTACAGATTGTTTGTTCTGTTATTTCTTTCTATACTGCCACCACAAACTTTTCAAGGTTTCATGATGAGCATCCCGATATAACAAGATGCGGAATGCCTCTTTTAGCAATTGTTGCACTAATTTTGTTGACTTTCTTAATTCTTCTTGTCGTTATTATTATTCAATTTTTGGTAAAAAGATGGAGAGAAAATAAATCGAAAAGAGGTATTAGTCAAAACTAAAAACAACATTAAACTGTAAAACTTCAGGACATGATAAATGTCATTTATCATGTTCTTTCCATGCTTTAATATTGTCTTGAAAAAAGCATTTAATCATTCTAAAGAAAATTTAAAAATTCGTTTAATTCTAGTAAGCTCTTAGCCAGTTATTCGGGGTCTTAAAATAATCTTAAATCTTCATCTGCTATTCATAAATCATGACTACCTTTGCAGTGCAAAAAAATAATTTTATGAACTTACAACATATTCCACAAATTAAGCATACTGACAGCGGAAATTTCTTTTTATTGGCGGGACCTTGCGCTATTGAAGGAGAAGAAATGGCTCTTAGAATTGCTGAAAAATTAGTTGGTATTACCGACAATCTTCAAATTCCTTATGTATTTAAAGGATCTTTTAAAAAAGCAAACCGTTCTAGAATTGACAGTTTCTCAGGAATTGGAGACGAAAAAGCTTTAAAAATTTTAAGAAAAGTTTCTGAAACTTTTCACGTTCCAACAGTTACAGACATTCATACTAATGAAGATGCTGACATGGCTGCGCAATACGTAGATGTTTTACAAATTCCAGCTTTCTTAGTTCGTCAAACTGATCTAGTTGTGGCAGCTGCAAATACAGGAAGAACAGTAAACTTGAAAAAAGGACAATTTATGAGTCCGGAAAGCATGAAACACGCTGTACAAAAAGTATTAGATTGTAACAACGAAAATGTTATGGTTACAGATCGCGGTACTATGTTTGGCTACCAAGACATGATTGTTGATTATAGAGGAATCCCTACTATGCAGCAATATGCAACTACTGTTCTAGATGTTACTCACTCGTTACAACAGCCAAATCAAACAGCAGGAGTTACAGGCGGAAGACCAGATATGATCGAAACGGTTGCCAAAGCTGGTATTGCCGTAGGTGTTGATGGTATTTTTATCGAAACTCATTTTGATCCTGCTAATGCAAAAAGTGATGGTGCTAATATGCTTCACTTAGACTATTTTGAAGGTTTAATGACAAAATTAGTTGCTATTAGAAAAACAGTTAACTCATTCTAAATTTATAATGCTAAGTTCTTTGAAAACAAAATTTTTATTTTTCTTCTTGATTTGTGTTTCTTTAAGCACATTTGCCCAAGAGGAAATTCCGGTACAAAAATACGCTGCTCATAATAAAGGAAAATTCTTTGTGATGTGGGGTGGAAACAGAGAAAGTTATTCTAACTCTGATGTAAATTTCAGAGGTAAAGATTACAACTTTACAGTTGAAAATATGAAGGCTCATGATAAACCAAAAGGCTGGCATGTTGATTATGTCAATCCTGTAAACATGACGATTCCGCAAACCAATTTGAGGTTAGGTTATTTTTTTAGTGATCATTACAGTGTAACAATTGGTGTAGACCACATGAAATATGTAATGGCACAGAATCAAATTGCAAATGTTAACGGATACATCAATTTGCCTTCGGATGATCCTGCATCAATTTACAATGGTAATTACAACAATACTCCTGTCGATATGTCTCAGGGAGGAGCTAAAGAAGGTGGTTATGGCAATGGTGAAATAAATGTAAACGGTCCAGCTTTTTTAATGTATGAACATACAGATGGTTTGAATTACATTAATACTGAGGTTTCAAGATTTGATGATATTTCTAAATGGTTTGGTCTGCCAAATATAGATAAGGTACAAATTAACTTAACTGAAGGTTTAGGTGCTGGACTTTTATATCCTAAAACAAATACAACTTTACTAGGAAAAGATCGTCACGATGATTTTCACGTTTCTGGTTACGGTGTTTCGGCAAAAGCGGGTATCAATGTTACTTTTTTCAAACACTTCTATATTCAGGGTGAATTAAAAGGCGGTTACATCAATATGCAGGATATTAGAACTACAGTAAGTAGTGAAGATAAGGCCTCGCAAGACTTTTTCTTTTTTCAAAGAATTATTGCTGTTGGCGGTATTTTCAGAATCTAATATTTCGTAAGAAAAGAATTAAAAATAGTTATCATTTATTTGGTAACTATTTTTTTATTATTTACTTTGTAATTCAAAGTTCTTTTTGATTGTGTTAATTTTTTATCAAAACAAATTTGATATAACATCTAAAAAAGTAATTTTAGCTTTCAAATATAAAAACATGAAAAAACAAAAATATCTATTTCTCGGAATTACATTTCTACTGAGCTTTGGTCTTGCTTTATTTGTAGCAATGTCTGTTTTTCCTAATAATCCCTTTTCTTCTAAAACAAAAACAGAAAATAAGGTTGTGAGTAAAATTCAGGATGGTGATATTATTTTTCAAACCTCACAATCTCCTCAATGCGAAGCCGTACGAATCGCTACAAACTCAAAGTTCTCGCATTGCGGTATTATCTACGATATAAACGGAAAATGGTTTGTTTTTGAAGCGGTTCAACCAATAAAACTGACTCCGTTTGAGGATTGGATTCAGCATGGAAAAGACAATAAATATGTGGTAAAAAGATTAAAAGATACTTCAGTTTTAACTCCCGCTGTTCTTCAAAAAATGAAAGAATACAGCCAGCAGTTTGACGGTAAAGAGTATGATTCTTACTTTGAATGGACAGATAACCGAATCTATTGTTCTGAACTGGTTTGGAAAATTTATAAAAATGCTGCGGACATTGAGCTTTCGAAATTAAGAGAACTAAAAGATTTTAATTTAACTGATGTCAGAGTTCAAAAAATATTAAAAGAACGATATGGAAATGAAATTCCGCTTCAAGAGAAAGTAGTTGCTCCTTCTGATCTTTCAGATTCGAGTTTACTAAAAACTGTAGTTGATAATTATTAAAAAACAGCAAAAAGCTAATTCGAAAAATCAATTGGCTTTTTTATTTATTATTTTACTTTGAATTTCAAAGAACTTTTAAATACATATTTATGCGAGATTATCTGATTGAAAAACTTTATGAATGCAGTAAAAAGCCGTATCAAAAATACTTTAAAAAGAATGAACCTTGGGAAATTGATAAAACGCAATTAATGGATTATCCTGAAGGAAGTCTAGGCCGCGGATTAGGAAATTTCCTGTATAAGAATCATTTCGACATACAAGAAAAACTTGAAGATCATGATATTATTCATGTCTTGACAAATACAGGTATTTCTGTATATGAAGAAATTGGAATGCAGTATTATCTTTTTGGAAACGGGAAACGAAGTCTGTATTTATTTATGGTTATACTCTCTGGAACTGTATTTTACCCAAACAAACTGCTATATTTTATCAAGCAGTACAAAAAAGGAAAACGAGCACTTCCATTCCATTATCTTGATTTTTCAAAAATGCTTTTAAAACCAATTCATACTATTCAGCAATCATTTAAAATTTAATTTATGAAAACAACGCATCACAAACCTTTTGAAGAAAAGCAATCGACTGAATTGGCTGTTGGCACTTTTATTATTAGTACGATCTTATTTATGCTTTATATTATTTCGAATGAAAGCCCTAATGTATTAGTTATTGCATGGCCGTTTGCATCTTCTGCAATAATAGTAAATACTATAATGCTAGTGAATCTAACGGATCGATTTATTCATTTACCTGAATATCGAAAAGAGATTGCATTTAAGATTTTAATACTGCTTTCTAATATTCCAATTACTTTTTTGTATTATTTGATTGTGATAAGGCTTTAAATACAAATTATGAATCATTTGTTTAATTATCCCAAAACATATGTCGCTCCTCTGGAGCTTTCTTAAAAACACGATTCTTCTATTCTATAAATATTTCATCCCTCCGGGATTTTCACTTGGTATTTAAAATTATTTTTGCTTCAGAGAAGCATAATATTTATAGAAAAACAATTATACAAAGTTAAAAAGCTCCAGCGGAGCGACATAATTATTTTCTGTTTATATATGCCACATCGCTGGAGCTTTACCATAAAATGACTATTCTTTCTATAAATACATCATCCCTCTGGGATTACTTTTATCAAAAAAAAATAGACTGTAAAAAATGACAGTCTATTTTATGTATTATCGACTTTTAAATCTTAATTCGCTTTCGGTAATTCAATTCCGTTTTGATCTAATAAATACATCAACGAAGTCATTGTAGCCGCTCCAAGTTCTAATTCTCTTTTATTGATAGCATCAAATTTATCATTTGCAGCGTGGTGATAATCAAAGTAGCGTTGTGAATCTGGTTTTAAACCTGCTTTAACGATGGCTTTAGACGTTAAATGACCAATATCTGAACCTGCATGCCCAATTGTAAAACTGTGTACTAAATAAGGCTCAAATAAGTCTTTAAATCCTTGTATTTTCTTAAAATTAGCATCATCAGCTTCTATAGAAAATCCTCTTGGAGAAAATCCGCCTGAATCACTTTCTAATGCAAAAATGTGGTTTTCTTTTTTCTGTTTAGAAACTTCTTCGTATTTCGCTCCGCCTCTTCCACCGTTTTCTTCATTCATGAACAATACCACACGAATTGTATTTTTTGGTTTGTAATTTAAGTTTTTAAGTATACGAACTACTTCCATACTTTGTACTACTCCTGCTCCATCATCATGAGAACCGTCTGCTAAATCCCAAGAATCTAAATGTCCGCCCACAACCATGATATTTTCAGGAGTTACTGTTCCTGTTAATTCTCCAATAACATTATAAGATAATGCATCTGGTAAAGTTTCGCATGATTGTTTAAAATAGAATTTTAAAGCTGGATTTCTTTTTAAAGATTTACTCAACAATTCGGCACCATTTGTACTAATTGCTGCTGTTGGAATATATTCTTCTTTTTTTAAATCGCCATAGCTTTGTGCTCCTGTATGCGGGAAATCGTCTAAACGTAAATTCATCGAACGAACAATTGTTCCTACAGCACCTAATTTAGCAGCTTCTTTTGCGCCAGCATATCTTTGATCTACGCAAGCTCCATATGAAGTAAATGTTTCGATATTTTCAGGATTCATTGGTCTGTTATAAAAAACAATTTTTCCTTTTACTTTATCAGCTCCCAATTCACTCAATTCTTTAATACCCTGCACTTCTATAATTTCTGCAGTAAGTCCTGTTTTTGCCGTTGCAACAGATCCGCCTAAAGCACAAATTGGAACGGCTGTTTTTACTTTTCCGTCAAGGATATACGCCGTTTCTTTTTCGCCGCGCACCCAATGAGGAACCATAACTTCTTGCAAATATACTTTATCAAGTCCAAGACTTTCTAATTGTCTTTTGGTATATTGAACTGCTTCTTCTGCGGTTGCCGAGCCTGATAAACGTGCTCCAATATCATTAGACAGATATTCTAACCAAGAATAACATTTTGCTTCGGTTAAGGCTTTCTTATAGAATAATTTGATGTTTTTCTCGTCATTTGATTGGGCAAATAATGTCAATCCGTTTAAAACTAAAGCAGTTAAAAGAATCGTTTTTTTCATAGTTTTTATAGCGTTTTGGTCTTTTGTTTGAGTTTTTTTTAGCTTAGATCACAAAGGAACAAAAATCTTTTAAAACTGTACGAGTTTTTCCCTAAACCTTTCTCAAAAAAAAACTCCAATTGCAAACTTATTTTGTTTGCAATTGGAGTTCATTTATTTTATTAGAATAAGATTACTTCACTTCTATAAGCTTAGCTTTATCTCCTATTCCATTTTCATTAAAAGCTTCAATTGTAAAATAGTACTTTGTGCCTTTATCTAAGCCTCTAAAGTCATATGAATTTTCACCATAAACCATGATACTGTTGTACAATTTGTCTGGAGTAATTCCATAGTAAATATTATATCCTATTGCATCTGTTTGTTTTTTCCATGAAATCATTGCATTACGTGAATCGGCTGCTTTTCTATCTACTTTAAAAGATGCAACAGCTTTAGGTTTTGCCTGTAATCCGTTTCCAAATACTCTGAAATCTGAAACTGCAAATAATCCTGATGCATTATGAATATTAACCATCTTAATATATCTTGCTTTTATTGACTTTGTAAGTTCAACATAATCATGTGGAACGTCTTTTGCATTTTTAGATTTATCCACAACTAAAGTCCAGTTTTGAGCATCATCAGACATGAAGATTTTATATTGATAATAAATATCCATTGCCTTATTGTATTGTGTTGCTTTATGATCTGCATAATTGATTTGCAGCGCCTTTATCTCCATTGGTCTGCCCAAATCCATTTGAAGCCATTCGCCAGAATCACTTGTTTTGGCTGACCAATAGGTTTGGATATTTTCATCGGTTAAATTTTCAGGACCATAACAGAACTTTTCATATACTTTTTTACCTCCGTTATCCATTCTGTGTGTTTCGACTTCCATACATTCTTCAGATGAAGAAACGGTTACTGGCTTTTTGTACGAAAGCAGCATCCATCCTGATGAGGCTCCTTTTGTTTGATCGCGCTGACCTGTTGGAAGTACAATTGGAAAATCTCCATAAGAAGTTATTGAATACATTACATCATCTTTATCAAATCCTGCTGGAAACATATCGATACGACGCTCAAAACGGTCTTTAATAGATATTTTACATGTTCCTGTGTTCCAATAATTCCCATAATTATCTGCGAATGTATTTCCGTGACCTGCACCAATTACAAATCCGCCTGGTTTGTATGACATTGGATTGTGCTTTTGATAAGTAAAAGGTCCTAACGGATTATCGCCTACATGAACTCCGTTTGCATAACCCTTAAATTCTGTTGCTGGTGCACCATATTGCATATAGTATTTTCCGTTGTGTTTTGTCATCCAAGCACCTTCAATAAAATTACCCCAAGGCGCTGGTTCCATATCATTATTTGGTCCAAAACGCTCCCATCCGTGATTGGCAGGATCTAAAATTGCAACTTCTTTTACTTGACCATATACTTTTTGAATATCTTCTACTTCAGTAGCTTTGTACAATTCTGCATAGTCAGCCTGATTTCCTTTTGGAAGCCACGTATCGTAATCTACCTCTACACCTACAAGCGGCAATTTTCCGCTTGAACCATAGTACATATATACTTTTTTGTCATCGTCTTGAAAAATGGCAGGATCCCATGTTGGCAGCATTGCTTTATCAACATGTCGCAGCCATTGACCTGATTTTGGGTCATCGGTTTTCCAGATTGGATGATCTCTTTTCCAAGTAGAACCTACATAAAATAAAGTGTCGTTTACAACCCAAGCTGCTGGCGCACATTGATCATCATCTGCAGGCTTTCTTTGAAAACTTCCGTAGACAAATTTCCAATCAGACATATCTTTACTCCAAAAAAAGCCTGCTTGATTTGTGGCAAACAAATAATATTCGCCTTTAAAAGTAATAATAACAGGATCTGCGCTTGAACGTCGAGATACTGGAATTCCATTATGATTTTCGGTTGTATAGTTGTATCCAATGTTTATAGGATTACAATAAGTTGTTGCGGGTTTATTTGGATCAAACCATTCTGTTTTACCAGGAATATTAGTATTTTGCGCCCAACCGATTGAACTAACTATTAAAAGCAGCGAAAGCACTTTTAAGTGTAGTGTATATCTATTTTTCATTTTTTGATTTTTAAAGTTTAAAAACAAGATGATTTGCTTTGAATTAAGCTTTTCTTGAAAACTACTTTTTCTCTTGTATTCTTTGTGCCAAAAGTTCAGGCTCATTTGTCGTTATGTAGTTAAACTTACTCGCGATAATCCAATCCATATCTGAAGCTTCGTTAACCGTCCAAGTATTAAGAATAATATTATTTTCCTTGGCTTCTTTAATCCATTCAGGATGTTTTTTGAAAACAGAGTAATGATAATCAATGCCATTAATATTGTCCGCTTTTACTTCTTTCGGCGATTTATTTCCTTCTAAATATTGTAAAACGGTTTTGTGATCAACTGCTCTAATTTGTTTTAATATTTCATAATCAAAACTAATGTAGCAGGTGATTTTATCAGCTTTTAGTTCTTTGATGGTTTCAACGACTTTCAAAGCAGTCTTTTTTCCTCGCTCTTTACTTATTTCTGAAGGTTTTATTTCACAGACTAAAAGAGTGTGTTTGTTGTTTTTAATCCCTTCTGAAATATATTCATGCAGAGTTGGCAGTTTCTCTCCGTTTGAAAGTTTGAACTTTATCAGATCTGCGTAATTTGTTTCTTCAATAAGTAATTTGTTATAATGTGCATCGTGATTGATTACGAGAGAATCGTCGGCAGTTCTCCAAACATCAAATTCAGAACCAGCATTTTTCAAATCGATAGCGTGTCTTAAAGCCGCTATAGAATTCTCTGGAAGATTATTCTTTTTCCATGCGCCGCGATGTGCCACAATTCCATTATTTTGTACACTGCAAGAATGGAAAGCTATTATTACTGCGAAAAAAAGAAGGGCTCGAAATATTTTACTAGTATTCATTTTTTTTGAAATTATAATTGAATAAAAATGTCCTTTTAGAAAAAAAGCCCTCCGTCAACCAAACGAAGGGCTTTTAACTAACCAATAAACCAACTATTTAGTTAACTCAAAACTAACTTTCTTGTCGGCAGTTGAATTTCCTCCAACGAAAATATCAAACTGTCCAGGTTCTGCTACAAATTGTAAATCAGAATTATAAAATTTTAAATCTTCAACTGTGATATCAAAAGTCACGGTTTGTTTTTCACCTTTTTTAAGTGCTATTTTTTGGAAACCTTTCAATTCTCTAACTGGTCTTGTTACTGAACCAACTAAATCTCTGATGTATAATTGAACTGTTTCTTTTCCGTCATAATTTCCAGTATTTGCTACATCAACTGTAACTTTTAATTTTCCATTGAAATTCATTTTATCTGATGAAATTTTCAAGTTTGAATAATCAAAAGTGGTATAGCTTAAACCAAAACCAAATGGGAATAATGGCTCGTTTCTTTCGTCGATATAGTTAGATCTGAATTTTTCAAATTTTCCTTCTGTGTTAGAAAGTGGTCTTCCTGTATTTTTGTGTGCATAGTAAATTGGTAATTGTCCAACGCTTCTTGGGAAAGTTGAAGTCAATTTTCCTGAAGGGTTTACATCTCCAAATAAAACATCAGCAATTGCATAACCTGCTTCTGAACCTGCGAACCAAACATTTAAAATAGCTGGTACAGTTTCGTTTTCTTCTTTAATAACTAACGGACGACCGTCGAATAAAACTAAAACTACTGGTTTTCCTGTTTTTAATAATGCGTTTAATAAATCCTTTTGCGCTTGTGGAATTTCTAAATTCGTACGGCTGCTAGATTCTCCACTCATTTCTGCAGATTCTCCAAGAGCTGCAACAATTACATCTGATTGGTTTGCTACTTTTAAAGCTTCCGCCAATAACTCTTCTTTTGAACGAGAATCACGGTGTAGTGTTTTTCCAAACATTGTTGCATTAGTTTCAAAAGTTTCATCGTAATCTAAGTTACTTCCTTTTGCATATAATACTTTGGTTGATTTTCCTGCTACTTCTTTGATTCCTGCTAATAATGAGATAGCATTTTCCATTTTTGTCGCTACACTCCAAGTTCCCGGCATATTTTCTTTAGCATCTGCCAATGGCCCGATTAAAGCAATTGTTCCCGATTTTTTAAGAGGCAATACTTGGTTTTGATTTTTTAATAAAACCAAAGATTGAGCTGAGATTGATCTTGCTTCTTTTCTGCTGCTTGAAGTAAAGATTTCTGTTTTTGCTCTTTTTTCGTCACAATATTTATAAGGATCACTAAATAATCCTAAATCGTATTTTGCTTCAAGAATAAGTTTAACAGCATTGTCGATTGTCGCCATTGTAACTTTTTTCTCGTCTAAAGATTTTTTCAAAGTAGTTAAAAAACCTTCTCCAACCATATCCATTTCAACACCAGCATTTAGAGATTGAGCAGAAACTGCTTGTAAATCTCCCATTCCGTGCTCGATCATTTCAGGAATTCCTGTAAAATCTGTTACTACGAAACCTTTAAAACCCCATTGTTTTCTTAAAACATCTGTCATTAACCATTTGTTTCCAGTTGCAGGAATTCCGTCAACTTCATTAAAAGAAGCCATAACTGAACCTACACCAGCGTCAATAGCAGCTTTGTAAGGAGGAAAATAATCGTTAAACATTCTGATATGACTCATATCTACAGTATTGTAATCACGACCACCTTCTGGCGCGCCATATAAAGCGAAGTGCTTTACACATGCCATAATTGAATTGTTTTTAGAAAGATCGTGTTGTTGGTATCCATTAACCATTGCTTTTGCAATTTCACTTCCTAAATATGGATCTTCACCTGAACCTTCAGAAACTCTTCCCCAACGCGGATCGCGAGAAACATCAACCATTGGTGAGAATGTCCAGTTGATACCGTCTGCACTTGCTTCTTGCGCGGCAATTTGTGCACTTCTTTCGATTAAGCCCATATCCCAAGTACAAGATAATCCTAACGGAATTGGAAATGTTGTTTCATAACCGTGAATAACATCCATACCAAAAATCAATGGAATTTTCAATCGGCTTTCTTCAACCGCAATTCTTTGTACTTCTTTAATTTTTTGAACAGATTTAATATTGAATAAACCTCCAACTTTACCTTCAGCAATTTTTTTAGCCACATCAGAACTGTTTGCTTGTCCTGTTGTAATATCTCCAGAAGTTGGTAAATTAAGCTGACCTAATTTTTCGTCTAATGTCATTTTTGACAATAGCTCAGCTACAAACTCTGACTTTGGTTTAATTTTTACTGTATTTTTAGTATTCTTTTTTTGGGCATAACCCAAAACAGCACATCCTAAAAATAGTAAGACTAATTTGTTTTTCATTCTATTATATTTATTTGTTCGTATTCGTTCTTTTCTGCTTAAACATCCAGTTATAAATTTCAGGATTGTCATAAACTCTTGTCCAGCTGTCATGACCTGCATCATCAAAAATGGTCAATTGAACATCTTTTGCATTGCATTTTTTTAATTCTTTGTAAATCGTAATCGCATAATTTACATTGACCACATCATCTAATAAACCGTGATAAATTCTGGTTGGAATATTGGCTATTTCACAGGCTTTTTCTAACTGAATTAAATCTACAAAACCAGCGACAGGTACGTTTGCGGCAAATAGATCAGCATGTGCAAAAGCCAAATTCCATGAAGCCCAGCCTCCTGAGCTTAAACCAGTAACATATATTCTTTCTGAATCAATTTTATTTTCTTTCTGAATTTTCAAAATCAGCTGATAAATTGATTCTGTATCCCAATTTTCGTCTTCTTTACATTGCGGCGCCAAAACATAAGCATCTAACTGATGGCTTTTTAGATATTTTAAAGGGCCGTTAATTTTGACTTTTTCAAGGTCCTTACCTTTTTCTCCATCTCCTGAAATAAAAACGATTAATGGCTTTTTCTCTTTTGTGTTTAACGGCTTATGTAAAACATATCCCAATTCATAATTGGTTACAACAACCGTTTTAATTTTTCCTGTAGTTTCACTTTGTGCAAAACCAACTAGAGAAAAAAGGATAAACAATAAGCCTGCTTTATATTTCATAAATACTAAACCTTAAATTCCGTATTTTCCGGATTTAAATCCAAGTTTTGTTAAACCTTGTTTTACTTCTGGAGCATTCATAAATAATTTCCATAATAGTCCTGTGCGGTAATTTTCGAGCATTACTACTTCTGGACCTTGATCGATCGCTAAATATCTTTTTGCAACCCAATTATTTCCTAAGCTTAACGCGTCATAAAAACCTGCTTCGCCCCACGTTTCTTTTTTATGGTTTTGATAAAGGTTTCTCATTAAAGCAATAGACTCTTTTGGTGTGTATGCGATTGAACTTATAGCTGCAGTTGGAGAAATAACGCCTTGATCATTACTTGGCATATGTGCATTATAACCTATTGATCCATCAGGATTTCTAGAATATGATGCTGTTAATCCCCAATAATCAGAACCATAACCTTTTATTTTTGCTGGATTTTCAACGCAATATTCATAATTGATTTTTGTTTGATTAACATTTAAATCCCAATAATTAGCGTATTTATCTGTTAATTGATTTGGATCTAAGCCAACGTATGAATAATGTGCCCAAAATAATGGTCCGCCAAACTCCTCAGCTCCATTATGTTTTAGAATTAAAGGAATGTTATACTTTGTTTTTGAAGTAACAATTCCGCCGCTTCTAGCCCAGCCTTCATGATATGCTTTTGCATCGATTGTGTGTGTTGGTGAAGATGCTGCCAAGACGTAAGTAATTAAACATTCGTTATATCCTTCAAGCGGAAAATTCATCTGCCAGTCGTAATTAGGCGACCAGTGCCAGTATAGAACATTTTTGTTATTGGTATACCATTGCCAGTCAACGCCTTTCCAAAGTGCATCATATTTTGCAGCAACAGCCTTCTCTTTTTCTGAACCTGTTTTAAGATATTCACGAACGGTAATCATTCCTGCAACCAAAAATGAAGTTTCGACTAAATCGCCGCCATTATCCTTGGTTCCAAAAGGTTTTACTTTTCCTGTATTTCCGTCAATCCAATGTGACCATGCCCCGTGAAAACGATCTGCTTTGCCTAAAAAATCAGCAATTTTGTTAAGTCTTTCTATTCCTTGTTCTTTGGTAATATAGCCTTGAGACATTCCTGATACAAGTGCCATTAAACCAAAACCAGAACCTCCTGTTGTAACAATGTTTGAATCATTCTCTGGGTAATTTCCGTCAGGATGATAACGCTCTCGTGCTAATCCAGAATTTGGTTCTGCATAATCCCAGAAATATTTGAAGGTTTGTTTTTGAACCATTTCAATAAGCTGCTCATCTGTCAGGGCAACACTAGAAGTTTTTTCTTCTGTATTTCCTTTAGATTTAACAGCAGAGGATCCACATCCAAAAAAAGTAAAAGCTAAAAATAAAACTGAAATTCTAATCATTATAAAAATTTAAAATATTGAATAAATAATCACTTCCTCTAAACGTTTAGAGGAAGTGATTTTAAGATGTTAATTAATAACCACCTGGATTTTGTTGAGAAAGCCCATTTGCTTCTCTTAAGAATGACGTTGGTATAGGCCATAATTCATGTTTTCCAACAATAAAAGTCTTACCATCTGCTGCCATAGCTGCTTCGGCTTGTCCTGTTCTAACTATATCAAACCATCTGTCATGCTCAAAAGCAAATTCTAATCTTCTTTCTTTATAGATTGCTTTTCTAATATCTGATTGAGAAGTAAAAGGAGTGTTTCCTAAACCTGCTCTTTTACGAATTTGATTTACTAAAGGAATAGCTTCCGAAGTTTGTCCTAATTCGTTTAATGCTTCAGCTTTCATTAATATAACTTCCGCATATCTTAAATATCTAAGATTTGTATCAGTAAATTCTTGATTGTAAAAAGATGATGAATATGCTTTATAATTATATCTTGGGTTTGCTACAGTTGATGGTACTTCTCTACCATCGTATAAAACTGAACCTCTGAAAATAATTGTAGCATCTCTTCTAACATCGCCAGGCTCATAAGCATCTGCTAAACCTTTAGTTGGCGTATTGAATCCCCAACCCCAGCCTCCAGCTCCACGAGGCGCTTGAGAAACAGTATAATTTCCAATTCCAAATCCTGGGCTAGAAGTAGAACCTACTCCATTGATTTCGAAAATAGATTCTGGACCAAATTCTCCTTCTTTTTTATATTGTAAAGCATAATCAGAAACTAAAGAATAACCTGTTACTTTATCACAATTGTCAATTACTTTTTGCCACTTTTTTTGATACAGATTTACTTTTGCTAATAAAGCGTATGCTGCTCCTTTAGAAGCTCTAACAACATCTGCTCCAGTGTAAGCTGATTTTAAAGGTAAAGCTTCGATAGCATCATTTAAATCTTGCTCGATAAAAGCATAAACTTCTGCTACTGACTTACGTGTCAATTGCATTTTTCTGTCTTCTTCAGATATTGGCACTGTAGCTAAATGATCTATAATTGGAACTCCTCCATATCCTTTTACTAAAGTAAAATACATAAATGCTCTCATGAATTTTGTTTCCCCAACTAATCTAGCTTTTAAATCAGGCGATGCTTTATCTAATTTAGGGAACATTGCTAATGCTTGATTACATCTGTTAATTCCAGCATAATTGGCATTCCAAGTTGATTGAAATGAAGCAGTTGAAGCATTATAAGTTAAAGCGTCAACAATGTCTTTATCTCCACCTGCATCTCCTGGATCAGAACCTTTATCGGCGTCATCAGTGATGATACTTGAAACTGCATTCCATCCAAAAGATGACATTTCCCATCCTAAAAACTGATTGTAAATTGCTGTTACAAAACCTTTAGCTCCATCATCGCTATTTACCAAATTAGGATCAGCCGGAATAGCTTCTGTTGGTTCAACATCCAAAAAGTCATTTGAACATCCGGATAATAATAATCCAGAAAGAACAAACATTGATATATATAATCTTTTCATAATATTAAAATTTTAAATTAGCACCAATTACAAATGATCTCAATGATGGGTAAGCATCTAACTCAACCCCTTGAGTACCTTCAACTAGTTTACCATCTGATACAACATCTGGTGAGAATCCAGAGAATTTTTGCGTAATAAATGGGTTAATTGCGTTTACATAAATTCGGCAAAAACTAATAAAACTATCTTCTCTAAGTGGTAGTTTATATCCTAGAGTAATGTTATTGATTCTAAAAAAGTCTGCAGACTCCAAGTAGTAAGTTGAAGCGTAAGGAGTTAAATTAGAAGGTGCAGGAATTGATGATGTAGTATTTGTAGGTGTCCAAAAACCGTTTGCCATTGATGCTTCTACATTTTCTCCTCCAAATCTTTGCGCTTTCTTTCCGTTATATACTTTTGCTCCTCCTGTTCCGTAACCATCAACAGAAAAATCAAAGTTTTTGTAGTTTAATCCTAAAGTAACACCATAGTTAGAAGTCGGTAAAAGAGATCCAACGTATTTTTTGTCTTTTAGTTCATCTAATCCTGCTTGAGCAACTTTAGAACCATCTGCTTTATAGTACAACATTTGACCATTTGCTGGGTCAACCCCTGCATATTCATACATGTAAAAACTACCTAATGGCTGTCCTACTGAAGTGTTATCAAGGATTTTAGTATTTTGACCATTTCCTAAACTTCCTCCAATAATTGGATTTAACTGAACATTTTTAAGACTTGTAAGTTCATTTTTATTATGAGAAAAATTTCCTCCAACCCAGTAACTTAAATTGTCATTGATTTTATCATCCCAACGTAAAGAGATTTCGTAACCTTTGTTTGATACCTCTCCAACATGTGCAGGCGTAGCAACTGTAATTCCAGAAGTTGAGTATGGTTTAACATTCAAAATTGTATTTGTTGTGTTTTTATCATACACATCAAATGACCCTTTTAATCTACTGTTCAATACTTCAAAATCGAAACCTCCTGAAAGTTCTTCAACAATCTCCCAAGATAAATTAGGATCTACTTGAGAATTAATTGTAGTACCTCCTAAACCAGAATAATCTAATCCTGAAGTCAATAATTGAGTATTAAGAGGCACATTTTGATTTCCTAATCTACCCCAAGAACCTCTAATTTTTAATAAATTAATTTGCTCAACATTACTTAAAAAGCTTTCTTTTGAAACTACCCATCCTAAACCAACTGATGGAAATGTTCCCCAACGTTTGTCTTCAGCAAATTGAGATGATCCATCACGTCTTACAGTACCTGTAAGCAAATATCTATCTAACAATTTATATTGAAAACGAGCAAAATAAGATGCCAATCTTCTTTGATTTAAAGCCTCATCTTTTAAACCTGTAACAGTACCTGCAACATTAACATCTTTTAAAGACCAATAATTTGAGTTTGCATTTACATTCTTTCTGTCGATTGTTAACTTTTCTCTAGTTCCTTGTACATTCGCCTCAATACCAGCTGTAACTTCAACATCATGAATTTCTGCAAAAACTTTATTATACGTTAAATAGTTAGATAAGTTCCAATTAAAATATTGGTCTCTATTTCTTGTCAAAGTGTTCACATTCAAATCACCTGGATATTTTGATACTACACGAGTAGGATCTGCAGAAAGCCAAAGAGCTTGGTTATCAACATAATTATACTGTTTGTAAGTATAAAACTCTCCATTAAACTGTGAAGTAAATTTTAATGATTTGATAATATCATAATCTAATTTTAATCCTCCTTGCAGCATAACAGTTTGCTGCTGTTCATTAGTATAATCCAATTGAGCTACTGGATTCCCAACATTATTAAATGATGCACCAGTTTCTGATACAACTCCATTTGATACAAATGGAACACCATATTTACCATTTGCATAACGCACAGGAACAAGTGGAGATTGTCTGTAAGCATTAGTAAATGCACTCAAAGGCATTGGTGTATTCTTTATAGTACTTACACTAAAGTTTTGAGTTAATTTAACTTTATCAGAAAGTTTAAACTCATTATTATTTCTAATAGTTGTACGTCCGTAATCTGAACCGTTTAAGATTCCTTTTTCTTCATAATTTCCAACACTAAAAAAGTATTTTACATTTTCTGAAGATCCAGAGATTGCAAGATTGTTTTGAGTATAAGAACCCGTTCTTGTAATCGCATCTAACCAGTCTGTATTGTACGGTTGATTTGCAGAGAATCTGCCTTGAGGGTAATCGTTGATGTAAGCTGCGTTGCTATAACGAACATACTCGTCAGCATTTGCCATTTTTACCGTTTTTAGAGGTGTTCTAAATCCTGTAAAACTTTCAACATCTACAACAAGTTTTCCTTTACCTGCTTTGGTTGTAATCATAATTACACCGTTTGCACCTCTAGTTCCATAAATAGCTAATGAAGAAGCATCTTTTAAGATCTCATAAGATGTAATATCATTAGTATTAATGTTGTTGATATTATCAGTAGGCATACCGTCTACTACATATAAAGGATTTCTTCCTCCTAATGCAGTACCAGCTCCCCTGATTACAACAGATGGCGTACTTCCAGGCGCATCTGAAGTAGATACCTGAACACCAGCTGCTTTACCTTGGATAGCCTGAGAAGCATTTATTACCTTCATTTTGGTAATTTCCTCAGATTTGATTGAACTTACAGCAGATGTATTATCAATCTTTTTTCTTGTACCGTATCCAATTACAACTACTTCTTTTAATGCAGTATCCTCTGCTTCTTTTAAGGTAATTGTCATTGGTGCGGCAGTTGCCGGTACAGAAACTGAATTAAAACCCAACATAGAGACTTTTAATATATCTCCTGGTTTTGCATTAATAGTAAAGTTTCCGTCGAAATCTGCATCAGCAGTAGCACGAGCATCAGATGAAGCGATTATTGCTCCAGGAATTCCCATTCCGCTGCTGTCTACTACTTTTCCTTTAATTGCTTGCGCTTGCCCCATCATATAAGATGGTAACAATAAGAGCGCTAAAAAGCTAAAAATAAAATTTTTCATACAGTATGTAATCGTTTAAGTTAGTAGAGCCAAATTAAACAATTACAACGTTGTAGTACATCAGATACCACTACAACATAACTACATCATTGTGTTAAATTTTTAAGTTATACAAATGATTATCAAACATATAAATGTTAAATAAAATCTGTTAACATAACGTTATGATGTAGTATTGATGTATTAGAATTATATAAAAAATGAGATGGAAAAATATAAGATCTATAAATTTTAAAACCAAATCTTACAGACTTAATAAAAACTTTGACAGGTTTTCATCTTGGGTAAGACTAAGTTTCTTTCTTAAGCGGTATCTATGTAATTCGACACCTCTAAATGAAATATTCATTAAAGGTGCAATTTCTTTTGACGATAGATTCATTTTAAGATAAACACAGAGTTTTATATCTTTTGGAGTTAGATGGGGATACTTTTTAGAAAGGTTAATAATAAACTCATTGTGAATTTGATTCAAATTTGTTTCAAAAGTCTCCCATTCGTGTTTATTAACCTCATTTATCTTTATTGCCTTTTTGATTTCACTTTTTAGTTTATTGAAATCTTTTTCAGAATCAAGAATACCTTGAATGTTTTCGATCATTTCGCTTTGTTTAGCAATCGACAAAGATTTACCCGCAACTTCAGATGATTTCGTCTGCAATTCAAGCTCTAGAATATGTTTCTCAAATTCTTGAATATTCAGCTCATTCTCTTTCTTAAGTTCCATTTCAAGAATTTCGCGCTGATGTTTTAATTCTTCTGCCTGCAATTTTAATTTTTGTGTATAACGAAGTTTATTCCATTTGTAATAGAAAAATAAAACTGCGGCTATTACCAATAAATAAAGCAACACCATCCAAAATGAAAAATACCAAGGCTGCGAAACTTTAAACTCAAAGCTTGAAACTTTATCATAATTAGCACCATCATGTTTAAAAATCACGACAGAATGTGATCCGCTGCTTAAGTTATTTAAAACAACCGCGCCATTTGAAATTGGTACGTATTTCTTGTCATTATTTATCTGATAAAATAAATTTGGCTTACTGGCTCCATAAATTCCAGAAATCACATTTATTCTAAGTTCCGTATTGTGTTTTATTTTACTTTCATCCGGAAGAAGTTCACCATTATTATAAGCTTCAATTCTAACGCCTTTGTTCTGCTTATTTTCATATTCTAATTGAAGCGAAATAAATCCATCATCAAGATTTAATAAATAATGATTGTTACTTCTAAAAATTCTTAGATTTTTCATTAATCAACTTTCCTTTATAGTATTTCTCTTGAATAATATTCCAAACAAATTTATTTTCATTTGCATAAATATGATAGAGAACACCCTCTTGTAAAACAATAAAATGATTTTTATCTATGGCAACTACATCAGAGATGTTTTTAAAATTGGTATTGAATAATTCGTTCTCTTCTAATTTATTTGTGATCGAATTAAACGTATACCAAACGTTATTAATTAAAAAAAGAATTTCTCCTCTAAATTCAAAAATCTTAACTCCAAAATCATTTTTGATTTTACTTAGCTGTGTAATATTTTCAACTTTTTTTGGTCTTGAAATTATCATCTAAGAAAACTCTATATAAACCACGATAATTATCTGCCGCCCAAATTTCATTTTTTTTATTTTGGGCAACATATTTTATAGGTTTTGATAGTCCGTCAATTTTTTTGCTTTGACTAAGATCCGAAGCATTGTTATATAATAAGATTCCGCTGTAAGTCGATTGAAAATAAGTATCATTAATAATACTTTTTGATAAGTTCCAACCTCCATTTACATTATTAATCTTTGTCAAAGCACCATTTTCATAACAAAATGTACCATCATTATGACCTATAACATATTTACTTCCAATTTTGGTGATATTCCATCCCTGCCCTTGTGTATTGGACATCATTTTGAAGTTTCCAGAATCAAACTCAAAAATACCATGATTTGAAGCAATTAAATATCCTTTATCAATAGTGGCAACGGAGTAAACAGAGCCCAAGATTCCAGAATTATCATAAAAAAAAGAAATTGGAGAATTTACCTCAACATGAGCAATTCCGTTATCTAAACCAAGCCATAGATCTTCTTCTTTATCAAAACCAATGCTTAGCACTGAGTTATTCATCAAAACATTGTTTCGGTCAATGTTTTTAAATGTATTGGTATTAAAATCGTAAATAAACACCCCTTTATTACCAGTTCCGACAACAAGTTTATTATTCTTAATAAACTTCGCAACATTAATTCCGTTAGATTTTAATGTTTCATTCAATGGGTTATTCCAAGGTTTTAGCCCCTCTTTATCAGCAACAAAAATTCCTCGCTTTTGCGTAAAAATATAAGTTTTGCCATTATATTTTTCGATTGCATGCACAACGGTATTTTTCAAAACTTCCCAGCCTTTTGGAATTGCGATTTTTGTTCCATTCATTCTAAAAAGACCTTTCTCGACAGAAGCAACATAAAGGTTCTTATCTACGACAAAGCAATAGGATACTAAAAAGGGAAATTTGATTCTTTGAATATGTTTTCCGTCATAAATAAAAACATCATTGAAGGATTGAAAATACAATGATCCATTAAACCTGAATATCTTCCAGATTTCTTCATTGTCTTTTTCATCAAATAAGCGAAGATTTTTGGTAATAGAAACGTAGTGCATTTTACCATCTTTTCTGTACCAATATCCAAATTCTTTATACGATCCTGAATAAATTCGATCGCCTTCAATTAAAATCGAGCGAATTATCGTTTTGTTTGGCAAAGAGTACTTTTCCCAAATGACACCATCATAACGCAGCAGATAATGATTATTTGCAAAATACATTGCCTTATCTTTACCTTGAGCAACGTTCCAGATTTGATTATCACCTTGATAATCTGATTTATTGTAATTTTCAACGAAGGGAAGTAATTCTTGTGCTTGGATTTGAAAAGCAATGAAAAAGAAGAATAGTAATTTAAAAAGTTTCGATTTCAAAATATTCGGATTTATACCTCAAAGATACTCACAAATATTTAATCTAAAGCCATAAAAAAAGCTCCCAACAAGGAGCTTTCTTATAATCTTCAATTTAAAATCTTTAATTATTCAGCAATTGATAAACCTGATTTGCAATTTCATACTCTTCGTCAGTTGGCACTACAAGTATTTTTGCTCTTGAACTTGGCTTGTTGATTTCTCTAATTTCTTTTAAACGAATTTGATTTTTATCATCATCAATTTCAATTCCAAAATAATCCATATCTGTACAAACCAGCTTACGCATATACGATGAGTTTTCGCCAATTCCAGCTGTAAAAATTATAGCATCTAATCCGTTTAAAGAAGCTGCATAAGCTCCAATAGTTTTTCTAATTCTATAAGCATTCATTAACAAAGCCAGCTGACATTCTTTGTTTCCTTTTTCTGCTTCCGATTCAATATCACGCAAATCACTGTAACCTGTAAGACCTAGCATTCCGCTTTGTTTCAATAAAATAGAATTTACTTCATCTGGTGTATATCCTAAATTTTTGATCATATAAAATATTACAGATTGATCAATATCCCCCGCTCTTGTACCCATTATTAGACCATTTGCAGGCGAAAATCCCATTGTTGTGTCAATACTTTTTCCGTCTTTTACAGCCGTCATGCTGCATCCGTTTCCTAAATGGATTGTGATTATCCTAGACTTATTCTCTAAGTAGTCTATTGCCTTTTCAGAAACATATTTATGACTTGTTCCATGAAATCCATATACGCGGACTTTATTCTCTGTTAAAAGATAATTTGGAATCGCATATTTATAAGCTTGAACGGGAATTGTCTGGTGAAATGCAGTATCAAAAACAGCCACTTGTTTTGCTTCGGCAAATATTTCTTCTGCAACATTTATTCCTACCAAATGCGCTGGATTATGAAGCGGAGCTAATTCTGAAAGTTCTTTAATTTTTTCTTTACTTCTTCTGTAATAATAGTTGTATCAGAAAAATACTTCCTCCGTGTACAACTCGATGCCCAACCGCAGCAATTTCTGAAGTTGTTTTAATTACTCCTTTGTCAGCATCCAAAAGCATATCTGCTACTTTTTGCAATCCTACTTTATGAGTTGGAATCGGCAATATCTCTTCCCGCGAATTTGAAGCTGTTTTAAACGTAATATTTGATGTTTCTAGACCAATTCTATCAATCATACCGCTGCAAATTACTTCGTTTGCCGGCATAACCATTAATTGATATTTTATTGATGAACTTCCTGAGTTTATTATTAGTATTTTCATTTTTATTTAAAGGTGCTAAGATGCTAAGTTTCTAAGGTGCTGAGTTTTATAAAAGACTCAAAACTTTTTTTATTTGCTTTGCATATTTTGAATTTACACTACAATAAAAGTAATTATCAAGACAAAGTATAAATTCACAATTTACAATTAACAATTCATAATTTATAATTCATAATTATATTACATTCCCTGCGCCTGAATGGCTGTAATTACAACTGTATTGATAATATCGTCTACAGTACAACCACGGCTTAAATCGTTTACTGGTTTATTTAGTCCTTGCAGCATTGGGCCAATTGCCAACGCTCCTGTTTCTCTTTGTACTGCTTTATAAGTATTGTTTCCTGTGTTCAAATCTGGAAAAATTAGTACACTCGCCTGTCCTGCTACTTCAGAATCTGGCATTTTACTTTTTCCAACAGCACGATCAACTGCAGCGTCATACTGAATTGGGCCTTCAATTTTTAAATCAGGACGTTTTTGTTTTACAATTTCGGTTGCGGCTCTCACTTTATCTACTTCATCGCCTTTTCCTGATGATCCAGAAGAATAAGAAAGCATGGCAATTTTTGGTTCAATTCCAAAAGCTGAACTCGATTCTGCCGATGAAATGGCGATTTCTGCCAATTGTTCGGCAGTTGGATTTGGATTAATAGCACAATCGCCAAAAACAGAAACTCGATCTTCTAAACACATAAAAAACACAGATGAAACGACAGACGAATTCGGTTTAGTTTTAATGAATTGTAAAGCTGGCAAAATAGTATGCTGTGTAGTATGTGCCGCACCCGAAACCATTCCGTCTGCATGACCTTTATAAACCATCATGGTTCCAAAATACGAAACGTCTTCCATTAAATCTCTTGCCATTGTAATACTTACATTCTTTGCTTTTCTAAGCTCATAATAAGTATTAGCATAATCTTCATACAATTCAGATTCTTTTGGATTGATGATATTCACTTTAGAAAAATCAAATGCAATTCCAAGTTCTGCAATTTTACTTTCAATTTGTTTTCTTTCTCCAATAATCGAAATATCCACAACATCCATCGACAAAAGTCTCGAAGCTGCAATAATAATTCTCTCATCATTTCCTTCTGGCAAAACGATATGTTTACGATGCTGTCTGGCTCTTTTAACCATGTTGTATTGAAACATTTTTGGCGTCATGCCTTCAGCTTCAAAAGTGATTAATCTTTCGGATAAAGCTTCGTTATCAACATATTTTTCAAAAGTAGTTATCGATGTTTCAATTTTATGCGTGTTGTTAGCATATATTTCAGACTTAATGGCACCAATTCTGTTTGTAATATGATACGTTCCACCGTCAACTGCTATAATTGGAACAATTGCCGAAAGTCCTTCTATAAGCTTTAAAATGCTTTCTTCTGGAACAATATTACCTGTTAGGATAATTCCTGATATTGTTGGATAATTTGCTGATTCATTAGCTTGCAAAGCTCCTAAAATAATATCAGAGCGATCTCCTGGTGTAATTACAAGAGCATTATCATGTAAATGAACCAAATAATTATGCAATTGCATGGCTCCAACACTAAAGTGACCAATTTCATTATTTAGATAGTTGCCTCCAAACAAAACTTTAGCATCAAGTTCATTAACAATTTCCTGCATTGTTGGATTGTTTAAACTTGAAATTAACGGAATTGTATTGACTAAAACATTCTCCGGTAAACTTTTTTGAAGACTTTTAGTTACTAATTCAATATTTTCGGGTTGGACTTTATTGGCAAAAACTGATAAAACCTCAACCTCTTTTACTTTGAATGAATCGTAAACTAAATATAAGCTGTCAACCAATTCTTCCAATGTTTTTCCAACTCCTGAACCAATAATTATTGTTGGAATTCCTAAGTTTTTAGCAATTAAAACATTCAAATCTAATTCGATTGAAGTTCCTTCGCCAGTAAAGCTTGTTCCTTCTACCAAAACAAAATCAAAACGTTCTTCGAGTTTTTTATATTTTTCGATAATTAAATCTAAAACCTCTCCTATTTTCCCTTTATTCTTTTTCTTAATCAGTTTGCTTTTTGTGATGGCATAAGCATCTTCAAACTTAATATCGAGGTTAAAATGCGATAAAACGGTTTCAATGTGATTATCTAGTTCGCCATCGACAAAATCTTCTACAATAGGTCTAAAATACCCTACTTTGGCTGTTTTTCCAATCAAAATACTCATCAAACCGAGTGTAATAATCGATTTTCCGCTATTGTGATCGCTCGTTGCTATATATATTGCTTTACTCATAATTTATATTTTGAAACTTAACGTATCTATTTGAATTCTATTTTAATATTTATAAAGGTTAAAACCAACGCCTTTTCTTGAAATAAACAATCAAGGCTATTACCAGTAAAACCATTGCCACCATCACGCTATAATAACCATAACGGTATTTTAGCTCTGGCATGTTTTCAAAGTTCATACCGTAGACTCCAACAATAAAAGTAAGGGGTATAAATATGGCCGAAATTATAGTAAGGGTTTTCATAATCTCGTTCATTTTTCGGCTTTGTTCTGAAAAATAAAAGTTAGACGCACTTTCAAGTGAGCTCATATCTGATTCTATTTGCTCTAAAAGCTCTAAGCTTTTTTGATGCAGTCTGATAAAAAAATTAAAAGTTTCCTTTTGTATCAAACTGTTGGTGTCATCATCTTTAATCGTTTTTAAGTAATAAAGTGAATCTCGAAGAGGAACAATTGAACGCTTTAAAAAATTAAAGTTATCACGGTGATTTTCAATCTTTTCTAAAATAACAGGATCTGCCCCTTTTTTAGTCAAGTTGATCAATTCTTCAATTTTATCTTCTTCATCTTCAATTGTAATGTAGAAGTTTTCGATTACAGCATCTAATAACAAATAAAGCAGATAATCTACTTTTTTAGTTCTTACAATTCCTGAATGCGTTCGAAGGCGTTCGCGAATATGCGTAAAAAAATCACTTCGCTTTTCTTGAAAAGAAATTAAAATTCCGTCTTTTAAAATAAAGCTAAGCTGTTCAACACTTATATTATCTGAATATTCCGAAGGCAAAAGCGATTTTATGTTGAAAAACAAAATATCAGGCTGTTCTTCTAGTTTGGTTCTTTTAGTGGTGTTTAAAATATCAGCCAATAAATAATCATCAAATTTAAAATGCGCTCCTATAGTTTTAAGTAAACCAATATCATTTAAACCATGAATATTAAGCCAATTATTTTTAGTATAATCAAAACAAGAATTTAGAGCTAGAACGGTAAACTTATCATATTCAACAACATCTGTATCGTTATATACAAAAAGTTGCATCTCGGTTTCATGCTCTTTATGCGAGCCTGTGTACTCTAAAGTAATATGCTGCAGCTTTCTTCCTTTCTTGTATTTGATCTTTCTCATTCAAAAAAATTTACAATAGTAATATTACGAAAAAGAATCCGAATGAGAAATGACATTTATCATTTTGACAGGAATCTATTGTGGATAATTCAAAATAATAATTACTTTTATAAACCGCAGTTTGTTTTACATATATATTCAACACAATAAAATTAAATGGCAAACAAAATAAAAATCTCAATTCCAGAACCTTGTCATGAAAATTGGCTTGAAATGTCTCTAACAGAAAAAGGAAAATTTTGCTGTAGCTGTCAAAAAAATGTAATTGATTTTACAAAATCTTCGGATAGAGAAATCAGTGTGGCTTATAACAAAAGTAAGAATTTATGCGGTCGATTTAGTATCACGCAACTTAATCGTGAAATGATTATTCCTAAAGAAAAAAAAACAATTTGGATGATTGCAGCTGCCTCTATAATTGCATTTTTAGAATTAGGAAGCCAAACTGCAAGAGCACAAAGTAAAGTAAAAATAGAACAAATAAATACAAAAACAATACAAAGTACTATTCCTTTAGATAGTAACAACACAGAAATTGAAATTGAAGGAAAAATTTTTCTAGACGAAACAAATCCAAATTTCGAAGAAGTCGATATTCTCATTTATGACAAAAACTATATATTTCACCCCAATGCAGATGGAAAATTTTGCATAAAAGCAAATAAAAACGACGGGATATTAATTAGTAAAATTGGATATATCAATCAATACATTAGGATAGTCGGATCAATCAATTTAGGCACTATAGAGTTAGAACCAGATAATTGTCAAACATTTGTTGTTGGTGGTGCTATAGCTGTAAAAAGAAGTTTTTGGTATCGTATTTTTCATAAAAATTAATTCCATAAAAAAAACCGAGCCATTTCTGACTCGGTTTTATATTTAATCGTAAAGATGCACCGTAGTGTGTCTCTACGTAGTAAATTATTTTACCTCTTCGAATTCAACGTCTTCAACGTTGTCTC
Source organism: Flavobacterium sp. YO12 (assembly GCF_004119495.1). Lineage (GTDB taxonomy): Bacteria > Bacteroidota > Bacteroidia > Flavobacteriales > Flavobacteriaceae > Flavobacterium. The sequence goes on from NZ_NRQU01000041.1 coordinate 33,861, forward strand.
CTTGAGATTGCTCTTGTTGTGGAGCAGCTTGTTGTCCTGCATCACCTTGAGCGTACATTGCTTCTGTAGCTGTTTTCCAAGCTGCATTAACATTGTCTAATCCTTTTTGGATTGCATCAAGATCTTGAGATTGGTGAGCCATTCTCAATTCAGTTAAAGCATATTCAATAGCTGTTTTGTGCTCATCTGTAATTTTATCTCCCAATTCTTTCAATTGACTTTCAGTTTGGAAAATAGTACTATCAGCTTCGTTCAATTTCTCAGCTCTTTCTTTTGCAATTCTGTCAGCATCAGCATTAGCTTCAGCATCTTTTTTCATTTTTTCGATTTCTTCAGCTGTTAAACCAGAAGAAGCTTCGATACGGATATCGTGAGATTTTCCAGTTCCTTTGTCAGTTGCAGAAACTTTGATGATACCATTAGCATCGATATCGAAAGTTACTTCGATTTGAGGAACTCCTCTTGGTGCTGGTGGAATACCATCTAAGTGGAAACGACCGATAGTTTTGTTATCTGCAGCCATTGCTCTTTCTCCTTGCAATACGTGGATTTCAACAGATGGTTGAGAATCAGCAGCAGTAGAGAATACTTGAGATTTTTTAGTTGGGATAGTTGTGTTAGACTCGATTAATTTAGTCAATACACCACCCATAGTTTCGATACCTAAAGAAAGAGGAGTTACGTCAAGTAACAATACATCTTTTACATCTCCAGATAAAACTCCACCTTGAATAGCAGCTCCAATAGCAACAACCTCATCAGGGTTAACACCTTTAGATGCTTTTTTACCGAAGAATTTCTCCACTTCGTCAGCGATTCTTGGCATACGAGTAGAACCTCCTACAAGGATTACTTCGTCGATATCAGATGTAGATAAACCTGCATCTTTTAATGCTTTAGCAACTGGCTCCATAGAACGTTTTACTAAAGTATCAGATAATTGCTCAAATTTAGCTCTAGATAATTTTTTCACTAAGTGTTTTGGTCCAGAAGCCGTAGCAGTTACGTAAGGTAAGTTGATTTCTGTTTCAGCAGAAGATGATAATTCAATCTTAGCTTTCTCAGCAGCTTCTTTCAAACGTTGTAATGACATTGGATCTAAACGTAAATCAATACCTTCTTCAGTTTTGAATTCGTCAGCTAACCAGTCAATAATAACTTGGTCAAAATCATCACCACCTAAGTGAGTATCACCATTTGTAGATAATACTTCAAATACACCATCTCCTAATTCAAGAACAGAGATATCAAAAGTACCTCCACCTAAATCGTAAACAGCAATTTTTTGATCAGTTCCTTTTTTATCTAATCCGTAAGCAAGTGCAGCAGCAGTTGGCTCGTTGATGATACGCATAACTTTAAGACCAGCAATTTCTCCAGCTTCTTTTGTAGCTTGACGTTGCGCATCGTTAAAGTAAGCAGGAACTGTAATAACTGCTTCAGTTACAGTTTGACCTAAATAGTCTTCAGCAGTTTTTTTCATTTTTTGAAGTGTCATTGCTGACAATTCTTGAGCAGTGTATAAACGACCGTCAATATCCACACGTGGAGTATTGTTGTCACCTTTTACAACACTGTAAGGAACTCTTTTTGCCTCTTCTTGAGTTTCAGCAAAAGTGTGTCCCATAAAACGTTTAATAGAAGCAATCGTTTTTGTAGGATTCGTTACTGCTTGTCTTTTTGCAGGATCACCTACTTTAATTTCGCCACCTTCAACAAAAGCGATGATAGATGGAGTTGTTCTTTTTCCTTCTGCGTTAGGAATAACAACTGCTTCGTTACCTTCCATTACAGAAACACAAGAGTTCGTCGTACCTAAGTCAATTCCGATTATTTTACCCATTTTTTATATATTTAATTTTTGATTTAATTTTATAACTCAGGTGGCATAAGTCAATCTTTGTGCCAATATAAAAAACTAAATAAAATTGTCAGTTTTATTATTGGCACGACAATAATCGGCTGACAACATGACATTTTTTAAACCTGACATGCATGGCATACTCCAATAATTCATGTCATTATTTTAGCAGACTTCTTTTTATTTTTCCCCAGATTTGCTAAATAAAGCCCTGTCGCAAATCTATTTACATAAAACTTCTAAAACTCAGTCCTATCAAAATCAATTTAGAGAATCCATTATTAAAGCGCACTAAAAAAATGATTAATGCTATAAATAATTAATACGAAAACATCTTACATTTGAAAAATAATACGCTCTATAGAAGAGCAAAAAAATTATAGTTTAAAAACAGTGATAGTCGAAATTGATAAAATTGCATTAATAAAAATTGAAAACGGTCAAATATTAAGCACAAAATCGAAAGGAAAAAACAAATATTATATTCCAGGCGTAAAAAGAGAAAATAATGAAACCGACGAACAAACTCTAATTAGAGAAATTCAAGAAGAATTAAGCGTTGACATAATCCCCGAATCTATTGAATACATAGGGACATTCAAAGCTCAATCAGATGGAGATACGAATGGAATCATTGTAAAGATGACATGCTACAAAGCGGATTATATTGGAATACCAAAAGAGAGCAACGAAATAGCCGAAATCAAATGGCTAAACTATACTGACTTAAATATAATATCTGAGGTTGATAAAATTATTTTTAAACACCTAAAAGAAAGTGGATTGCTAGTTTAAGAACAACTATCAAAGCATCTTTATATTTATTCTGCCAACTCAGTTTAAACTTAATCACAACGAAATATTTAACTAATAAGAAAAACTCCTATTTCATATTTATTCGTAATTTCGATTTCTCATTAAAATTACAATTACAAAATGGCATCATTTACAAAAGAAATATCTTTTCGCTGGTCAGATCTAGACCCAAACTTTCACGTTCGTCATAGTGCTTATTACGATTTTGGCGCACAGCATCGTATCGAAATTCTTGAAGAATTAGGTTTAACTTTAAGAGTAATGCAAACACAAGGTTTTGGTCCTGTTTTGTTTAGAGAAGAATGTGTTTTTAGAAAAGAATTAAAACTCTCAGACAAAATATTTATTCATACCAAAACGTCAAAAATGAAAGCCGATGCTTCACGCTGGTCTATCATCCACGAATTTAGACGTGAAGACGATACACTTTGCGCCGTTATTACTGTGGATGGCGCGTGGATGGATACTAAACTAAGAAAACTAGCTTCTCCAACACCAGAAATTGCAATTCAGGCATTGAGTATTTTTCCTAAAAGCGATGATTTTATTGGATTATAAAATTAAATCCAATTGTCTATAAAACACTAAAATCCGAAAAGCGATCGCTTTTCGGATTTTTTATTTCCTTTTAAATCAAACCTATTCAAACTTCAATCCAAAATTTACCCTATCAAAAGTAGTACTGCAAGAAATCGCAAATCGGCCAATATTTACAGTTCCAAAAATTCCTTCAACACCATGTCCCGAGTAAAATCCGCCTGCTGAAAATCGGTTAACCTGATATTTCAGTGCAATATCATTAACCCTGCTGCTTAATTGCCCGAAAACTATAAAATTTGGAACAAACTCGTAACTGGCAAAAACCTTCGGAACCATTTTTTGATAATAATCAAAACTTTCATCCGTTTCATAATCCATACTTACAGAATGTACATTTTCTAAGTTCCCTCCCACATAAGTATTTTCTCCAAAATGATACGAAATACTAAATCCTGTAAATGTTCCTTGATAACCGCTTCGTGAATCAACATAACCTATGCCGATTGTTGCTCTAAACTTATCGCATATTTTACCAATATAACCAATATAAGTCCTGTCAATCTCAGATTTATCAATCCCGGCACCAAAAATAATATCTTCCTGACACATCGCAAGAGCATACTGAAAATAGGCCGAATATTGATCTTTATTTGCCGCAACAACGCTCCTTCCTTTATCAAGATCAATATTAGCGGATATTAAAGTAGAGTTTATAACAGCAAAATCAAATGTGTTGATTTCCTGAGCAAATGAAGAGACGGAAAGCAAGAGTATAAGTATTGTTTTTTTCATAATACCAATTTTAGCTGACAACATTCTTATACTAATTTAAAGACAATTTTCCTGTTAATAAAAGAAGTCCCTCCAAGTACCACATTACTCGTTTAAATACATTATTTTCATAATCAATATCATTTAATCGATAAAAACACAATAAATAATCGATAAATGGCTTCAAAAACAATAAAACAGCTTAGAATACCTATTTTCTGATAACTTTATGACACTGTTTTTTGTATTTCAAAATGCATAACAGTAATTTTATACTTTACAATTCTTCAATCTTATCAAGAATACATTCCTTAAATATGATTCATTAATAAAATCAATAATCGTATTTTTGAAAAAGTAATTAATTAAAAACGAAACATATGTTTACTATAGAACAAATCAAAGAGGCTCACGCCAAAGTACAAAGCGGTGCCGACTTTCCTAATTATATACAAGACCTAATTATTCTGGGCGTAAAAGGCTACGATACATTTGTACACGATGGTCATGTAGAATATTACGGAGTAAACAATTATACTGTTACTTCTGATGAAAAATACAGTCCAATTGCAATTGCTCCAACGGTTAATAAAGAGCTTTTTATTGAATTTTTAGTCAAACATCAACATGGCGAAACAGATTATATTACTTTTTGCAATCATTCTGGTCAATGCGGAATAGCAAAATGGAGAGTTGATATTATAGAAATGACCTGCACTTATTTTGATAGCGCAGAAAACGAAATTCTAATTGAGAAAATTCCAAGTTAAGCTGCCTTAGAAATGCTTGTTTTCAATAACACAAAATATTTTACAACTAAAAAAAGTATCCTTATGATGCTTTTTTGGGTTTGCTTTACAGGATTTTCACAGCAAAAAAAAGAAAAACCTAAATTTAAGGTTATTGCTTTTTATACGGCAAAAAATGATCAAGCACACATTAGCTTTATACATGAAGCTACTAAATTTATCCAAAATGGCAGCTAAACTTTCTCCAATTATAAATGCTGAAGAATTATTAAACCTGAGCAATTTATCTGAAATCATATTGATTGACGCCAGAGCAGGAATTAATGCCGAAGAAAATTTCAAAACTGAACATTTACAAGGTGCGCGTTATGTTGATTTAAACAAAGATTTAGCAACAGTCGAAACTCCTGCAAACGGCGGCAGACATCCATTGCCTTCTTTCTCTAAATTTTCTGAAGTTCTTTCTAAATTAGGAATTTCACCAACATCGCATATTGTCATTTATGATGATAAAAACGGTTCAAACGCCGCTTCTAGATTTTGGTGGATGCTAAAAGCAATTGGTCACGAACAAGTTCAAGTTTTAAACGGAGGTTTGCAAGAAGCCATAAAAACAGGTTTCCCTGTGAGTTCTGAAATCGGATCTTTTGAAGCAGTAGAAAATTATCCCATTTCTGAATGGAAACTAAAGACAGCTAATATTGAAGAAGTAGAAAAAGCCAGAAACAACAGCGAAAATATCGTAATTGATGTAAGAGATAAAAATCGTTTTGACGGACTTACTGAACCTTTGGATTTAATTGCTGGACACATTCCGGGTGCCATAAATGTTCCGTTTAGCGAAAACCTAGACGAAAAAGGGCTCTTTAAATCGTCAGATGCTTTAGCGGATAAATATGCGGCAATTTTAAAAGAAAAACCATCCGAAAATATAATTGTACATTGCGGATCAGGTGTTACGGCTTGTCATACATTATTAGCAATGGATTATGCCGGAATAGAAATTCCGAAACTTTATGTAGGATCATGGAGCGAATGGTCCAGAAATGATCGTGAAATGGCAGTAAAAAAAACAGAATAAATAGAATACAACACAATCAACAATTTTTTAAAATACAGAAATGCAGCATTGGGATATACTTTTATCAAATCAAGTAAATAAAAAAGCTTTTATAGACAGTTTGCTTTCGAGTGAAGCAAAAGGAGAATTAGCCGTTTTTAACAATCAAAAAGGGATTTTGTTCTCAGACATTGCAATTGAAAAATTTATTGAAAAAGAATATCAATATGATAGTGTCGAAGCATCACCAGAATCGCATAGACAGCTTCGTACATTTTCATCGGGAGAACGTAAAAAAGAATTTTTAAAATACTGTATCAATCAAAAACCAGATTTTATCATTTTTGATAATCCTTTTGATCATTTAGATCAAGCTTCTCGTGTAGTTTTAGCAGAATCTTTAAAAAGCTTAACGAATGAAATTGCTATTATTCAACTCCTGAATCGTACCGTTGATGTTCTTGATTTTGTTATGAATAAAGCGCAGATTAATGACAACACCTTTGAACTTCATCCAATTTCAAAAACCGAAAATCATTTTAAAACCCTAAATACAGCCTCAATTCCTAAAGCGATTGAATCGCATTCTTTTCACGAAAGTGTATTAATTAAACTCGAAAATATTTCTGTAAGTTACGATGAAAGAAAAATTCTCGATACTATTTCGTGGACAATAAAACAAGGTGAATTCTGGCAGTTAATTGGTTCAAATGGATCAGGAAAAAGTACTATTCTATCTTTAATCACAGGCGACAACCCAAAAGGATTTGGTCAGGATTTGTTTTTATTTGGAAGAAAAAAAGGAAGCGGCGAAAGCGTTTGGGACATCAAAAAGCAAATTGGAATCTTTGCAACTTCGATGACCGATTTGTTTCAAAAAAGCCATACACTTGAAGAAATGATTCTTTCTGGATTCTTTGATTCTATCGGACTTTACATTGAACCAACGACACACCAAAAACAAATTGTTTCACAATGGCTTGAAGTTATCGAAATGACACATTTAAGAAAAAAACGTTTTATAGATCTTTCGATCGGACAGCAGCGAGTGGCATTAATTGTTCGCGCCGTTTTAAAACATCCACCGTTATTAATTTTAGACGAACCTGTAGAAGGCTTAGACGACGAAAATGTAGATTTAGTAATTCAGCTAATCAACACCATCAAACAAGAAACTAATGTTACTGTATTATATGTTTCTCATCGAATTGAATCTGGACTTGCTCCTACTTCTGTATTTGAGCTTTTGCCAGCGCCAACAGGTTCTATTGGTAAAATAAAATACCATTCAGAATTAAATTAAACAAAATAATGAGATTTAACTATTATGCAGCTGTACTTACAATACTTCTGCTTACCTCCTGCTCCAATTCAATTTCTACAGTTAGAAAAGAATATAAGCTCGCCGAAGTTTCAAAACTAAAACTAGATTGGAATATCGATTCAAAAGAATGGTTTCTAAAAAAAGATACTTTGATAGGAACTGGAGGCCCGATGCATTGGGGCGTTATACGATCAAAAAGACGTCTTCCAAAAAACTACGAAATTGATTTTAAAGCAAACATGACCAAAGAATCTTTATTTGAAATCATGTTAAACTCTGATAAAGAAAACTACATCAGAACATACTTGTATCAAATTGATCAAAATATAGTTATTGGAAAGGGAGTATACTACAAAGACAATGATGAATATGGCAAACGAGGCGGAAAAAGCCTATTTACCAAACCAATGAAATTAGAGAACAACAAATGGTATTCGATAAAAATCAGAGTCACAAACAATCAGTTGCTCTTTTCTGTAGACAATCAAACCTATTTAGAATGTTTCATAGAAAAAAGCAATCTCAGCCAACAAGGAAAACTAGGTTTCATAACCAACGGAGAAGTCAAAATAACCGATTTAAGTATCAAAACACTATAAGAAAAACTTACAGTTAAAACAAAAAAAGCTCCATCAGGAGCTTTTTTTACTATAACAAATTGTCTAATTTTCTAATTGACAAATTATCTAATCTAATTCTCTTCGTCTTCCGTATTGTGCGACTTAACATAATTACGCCATTTTTCAATACAATCCTGAAAATCCTGAGGTAATTCCGTATCAAAACGCATCATTTCGCCTGTATTTGGATGTACGAAACCAAGTGTTTTTGCGTGCAAAGCCTGACGCGGCAACGCTTTAAAACAATTCTCTATAAACTGTTTGTACTTTGTAAAAGTAGTTCCCTTTAAAATCAAATGTCCGCCATAACGTTCATCATTAAACAACGGATGTCCAATGTGTTTCATATGTGCACGAATTTGATGTGTTCTTCCAGTTTCTAATTTACAAGAAATCAAAGTAACATATCCAAAACGTTCCAAAACTTTATAATGTGTAATGGCAGGTTTTCCAATTTCTGGATCAGCAAAAACCGCCATTTGCATACGATCTTTTAAATGTCTTGCTAAGTTTCCTTCAATTGTTCCCTCTTCTTCCGTAACATTTCCCCAAACAAGAGCAATATATTCACGTTCAGAAGTTTTAGCTTCAAATTGTTTTGCCAAGTGAGTCATTGCTGCCTCTGTTTTAGCCACAACCAAAAGTCCTGATGTATCCTTATCAATTCTATGCACCAACCCCGGACGCTCGCTGCTGTTCATTGGCAGATTATCAAAATGATGTGCCAAAGCATTTACCAGCGTTCCCGTATAATTACCGTGACCAGGATGCACAACCATTCCCGGCTCTTTATTAATCAATAACAGAGCATCATCTTCATACACAATATTCAACGGAATATCTTCTGACAGAATATGATTTTCAAACGGCGGATGCGATAACATAACCGTTACAACATCAAAAGGTTTAACCTTATAATTTGATTTTACTGGAATATCATTTACAAAAATGTTTCCTTCAGTTGCAGCATTTTGAATTTTATTTCGCGTTGCATTCTGAATCAAATTCATTAAATATTTGTCAATACGCAAAAGCGCTTGACCTTTAGGGACTTCAAATCTAAAATGCTCGAATAATTCGTCTTCTAGATCTAAATTTTCAATATTATTGTTCATCTTGTGGGGTTTCAGTAGTTGGTGCAGCCGTACTGTCTGCAGCCTGACCTTCATCTTCATAAGTTGCTTTTCCGTCTCCTAAAACCAAGTCGATTTTTGAAGCCTTCAACACACGATCTCCTACTTTTAAATTTCTTCCTTTATAACGCATCTCCAAAACCATATCTTTTCCAAGATTCGGTATATAAGTAATTGTTCCCGGTTCAAGCCCTAAAGCTTTTAACGTTGGAACCGCTTCACGATACGTTTTTTCAATTAAATCAGGAATTCTAACAGATGAGAATCCTGATGAATTAATTTTAATATATATTTTTCTTCCCACTTTTACTTTTGTTCCCGGCAATGGATCTTGCTCAACAACACTATATTTTGGAAATTCACTACGATAATCAACACTATCCAAAAGCACATAATCTAAATCCAGTTCATCCAGTTTTTGCTCTACCTGCTCCTCTGTCAGTTTAGCTAAATTTGGAACCGCGATTTCATGACCATGATCCGTGGTAAAAGTCAGCCAATGCATAAACAAATAACCTAAAACGGCAATAATAGCAGCCGCACTTAATACTTGAATAAAAAATACTCGGCTTGTTAAATACTTACGTAAACTCATAAATTTATTTTTATTAGAGGCAAAGATAAAGCTATTTCGTTTCAAAAAAAATGATAATTTTGTTTTAAACGAAATAGCTTTTAATGCATGATTAGTATAAGGAGCTGTTTCCTGCTGTCCGCTGTATTCCCGATAAACAAAAACTACGGTTAAAAGCCTTGTTTTTCTAAATCGAGAGATACCGCTCCCATCAGGGCTAGGGCACTTGGTTTCAAAAGTTTAATAATGCAGCCACAATATTGTCAGGCAGAGCGGAGTCGAAACTTCCGCAAAGTGATTCAGCAAACGGTGCTTCAACTCCGCTCAGCCTGACAAACAAAACGAATAAAAAAACAATTCGTGAAAATTTGAGAAATTCGTGGCAGCCAAACAGTTAAACAAATAAACAGTTAAACGATTAAACAAATAAACATCATAAAATGAAAAACATAGCCATCATCATGGGCGGATATTCAAGCGAATATAAAATCTCGCTTATCAGCGGAAACGTTGTTTATCAATATCTTGACAAAACAAAATACAACGGATTCCGTATCCATATTTTTAAAGAAAAATGGGTATATGTAGACGAAAAGGACGCTGAATATGCGATCGATAAAAACGACTTTTCTGTAACTATAAACGATCAGAAAATTACTTTCGACTGTGTTTTCAATGCCATTCACGGAACTCCAGGTGAAGATGGATTAATGCAGGCTTATTTTGAATTATTAGGAATTCCGCAATCTTCTTGCGATTACTATCAATCAGCTTTAACATTCAATAAAAGAGATTTGTTATCTGTTTTAAAACCGTACGGAATCAAAACAGCAATTTCATATTACTTAAACAAAGGTGATGTTATCAATACCGAGGAAATCGTTAAAAAAGTAGGCTTGCCATGTTTTGTTAAACCAAACAAAGCTGGATCTAGTTTTGGAATTTCAAAAGTAAAAACAGAAGCTGAACTTCCAATCGCGATTGAAGTTGCTTACAAAGAAGACAACGAAATCATCATTGAAAGTTTCCTTGACGGAACGGAAGTTTCTGTTGGAGTAATCAATTACAAAGGCGAAATTAAAGTATTGCCAATTACCGAAATCGTATCTGATAATGATTTCTTCGATTATGAAGCCAAATACGAAGGAAAATCACAAGAAATCACACCTGCCAGAATCTCTGATGAGCTAACACAAAAAGTAAGTGATGTAGCCAAACGCGCTTACGAAGTGCTAAAAATGAAAGGATTCTCAAGAAGTGAATTTATCATTGTAGACAACGAACCGTATATGCTCGAAATGAATACAATTCCAGGTTTAACAACCGAAAGTTTGATTCCGCAGCAAGCAAGAGCAGCCGGAATTTCTCTAGAAGATTTGTTTACAAATGCAATTGAACTGGCTCTTTCTTAAAGACGCTAAGATACTAAGGTGCTAAGGTTCTAAGATCTTAGCACTTTATTTTTTAAACACAATATTACCACACTGAGTAAAGTCGAAGTCTTCCAAAGAACCTTTTAACCTAAAAACTCAGAATCTCAGAACCTTAGAACCTTAAAAAAGATGCGAAAAGCCCTATTCCCAGGATCATTTGACCCAATTACCTTAGGTCACGAAGATATTATCAAAAGAGGAATTTCTTTATTTGATGAAATCGTAATTGCAATTGGTGTAAATGCCGAAAAAAAATACATGTTTTCATTAGAAGAAAGAAAACGTTTTATCGAAGAAACTTTCAAAGACGAACCAAAAGTCTCGGTTATCACTTATGAAGGTCTGACAATAGATCTCGCCAAAAAACAAAAAGCTGATTTCATATTAAGAGGTTTGCGTAACCCTGCCGATTTCGAATTCGAAAAAGCCATTGCACACACCAATAGAAAACTGTCTAAAATTGAAACTGTCTTTTTATTAACTGCTGCAAGCACATCATATATAAGTTCAAGCATTGTTCGTGATGTACTGCGTAATGGCGGCGAATATGAAATGCTCGTTCCAGAAGCGGTTAGAGTTAAAAAATAATTTTAGCTCCCAATATCTAAGTCATCATCAAATTAAATTTAAACAATGAAATTATACATTTCGGTTTTATTTACAATTTTATTTATAAATAGTTCTTATTCTCAAGTTAATTCAGAAATCTCATTAACCACATCACAAAGCCAAGTTTTAATAAGTAAAAAAGGGGAAACATTTCAATTAACAGACGAAGATGGAAAAATAGTAATTTCAGATATAGACAGTCTTTATCAGAAGAAAAAATCAGATTTAATTTTTATTAAGAAAAAAGGACTTTGGGGTGTTGTTTCTAATTATGGCAAGATATTGATTCCTATTAATTTTAATAAAACAGAAAGAATTTACAATGAATTCTGGGCAGTTACCAAAAATCAAAAAAAGGAGTATTTAGTATAGCCAAAGGAGAGATACTTCCTGTCGAATTTGACAATATCGAATTCTCTCAGTCCTATAACCAAGAATTTATTGTAAAAAAAGACAACAAAAAAGGTGTATTCAATTATTTAGGAAAGGAAATAATTCCAATTGATTATGATGAGATAAAAAAGAAAAATGGTGTTCTGGTTCTTTCTAAAAACAACAAAACAAATTATTTTTTAAAT
>NZ_NRQU01000042.1 GCF_004119495.1 Flavobacterium sp. YO12
ATTTAACCGTTAAGTTTTTTTAACTACATCGTTCTGTTTTGTTTTAAATCNTTAAAAAAAATGGAAATTTTAGTAAGTATGACGCTTTTCAAAAACAAGCATAAATAACTTACATTTAAATATTTACACTGCTCAAATCTGCATTATTTCTAAATTTCGCGGTGAGTTCTTTATTGATATACCCTTACGTAATCTATATAAAACTTTTGCGGAAAAATCGCATCGTCTACTTCTGGACCTCCAAAATTTCCACCAACTGCCAAATTCAAAATAATATAAAATGGTTTGTCAAAAGGCCAAGTATCTTCGTTTTTCACAGAAGGATTAAAGGTATAAACTAAAGTTTTGTCTACAAAAAATTCAATTTTATCTTTATCCCACTCAATAGCATACACATGATAACCTTCTTCAATATTTAAAAACTCAGTTCTTTTTGTGTTGATTGTATTCCCATGACTGTCTTGCGTATGAAGCGTCGTGTAAACCATGTGAGGATCTCTCCCTATATATTCCAGAATATCAATTTCACCGCTTTTTGGCCATTGCACCTCGTCAATATTAGCGCCAAGCATCCAGAAAGCAGGCCATATACCTTGTCCGACAGGTAATTTTGCCCTTGCTTCTATCCTGCCGTATTTAAACTCTTTCTTACCTTTAGTTGTAATTTTTGTCGAAGTATATTTATTTCCTTCTTTTCTCGCTTCTATTACCAAATTACCATCTTTTACTTCGTGATTAATTTTGGTATAAATCTGCCTTTCATTATTACCAAAACCACACGAATTCGGACAGCCGTCTCCAAGTTCAAAATTCCAAAACTTTTCATTTATCTCTTTCTTATTGAAGTTTTCTTCCCATACCAGTTTTCTCTTTACTTCTTGTGCGTATGAAAAACTACAAATGAGCATTAATAGAACTACTTTATTCATAACTATTACTTTAGAAATTATTAAAACTGTTCTAAAATAGAATATTTCCTAAACACTAGCCGCTTTTTAATCAAAAAATTTGGCATTCGAAATTGGAGCTAACAATGTGATTCTGTTAAAATTTGGAACAATATCCTTAACTAAACTCAATTCAAAATTGATTACTTTTGTAAAAATTGACATTTTTTATGCAAATCGATCTTTCTACACTCGACCCAAAACAAAATATTATAATAAAAGGAGCACAAGTACATAATTTAAAAAATGTAGATGTTGCTATTCCGCGAAATAAACTGGTTGTAATTACAGGTCTTTCGGGATCAGGAAAATCAAGTTTAGCATTTGATACTTTATATGCCGAAGGACAACGTCGTTATGTAGAAAGTTTATCTTCATACGCACGTCAGTTTTTGGGGCGTTTAGACAAACCTAAAGTAGAATATATTAAAGGTATTGCGCCGGCAATTGCAATTGAGCAAAAAGTGAATACTACAAATGCTCGTTCTACTGTAGGAACTTCTACAGAAATCTACGATTATATTAAACTTTTGTTTGCCAGAATCGGACGCACTTATTCTCCTGTTTCTGGTCAAGAAGTTAAAAAAAACACTGTTTCTGATGTGGTTTCTGATGTAAAAACATTGGAAATCGATAGTAAATGGCTGCTTCTTGCTCCTATTCATCTGGAAGAAGGGCGACAGCTCGAAGATAAACTTAAAGTATTATTACAACAAGGTTTTGCTCGTATTCTCGTCGAAAATGAAATGGTACGTTTAGATGAATTTTCAGCAGAAAACCTACATCAATTAGACAATAAAGATATTTTATTAATTATCGATCGTATTGTTGTAAAGGAAGAGGAAGAGTTTTTCAATCGTCTTGCTGATGCTGTTCAAACAGCTTTTTTTTGAAGGAAAAGGAATTTGTTATCTTCAGGAATTGGGCTCAGATAAACGATTTTCTTATTCTAATAATTTCGAATTAGACGGTATTACTTTTCTAGAACCAAATGTTCACTTATTCAGCTTTAATAATCCGTATGGCGCTTGTCCTGTTTGTGAAGGTTACGGAAATATAATTGGCATCGATGCTGATTTGGTTGTTCCTAATACATCACTCTCTATTTTTGAAAGTGCTATTTATCCTTGGCGAGGCGAAAGTATGAGCTGGTACAAAGATGAATTAGTAAAACATGCCTATAAATTTGATTTCCCAATTCACAAACCTTATTTCGAACTTTCTGACAGTCAAAAAGACTTAATTTGGACAGGAAATCAATATTTTCAAGGTCTAAACAGCTTTTTTAAAGAACTTGAAGAGAAAAACTATAAAATACAAAATCGTGTAATGCTGTCGCGTTACCGCGGAAAAACGAAATGTCACGCTTGTCGCGGAAAACGTCTTCGCGAGGAAGCTTCATATGTAAAAATCAACGAAAAAACAGTTTCAGATTTAGTTGATTTACCAATTAAGCATTTAGTTACTTTTTTCAAAAATATCGATTTAAATACTTACGAGCAGCAAATTGCGAAACGTTTGATGGTCGAAATCAATAATCGTTTATCGTTTTTAACCGAAGTTGGTTTGGATTATCTTACCTTAAACCGAAACTCTTCGACACTTTCGGGAGGAGAATCGCAGCGTATTAATCTAGCTACTTCGTTAGGAAGCAGCTTGGTTGGTTCGATGTACATTCTAGACGAACCTAGTATTGGACTTCACCCAAAAGATTCTGAAAGGCTAATTAAGGTTTTACTTTCGCTGCGTGATTTAGGCAACACTGTAATTGTGGTAGAACACGATGAAGATATTATGAAAGCGGCTGATATGATTATTGATATTGGTCCTGAAGCAGGAACTTTTGGTGGAAAACTAGTAGCACAGGGAACTTATGAAGAAATCCTAAAATCAGATTCGCTTACTTCTAAGTATTTGAATGGAGATTTAGAGATTTCAGTTCCACAGAGAAGAAGAAAATTCAAAAATCATATTGATATTATTGGTGCAAGAGAGAATAACTTAAAGAATATCAATGTTACTTTTCCTTTGGATATTTTAACTGTTGTAACTGGAGTTTCTGGAAGTGGAAAAAGTACTTTGATTAAGAAAATTCTATTTCCTGCTATGCAGAAAAAACTGGAAAATGCTGCTGAAAAAGCAGGACAGTTTAGTGAAATTAAAGGCTCTTTCTCGCAAATAAAACACATTGAATATGTAGATCAAAACCCGATTGGAAGAAGTTCCAGATCAAATCCTGTAACTTACATTAAGGCTTATGACGATATTCGTGATTTGTATGCTAAAGAAAAATTATCAAAAATAAGAGGTTATCAGGCGAAACATTTCTCTTTTAATGTTGACGGAGGACGCTGTGAAACGTGTAAAGGAGAAGGTTCTATAAATGTTGAAATGGTATTTATGGCTGATGTTTCTCTGCCTTGTGAAACCTGCGGCGGAAAACGATTCAAAAAAGAAATCTTAGAGATTAATTTTGACGATAAAAACATCAACGATATTCTTACGATGACTATTGATGATGCTATTGCTTTCTTTGAAAAAAACAAACAGACAAAAATCACGCAAAAATTACAGCCTTTACAAGATGTTGGTTTAGGCTATGTTCAATTAGGACAATCATCCTCTACTCTTTCGGGCGGTGAAGCACAACGTATTAAACTGGCTTCATTTTTAGTAAAAGGGGCAACAAAAGATAAAGCTCTATTTGTTTTTGATGAACCTACAACCGGGCTTCATTTTCATGACATTAAAAAGCTGATGGCTTCATTTGATGCTTTAATCGAAAAAGGACATTCGATAATTGTGATTGAACATAATCTTGATTTAATTAAATGTGCCGACTGGATTATCGATTTGGGACCTGAAGGCGGAGAAAACGGCGGTCATTTATTGGCTGCAGGAACTCCTGAAGAAATTGTTAAAGTAAAAGAATCTGTTACTGGAATTTATTTGAAAGATAAACTGTAGCTTCCTGCACTTCAAAAAAAAGCCATAAATTATATCAGCTTATGATATTAATTTATGGCTTTATTATTTTAAAATTAGGAATGTTTATGCCAATAAACATTTTTCTTCAAAAGGAAAACCATCTTCATCGATGGCAACTAGTACTTTTTTTTGTTTTGAAGCCTCAATTGTAAGATACAGCCATGCAAATGACCATAATCCGAGGGTTAAACAAAAAATAATAAAATTCAAACCGTGGTTAACTGCTTTACCGCCCTTTGAAAGAACTGCGAAAAGTAATTCATCATTTCTCTCTTCTAATACAAATCCGTTATGAACTTTGTTTGAAATCATATTCGAAAACACCTGTACACTTTGTTCCGGACTGAGCTGATTGTTTTTCATAATCCTTCATTTTGGTTTAGTCTGTATGCGAAATTTTCTAAATTCTCAACAATTCCCAATTAAGTACTGCATTCAAAAACAAACATCAGCAGAGCCTTTTTATATTCTATTAAACCATTTAGTTTTTTTTCAATAAAATGGAACGTTAAAAATTTAACCTAAAATTATATTTTAAAATTAAAACTACAAAATAAACAACTGTTAAAATTGACTCTTTAAAACAGTATATCAATACATTAACAATAACTTAATCTTTATTTCCAATGTTAAATGATGAAGGTTTATAATCACTTTTTAAATAATTTTCAGGTATAGTAGTCATATTGCCGTCTCTTAAAGCACTATAATGCGGCGACATAATTTCGATTCCGGCTTCATTAAAGGAATCTTGAATATTTTGATGCAATGAAGAATAAATTAAAGGCTGTTTTGTAGGTTGTTTTGTATAAACGTTTATTTGATACGATACATAAAAGTCGTCTAAACTAGTTTGCAAAACAAAAGGCGGCGGTGTCTGTTCGATCATTTGTGTCTTTAATGCTGCATCTATTAAAGCCTTATGAATGTCTTTCCACGGAACGTCATATCCAATAGTAACTGTAGTATGAATTAATAAACCATTATTAACCTGTTTCGTATTTGATGAATAATTGGTTGACGTACTTGATAAAACTGTTGAGTTGGGAATAGTTATATCTTCAAATTTAGGCGTTCTAATTCTGGTAACTAAAGCAGTTTTTTCGATTACTTCACCGCTTACATCTCCAATTTTTATAAAATCACCTATTTTAAACGGACGCATATACGTAATTACTAAACCTGCAACCATATTCGCAATTGCATTTGAAGAACCTAATGAGAATAAAACCCCGACAAATACAGACACTCCTTTGAAAATTGGTGATTCTGAACCAGGTAAATACGGAAAAATTATAACTACCATAAAGGCAAGCAATAGAAATCTAACAATATTAAATGTCGGCATTGCCCAATCGTTGTAGAAACCGTCAATTTTAATATTCTCTTTTTTAATTTCTTCAAAAAAGAACTTAATCACTTTTATGGTATATCTAAAAATAACAACGATAACTATAATGGTGACTAAACTTGGCAGAAAGTCGACAAACCCCATAACGGCAGATTTTGCCGGCGTAAGAATCCAACGCAGTAATGTTGTCGTGTAAGCTTCTGTAGCAGGAAAAATGCTGAACAAGAGCGGAAGTGAAAGGTAAACTATTAAAACTAGAATAATTCCTTTTACAAAACTATACAGCTGCATTGCGAGCGCCTGCTGCTTTTGAGGCGATAAAATTTTAATATTATTATAATTAAAGCCTTTAAAATACTTGTCGCTGTTTTTTAGAATATAGAGTTTTACTCTGTTAAAAAGTTTACCAACAAAATACAAGATACTGCCAATAATCAAAATCAACAAAGCTGTGTACCCAAGTCTTTTTGGCAGCATTGAATAGTTTTCATTTTGATAAACTATTGCTTTCTTTATTAAAGACAAATTGCGTTTTGCAATAAATTCTTGTGTCTGATTTTCAGCTTTTGCATCAACTTCAAGGATTGACATAATAATAAAATCATCTTTATAAACTATGTCTTGTGAAATATCTGAAGGACTAATTACAAGCGAATCTGAATCAAAAAGTGAATCCTCATAAAGTTTTCTAATTTTTTCGGTAATCGCTTTCGCCCTGTTTTCGGCAGAAAAAGACCCTACTTTGTTATAAACAAAGAATAATGTATCCTTAAAAGGATTTATAGGATATTTTACTTGTTTTAGTTCAACAGCGGCATTTTTTGATGAATGCAGGCTGTCTTTTTGAGTAAAAGCAAATGATGAAAATAAAACAATGAAAAGCGCTAAAAAACAAAGTAATTTCTTTTTCATATGATGTTAGCTGTAAATGGTCCTTTCTAACAAATATAAAAACAAAATAGCTTCAAATTTAAATTACTTTGTTGTTTCGCAATAAAATCGTATTAAATTTTAATTCCAATTTTCTTTAAAATGGTATCTATTACTTTATTAATATCTGGCGAAATATTAAATTTATAATTCAGATAAACATATAAAATGGTTACCAAAACTGATTTCAAAGCAATACTAATCAATTGATAAAATGGAAATTCCCAGAAATAAAACAATAGAAACAAAACAAAAGTTAATACCATTGATGAAATTGTCTCTTTTGTAAAAGGGTACAAATGAAGTTTTTTCACCACAAAAAGAAGTTTTGCTAAACTGTACAGGGTAATTGATAGTAAAGTTGCAAAAGCCGAACCGAAAATTCCGAAAATTGGAATAAAAATCATGTTTAAAATGACAGTAAGAACAACTAACATTAAACCAAGGTACAAAACCATTCGGTAGTATTTTGTGTTAAAAATAATGGCATTATTGTTTCCTAAAATCAAGTCAAAATATTTTGATAAACCAATCATAAATACAACCGAAATTCCGCCGCTGTATTCTTTAGGCACCAATTCGTAAAGCTGATTAATATTGACAAAAATACACAGCATTACAAATCCGCCTACCATTTGTAAATTGATAGAAGTCTTTTTGTAAAGTATATTCAATTCGTCATACTTATTTTCATGCATTAATTTTGCCGTTATCGGATAAACAATTTGATGCATCGCACGACTTGGCACAGAAATCACCAAAGCAATGTAAGTTGCCACAGAATAGAAAGCAATATTCTCAATCTGCATATATTGGTTCAGCATCATCTTATCACCATCTAAAAGCAAATTAGCAACGCTTCCAGATAAAATAATATAAAAGGTATATATTAATATTTCCTTTGTATTTGCTGGTATTGTAAACTGAAAAGTTGGTTTCTGAATACTGAATGCATATAACATTGTTATCAAGAATGCCAAAAAATATAAACCTGCTGTTGCGTACACAAAACCTTCTACGCTAAGCCAATCATAATAAACGCCTATTAATAGGAATAATGAAAATAATCGCAATCCAACTTCTTTTACAAAGTTTCCAAAAACGGAATGCATATTTACTCGCAGCCAGGCATAAAAAATTTCAAAATATGCCATACATAACCCTATAAATGGTATTAACCAAATATAACTTTTTACAATTGCATTCTTTTTTGATACGAAGAATAAAATTTCGTCATAAAACACAAGGCCAATCAATAAAATTGGAATTATTAACAACAGAGGAAATAAAACAGTAAAGGATAAAAAACGGGATTTTTCTTCTTCGGTTTTATACTGCGAATAAAATTTTACTAGTGTATTTTGCATTCCAATCGCAAACAAAGGCATGATAACATTTGCGCAAGATGTCACATAATTAGTTAAACCATAAAAGGTTGCCCCTAAAAAAACAGGATATAAATAAAGTGTATTAATGGCTCCAATTCCGAAACCTATATAGGTAATAATAGTATTTTTGAAAGACTGATTTAAGACAATACCCATTTGCGGATTTATGAATTTAGATTTTAAATTTAGCGTACTATGATTCTTTAATCAACTGTGCTAATTGTTTGGTAAGGTTTTTTCTTGAATATTGCTGTAAACCAACACCATAAGATTGTAATTTTCCTTCCAAAAATTGATTATAAAAGTTCAAAATTACACTTTTTAGTTTCACTTTTTCAGAATAATCAAAAAATACTCCTGTATTAGTTTCTGTAATAATATCGGCAAAATCAGAACCTTGTGGACCAATCGCAATTATTGGTCGATTGGAGACCATGTATTCAAACAATTTTCCTGGTATAATACTTTTAGTATCCTCTGAGTTTATTTCGATTAAAAGTAAAACCTGTGACTTTTTTTGATGCGAGATTGCTTCATTATGCGAAACATATCCCAAAAGATTCAAATAATCATTCAGTTTAAATTCTTCAATCGAATCTAAAACTTCCTGACTTACGGCACCAATTAATTTAATTTCTAAATGCTTTTTAAAATCTGGAATTTCGTTAAATAGTTCAACAAGACATTCCCATAAAAATTTTGGGTTTCTCTCTGATAAAAATGAACCAATGTGTGCTAGAGTAAACTTCGTGTCTAGTGGTTCTTTCTCTACTTTTTCAAGATCATAACCATTTGTAATTACCGATATTGGTTTATTGGTAATAGCCTGAAATTCTGTTTTTGTAGTTTTACTTGTTACAATAATAGTGTCTGCGGTATTAAGCACTTTATGTTCTAAATTTTTATGCTTTTTTGCTGCATAATTTGACAAACGAAGTGATTTGTGATAACCAATCGTTGTCCAAGGATCACGAAAATCTGCAAACCATTTTACATTTAGTTTTTCTTTTAATTCTAAACCAATTAAATGCAGACTATGCGGCGGTCCAGATGTTACGATCGTATCAATATTATTTTCTTTAATATATTTTTCCAGATAAGAAACTGAAGGTTTTACCCAAAAAACACGCGCATCAGGAATAAAAAGATTCCCACGAACCCAAAGAAAAGTCTTATCTAAAAATGTCTGCTTTTTTTTATGCGGAAAAATTCCCGAACTAATCTTCTTCGTTTTATTTTTTGAAAAAATAGAAGCCAATTGATAAGGTTCCCAAATTTTATTTTTTAGTACAATGACTTTATCAGATATTTCACTTACCAAACCTTCATCTACAATTGGATAAGTAGGGTTCTCTGGAACATAAACAATAGGTTGAACATCAAATTCTGGAAGATATTTTACAAATTTCAACCAACGCTGTACTCCCGGTCCTCCTGCTGGTGGAAAATAGTACGTGATAATTAAGAGCTTCTTTTGTTCCAAGGAAAATTGTTTATTGTTTAAAAGTGTAAATATTTAGACGTTATTTCAAAGCTAATTTCTTAAATACTCTATAAATGATATAAAGGAAAAGCAAACAATTTAAAACGATCCAAAAGTTATAAAATGTCCAGACAATTTTATATTCCGTTTTCATACTTGAAATACTAAAATATTTCCCTTGACTTTCATCATAAAAGTCATCATAACCCATCATATAAATTCCGCAAAAAATATATATTACTAAATCAAAAATGAGAAAAAGAACAATTTTAAGAATTTTAGAGAGTTTCATTTTAAAACTAAAGCCTATTACTTAGACTGTTCACTAGATTTCTTACGTTCAAAATAAATCCCGCCAATTAAAAGCAACACCATTCCTATTGAACTAGCCAGATTAATCATTCCTCCAGTTTTTATAACTTGAGGTTCAAACTTAAACTCAATAGTATGTTTTCCTGCAGGAACTTCCATAGCTCTTAAAACATAATCAACAGGAAAATGATCTGTCAACTGACCATCAACATAAGCATTCCAGCCATTTTTATAATACATTTCAGAGAAAACAGCCAAAGCATCGCCTTTACTTTCTGATTGATATTTAATATAGTTTGGCTTATATTTTACCACTTTAATTGTTCCAGTTGTATCCCATTGTTTTTTTAATCGGGCGTTTCTAAATTTACCTTCATGCTCACGAACATTGAATACTGCAACTTTTTTAGTATCGATATAATTCAAAGCTTTCATTACATCATCTGGTTTATTTACAAGTTTTACTGAACTTACAAACCATGCGTTTCCATTTGCATCAGGGTTTTGAGTTGGAATATCTTTACCCTGCTTATCTGTTTGAATAACATACTTAACATTTAACATATTAAGTATTTCCAAATTCATGTTTTTATTTTTATTCGCTAATTGGTAATCAAATAACTGTTGTATTCTTCTTGGTTTTGCAGCATGGTAACCACCAATAGAATGATGAAAATAAGAAGCTCTTGCACTTGACATATTTCCGCTCATTTCAAAAACTCTATAATGTGTAGTATCCTTTAATATTTCAATATCTGAAGGTGTTTCCTGAAATGGAGCAGCAATCTGTACAGGGCTCACAAAATCTTTAGCTGAAACATATTTTTTATCGACAAAAAACAAATCAAAAATCATCAGCACAGCAACAATTATTAAAGCTGTAGTCTGAGAAAATTTATTTTTAATAAATAACCATAAAACTCCAAAAGTTACAACTATAAAAAATCCAGATCGAAGTAAATCTGCAGAGTATAATGACATTCTATCTTCCTTCAAAGCATCAACAAAAGCTGGTCCGTAACTTTCTAAAAAGTACTGATCATTCATTCCTGTAAAGTGAAAAGAACTTTTTGCAATTACTAAAATAGCTATGATTCCCAAACCAAAAACACCTGTCTGAATTAAAGCTTTTTGTTGCAGTTTTGGTTCTTCTTTAGCTTTAAAGAACGATTGTAATCCCATTACTGCAAGTACAGGGAAACATAATTCTAAAATTACCTGAATAGAAGATACTGCTCTAAACTTATCATACATGGGAACATAATCTATAAAAAAGTCTGTCAGAAAAGAGACATTTTTTCCCCATGAAAGAACTAATGAAACCAATGCTCCTGAAAGAAATACGTATTTTATTTTTCTATCATCAATAAACAATGCTAAAACTGCCAAGAAAAAAACAACAACTCCAATATAAGCTGGCGCTGCAACAATAGGCTGGTCTCCCCAATATGCAGGCATACCCGATACAAAATCTTCAGCTTGGCTTGCCGGCACGCCCTGCTCTATCATAAACGAATACATACGACTGTCAACACCAACATTTTCATGGTTTGAACCTCCAAAAAGTCTCGGCGCAATTAAATTAAAACTTTCTGCAATTCCGTAACTATATTCGGTAATATATTCTCTACTTAAAGCATTTTCGTTTGTCTTTTTAGTTCCATCAGGATTAAAAGTTAATTCGCTGTTACTACGAGTACTAAATTTAGCATATTCGCTGGTAGCCATTAAATTAGCTGCATTGGCACCAATAGCAAAAATTCCCGCTACAGCCAGAGTACCTATCGCAGTTAAAAGCGGTTTGTATTCTTTATTCTTTATAAAAGTGAAAGCAAAATAACCTGAAAGTATCAATAAGAAAATCAATAAATAATAGGTCATTTGAAAGTGATTCGCATTAACTTCTAATGCAACCGCAAACATGGTGAGCAGACCTCCCCAAATATATTTTTTTTGAAAAACGAGTATAAATCCAGCAATAACAAGGGGCATATAGGCAATTGCATGCGCTTTTGCATTATGACCAACTCCAAGAATTATAATTAAATAGGTCGAAAACCCGAATGCAAGTGCACCGATAAAAGCTTTTAATGGATCTGTTTTTAAAACCAATAACAATCCATAAAACCCAAAGAAATATAGAAAAAGATAATCTGCAGGACGTGGTAAAAAACGTAAAAGATCGTCAATTTTACCAACAAAATCATTAGGATAATTTGCTCCTAACTGATAAGTAGGCATTCCGCCAAAAGCAGAATTTGTCCAATAAGGTTCTGTATGTTCAGCAGCCCTGAAGTCATTCTGCTCTTTTGCCATTCCGGTATATTGAGCAATATCTGACTGAAAAATCTGTTTTCCTTGCAGAACAGGATAAAAATAAACTAATGATACAAGAATAAAACCCAGAATTACAAGGGCATGCGGATAGAACTTATTTACTATTTTCAATTTTGGCAGGTTTGGTTAAATGATGAATCCTATTTTTTAGGATACAAACTTAATCTATTTCTTCGTAATCAACATAGTCCCCAACCTTTTTGGTTTCGCGAGGATTTTTTGCATTAGCGGTATCGATGATTATCTCATCTTTTGTAGTATTACGAGTTTGCTGCCAAGAATTATCTTGACTATATTGTTGTTGTCTCTGAAAATTTTCTCCTGCCTTTTCAACTGCTTTTTTTACCAATACCGGCAAAAAGATTCTAGCTAAAAATTTAAAAATATAATAAAATGCTATTATATAACATATAGCTTTTATTAAACCTGAAAAAGATGCTTCTTGCATAATTGTATAATTTTTGTCAAAATTAATAAATCCATTGTTTAAAATTAAAATATCAATCTTAAATAAATAATAAAATATAGTACATTTGAAATGCGTTATAGCTTTTTAATCAAAAAAATACATTTATGTTGAAAATTAAAAACTTACTTTCTACATCTCTTCTTTTAATACCACAATTTTTCTTTGCTCAATACACTGATGTAATAAACTCAAACAGACCTGGCGAAACTATGTCTGCTTATGCTGTTGGAAAATCTGTTATTCAAGCAGAAATTGGTGTTTATGGTATTCAAGAAAAACACGATTTATTAAACTACGACGCAAGTGGTTTTGGCACCGATTTTACACTAAGATATGGTGCTTTTTTAGAGCAATTAGAATTTATTGTTGATTTACAATATCAAATGGAAAACTTTGATACTCCTTATACCAGCTATAAAAAAAACAATTTCAGACAAACTGTTTTAGGGGCTAAATATTTAATTTACGATCCTTACAAAAATTATAAAGACGAAGTAAACATCTACAGCTATAAAGCCAATCGAAGTTTTAAATGGCGTGAGCTAATTCCTGCGGTTTCGATATTTGCAGGAGCAAATTTTGTTGGTGCCGACAATCCTTACTATTTCTCTCCTAATGGCGAGATTTCTCCAAAAGTTGCCTTGGTTACACAAAACTTATTTGGAGGCGGAAGATGGGTTTTTGTAACCAATATTATTGCTGATTATATTGGCACTGATTATCCAAGTTATGGTTACATATTAACTTTAACACACGGGTTTAATGCTAAATGGTCCGGGTTTGTTGAAAATCAAGGATACAAAAGTGATTTCTACAGCGATGCAATCGTTCGCGGCGGTGCTGCATATCTTTTATCACCAAATATGCAGATTGATGCTTCGATAAGCACTAATTTTAAAAATACTCCATCTGTTTTATATGGTGGTGTTGGTTTTTCTTGGCGTTACGACGGCTGGTATAAAGAAAAACAAATCGAGGTTAAAAACAATGAAAGAGCTAAAAAGAATCCAGAAAATGAAAAAGAGATAGATTATCAGGCAAGAGAAAGAAAACGCAAGGCTAAGTACGAGTAAATTTTAATAACCAAACTCTCTGCACTAAGAGATTTTTTATAATACCACCTTAATGATTACAATTAAAGAAGCTAAAACTAAAAAAGAACTAACCGAATATATCAAATTTCCGTTTTCGTTATACAAAGACAATCCATATTGGGTGCCGCCTATTATTGCTGATGAACTAGAGTCTTTTGATAAAACAAAAAATCCTGCATTTGATAATGCCGAAGCTTACTTTTATCTTGCTTATAAAGACAATGAAATTGTGGGAAGAATTACAGCAATTATCAATTGGGCTGAAGTAAACAATCAGCACAAAAGAAAAGTTCGTTTTGGATGGTTTGATGTAATTGATGATATTGAGGTTACAAAAGCGCTACTCGAAAAAGTATATGAATTAGGAAGAAAACATAACCTTGAACATGCCGAAGGCCCAATGGGTTTTTCTAATTTAGACAAAGTTGGTGTTCTAACTGAAGGTTTTGATCAAGTTGGAACTATGATTACTTGGTACAATAATCCGTATTATGTAACTCATTTTGAAAAACTAGGTTTTCAGGTTGAAAAAGAATACATCGAAAGCATATTTCCTTTTTCGAATGTAAAACCAGAATTTTTCCTTAAAGCACAGGCTTTAATCAAAAAACGTTATGAACTTAGGGCTTTAAATTTCACTAAAACAAAGGATATTATGCCGCATGTCGACAAAATGTTTGATTTGTTTAATGAAAGTTATGCCAAATTAGCTTCGTTTGTGGCAATTTCAGATGTTCAAAAAGAGTATTTCAAAAAGAAATATATCAGTTTTATCAATCCTGAATATATAAAATTCGTGGTTGATAAAGATGATAATTTAGTCGCATTTAGTATTGTTATGCCAAGTTTTACTGAAGCGCTGCAGAAGGCAAAAGGAAAACTTTTCCCATTTGGTTTTCTTCATCTTTTAAAAGCTAGAAAAAAGAGTAAAGACGTGGTTTTCTACCTTATTGGTGTTCACCCAGATTATCAAAACAAAGGAGTTACCGCAATTATTTTTGATGAATATTTTAAAACTTTCTCTGAAAAAGGAATTGTAAATTGTATCAGAACTCCAGAATTAGCAGAAAATACTGCCATTCATTTACTATGGAAAAACTTTGACCCAAAAATTCATTGTCAAAGAAAAACATATTTAAAATACCTTTAAAAGTATTTAGTTATAAAAATCAATATTTGATTTGAAAACATAAAAAAATCCATTCGCAATAAACGAATGGATTTTTTGTATCAATAACATTTTACTATTCTACTTTACAATCTGTCTTAGTCAATATGTTTTTTTGATCAAACTTCAATTTGGTTTTATCCTTAAAAGTTACTTTATCGTTAGCTTGAATAACATCTCCAAACCCTTCTATTAGCGCTCCGTCTTTTTGTAGAAATGCAACTTCTCTCACAGATGAAACTCCTTCTGAGGTAAAAGTATAATCAGCGATAAGCGTATCGCCTTTCATGTTCCCTATCAAAGTTCCTTCATTTTTATCTTTTCCAGATATACTATAATTTAATTTTCCGTTTACCTCTTGGTGCGAGTTTACATTAAAACTCAATTCAATCACATTGCCATTTGCTCTTAAAGCATAACATTGATCACCTGCAGGTTCTTCTATTTGAACCTCTTTTGGAGCGTTTGGAGCAATTTCAACCGGTTCTGTATCTGCCGTTTTTTTACAAGAAACTAAAACAGTCAAAATTAGAGTCGTTAGTATAAGTAGCTTTTTCATAATTATTCATTTTATTTTCTGATTACAAATTTAAAGTTACTTCAAATAAAAAAAATCCATTCGTATAACGGAATGGATTTTTTTACATAATTTCCATTTAAGGAAACATTATTTTTTAAATTAACTACGAAACGTCAACAGTTGTACGCTCTGCAATTTCTTTATAAGTTCCGCTAACTAATTTTTCACGAATCGCTTCAAATGCAGTTAATGTTTCTTCGATATCAGCTAAAGTATGTGAAGCTGTTGGAATCATTCTTAACAAAATAATTCCTTTTGGAATAACTGGATAAACAACAATAGAAAGGAAAATACCATAATTCTCTCTTAAATCGTTTACCATTACCATTGCTTCAGGAATACTTCCTTCTAAATAAACTGGTGTAATACAAGTGTTTGTGTCACCAATATTAAACCCTTTATCTTTAAGTCCGTTTTGCAATGCATTTACATTTTCCCAAAGTTTATCTTTGATTGAAGATGAATTACGCAATAATTCTAAACGTTTCAATGAACCAATTGTTTGGATCATTGGAAGCGCTTTAGCAAACATTTGCGAACGTAAGTTGTATTTTAAATAATCAATAATATTTTTATCTGCTGCAACAAAAGCACCAATATTAGCCATTGATTTTGCAAAAGTAGAGAAGTAAACATCAATATCGTCTTGAACTCCCTGCTCCTCACCTGCTCCAGCACCTGTTTTACCAAGAGTACCAAAACCGTGTGCATCATCAACTAATAAACGGAAATTGTATTTTTGCTTCATTGCAACAATTTCTTTCAATTTACCTTGTTGTCCGCGCATTCCAAAAACACCTTCAGTAATAAATAAAATACCTCCGCCAGTTTCTTCGGCCATTTTTGTAGCACGCTGCAGATTTTTCTCCATACTTTCAAGATCATTGTGCTTGTAAGTAAAACGTTTACCCATATGCAAACGAACACCATCAATGATACAAGCATGCGAATCAACATCATAAACAATGATGTCATTTTTAGTTACCAATGCATCAATGATAGAAACCATTCCTTGGTAACCAAAATTTAATAAATAAGCTGATTCTTTCATTACAAAAGAAGCCAATTCATTTTCTAATTGCTCGTGGTAAGTTGTGTGTCCAGACATCATACGAGCTCCCATTGGATAAGCTGCTCCAAATTGAATTGCTGCATCAGTATCTGCCTTACGAACTTCTGGGTGATTTGCTAAACCTAAATAATCATTTAAACTCCAGTTTAGGATATTTTTTCCGTGAAATGTCATTCTAGGACCTAACTCTCCTTCTAACTTTGGGAAAACATAATAACCTTCTGCTTGAGAAGCCCATTTTCCTAAAGGTCCTTTATTTTCTTGAATTCTTTCGAATAAATCTTTTACCATAATATAGTGTAGTAATATTTTTAACTTAATCAGCGAGCAAAAATAATCATTATTATTCTAAAATTCAGACAGTCATTTATTTTTATTTAAAAAAAAAGCCTTGATTCATAAATAAATTTGCTCCCATTTGAATTCTGCAAATCAAGAAAAAAAAACTCAAAAACCAAAGTTATCAATGTTGTAGTTTTTGGTATTTTTTTTATATTTGATACACAAAGCATTCTTTTTATATTTTTTTAACAGTCTGATTTAGTTTTAGTGCTGTTTTTTATTTCTGTTTTTTTATCCCCGAATAGTTGCCTTTTTTTTGAATAGTATAACCATTTTGAGTTAATATAATTTTACCAAAAAATGATAATTCTACAATTAATTAAGCGAAATATTAGTAACCGTTCTATGACTTTTATCATAATAAAAGACAAAATAGTCTTTTATTTTTGATTAAAATTTAAAATGAAAACAAAACCAATTACTTATGGAAAAGAAACATACCATTCAGATTAAAATGAGTCTCTTTTTAAGCGTACTTTTTATTGCTCTCTTTTTTGGAAGCTGTAAAAAAGAAGAAGCTAAAAACTATGCAGATATCATGACCGAAGGAGAAATGAATGCAGAACTTACTGCCCCTCCTATGGTTCCAAAACCAGTTGGAAACAGAAGTGCTATGAAGCTAAAACTTAACATGGAAATTAAAGAACAAGAAGGTACAATGACCGATGGCGTAAAATATACGTATTGGACTTTTGGAGGATCTGTACCGGGAAGTTTTATTAGAACACGTGTTGGAGATGAAGTCGAATTTCACTTAAAAAATCATCCTGACAACAAACTGCCTCATAATATAGACTTACATGCCGTAACTGGTCCGGGTGGTGGCGCAACCTCATCACTTGTGGCTCCGGGACATGAAAAAGTTTTTAGTTTTAAAGTAATTAATCCAGGCTTATATGTTTACCATTGTGCTACTGCTCCAGTAGGAATGCATATTGCAAATGGTATGTATGGTTTAATTCTAGTGGAACCTGAAGGCGGACTTCCTCCTGTTGACAAAGAATACTACGTTATGCAGGGAGATTTTTACACTCAAGGAGAATATGGCGCAAAAGGATTGCAAGCATTTGATATGAACAAGGCTGTAAAAGAAACTCCAGATTATGTAGTATTTAATGGAAAAGTAGGAGCTTTAACAAATGGCGGCGAATTGACTGCTAAAGTAGGCGAAACTGTTCGTTTATATGTTGGTAATGGAGGTCCTAACTTAGTTTCTTCTTTCCACGTTATTGGTGAAATATTCGACAGTGTTCATGTTGAAGGCGGAAGTACAATCAATAAAAATGTACAAACAACCTTAATTCCAGCGGGAGGAGCTGCCATTGTCGATTTTAAAGTCGAAACTCCGGGAACTTTTATATTAGTTGACCACTCTATTTTTAGAGCCTTTAACAAAGGTGCTTTAGGAATGCTGAAAGTGGAAGGAAAAGAAAATAAAAACATTTATTCAGGAACTATTCAAGAAGGTATTTATTTACCTGAAGGCGGAACTATTCAGAAAATGCCGGGAAGCTCAGCTGCAAAAACAGCAATTCCAAAACGTACCGTTGCTGAAAAAATTAATATTGGAAAAGAAATTTTTGGAACGACTTGTTTTGCCTGTCATCAATCTGAAGGACAAGGAATTCCTGGAACGTTCCCTCCTCTAGCAAAATCAGATTATTTAAATGCCGATCCAAAACGTTCGATCAATACTATTTTACACGGTTTAACGGGTGAGGTAACTGTGAATGGCAAAAAATACAACAATGTAATGCCGGCTCAGAATTTATCTGATGATGAAATAGCAAATGTTCTTACTTACATCTATAACAGCTGGGGTAATAATAAAACCGAAGTAACGCCAGAAATGGTAAAAGCGCTAAGATAACAGCAACATTTTTCGCATGAAAAAAAACATTTTCATTCTTATTCTTTTCTTGATGCTTACAGGATTAAAAGCGCAAGAATCTGGAATGGTTCCGATAAAAGAGGGTTCATTTGTCCCTCTTTACGGAGCCACCTCCAAAAAACCTGTAGTTGTAAAATCGTTCTACATGGATATTTATCCTGTTACAAATAGTGAGTTTTTAAACTTCGTCAAAAAAAATCCTTCGTATGCAAAATCTAAAATAAAAGGGATTTTTGCCGACAAAAGTTATTTGTCGTATTGGACTAATGATTTTGATTTTGGAAGTGCAAATCCTAAATCACCTGTAACAAGTGTTTCTTGGTTTGCTGCCAAAAAATACTGCGAATGCCAAGGAAAACGATTACCTACAATGGATGAATGGGAATATGTGGCTATGGCCGATGAAAAAAAAGTTGATGCCAGAACTAAAAAACAATTCAATGAATACATCTTATCTTGGTATGAGAAATCGAGAACTTACGAAAATCAAATTGGAAAAACTTTCAAAAATTATTGGGGAGTTTACGATATGCATGGTTTAGTTTGGGAATGGACATCCGATTTTAACAGCATTTTTTTATCTGGGGAATCGAGAAAAGACAAAAGCAGCGACAAGAATTTATTCTGCGGAAGCGGTTCTGTAAATGCAACAGATTTAATGGATTATGCGGCATTTATGCGTTACGCTTTTAGAGGAAGTCTTAAAGCACAGTATTCTACTCGAAATCTAGGTTTTAGATGTGCCAGCGATACAAACCCAAAACGATAACTTAAATTACTTTCAAATGAAAAAAACAATTATCGCTGTATTTATTCTCTTATTCTCTTTGCAAAGCTGTAAAGAGTCAGACAAGAAAAAGGATTCAGCACCTGTAAACAAAGAGATTAGTGATTTATCAATTTACAATTTGCCATCAAAATGGACAACTCAAGACGGAAAAGATATTGAATTGAAAAGTCTAAAAGGAAATGTTCTTGTTATGGTTATGATTTACACCAGTTGTAAAGCTGCCTGCCCAAGATTAGTGGCAGATATGAGAGATATTGAATCGAAACTTAATAAAAGTACAAAACAGCATGTAAAACTTATTTTAGTGAGTATTGATCCCAAAACTGACACTCCAAAAAAACTAAAAGATTTCGCAATTGCTAATAAAATGAATCAAGATCCCTGGTTGTTTTTACGATCATCAGAAGAAAACACTCGTGAGTTTGCCGCAGTTTTGGCCGTTAATTACAAGCAGATCTCTCCAATAGATTTTTCGCATTCCAATATTATAAGCGTTTTTAATCCAGATGGAGAATTAATATTTCAGCAGGAAGGTTTGGGCGTAAACAATGACAAAACCATAACAACAATAAATCAAGAAGCAGAAAAAATTTAGAAATAGTAAATAGGTTGATTAGTAGAAAAACAAGAGTAGATTTTAGGAATGGATCGGCTCTTGTTTTTTGTTTATAAGCCTTTTGTTAAATGTCGCCCCGCTGGGGCTTTAACATGTCGCAGACGAACATTCTATAAATATACCGTCCCTCTGGGACTTCTCATCTGAATGTTTTTTTATTATTGAAATTATCGTTAAAATATATCTGTCTGATCAATAGCTTCGGAGAAGCTAAATATTTATAGACAATATTATATTCAGGTTTTAAAGCTCCAGCGGAGCGATATATCCTATTCAATACAATTCCAAAATGTATTGCTCCGCAGAGGCTTTTACATGTCGCAGACGAACATTCTATAAATATATCGTCCCTCTGGGATTTTTTTATTTTACGAATGATCTTT
Organism: Flavobacterium sp. YO12; assembly: GCF_004119495.1. Lineage (GTDB taxonomy): Bacteria > Bacteroidota > Bacteroidia > Flavobacteriales > Flavobacteriaceae > Flavobacterium. The sequence goes on from NZ_NRQU01000042.1 coordinate 20,142, forward strand.
TCTTATTGAGGTCATCATTAAAACTAATCCCAAAACAAGAAGCAAGCTGAATATCAAGACACTTTGATAATAAAATGTAATCGTCCCTTTTCCAAAAAAGAAAAACCCACCTTGAAAAAACAACAAAACTTCGGTAGCAATATATCCTAAAATAAAACACTTTGCTCCATTTTTCATTACAGAAGAATCACCTGAAAGCATTTTATTTTGGACTAATATTCCAAACAAAAAACCGGTTATAATTCCTAAAGTTGTTAAGTGAATAAAACCAATTACAAAATTTCTAATTTGGTGTGAAACTTCGGCAATATTTGGAAAAACTGTCAATAATTGAATCCCTATTTTCAGGAATAAAGAACACAAAGCTAAACTATAAAATAACATTGCAGTTCGATTCAAATTGGCTTTAAAATCGATTATTTGAGGTTTAAGCATTTTGTAGAAGTAAATAAAAGCGAGCAATTGCAATACAACTCCAAGAGTATTAATCCAATTCAAAATGTTATTTTCTACAAACCATCGAATAGGAAATGCAACTGTTAAAAAGATAGAAATAATCAAAAGAGAGTAAAACATCTTGAACTTTCGTTTATCAATTGTATGTTGAAATTGTTTTAAAAACAAAGCTAAAACGGCAAACAAAAACCAGCCGTTAAACTGAAAATGAAGAAAAAACTGAATAGCTATTTGATAAAATGCACTTTGTTTGCCAAGCGTGCTAACTGCAGGACCTAAACACCAAACTCCAAAAGTAGACAAAATCATAAACAAAACAGACGATTTTAAAAATCTGACGGCAGGAGTTTTATCTTTAAAACTATCTTTCCAAACCAATCTGCAAAAAAGATAACTCAATAAAATATGCATGGTTGAAAAAATGATCGAAAACAAGGCATACCCCTGAACAGGAAAAGTAACCATCATTCCGATAACCGCAATTTCGGTACACCAAAACAAACGGCCATAAATAGGCTTCTCACTTTTTTCTTTCGGAATAAAAAAGTGCACAATTAAAACATAAACCATCATATAAACCCAGCCCAGCATCGCCACATGAGAATGTGCATGCAACAGAAAACTATAGTTTATAAAGTCTAAAGGAAAAAGATACACATACCGCATTAACAACCCGAAAACACAAGCAATCAAGAAATTAAAAAAGCAGCAAATAATCCAGTTTTTTTGAGAATACATTTTAAAAAATTCCATTTTAAGAATATTAAAAGTAGTAAATAGTTGCCATAAAAAACACCGATAATACTCAATACTTTGACATTTATCGGTGTTTTCGACTATTAAAATTTAATCGTTATTCTACTTCAACAAATTCTTTCTCCAGAGCAACAGCTTTGGGAAACAAGATATTATTCTCTAAATGAATATGTTTATGTAAATCTTCCTCAAACTCTTTAAGCATTGCAAAAGTTACTCTGTACGTTGTACAAGCATCTGCAGGAGGTGTATAATTATTTGTCAGACTCGCAATTTCTCTAAAACGTTCTCCTTCATTGTCATGTTCATGCATCATCATTGCAATTGGGTTTGATACAGTACCAAACGAAGGCTGTGATAAAACTCCGTCAGATTCTTTTGTTTTCACCATTCTTTTTACAAAAGGAAATAAAACCAACTCCTCTTTTTTCATATGCTGAGACAATTCTCCTGCACAACCTATAAACAACTCATTTATTCTAAATAACTCTGGATGGTTTGCTCCGTGTACTTTGCATAATTTATCTAAAAATGCAAGAAGAGTCTGCGATTTTTCCTCTACATAACGATGATGCGTTTTCTCTATATAATCTGCCAATAAATCTAAAGGCCAAGAATTAAAGTCTATCGAACCATTATTTTCTGATTGTAAAACCTCATAAACACTTTGCAGTAAAGCATCAGAATCTATTTTTTGTTTTTCACATACTTCAGTTACTGTTCTGTTTCCTTTACAGCAAAAATCAATTCTATATTTTGAAAATACTGCAGCTGTTCTAAAATCCTGAGCTACAAAAGATCCGATTGTTTTATTTTTTAAATTTTCCATGATAATCAATTTTTAATTTTTATTTGTTTTTATTTTTTAAGGTCAGGTCAAATACAAACCAAGCCATTGTTATAAATCCGATTCCGAATATAGAATCTCCTATTGCACGAAGCCATTTTAAGGTAATCATTGCCGGCTGCTGCATTAACTCAGAAGAACGAGCATACCACATACCGTGATCAATACTTTCGATTGCCTGCCATACTCCAATTGGAAGTAAACTCAATATTGCCATCAAAAACAAACCAATATTTAAGCTCCAAAAAGTAATTTTAAGCAGTTTAGTATTCCAGTTTACATTTCTATATAAACTTCTCAATACAAATAATACTAAACCTATTCCTAGCATTCCATAAACCCCAAACAAAGCGGTATGTCCGTGTAATGGCGTAGTATTTAAACCTTGTACATAATAAAGTGCGATTGGAGGATTGATAATAAATCCGAAAATTCCAGCTCCGAGAAAATTCCAAAATGCTACAGAAATCATAAAATAAATCGGCCATTTGTAATCAGCAATCCATTGTGTTGATTTTGAAATTTTATAGTTTTGATACGCTTCAAATCCAATTAAAGTTAAAGGCACAACTTCTAATGCACTGAAAGTAGCTCCTAATGCCATAATTGCTGTTGGAGTTCCTGAGAAATACAAATGGTGAAAAGTTCCCAAAATACCTCCTGACATGAAAATAATCGTTGCAAACAAAACATTCAATGTTGCAGTTTTAGTTTTCAATAATCCTAGGCGAACAAACAAGAAAGCAATAACCACCGTCGCAAATACTTCAAAGAATCCTTCAACCCAAAGGTGAACAACCCACCATCTCCAATATTCAGCAATAGCCAGATTGGTTTGTCTTCCCCACATTAAACCAGCTCCATAAAACATTGCAATTGCAGTACAAGAAACTAGGAATAAAATGATTAGATTTTTTTCTTCTGTTTTTTTCTTTAAAACTGGTATTAATGGACGAATCATTAAAGCAAGCCATAAAAACAATCCAACCAAAAGGAAAATCTGCCAAAAACGACCTAAATCAACATATTCATAACCTTGGTGACCAAACCAGAAGTTTTGTACTAAATTCAATTTCTGCATTACACCAAACCATTGTCCAGCCATTGAACCCAAAACAATTATCAATAAAGCAACGAATAAGAAGTTTACTCCAAAACATTGAAATTTAGGATCTTTACCTGAAACTGCTGGCGCAATATACAGTCCAGTTGCCAGCCAAGCTGTTGCGATCCAGAAAATAGCCAATTGTGTATGCCATGTTCTTGTTACGGCATAAGGTAAAATTTGATCGATTGGAATACCGTACAAACCATTTCCTTCAACACCATAATGAGCCGTTATTATCCCGAACACCATTTGCAAAATCATTAACAAACTAACGATCCAGAAATATTTTGTAACCAACCCCATTGATGGAGTTTTACCTTGTTTAATGATTGGATCTTCTTTTGGAAGTGGAAATTCTTCCTCTTCACCTGATTTTGCATGATAAAACACTAAAATACCAACACTTAAAATCAATAAGATGATACTAACACCAGACCAAGCTAAAAGTTCTTTTGTTGCTTTATTGCCTACTAATTCATCTGCCGGCCAATTGTGCGTATACGAAATATCCGAATCAGGACGATTTGTAACCGTTGCCCATGTTGCCCAGAAGAAAAACGCATTCATTTTATGCATTTTCTCTTCATCTTTAATAGAGTTTTTAGGAATTGCATATTCCTCTCTCAGTTTATCGAATTTTGGATCATTGGTAAAAAGACCTTTATAATATTCACTCAAACCTTCAATTGCCGCAACACGGTTTTCAGATATAGTAAGAACTCCTGTATTGGGATCATATCGATTAGTTCGTACATCTTTTTGCAAACGAACTTTTAAGGCCGATTGTTTTTCCTCATCAAGTTCATCAAACTTTTTATTAAAGTCTTGTTGGGCAAATTTATCCAGTATAAAAACTGCCTCGCGATGCAGCCAATCTGCCGTCCAATCTGGCGCAACATAAGCACCGTGCCCCCAAATTGAGCCAACTTCTTGTCCGCCTATACTCTGCCATATATTTTGTCCGTCCTTAATTTCTTCTTCAGAAAAAATAACTTTACCGCCATCAGAAACAATCTCTTTTGGTACCGGTGGAGCTTGTTGATAAATTTCGTAGCCGTAATAACCTAATACAGAAAATGATATAGCCATTACTAAAATAAAGACTATCCACAATTTTTTTTCTCTTTTCATTTCTTTTTAATTCAATAAAAGACATTTTTATCTTTTATTTGTTTTTAAAAAAACTCCAAATCTTGTTTAATGGATTCGGAGTTTTGGTTATTTACTCAACAATCAATACACCTTTCATCATAGCCACGTGACCAGGGAAAGAGCAGATAAATGGATATGATCCTTTTTTATCAATTGTAAACTCGATTGTATCCTCTTCTCCTCCTCCTAATAATTTAGTGTGAGCAATAATTGAAGCTTTTTCAGATTCTGGAATAAAATCAGTTGCTTTAGCATCATTCGCTTTCAAAGCAAAAGCCGCTTGATCTGTACCTTCTTGAAGAACTACTAAATTATGTCCCATCGCTTCTTTTGGGATTTTACCAACATGTTTTAAAGTAAGCGTGATTGGTTTTCCTGCAACTGCTTTCAATTCATTGGTGCTAAACTGCATTTGGTCGTTTCCTTCAATAACTAATACATTTTCTGCAGTTGAAGTTACTGGAGCAGCTTCTCCTTCTGTTGAAGTTTCTGTTTGCTCTTCAACTGGTGCAGTTTCTTTTTTACCGCAAGAAGTTATTGTTAAAAATCCCATTAGGATCAATAGTGAAATTTTGGTTTTTGTATTCATTTTTTAGGTATTTATTTAATATTAATCATTTATATTTAATGTCTTTAAAAAAAAGTCTCCTGATTTTACTCCTAATGCCAGCTGTTCGAGAGTAGTTTTAGTCAACATCTCTAAAAGTAAGCCTCTAATCTTTTTAAAATCATGATGAACTGGACACGGATGCTCTTCAGAACATTCTTTTAATCCAATACCGCAGCCTCTATAAATTTTATCCCCATCAATGGCATCTACAATCTGAATTAATTTTATTGTTTTTAATGCCCCATTCGAAACTTCAAATCCTCCCCCAACTCCTTTAGCCGAATGAATTATTCCGCTTTTAGTCAAAATCTGCATAATCTTAGCCGTAAACGGTTCCGGCGAATCAATTTCCTTTGCCACATCCTTTATTCCAACCCTTATTCCCTTTGTAGATTTCGTTGCAATAAAAATAGAAGCCCTAATTCCGTACTCACACGCTTTTGAAAACATATCTCATTAATTAATTCCATACAAAATTATCTAATTTTATTATAAAAGACAAATTTATCTTTAATTAATTTTCTAAAACAAAAACTTATTTATAACCAAAATAATTTAGAACCGCTAAAACACTTATTTGACCTAAAATTCATATAAAAACCAATTTTAATTTTAACTTTGAGAATACTAATTTTTCTAATATTGAAATAATGGCTTTAAGCAACTCAAAAGATCTAAAATTAGCTGTTCTTATCGATGCAGATAATGTTCCTTACAGCAATGTAAAAGGCATGATGGAAGAGATCGCAAAGTTTGGCACACCAACTACAAAACGTATTTATGCTGATTGGACGAAGCCAAATGCAAACGGATGGAAATCTGTATTATTGGAGCATGCCATTACTCCTATTCAACAATATAGTTATACGGTTGGAAAAAATTCATCGGATTCTGCTTTAATTATAGATGCCATGGATTTACTTTACTCAGGAAAACTTGACGGCTTTTGCATCGTATCAAGCGACAGCGATTTTACCCGTTTAGCAGTACGACTTCGAGAATCCGGTATGAAAGTAATTGGTATAGGCGAAAAGAAAACACCAAGTTCTTTTATTGCTGCCTGCGATAGATTTATCTATATTGAAGTTTTAGACGGTGCAATTCAGAAAAAGAAACCGAAAACGGTTGTTGCTGCTGATACTAAAAAACTGGTTGAAAAACCTGCAGAAAAAGCATTGCATAAAATTGATAAACAAACTATCGAACTTATTGAAGCTACTATTGAAGATATTGAAGATGATGACGGCTGGGCATTTTTGGGAGATGTTGGAAATCTGATCGTAAAAAAGAAACCTGAATTTGACCCAAGGAATTACGGATTTTCTAAGCTTACACCAATGCTGAAATCACTTACGGATATTCTAGAAATCGATGAAAGAGAATCTGACAAAAAAGGCATTAAACATGTCTATGTTAGATTACGATTCAACTAATTAAATTTTACCTTATTAATACTTTAAAAACATGAGAAAAAAATTCTTTATCTACGGATTCTTATTGTTTCTAATTGTTGCAGCAATTTACTATTATACTGGACGCGGTTTTTTATTAGTAATAATTCTTCCAATATTATTACTTGTTGGTGCTTACAATGCATCTCAAGAAAAACATGCTATTTTAAGAAATTTCCCGGTTTTGGGATATTTCAGATATTTATTTGAAATGATCGCACCCGAAATTCAGCAATATTTTATTGAAAGATCGACTGACGGAAAACCTTTTTCCAGAAACCAGCGCTCATTAGTTTACCAAAGAGCCAAAAATATCGATTCTAGTACTCCTTTTGGAACACAGCAAAATTTAAACACTGAAAGCTATGAAGGAATAAAACATTCTATTTTCCCTGCTAAAGTTAACGAAGAATTACCTCGTGTTTTAGTTGGTGGAAAAGACTGTAAACAACCTTACTCCGCTTCTTTATTTAATGTTTCTGCAATGAGTTTTGGTTCGCTTAGCGAAAACGCCGTTCGTGCTATAAATATTGGCGCTCAAAAAGGGAATTTTTATCAAAATACTGGAGAAGGCGGATTAACTGAATTTCATCTTGCCGGCGGAGGCGATATTACTTGGCAAATTGGTACAGGCTATTTTGGCTGTCGTGATGCCGAAGGAAACTTCAGCCCGGAAAATTTCTCTGAAAAGGCAAATCTTCCAAACGTAAAAATGATTGAAATTAAACTTTCTCAAGGCGCAAAACCAGGACATGGAGGTGTGCTTCCAGCAAAAAAAAATACGGAACAAATTGCGAAAATTAGAGGAGTTCAACCGCATACAATGATTCTTTCACCTCCGGGTCATCATGCTTTTTCTGATTCTAAAGGTTTGATTCACTTTATTGCACAGTTACGAGAATTATCAAACGGAAAACCTATTGGTTTTAAATTATGTATTGGTAACACAGCTGAATTTGAGGCAATCTGCCACGAAATGATTGCGGAAGATATTTATCCTGATTTTATAACTATTGATGGTGCCGAAGGAGGAACTGGCGCTGCTCCTTTAGAATTTGCTGATGGTGTAGGAATGCCATTTGAGCCTGCTTTAATATTCGTAAACAAAACATTGATTGGATTAAATATTCGTGACAAAATACGCATTATTGGAAGCGGGAAAATTATTTCTGGGTATTCTATTCTGCACGCCATTGCTTTAGGTGCAGATATGTGTAATAGTGCTCGTGGTTTTATGTTTTCTTTAGGCTGTATTCAAGCTTTACGTTGTCATAATAACGAATGCCCAACAGGAGTTGCTACACAAAACAAAATGCTGATGAAAGGTTTGGTTGTTACAGATAAATCAGATCGTGTGTATCATTTTCATAAAAATACACTTCATTCTGCAAACGAACTTTTGGCTGCAGCAGGAAAAACTTCTTTTGCCGATGTGGATATTAATATATTTATGCGTGGTGATGAGTTTACCAATTTATCAGAACTCTATTTTCCAGATAATCTGACAAATGTTACCAAAATAAATTAAACAAAAATGCCTCTTTAATATTAAAGAGGCATTTTTATTATAACTCAAACTTTACCAAAATGACTATTGAGTACACTCAATAATTATTTTATAAAACGCATCGAATAAGTTTAATTCAGTAGTTCTGGCAACGTTTCTTTATTTATAATCTGTTTTACAAAAACGGTATTATCATCTGCCAAAAAATAGGCATCAAACTGAATCCCTTCTTCTACCAGATCTTTAGGAATTTGATTTTTCTTTATCATTTCCTTCAATAATTTATCAAACGCAATACCAGCCGCTAATTTATTAGGAGCGTTTTGTTCTAAATTAGTTTCAAATCGCAGTTCAATTTTATCATCATTAATATATCCTCGAGCTGTTGTCAGTGTAACATTTTCAGCTTTAAAATCTGGTGCCGCAGCATTATAAGAAGTAACAAACTCCTGAAGTTTTTGTTTCGCATTTTTACAGCTTACAACCATTAACACCATAATAACCGCAAGCGAAATTTGAGTGATTTTCTTTAGCATAATCTATTTTATTTAATTTTTTGAAGTCTTAAAAGTGCTTCAAGATAATAATAATCTGTGTAATTTATCGAATTTGTAAATTCATAAAATAAAGCAGACCTGTTTATAGTTTCATTTATTTCTAACTCCTTTTCATTATAATTTAAAATTTTGTAAAGAGAGACAACTTAAAAGATTAATCGTAATTTTGCTTGAAGCAAAAAAATAAACTTGAACAAAACCCGAATACAATATTCCGTTTTATTTCTGACCATTATTCTTTTGGGAATTCTTTCAAGGAAAATCTCATTTATTCCGTTATGGATTGGTGATTTTCTATATGCGATTATGATTTATTTTCTGGTTCGAATCTTATTTCCCCATAAAAAAACCATTTTTATAATAATCTATTCTCTACTAATATGTTACAGCATTGAGTTCTTGCAGCTTTATCAAAGCGGCTGGATCACAGCACTCAGAAAAACACTTTTCGGAAGATACGTTTTAGGACAAGGTTTTCTTTGGAGTGATATTCTTGCTTATACATTTGGAATTGCTTTTATCTTTTTAATCGAAAAATTCACTTTAAAATATAACACTCATGAAACTCGTTTTCGCTTCAAATAATTTAAATAAAATCAAAGAAATTCAAAGTATTCTTAACGGATCTATTCAGCTTTTAAGCTTAGAAGATATTGGCTGTCATGAAGAAATTCCAGAAACAGCAGATACAATTGAAGGCAACGCGATTTTAAAGGCTGATTATGTAACTGAAAAGTATGGTTACGACTGTTTTGCAGATGATACTGGATTAGAAGTAAAAGCTTTAAATGGAGAACCAGGCGTTTATTCGGCAAGATATGCAGGTGAGCAGAAAAATGCTGATGATAACATGAATAAACTTTTGGATTCTCTGAAAAACGAAGAAGATCGCAGTGCACAGTTCAAGACCGTTATTGCCTTAAATTTAAATGGTGCTCAGCATCTTTTTACCGGCTTGGCAAAAGGAACTATTACTTTGAATAAAACTGGAAATCATGGTTTTGGGTACGATCCTATTTTTCAACCCGAAAATTACAGTGAGACTTTTGCTGAATTATCAGCTGAAGTTAAAAATAAAATCAGCCATCGTGCAAAGGCAACCGAGCAACTTATTGATTTCCTGAACAGAACAAAATAATTGTTTAAAATACAACATTTTAAGGAACAAAATTGATATTTCAAGACGTTTTTTTTTCGATTTCTTTCAAAAAATCATTTTACACTAAACATAACTTTTTGATAATCAAATCATAACAAATACATAATTCTTAAAATTGCATTAGTTTATCTGAATAATTAACAGTAATTTTGCACCCTATTTTAAAAACACATATGAATAAATTTGAACAATTAGGATTGAATGAATCGTTACTGAAGGCGATTTTAGATCTAGGATTTGAAAATCCGTCAGAGGTACAGGAAAAGGCGATTCCCCTATTATTGGAAAAAGACACGGATATGGTTGCGTTGGCTCAAACAGGGACAGGGAAAACGGCAGCTTTCGGTTTTCCGCTAATTCAAAAAATTGATGCCGACAACAGAAATACACAAGCATTAGTTTTATCGCCAACACGCGAACTTTGTTTACAGATTACTAACGAACTTAAAAACTACTCTAAATACGAAAAAGGTATTAATGTGGTAGCAGTTTACGGAGGAGCTAGTATTACAGAGCAGGCAAGAGAAATAAAAAGAGGAGCACAAATTATTGTGGCTACTCCAGGAAGAATGCAAGACATGATTAACAGAGGTTTAGTTAACATTAAAAACATAGATTACTGTGTTCTTGATGAGGCTGACGAAATGTTAAACATGGGATTCTACGAAGATATCGTATCTATTTTATCAGATACTCCAGACGAAAAAAGCACATGGTTGTTCTCTGCAACAATGCCGCAAGAGGTTGCTAGAATTGCAAAACAATTCATGAGCGAGCCTGTAGAAATTACTGTTGGAGCTAAAAACTCTGGTTCATCTACAGTTTCTCACGAATTTTACTTAGTAAATGCTCGTGATCGTTACGAAGCTTTAAAACGTTTGGCAGATGCTAACCCAGATATTTTCTCTGTGGTTTTCTGTCGTACAAAAAGAGATACTCAGGCTATTGCCGAAAAACTTATCGAAGATGGATACAGCGCGGCTGCATTGCACGGAGATTTATCTCAAGCGCAGCGTGATGGTGTAATGAAATCTTTCCGTGGAAGACAAATTCAGATGCTTGTTGCTACTGACGTTGCTGCACGTGGTATTGATGTTGATAACGTAACTCACGTTGTAAACTACCAATTACCTGATGAGATCGAAACGTACAACCACCGTTCAGGACGTACTGGTAGAGCTGGAAAATTAGGAACTTCTATTGTAATCGTTACAAAAAGTGAGTTACGTAAAATTTCTTCTATCGAAAGAATCATCAAACAAAAATTCGAAGAAAAACAATTCCATCTGGAATTGAAATCTGCGAAATTCAATTATTACACTTAGCTAATAAAATTAAAGATACTGAAGTTGATCACGAAATTGACAACTATTTACCAGCAATCAACAATGTTCTTGAAGATTTATCTAAAGAAGAATTAATTAAGAAAATGGTTTCAGTAGAGTTTAATCGTTTTATTGCTTACTACAAAAAGAACAGAGACATTTCATCTCAATCTTCAGGAGAAAGACGCGAAAGAAACGATTCTGAACCAAGAGAATTCAATAATAATGGAGCAGTTCGTTATTTTGTAAACATTGGATCAAGAGACAATTTCGATTGGATGTCACTTAAAGATTACCTGAAAGAAACATTAGATTTAGGTCGTGATGACGTTTTCAAGGTAGATGTAAAAGAAGGTTTCTCTTTCTTCAACACAGATCCTGAGCATACTGATAAAGTAATGGAAGTATTAAACAACGTTCAATTAGAAGGACGTCGTATTAATGTTGAAATCTCTAAAAATGACGGAGGCGGAAGACGCGACCACAATAACCGTGGCGGCGGAAGAAGTTCTGGACCAAGAAGAGAAGGGAACTTTGCTCCAAGACGCGAAGGTTCTGGCGGAGGATTTAGAAGCGACAGAAACTCTGCTCCTAGAGAAAGTGGTTTTAGAAGCGACAGAAACTCGTCTGCTCCTCGTAGAGAAGGTGGCTTCAAAAGAAACGAAGGTGGTTCTGATAGAGCTCCAAGACGTTCTGAAAGCTTTGGTGATTCACCAAGACCAAGAAGACCAAGAAGAGATTAATTCTTTAATATCTTAAAATATAAAATCCCAAATTCCAGACATAATTGGAATTTGGGATTTTTTTTACTTTTAGGAATCTAATCACTAAAAATGACTTTTGTAATCCAAAACAATGTAATTTAAACTTCCTTATCCTTTTTTATTTAAATACTAAAAGCAACGCTGCTGTCTTTGTTAATTTTCTTATAATTATATTCGAAGACTGCGAAATATTTAATCTCTATTTACTACTTTTAGTGCTTTAAATCAGGATATGAAATATTTCGCAGTTTTCTTTTTTATGCTATTCTCTACCGTTAGTTTTGCGCAGGACATCGAGCCTACAACCCCGCAAAGAGTTTCGGGCTATATTATAAACGACGATAGTAAACAACCTCTTCCAAACGTAAACATCATCAACACCAACAAGGTACGCGGCGCAAAATCTGACGCAAAAGGGTATTTTGAAATTGATGTGCAGCCTAATGACACTATTCACTTTTCTTTACTAGGATTTCAATCTCTTAGAATTAGAGTAACAAATGACTGGATAAAAAATAAAGTTACCCGCATTCAGCTTACTGAAAAAGCGATCGCGCTTGAAGAAGTTATTATCGCTCCTTTTACTTTAACTGGATATCTCGAGGTTGACTCAAAATTAATTCCTACAAAAGAAAATTATCGTTACAGTATTTCTGGTCTTACGCAAGGTTATGAAGCGGGTGAATATTCTCCAAATGCTTTCGGAAAAGTATTAGGTTCTATTTTCAATCCAGCCGATATGCTTTATAATTTCTTTGGGAAAAATGGAAAAGAACTCAAGAAACTGAAGGACATGAAGAAAGATGACACGATTAGAAACTTGCTAGAGACCAAATATGACCGCGAAACCATTGCTGTACTTTTAGGAATAAGCAAGGATGAAATCCCTGAAATTATGCACCGTTGTAACTATTCAGATGCTTTTATTCAAACAGCAAATGACCTTCAAATTTTAGACGCTATCAGCGGTTGTTATGAACAATATAAAGTACTTAAAAGGAATTAAAATTTTACTCTTACCATAAATACAGAAATCCTCAATTTTTAATTGAGGATTTTTTTTATGCTCTTTAGGATTTTAAAAAGCTATATTTACTTATTAATCAATTAAAAAACAACTACGAATGGCAAAAGGTCAGGATGCTAAAAAAACAGCAAAAAAAGAACCGTTAAAAACGGCTAAAGAAAAGAAAGAGGAAAAAAGAGAAAAGAAAAATTCTCCTAAAAGAGACTAGAAACTAGTGTTCAGTGGGCAGTTTTTTTAGTGTACAGATTTATTGGCACTAAAAAGTGTTCAGTGATCCGTTTTTTTTAAGTGTACAGAATTTAAAAAGTGTTCAGCTTTTAAGATATCAGAAAACTGATTACTAAAAAACTGAACACTAAATTACTATTATTTAACTGGAATATTAGAAAGAATTTCTAATACAAATTTCCAATATTTTTGAGCAGATGAAATACTAGCTCTTTCATCTGGTGAGTGTGCACCATGAATTGTTGGTCCAAAAGAAATCATATCCATTTCAGGGTAATTTGTTCCTAAAATTCCACATTCTAAACCAGCGTGACAAGCGACAACTTTTGGCTGTTCACCATTTTGCTTTTCGTAAATTTCTTTTAAAACTTCTAAAATTTCTGAATTCACGTTTGGCGTCCATCCAGGATAAGATCCAGAAAGATCTACCTCGCATCCAACCAATTCAAATGCTGAACGTAAAGAATTAGCCAAATCAAATTTAGAAGATTCAACAGAAGAACGAGTTAAACATCCTACCAATATCTCACCGTCTTTTATGATTACACGAGCAATATTATTTGATGTTTCAACCAAATCAGCCATATCAGCGCTCATTCTATAAACACCATTATGAGCCGCGTAAATCGCTCTAATAATTCCTTCCTGAACACCTAAATCCATTACTTTTTCAGGTAAATCTGTCTTAACGATTTCTATCGATAAGTTTGGTTCAGTTGTTTTATATTCTGCTTTAATATCATTAATGATTTCCTGCATATCAAAAAGATATGCTTCATCAAACATTTCAGAAATAATCACTTTTGCAACACTTTCTCTAGGAATTGCATTTCGAAGACTTCCTCCGTTGATTTCTGCAATTTGTAAACCAAAGTTTTCAAAAGCATCAAATAACAAACGATTCATAATCTTATTAGCATTCCCTAATCCTTTATGAATATCCATTCCTGAGTGACCTCCATTTAATCCTTTTACAGTAATAGAATACCCCACAGAACCTTCTGGAACTTCTTCATCGTGATATGTTCTTGTAGCTGTTACATCAATTCCTCCAGCGCATCCTATATCAATTTCGTCGTCTTCTTCAGTATCCAAATTCAATAAAATCTGCCCTTGAAGAATTCCTCCTTTTAAGTTTAATGCTCCAGTCATACCCGTTTCTTCATCGATTGTAAACAAAGCTTCTATTGCAGGATGTGCAATTGTTTTGCTTTCTAAAACTGCCATGATTGTAGCAACTCCAAGTCCATTATCTGCACCAAGCGTTGTACCGCGAGCACGAACCCAGTCACCATCTACATACATATCAATTCCCTGCTTATCGAAATCAAAAACAGTATCTGCATTTTTTTGGTGCACCATATCAAGATGCCCCTGCATTACGATTGCTTTTCGATTCTCCATTCCCGGAGTTGCAGGTTTTCTAATGATTACGTTTCTAATTTCGTCTTCAAAAGTTTCTAAACCTAAGCTGTTTCCAAAGTTTTTCATGAACTCGATTACACGCTCTTCTTTTTTTGATGGACGTGGAACTGCATTTAAATCTGCAAATTTGTTCCAAAGTTCTTTTGGTTCCAGATTTCTTATTTCCTGACTCATTATATTTTGTTTGATGTTTAACAATTAAGATTGTCAAAGTTACAAAGTTTATACTTTTTTTCGCCACGAATTTCACGAATTAGAACTAATTGTATTGAATTAAAATACAATTTCAAGAACACTAAAGACTCTTGCGTAATTTGAAAAACATTAATTAATGAAAATTATAGGAATTCGCATTTAACTTTTTTATCAATCGATATTGTATTTATATTTACATATTCAAAATTTAAACTGTGAGATCAAAATACATTCTGCCATTATTTTTACTTGTACAAATTATTGTTTTAAAAATTCTGCCTTATTTTTCAGATTATGTCGAAGGTTTTTACAGCAACAATTTATTTGTTAGAATTTCGCACTTCTCAAGAACACTTTTAGGAAAAATTCCCTTTTCTGTAGGTGATTGTATTTATGCAGTCCTTATACTTTCCGCAATAATTTGGTTTTGGAAAATACGTAAAACATGGAGAACAGATTGGAAAGATCATATTTTAACGATTTTGGGTAAAATTTCAATCTTTTATTTTTTCTTTCATCTTTTATGGGCTTTCAATTATTATCGTGAGCCTCTTTTCGTAAAAATGGAAATCAAAAGAGAATATACTGATGCTGATCTTTTAGCTTTCACAAAACGATTAATCGCTAAAACCAATGAAGTTCAGTTTGAAATCACAAAAAATAAAAATGAAAAAATTGTATTTCCGTATTCGCAAAAAGAATCTTTTAAAATGATTTTAAACGGCTATAACAATCTAGCACAAGAACATCCTTACTTTAAATACGAAATTCTAAGCGTTAAAAAATCACTTTTCAGTACACCATTAACTTATATGGGTTTTGGCGGTTATTTAAATCCTTTTACTAACGAAGCTCAAATTAATGATTTACTGCCAATGTATAATTTTCCGCAAACCACAGCTCACGAAATGGCACATCAGATTGGTTTTGCTAGTGAAAATGAATGTAATTTTATTGGCGTTTTAGCATCTGTTAAAAACAACAATCCTTATTACCAATATGCAGGTTATAGCTTTACATTACATTACTGCTTAAGTATTTGGAAATATAAAAACGAAAAAATATTTAATACTCTAAAGAAACAAGTAAATTCTGGAATTTTAAAAAACTATCAGGAAAGTCAGGATTTCTGGAAACAATATGATACTTTTATTGATGAAGGTTTCCATTTTATTTATGATAGTTTCTTAAAATCAAACAATCAAAAAGACGGAATGGAAAGCTACAGCAAGTTTATAGATTTGACCATTAATTATTACAAAACACGACAACTGTAGGAAGCTGCCACGAATTGCATGAATTAGCACGGATTTTTAAAAACTAAAACTCAACTTTATCTTTATCATTTTGATATGTAATTCGATAAATTTGTGAAATTCGTGGCAAAAAAATAGTCAAGTCTTGTAACAAAATAGATTTCAACACTACTAATACTTTTATGACCGAAAACCTAGAACAATCATTTGTTACGCAATTGCAGGCAAATCAGAATATAATCCACAAAATTTGTCGATTATATACTGCCGGCGAAGATGCACACAAAGATTTGTTTCAGGAAATCACCATTCAGCTCTGGAAAGCGTATCCAAAATTTAGAGGCGACAGTAAATTTTCGACTTGGACTTATCGCGTTGCTTTAAATACAGCAATTACTCTCTATCGCAAAACCAAAAGGACTATATCTACCGTAGATTACGAAAGTCATCAGCATTTTGTAAAAGATGTTGACTACAACTATGAAGAAGAAGAGCAGATTAAATTAATGTACAAAGCTGTTTATCAGCTAAACGATATCGAAAAAGCATTGGTCTTTATGTATTTAGAAGATAAAGACTATCAAGAAATAGCTGAAACTCTAGGAATCAGCGAAGTGAATGCGCGCGTGAAAATGAACAGAATTAAAGGGAAACTTAAAAAAATATTAAATCCTTAAAAATTATTATGAAAGAACTGGATTTACTAAAAAAAGACTGGAAAAAGAACTCGGATTCTTTTGAGCAAATTTCTGAACAAGAAATCTACAAAATGATTCATAAAAAATCATCTTCTATTGTGAAGTGGATTTTAATTATAAGCATTCTCGAAATTTCCTTTTGGACTTTCTCCAATTTATTTATCAATACTGATGATGTTTTACAAAAAATGAATCATCCGGAAATTGTGGCTGCACTTGAATACTTGACTTATATGAATTATTTAGTGGGATTAATTTTTGTATACATTTTCTATAAAAACTATACAACAATTTCGACTACAGTGGCTACCAAATCTTTAATGAGTACCATTTTAAGAACTAGAAAAACAGTTCAATATTATGTTTGGTACAATTTAGGAATGATTGTAGTTTCCTCTATTTTCAGCTTTTTTATAGGATATGTCTATAATCCAGATATGGCTTTTTTCCAAGAAAAACTTGCCCAAGATGGTAAAGCGATGCTTTTTACAGTTGGAATTTTAATTTTTGTAATACTTGGCTTCTTTGGATTATTCTGGTGTTTCTATAGATTACTGTACGGAACTCTTTTACGAAGATTATACGCAAACTACAAGGAGTTGAAGAAAATTGATTTTTAGTTTAGTGGCAAAGGTGCAGAGAGGCAAAGGCTCAAAGGTTTTTCTTTAAACAACTGGATTAAGACACCAAGCTATTTTTTAAACCTGAAACGACACGAGGTTCTAGCCGAATTAGCGAAGCAAACAAAAAAATTAAAATTTAATATCCATTTTCTGGAGCTTTATAACTCCATCTTCTCATTTCATTAAGTTCTTCCTCAACTTTAATCTCTTCAGCAGGAATTACTTTTAAAAATGATGGATGCTGTTCGATTGCATATTCGACTTTTTCTACAATTTGTTCAATTGTATCGTTTTCATAATCAATCTCAAGCGGTTCTTTTATGATAAAAGACTGCAGAATGTTTTTCTTTTTTAAACGAAGTCCTTTTTTATCAAACGAACGACGAAATCCATCTATAACAATAGGAACTACAATAGGTTTATGCTGTTTTATAATGTGCGCTGTTCCTTTACGAACGGGCTTAAATGACTTAGTTGTTCCTTGCGGAAATGTTATAACCCATCCGTCCTCGAGAGCAATACGAATATTTTCGGTATCGTTTGGATTAACATCACGTTTTTCAGTAACATCGACACCTTTTGAGCGCCAAGTTCTTTCAACTGTAATTGCTCCAACATAAGCTAAAATTCTTGGCAGTAAACCAGCCTGCATTGTCTCTTTGGCAGCGACATAATACAAATTCATTTTAGGCTGCCACAAATAACCAATGTTCTTAATAGTGTCTTGACGTCCGCTTAAACTTGCGTTAAACACATGAAACATTGCTACAACATCGGCAAAATAAGTTTGGTGATTAGAAATAAACAATACATTATTATCTGGCAATGTTTTAATGATTTCAGATCCTTCAATCTGCAATTCATTAAAACCTCTGTATCTTCGGTGCGTCATAGCTCCCAAGATTCGGATTAACCATTTCTTGATAAATAATATATGTCCGAAAGGATTTCGTTTAAACAATCCCATAACTTTATTTTCTGTTTTTGAGGTTAGGACGCAAACATACAAAAATAAATCGTTTAGCAGTACTTTTAGGCAATTTCAAAAATAAACTACTATAAACATGAATATCAAATTGTTAAATTAAAAACTTCATAATTTATTTTCAAAACTAGTTTTTAAGACATCTCTCAATTCACTTAAAATCATTGCTGTTGCTCCCCAAACAATATGATTTTGAATATTAAATGCAGGAACTAAAACATCATTTGCATAAGAAGTTGATAATGTGGCCTCGATTATAATTTCGTCGCTTAAAAAAACAGACAATGGCAGTTCTATAATTGCAGCGACTTCGCGAATATCTGGATAAAATGACAATTCTTCATTTGAAATTCCTAAAAACGGATGCACCAAAAAATTACTTGGCGGAATATACATTGGTGTAAAATCCTTGATAACTTCTATTTTTTCTGGAGCTACACCAATTTCTTCATGTGTTTCTCTTAATGCGGTTTCTCTAAAATCTAAATCTGTGTTTTCATATTTCCCGCCAGGAAAAGCAATTTGCGATGAATGTACACCATTATAGGCGTTTCTAACAATCAAAACCAAATGTGTTTTATCCTTCTTTGGATACAACAGCATCATAACAGCTGCTATTCTAGGATTCTTTGCCTCTAGATTAATATTTTTTAAAGCTTCAAGACGTTCTTTTGGAGCCATTTTCATGTGTGCTAATTCTGCCGGCAGTTCAATCGGAATTAAATTAGGAACAAATTTCAAAAAGTCTTGAAAATCCATATTCAAAGTTTATTTTTGTATTATTAGATTCTGTTTAGATTTTATCTCTCCTTTTTTTACTGATTATTTCTCGCTATATTTCGTTAAATTAATAAAAAATAAATTCATTATTCTTTCTAAATTTGCCTCATCTATCAAGAAATAATCTCATAAAAATTCTGATATATAAAATCTAAACAGAATCTCAAATTAAAATATAAATATACTCTAGAAAATGCGGTTCTACAAGTTTTCTAAAGCAAAGCCATAAAAATAAAATGTATAGTAAAGAAGAATCACAAAGAATAAAAAGAGAATTTTGGGTTGCTTTTGCCGAAAAATACCCAAGAAAATGGGTTCTTTATGATACCAAGATAAAAGATTTCTCTTTTAAATTTTATGTCGATAATAAAAAAGCTCAAGTTTTAATTGACATCGAGCAACGAAGTGATGAAAAACGAAATGCTTACTTTGAAAAATTAGAAGCTTTAAAAAATATTCTTGATGAAGAATTCATCAAAGATTTAGTTTTTGAAAAAAATCACACTTTAGAAAGCGGTAAAACGATTAGTAGAATCTGGGTCGAGAAAACTGGAGTAGGTTTCAGTAATCGCAATAATTGGGATGCCATTTTTGATTTCTTCAACGAAAAAATGCATGCTCTCGAAATGTTTTATCTAGAATATGATGAATTTATTAAGGATGTTGATGCTTAAGGAAGGCGCTAAGGTTCTGAGATACTAAGGTTCTAAGGTTTTATTATCAAACCTAAGAGGTTTTTTTTATACATTAAAAATATTGTAAACAATAATATGATCGTCATAATTGATGTAAAGCTGTTTGCGATAATCTTGCTTTTTACGTGTTATAATTGAAAGTTTGCACTCCTTTCCGTCATTGTCTTTGCACATAAAGGAATACACAATATCAGTATCATTTTCTTCGCGTTCGATATAATCTAATATCTTAAAAAGCTGAATTTCTTGCGAGTACACCACAATTCTGTGTTTGTCTGTATCTAAAACAACCGAAAGATTTACTAAATCAAGATTGGACCACTCGCCCCATTTTCCTTTTTCTGTTTTTTCTAACACACTAAAACCCGAAGTTTTAAAATGATACGATTGACCTTGAGCATAATGCATTCCAAAACCTAAAAACAATAATAATACTAAATAAGTGCGTATAGAATTCATATAAATTTCTTGCGGATAATTAAAACTCAAATGTAGCTTTTTCTTTGCGGGCAGATTCAAAATCGGCTATCATTTCTTGAATAATTTGCTCTACGGGCAAAATTTCGTGAATTAATCCTGCGACCTGTCCAATCTCTAATTCGCCTTCTTCAAGATCTCCTTCAAACATTCCTCTTTTTGCTCTGGCTCTTCCTAATAACTGAACTAATTCTTCTTTAGACGGACATTTTTCATACAAATCCTGAACATCTTGATAGAATTTATTTTTCACTAATCGAACAGGAGCTAATTCCTTCAATGTCAATTGAGTTCCTCCCTCTTTTATATTAACTATCGCTTGCTTAAAATTATTGTGAGCAGAAGATTCTATTGAAGCTGCAAAACGGCTTCCTACCTGAACACCATCGGCACCCAAAATCATTGCCGCAAGCATTCCTCTTCCTGTTGCAATTCCACCCGCAGCGATAATAGGAATCTGTACTTTTTCTTTCACCATTGGAATCAAAGTCAACGTTGTCGTTTCTTCACGTCCATTATGACCTCCGGCTTCAAAACCTTCAGCAACAATAGCATCAACACCGGCTTCTTGGGCTTTTAAGGCAAAAACACTACTGCTTACTACGTGAACTACCGTAATTCCTTTTTCTTTTAAAAATGAAGTCCATGTTTTAGGATTTCCAGCAGAAGTAAAAACGATTTTAACGCCTTCTTCGACCACAATATTCATTATATCTTCAATATTTGGATATAACATAGGAATATTAACTCCAAAAGGTTTATCTGTCGCTTTTTTACATTTCTGAATATGTTCTCTTAAAACTTCGGGATACATTGATCCAGCGCCTATTAGACCTAAACCGCCAGAATTACTAACAGCCGAAGCCAGTTTGTAACCGCTGTTCCAGATCATGCCGCCTTGTATTATTGGATATTTTATATTGAAGAGTTTGGTAATTTTGTTCATGCAGATTGGGCTGTTATTGTTTAATTATTTTTCCTGTTTTATGCAGACCTTCACTATCAAAAGTATAAAAGTAAAGTCCGCTGGTTAGAGTTTCTACAGAAAGTAATGGATTTTGATTGGTGATTTCTTTTTCGATCAATTTTTGTCCTAAAACAGAGTAAATTGACACTGACGCTTTAGGATTAGTAAATGAGAAAGAAATAGTTGTTTGAACTGGATTTGGATAAACCAAAAAATCAGTCGTAGATTGAAACGCTTCTAAACCCAAAGTTGAGCCAAAGTTTGGAATTCCGTACCCATAATTATTATCAGGACTTGTATAGCGATCTGCAGACTGCAGTATCATTTGTCTAATTTCTTTGTTATTTTTTGATGGAAAAGCCTGCCATAAACAAGCTGCCATTCCTGCCATTATTGGACAAGCAAAAGAAGTTCCGTTTGCTGTTCCAATATTTCCTGCTGCATTAGAAACAACTGCCGCAACACCTTGCGCCATAACATCCGGCTTAATTCGATTATCAAAACTTGGCCCGATAGAACTTGAACCGGCTTTTGTTTTTGAAGCATTAACTGAACCTACGGTAATAACTGAAACTGCATCTGCGGGGCCGCCAATATGCGGTTCTGCAGTTGTTCCTTCGTTTCCGGCTGCAGCCAAAACAATTATTCCCTTACTAAAAGCTATTTCTGCACCTCTTGAAATAAAATTTGTTGTGCCATTCATATCGCTGTAGGTATGACTATAACTTGGCTCGTCATATCCAAAATACCCTAATGAGGTTGTAATAATATCAGCTCCAAAAGCATCTGCCTGCTCAGCCGCTTCAACCCAATACGATTCTTCAACAGGATTCTCGCTGGCATTATCTTCTGTAATAAACAAATAATAAGAAGCATCTGGCGCGGTTCCTACCAAAGAATTTTCAGTATAACCGCCCATTGTAGATAAAACTGAGGTTCCATGACTATTCCCAGAATAAAAATCAGCACTTCGATTTACATAGTCGTAACCGCCTAAAATCAAATTATTATCCCTTAATCTCTTAAAAGGCTGTGTTGTATTTACTCCCGGAAAACCTCCGTCTAAAACAGCAATTATTTTACCTGAACCTGTATAGTTTTGTTGATGCAGTACTTGCCCATTCAACATTTGAATTTGATTTACCGAATTCCCGTAAGCGTAATCAATTGTAGTATTTAGCTTTTCTTTTGTTTTTGCCGCAGCATGAGCCGCCGCAGGTTTTGCTGTTTTGTTCAAAGCTTTATTAGAAAAAACTATTTTATCAATAAAGATAAATGATTTTAGCGCCGTTATATTTACCTGCGTTCCTCTAACGTGAATTGCATTGAGCCATTTTGACTGTGCCATTACAGAAATTCCCGTGCTTGCTTTAACCTGATTTACATAGGTTATCTCAATAGGAACATCTGAAATATTTAAGGCAATATTTTGTTTTGTACGACGGTCTAAAGCTCGTTGTGATAATGTTTGCGATGGATTATTAAAAAAGTCCTGAGCGTTTGGCTTTCCAGTAAAATATACCCATGCATCTTCCCCTTGAGCAAATGCCAAAGTGGAAACGAATATTAAAAGAAAAACAAAATAATGTCGCATAAATACTTTTTTAAAAGGAAAACCCCGTAAAAAAGTATAAAGCTAAGAAATTACTCCCGAACCAACTAATTCATTTTCTAAATACCAAGCTACAAACTGACCTTCGGTAATGGCAGATTGAGGCTCTTCAAAACGAACATACATTCCATCTTCAAATTGATGCAAAGTGGCTTTTTGCAAAGGCTGACGGTAACGAATTCTAGCCATTACTTCCATCGTTTCGCCAGTTTTCAAAGTCAAATCTGTGCGAATCCAATGTATTTCAGATTTCCCAACAAACAAGGCTTTTTTAAATAAACCTGGATGATTGCTCGTTAATCCTGTATAAATAGTATTGGTATCAACATCAGTCGCAATAACAAACAAAGGATCTGTGGTGCCTCCAACATTTAAACCTTTTCGTTGTCCGTTAGTAAAATAATGTGCTCCTTGATGATTACCCATTATTTTTCCCATTGTTGGAATATATTGCGGTTTTTGAGCTTCTAATTTTAATTCCTCTTCAAGTGATAAACCAGTTGGTTTTTCGATATTGTAAATTGGATCATTTTTATCAATTTGAACAATTTTACCTTCTTTTGGCTGTAATTTTTGTTGTAAAAACTCAGGCAGGCGTACTTTTCCAATAAAGCATAATCCTTGCGAATCTTTCTTTTCGGCTGTAACCAATTCCATTTCAGCAGCTATTTCACGAACTTCTGGTTTAGTTAAAGCTCCAATTGGGAACAAAGCTTTTGATAATTGTTCTTGCGATAATTGACATAAAAAGTAAGATTGATCTTTGTTAACATCATTTCCAGCAACTAATTGATATACCGTTTTTCCATTAACTTCAATTTCGCTTTTTTGGCAATAATGTCCAGTTGCAACATAATCTGCACCAAGACTTAATGCAATTTTCATAAAAACATCAAATTTGATTTCGCGATTACAAAGAACATCAGGATTTGGAGTTCTTCCTTTTTCATATTCATTGAACATATAGTCAACGATTTTTTCTTTGTATTGTTCGCTTAAATCAACAGTTTGAAACGGTATGCCAAGTTTTTCAGCTACTAATAAAGCATCATTACTATCTTCTAACCAAGGACATTCGTTAGAAATAGTAACTGAGTCATCGTGCCAATTTTTCATAAAAAGCCCAATAACTTCGTATCCTTGCTGCTGTAATAAATAAGCTGCAACACTAGAATCTACTCCACCTGAAAGACCAACAACTACACGTTTCATTTTAAAATGTTTATATTTTACAAGGGTGCAAAGGTAAGCCAAATTATAGATAATTGCAGTAGTTTTAATTGGTTTATATAATCCTGCGGTAGATAAAACTTATTGTTTAATTAATTACTTTTATTATTCAATAAAATCGTCATGCAAAAATACATTTACACTCTGTTATTCTATTTTGTTTTGATGTCTTTAAGTGCTCAAAAGCACTCGTCAACGCTATCAGATTATGAAGCTTTTAAGGCATTTAGAGGAAAACCTTTGTCTGATAAATTTTCGAATATAGAATCTGTAAAAGTAATCTATGATTTACGAAAACAGAAAATGTATTATTTCAACAGTACGTTGATTCCTCTTCATTATGATTTCGCACTAAATTATCTGCATTACAATCAAGATTTAGAAGTTTTTAATAATGAAAATTACAGCAATACTCAAAAAGACCGTGATTTTTTACTAGGAAATTTAAATCACATTAAAGAAACTGATAAGTGGATTTTTGAATTGGCAGCTTCAGATCATATGCCGATTCCGCTTATAGAACGTTTTTTTAATCTTGTAACAAACTCGACTTTTATTGGAAAAAATTTAAAATTCTATTTGAACAATCCCGAGCAAATGGAATGGTTTCAGCAGAATAAGTTTAAAATTCCCTGCGTAAAATCAGATTATATTTTTAATGAACTTACCTACCAAGAAGTGGTTTCTGGGAATAATGTCGGCATTTTAAAACAATACAAAATCAAAGATTTAGAAAGCCGAAAACCAAACTCAAACGAAATTGTAATTTTAGACGGTACACCTGATGTTTTACCCAACGTAAGAGGGATTATTGTAAATGAGCTGCAAACACCGCTGAGCCATTTAGTTCTATTAGGCAAAAACCGAAAGATTCCTATTATGGCTTATACAAAGGTTTTTTAAAGATGAAAACATCAATAAACTGCTTTCAAAAAAAGTGGAATTAAAAATTGAGGTTGATACTTTTTTTCATCAAAGAAACCGATAAAAAGATAGTAGAAAAGGTAAATTCAAAA
>NZ_NRQU01000043.1 GCF_004119495.1 Flavobacterium sp. YO12
GTTATTGTCACCCTAAGCGTAGTCAAAGGGTTTAAGGTGTAAAAGAGGCTTCGACTACGCTCAGCCTGACATTTAAATCACCAGAGCTAAGAACTTAATTACTTAATAATGATTTCTTTCTTAGAGTGTACTTTTACAACTGTGTACGGATATGTAATAACTTGCATAACCATTGCGTCTTTAGCAGGACTATTTTCTTTTACAGTTATAATAATATTTTTATCTGTTTCCTCTACTTTATCCACTCCAATAGAATAACCTCCTGTATTTTTCTCTCCCATATTTAAAATAATATAGTTGGAATTACTAATATCAGTCTGTTTCATTTTATCAGCTAAAAGCGGATCATTTTCTAACATTTTGATTTCGTTTGGCTCGGTCAAAATCTCATAAAACTTAATATTACCGCCGCCGTCAGACTGCTCCGTTAAAATCTCATACAACCCTTTTGAATCTGATGTTTTTTTAACACCGCAGGAAATCAAAACAAAAAGGACTAAAACTGAAATTACTTTTTTCATTTACGCTTATATTACTTAAAAACTTTTACTCTTTATAATCATCTATTGCTTTTTGATACAAAGCTTCATACTTAGGCAAGATGTTTTTAATATCAAACTTTTTAGCAACCTCTAAAGCATTTAATTTAAATTGATTCAGAGTTTCATCGTCCTTTAAAATTTTAATAGCATTGGCAGCCATTTCATCAACATTTCCAACGTTACTTAAATAACCCGATACTCCTTCAAAATTAACCTCAGGCAAACCTCCGGAATTACTTGAAATAACAGGAACTCCGCAAGCCATTGCTTCTAATGCTGCAAGACCAAAACTTTCTGTTTCTGATGGAAGTAAAAACAAATCGGTAAAACATAAAATTTTATCAATCTCGTTGCTGTTCCCAAAAAAGATCACTTTATCATAAATCCCCAATTCCATACACAAAACCTCTGCTTTTTCTTTCTCAGGACCATCACCCACCATCATTAATTTAGCAGGCATTACTTTCTGAATATTATAGAAAATCTTAATAATATCCGGAATACGTTTTACCTTTCTAAAATTACTAATATGTGTTATGATTCTCTCATCTTCTTTTGCCATTACATAGCGATGACATGGCACAGTTGGATCTTTCTTAACTTTATCCAATTCAATAAAATTCGGAATCACCTTAATTTTATTTTTGATTTTGAACAGCTTCAAAGTATCATCTTTCAAACTCTGCGAAACTGAAGTCACATAATCTGATTTATTAATGCTAAAAGTTACAGCAGGTTTATAAAACGGATGATTTCCTACCAATGTAATATCTGTCCCGTGAAGCGTTGTAATCATTGGCAGATTAATTCCTTCATTTTTCAGCATTTGTTTCGCCATATAACCCGCATAAGCGTGAGGGATTGCGTAATGCACATGAAGAACTTCGATTTTATACAATTTTACCATATCAACCAATTTGCTTGACAAAGCTAATTCGTAAGGTTGATAATGAAAAAGTGGATATTCTGGAACGTTTACTTCGTGATAATGAACATTCGGATTCAAAAGTGCCAACCTAACTGGCTGACTATATGTTATAAAGTGTATTTCGTGTCCGCGTCTGGCTAATTCAAGGCCTAGTTCTGTAGCAACTACACCACTACCGCCAAATGTTGGATAACAAACTATTGCTATTTTCATGTATAAAATTTAATTCTACGAAAATACTCAAAAATACTGTTTAATTCCCCTTTTCAATTGTTAGATTTTTGACAAAATTAGATTAATTCTAATTAATATATTATTGTCTTGAAGCAGAACATCTTCAATCAAAAAACCACCTGTCCCGCTGTCCGCTGTATCTTTTAAGGCGAACCCCGCCATAAAAGGATGTCGCTCTCATCGGGGCTAGACTAGACTTTTTGTTTTCATAAGAACTTTTTCCACAATCTTATCATTCCGAGGAACGAGGAATCACACACGTAATTCCGTAAAGTAAACTTACAATCTTTATCGAGTTTCTTGTGTGATTTCTCCCTTCGGTCGAAATGACAAACTTCGAGAAAACTTGAAACCTGAAACAATTAAAACAAAAAAAAGACATAAAACTTAAAGTTTCATGCCTCTCAAATATTTTACAAATACTCTTAGAAAAATCTACTGTGCCAGCTGTCAGCAGCAGGAACTTCCCACGATTCATTAAATTCTTCGATATTGTTCACTAAATTATTGAAAACAATTGTGTTCTCAGAAACTGATTTATCTTTAACCATCTTTTTAAAATCAATTAATGGTTTATGTGCGATATGTTCTCCAAGCTTAAAAGTAACGTTCATTTTGTCCAACAAGTCAACGTTGTATTTTTTCTCTAAGCCTTGAATAAACTCAACCGAACTATCAATCGAGCAACCTGTCGCAGCTTGCACTTCTTGATTTACGGCCAGTATGATAAAACGATTGTATTTTAGTAAAAATGAAGCTTCAAGACTTGTTCCGTGTGCGGCCCATTCTTCTACAAAAGCTTTCAAATCGGTTTCGATTTCAGAAAATTCTTCCTCAGAAAATTTTCTGTTCGATTGGTAAATCCAAACTCTAGATTCACCAGGTAAATTTTCAAAAGGTATATACATTTTTAAATTTTAGATTTTAGATTATAAATTTTAGATTTCTAAAGAGTTTCGGATTAAACCTTTGCTCCTTTGAATCTTTGCCACTTTGCACCTTAAAGCTATAAATCCTGTGCATTAGCAATTAATTCTGCAATATCCAGCACTTTTACCTGCCCTTCTTTTTCTTGATGTTTAATACCATCTGTTAACATTGTATTACAAAAAGGACACCCTGCAGCAATAATATCTGGTTTCACTTCTAAAGCGTCTTCTGTACGCAATACGTTAACTTCTTTATTTCCTGGCTCAGCATCTTTAAACATTTGCGCACCGCCAGCTCCGCAGCATAATCCATTTGCTTTAGAACGTTTCATTTCGACTAATTCAACATCTAACTTCTGAATTAAATCTCTTGGAGCTTCATACACTTTATTTGCTCTTCCCAAATAACAAGGATCGTGAAAAGTGATTCTTTTTCCTTTAAACTGTCCGCCTTCAACAGTAAGTCTTCCATCATCTATTAATGATTTTAAGAATTCTGTATGATGAATAACTTCATAGTTTCCGCCTAATTCTGGATACTCATTTTTTAAAGTATTAAAACAGTGCGGACAAGCGGTAACAATTTTCTTTGCTTCATAGGCATTCAAAACCTCGATATTCATCATGGCCTGCATTTGAAACAAAAATTCATTCCCAGCACGTTTTGCAGGATCACCTGTACAGCTTTCCTCTGCACCCAAAACGGCAAATGAAACATTAGTACGGTTTAATATACGTACAAATGCTTTTGTGATTTTTTTTGCTCTATCATCAAAACTCCCAGCGCAACCTACCCAGAATAAAACTTCTGGCTGTATTCCCTGAGCTAGCATTTCAGCCATTGTTGGCACTACTAAATTTTCTGACATCTCTTTTTGTTTAATCGTTGATTTGTTTAATTGTTTAATCGGCAACTTGATCGAATCCTAAGAACGATTAAACGAATTGACGATTAACCGATTAAACTATATTTTTAATTCTCGTTTTTCCAATTTAAACGGTCTTGCTGACTGTATTGCCAAGGAGCACCGTTATTTTCAATATTAGTCATCATTGCATTCAATGACATTGGTGCAGCACTCTGCTCCATCACTAAATAACGACGCATATCCATAATAATAGACAACGGACTAATATTAACAGGACATTCTTCTACGCAGGCATTACATGAAGTACAAGCCCACAATTCTTCTGGCGTAATATAATCGTTTAATAAAGTTTTATTATCCGGTACAAAAACACCTTTATTAGCGTCGATATTATTTCCTACTTCTGTTAGACGATCTCTTGTATCCATCATAATTTTACGTGGAGACAATTTCTTTCCTGTTTGATTTGCCGGACAAGACGATGTACAACGTCCGCATTCTGTACAAGTATAAGCATTCAACAACTGAACCCAATTTAAATCCTGAACATCGCTTGCTCCAAACTTACTTGGAGCCGCATTTTCATCAACAGGAGCCGCTGCAAATGGATCTGCATTTGGATCCATCATTAACTTTACTTCTTTTGTTACAGAAGCCAAATTATCAAACTGACCTTCTGGATTTAAATTTGCAAAATAAGTATTAGGAAAAGCTAAAAGAATGTGTAAATGTTTTGAAAAGTATAAATAGTTCATAAAAACTAAAATACCCGCAATATGCAGCCACCAAAAAGCTTCAAACAATAATGAAACTAATTCGTTTGACATTCCATTAAAAATTGGAGCAATAAACTGACTTACTGGAAAACTTCCTGCTTTATGAAAATGAGAAAATCCGCCTGGAACATTCTGCAAATGCAAATCAGAAGCATTCATCAATAGAAACAAAAGCATCAAAACCGTTTCAAAATACAAAATGTAATTGGCATCGCTTTTAGGAAATCCGTTTAAGTCAGGATTTATAAAACGCTTAAGTCTAATGACATTTCTTCTAATCCAGAAAACTACAACAGCAAAAATTACAAGTATTGCCAATATTTCAAAAGAAGCTATTAAAACATCATAAACCACACCTAAATAAGGCGCAAAGATTCTATGAGTTCCAAATAACCCATCTATAATAATTTCAAGTAACTCGATATTAATAATTATGAAACCTACATATACAAAAATATGAAGTATTCCAGCTACAGGGCGTCTCACCATTTTTGACTGCCCAAGAGCAATCATTGCCATGTTTTTCCAGCGCGCTTTAGAATTATCCTTTCGATTTACATCTACTCCCAAGTTAATGTTTCGGATGATCTTTTTTACGCTCGCTGTAAAAAAACCAAAACCAACTATAAGAAGTATGGCGAACAAAATATTATCTAAATAACTCATTGCAATTATTTTTTATCAGTTGAATTTACATCTTCAGCAGGAGCTACATAAGGCTTGTTTTTCTTTCCAAAAAGAGAAACATTTACGTAACGTGTTGGGTATAAACGAACGTCCTGTAATAACAATTCAAGTTCCTTTGAAGTTTTCGTAAGGTTATTATAAAGAGCTTCATCACTTAATAATTTACCCATAGTACCTTTTCCAGAATTTAAATTAGCCATAATACCATCAACTTTAGCCAAAGTTTGATTTAGGTTTCTAACTGTTTTTCCTAAATCGGCTTTGTTTAATGAATCTGATATTTTATTAAAATTGCTTGACATTTTATTAAAGTTTGTCACAACTCCATTTATCTGACCTTTATTAGTATCTAAAATAGTATTGATACTTCCTGAAGCTTTATGAAACTGCTCCATTGTCTGACTTAACTCAGCCAAACTTTTCTTTAAATCGTCTTGCGTTTTTTTATCTAAAACATTGTTTAATCCAGTTACCAGATTATCAATATTTAGAAGCATTTTATCTAACTTTTGCGTAATTGGATCGATTTTACCGCCTAACGAATCTGTTAATCCTAATTCAACAGCAGGTACTAATTTCTGACCATCTTCTGCTGGGTCTTTATCTGCAAGATTTGGTACAATTTTAATCTGTTTCCCTCCAATCAAACTTGGAGAATACAAGGCAGCGGTACTGGTTTTAGAAATTGGAAAATCTGTTTTTAATTGCAATTCAACCAATAATTTCCCAGTTATTTCATCAATTGTGATTTTATTTACTTTACCAATAGAAAGTCCATTAATGGTAACAGGTGCTGATGCTGACAAATCCTCTACATTGTCATATTCGACATATAATGTTTTGTAATTTGTAAAAAGGTCTCTGCCTTTTAAAAAACTGTAGCCCCAAATAAATAATAAGATTGACGCGATGACTAAAATAGCCGTTTTAATTTCTCTTGTTAGTTTCAAAATTCTAAGTGTTTGTACAAAAATAATATAAATATTCGAACTAGGGCTTATTATTTAATGGCGTCTTGGATGCTGATTTTTTCACCATCACGATTCGCAATTAAAAATGCCGCTCCATATCCCTTACTCTTAGCTTCTTGCAAATATTTCTTTGCAGTTTCATAATCTGAAGTTTCTTGGTAGAAATATTTATAAATATTGTTTTCATATAACATGGTTACATTATTCAATCCTTTAAAATTTTTAGCTTCTAAAGGTGTTTTTTTAATGCTGGCAATTAACTGTACTTTAAAAAAAGTGCCTTTTGGTGCATTTTTTTTCACTGCAGCAGATTCTACAACTTTATTCTTTGCCGGAGTAGAGGTATCTCTTACTGGTCGAGCCTCTATTGCTTCAGGACTTCCTGAACCAAAATACTCTCTTTTATAACTCAAAATGGCTTCTGCAATTGCTTTTGCAATATCATCTTGCCCCTCTTCTGAATTCAAAATATTTCCTTCGGTTGGATTAGAAATAAATCCTGTTTCAACTAAAACTCTTGGCATATAAGCTTTATGAAGTACCATAAATGGCGCTTGTTTTACTCCGCCTTGTCTTAATTTTTTTCCAAGTTTTTCAAAATTTTCTTCGATTTTACTTGCAAGCGAAATACTGTTATCTAAATACTCTTCTTGCATTAAAGTCATACCAATCATAGATTCTGGAGAATTTGGATCATAACCTTCGTATTTACGTTTGTAATCTTTCTCTAAAGTAATTACAGAGTTCTCTTTTTTGCAGCCTCTAAGTTTGATGCAACTTTACTCAAACCCATTACATACGTTTCTGTTCCGTCTGCCGCTGTATTTTTGTTGGCATTACAGTGTATAGAAACAAAAATATTCGAATTGGCTCTATTGGCAATATTTGCTCTTTCTACTAAATCAATAAAAACATCTGTTTTTCGCGTGTAAATAACATTAACATTTGGATTAAGCTCTAAAATTTTTCCAACTTTTAGAACAATTGCTAAGGCGATATTTTTTTCGATCCGTCCGCTGTAAACAGCGCCAAAATCATGATCTCCATGTCCTGCATCAAGTGTCACCTTAAAAACGTTAGCTTGACTGTAAGCACAAAAAGACATTATTGTTAGAAAAAAAGTAAAGATTACCTTAATTTTGCTCAATCTATTCATAAATCTAAAAGTTAATTTTAATAAAACGCAACTGCTATAATTTTTATAATTGATTATTTTTGCCAAAAAATTATATGTAAGTTTGACATGTCAAAAAACAAGCCATAATTTTACAAAAATAGCATTTAAACCTTTGCACACAAACTTATTTAATATCGTTTTATTATCATTTTTCCTATCTGCAGGATGTGGTAAATTATATTCACAAGAGATAAAATCCAAAAAAAAGTCTTTGCCCGCTGTAAAACAAACAGATAAACCTCAAATTAAACCTATTGACACTATTAAAGTAGACAGCATTAAGCCAACGAAGACTTTTTTAGACGGGAAAGTAAAATACAAAGCAAAGGATTACGCCAAAATAGATCAGAAGAAAAAAATCATTACTCTCTATAATGAAGCTGAATTGTATTATAAAGATGTTGAACTAAAATCTGGTATAATTGTACTTAATTACGAAAAAGACGAAGTTTATGCCGGTCGAATAAAAGATTCTGCAGGTGTATTAACTCAATATCCAAACTTCAAACAAGGCGCAAGCGAGGTTCAACCCGATTCTATACGTTTTAATTTTAAAACAAAAAAGGCCTTAATTTACAACTCAAGAACTGAGCAAGGCGAATTTAAAATAAAAGCAGCTGTTACTAAAAAAGAGAATGACTCTGTTTACTTTTTAAGAGGTGCCCGTTTTACAACTGCTCAAGACATTGATAATCCTGAATACTATTTTCAAACGAATAAAGTAAAGTTTATTCCTGGTAAAAAAGTTATTACGGGCTTAACCAATATGGTTATTGCAGATGTGCCTACACCTTTGGCATTACCTTTCGCTTATTTCCCAATGAGTCAGGAAAAAAGTGTTTCTGGTATTATTATTCCAAGTTACAATGACTCAAATACTCGTGGATTCTCTTTGCAAAACGGAGGTTACTATTTTGCTTTAAGCGACAATTACGACTTAACGGTTTTAGGAGATTACTATACAAACGGGAGTTACGCTATGCGATTTGAATCGGCCTATGCAACACGGTATAAATATCGAGGAAATGTCAATATTCGATTCGAAAACTTAATAAACAGCGAAAGAGGATATCCAGATTATTCTAAACAAAACATCTACAACATTCAATGGTCGCACTCAAAGGATACAAAATCAAATCCTAACTCAAGTTTTTCTGCTTCTGTAAATATGGGTAGCAGTAAATACTTTAAGCGATCTATCAATCAAGCCAACATAGGGTCTAACTTAAATAATACTTTAAGTTCGTCTATTTCATACAACAAAACATTTAATACAATTCCGGGTTCACGTATATCGCTGTCTGCTACGCACCAGCAAAATACGCAAACCGAAGAGATTTTAATGACTTTGCCTAATCTTCAAGGAAGTATTGATCGTGTTTATCCTTTTGTTGGAAAAGACGGGGTAAAAAAAGGTTTTATAAAGAACATAAACTTACAGTATAATGTAACTGGAAAGAATAACTTTAAAACAACGGATTCTTTATTCTTTAAACCGCAAATGTTTAAAGATGCGCAAATTGGTATGCAGCATTCTATTCCAATCAGTACCAATTTTAAAATATTCAAATACTTTAGTGCGGGAGCTTCTACAAATTACCAAGAAACTTGGGTTACCAAAACAATTGAAAAGAATTACGATGTAGATAAAAGTGCGGTTGTAGATAAAACTGTAAATGGTTTTGACTCTTACAGAACTTATAATTTCAGCACTAATTTAGGTACTACAATTTATGGTACGTTTAATTTTGGAGCTGATAAAAGAATTCAGTCTATTCGTCACGTTATGAGACCAAGTATTACTTACTCTTATACACCGAGTTTTGAGAGATACTACGATCATTATACTGTTGATGCAGCAGGAAAGATTTCTACAGATGAATATTCTCGTTTTGCAAACGGTATTTACGGCGCACCTGGAAAAGACAATTCTAACATTGTTGGTTTTTCTTTAAGCAACACTTTCGAAGCTAAAGTAAGAGATCGTGACAGCACAAAAACGGAACCTAAAAAGATAATGCTGTTAAACAATTTAAACTTCAGCACAAGTTATAATTTTAATGCAAATGGTAAAGAAACATTGGCTTTTCAGCCTATTCTTGTGAGCGGTGGAACACAGCTTTTTCAAAACAAAATGAATGTCAATTTTGGAGCTGTTTTAAACCCATACGCAATTGATAATGCAGGAAACGTAATGAACATGTACAACATTGACAATGGCGGAAGTTTATTTAGAATGACCAGTGCGAATATTACAATGAATTACTCTTTTTCGAATAAGGGAGGAGATAATAAAGAAAAAAACAACCAAAGTCAGCGAAATGGTGGTCGTAATGACGATTTATTTGGTACAAATACAGACTTAAATGACAGCCGAAACAGTCAATTTGCAAACGAAAAAGACGACGACAAAGATGTAATTACGGAGTTCTTCAGTTCAAAATTACCTTGGGACATGACGCTTGCTTACTCATTGACGTACTCGAATGCTAACAGAGAGAATAAAATAACAGGAAACTCAATCATGGTCTCTATGAATATGGATATTACGCCTAAATGGAAAGGCGGGGTTTCGACTGGATTTGATTTTGTTCAAAAAGGAGTGACTTTTACTCAATTTCGTTTTGAAAGGGATTTGTTAAGCTGGAGAATGGCTTTTAACTGGACACCTATTGGACCAAATTCGAACTGGAATTTCTTCATCGGAATTAAATCTGGTATGTTGAGTGACATCAAATGGAATAAGCGAAGTACTTCAAATCGATAATCCATTTGCTTAACTGTTTTATTATGATTAGAAGATCGTAATAAGTACTATATCATATTGTTTAAAAACAAATAAGTAACTACATATGAAAAAAATAATCTTTACAGATAAGGCTCCTGCTCCTATTGGACCTTACAATCAAGCTGTGTTATCAGGAAACACACTTTATGCATCTGGACAAATTGCTATAAATCCAGCATCTGGCGAGCTTGTAACTGAAAACATCAATGACGAAACAAAACAAGTAATGGAAAATATTGCTGCTATTCTAGAAGCTGCAGATATGACTTTTGAGAATGTAGTTAAAGCGACTATTTTTATTATGGATATGAACAATTTTGGTGCTATAAACGCTGTTTACGGTTCATATTTTAACGAAAAAACCGCTCCAGCACGTGAAACGGTTCAAGTGGCATGTCTGCCAAAAAATGTAAATGTTGAGATTTCTATAATCGCAGTGCAATAGCATCTAATAATAATTGTGCCGTTGCTTCGTTTGTTGCCAGCGGCACATTATGTACATCGCAAACGCGAATTAACATATTAATATCTGCTTCATGCGGATGACTTGACAAAGGATCTTTAAAAAAGAAAACCATTTTCGTAATTCCTTCCGCTACTCTTCCTGCAATCTGCGCATCACCGCCTAAAGGTCCAGAAAGCATTCTTTGGGTTTTAAATCCCGCAGCTTCGGCTTTTCCTCCAGTAGTTCCTGTTCCAATAAGTTTTATTGACTCATGATGTAATACATCACTATTTTTAATCAAAAAGTCGATCAAATCAGCTTTCTTGCCATCGTGAGCAATGATTGCAATTTCCATAAATCCAGAACTATTGGTTAGCAACATGGTACGCAATTAATCCATCAATTGGTCTTCTTAAAACGTTCCCTAATTGAAGTTCATATTTATCAAAAGTTTCTTGTAATTCATCTTTTAGATAAAATGCAATAGAACCTACAAAATGTACAGGAACTTCTTTGCAGTTATCAAACTGTTTGATGTAGTTTTTAACGAAAGATTTCATTCCTTTGAAAATAATTTTTCTACAGAATTCGGTGTCTTTGTGTTTAATTAAAAACTTTGCAAAAGTTGCCAAATAAGCATTTGGATTTGGTTCTTTGTATAGTTTATTTTTAATAAAATCAGGATCAACGTCGTACTCTTTTTCAAGTTCTACCGCTAATTCTTTTGGCATTTTATTAAAATAGTACTTTCTAATTAATTCTTTTCCAAAAACATTTCCGCTGCAATCATCCATTAAGATATAACCTAATGACTGCACTTTTTGATGCAATACTTTTCCATCAAAATAACTGCAGTTAGAGCCTGTTCCTAAGATCGAAACAATTGCTTCTTCACCTTTTGGTGTTGTTGCATAAACAGCAGCATATGTGTCTTCTTGTACGTCAATAATTGCATTAGTGAAATAATCCTGAAAGATCAGCTTTAAAGCTTCTTTCATTCTGTCAGTTCCACAGCCAGCTCCGTAAAAGAACAAATGGGTTGCGTTTTTTTTATTTTGCAAAATATCAAAACGATCGTTTAATCTTTCAATGATTTCCGGAGCGTCTAGAATTTCAGGATTTAATCCTAAGGTTTGTGTGGTGAATAATACTTTTCCATTATCATCAATTGCAATCCAATCGGCTTTAGTAGATCCACTATCAACTATTAATTTCATTTTATTTAGTTTTTGGATTAGTTTTTCTTCAATAAACTATAAGTGTATTTTTTACAATAATTAAAGACGAAACAAAATAAGAAAATCCCGTTCGACGTGTCGAACGGGATTCTGCAAAAATATATAATATTATTTTAAACCTGCAATATGTACAGATAAATCGATCAATTTGCTTGAGTATCCGTACTCATTATCATACCAAGATACTAATTTGAAGAAAGTAGAATTTAAACCAATTCCCGCACCAGCATCAACGATTGAAGTTCTTTTATCAGAAATGAAATCTTGAGATACAACTGCATCTTCAGTATATCCTAAAATACCTTTCATTTCGTTTTCAGAAGCTTTTTTCAATACAGCTAAAATTTCTTCGTAAGTAGTTTCTTTAGCTACTTTTACTGTTAAATCTACTACAGAAACGTCAGCAGTAGGAACACGGAAAGACATTCCAGTTAATTTTCCATTTAAAGCAGGAATTACTTTTCCAACTGCTTTTGCAGCTCCAGTAGATGAAGGAATGATATTGATTGCAGCTGCACGTCCACCTCTCCAGTCTTTTCTAGAAGGTCCGTCAGCAGTCATTTGAGTTGAAGTAGTTGCGTGAACAGTAGTCATTAAACCTTCAACGATTTCGAAATTATCGTGAATAACTTTAGCTAAAGGAGCTAAACAGTTTGTAGTACAAGAAGCATTAGAAACAACTAAATCAGTAGCTTTTGCAGTTTCGTGGTTTACTCCCATTACAAACATTGGAGCATCAGCTGAAGGAGCAGAAATGATTACTTTTTTAGCACCACCTTTGATGTGCTCATTTGCAGTTTCGATAGTTGTAAAGATACCAGTACATTCTGCAACAACATCAACATCAACTTCATTCCATTTTAAGTCAGCTGGGTTTCTTTCTGCAGTGATACGGATATTTCTTCCATTTACATACAATTTTCCTTCTTTAACTTCTACAGTTCCGTTGAAACGACCGTGAACTGAATCATATTTTAATAAGTAAGCTAAGTGATCTACATCTAGCAAATCGTTGATTGCTACCACCTCTACATTATCTCTATTGAAAGTTTCTCTAAAAACGATTCTTCCGATACGTCCAAATCCGTTTATTCCTAATTTTACTTTTGACATTTTACTAATTTTTTGCTTTTGTTTTTATTACACTAATTTAAAGTCTAATTTCCTCACAATAAACTTCATTCCTTTTTTTAAACTTTGTCTTATATAATTATGTAGACATGATGTCTGACACTCTCAATAATTCTCTATCAATCTCAGATTTACCTTTAATTGCTTGTTCCAGCGGAGTCAACGACACTTTGTCTTCTTTAAGACCAACCATGTAATTTGATTTTCCTTCTATCAAAGATTCTACTGCTTTTACACCAAGACGACTTGCTAGTACACGATCAAAACAAGATGGTGAACCTCCACGCTGCATATGTCCTAAAACAGACACTCTAACATCGTACTCAGGTAAATTAGCTTCAACGTAGTCTTTTAATTCAAAAACGTTTTTACCAATTTTATCTCCCTCAGCAATAACAACTATACTTGATGATTTTCCTGATGCTTTACTTTTTTGAAGAGAATCTAACAATCTATCTAAACCTAAATCTTCTTCAGGAATAAGAATTTCCTCAGCACCAGCACCAATTCCGGCATTAAGAGCAATATGTCCTGCATCTCTACCCATAACCTCTACAAAAAACAAACGGTTATGTGAACTTGCAGTATCTCTAATTTTATCGATACAATCTACTACTGTATTTAATGCGGTATCATAACCTAATGTATGACTTGTACCATAAATATCATTATCAATTGTACCAGGAATTCCCATTACAGGAAAACCATATTCTGCATTGAAAATTAGACCTCCGGTAAAGCTTCCGTCTCCTCCAATAACAACTAAAGCATCAACTCCAGCTTTTACTAAATTTTCGTGTGCTTTTTTTCTACCTTCTGGTGTTCTAAAATCAACAGAACGAGCAGATTTTAAGATCGTTCCTCCTTTATTTACTATATTATTAACGCTTCGAGGGCCCATTTCTTTAAAATCGCCTTCGATCATTCCTTGATAACCTCTATAAATTCCTATGCATTCTATATTATGATAAGCACATGTTCGAACAACTGATCGTATTGCAGCATTCATTCCTGGTGAGTCTCCTCCTGAGGTAAGAACACCTACTTTTTTTATTGTTTTTGACATTATTTAAGTATTAAAGTGTAAAATTAGCAAACATTCACCACTTTTCGGGTTCTGTTTATTATAAATTAGTAAAATATGTTAAATTCAAACGTTTTCGTTAATAAGTTTTTTGGCTGGAAAAATTTCATTTAAAATAATAAAACTCTCTTTTTTTAATTAATTCTTTAAAACTAACAATAGCCAAAATGAAGTGTTACAAAAAAACACATAAACTCTATTAAGCTGAAAAATTATTAATTGTCTAAAATACGCATAAAAAAACCCATTATATAAATAATGGGTTGAAATAGCATTTTTTTAACAATCATCTAAAAATCGTTATCTGGAATTAATCCTTCACTGTTATTTTTAGGCTGTGGTTTTTTCTCTTCTTCTTTTTGAGATTTCTTTTTGTCTTTTTCAGCTTCTTTCTTATTTTTCTCTGATTCTTTTTTGTTGGTAAAATTAACAAAGTCAGGATTTAAATTAGAATCTTGAAAATCATCAGAATTTTTAATTGCTCGTTCTAATTTATGATTTTTAAACATTTTGTTTACCAATTCGCTAAAGGTATCAAAATCTACTTCGTACGAAATACCAACTCCTTGTGTATAACCAATTCCCTGTCCGATATAATTAATATCATTCTCCTTATTAAACAAACGAAGATTCATTGACCCGTCATCATTTACACGATACAAAATTTCAATATCACCCACAATTGCAGATTCATTAACTCCACCGACCGGCACTCCTAATTTACCGTTAATTGTAATTCTTTCGTTGATCTGAGAAGAAATATTAGCTACAAACTGACCATCTGCTTCCTGACCCAATCTTTTATCTGCAGAAATATAATTCAAATCGATATTAACCTTATCATTGTCTGATTTTATAATTCCGCCTAATAAACTCGAAGCCGTTTCTGTCAACGTTCCAGATAAATCACCTTGGCTAAATCCATCTGTACTCATAAACGAACCTGTAGACAATAAATAAAGTGCTTGTGTTTGACGAATATCTTTATCATCTAGCTTATACTGTATCTCAGATTTAAGCACGTTACTTACTGATGGAAACTGAATATCAAAATTAGGCTCTGGACTTGCTAAATCTCCTCTTAAACCAATAACTACTTCTACTGGTACTTTTTTATTGAATGAAGAGGTATTATCAAGCAATACTGCTGGATTTGCTGATGTTTTATAAACCGCTTCAAGATTTAATTGCGCTTTCATTGGGTTTCCTTCCCAAATAATAGATCCTCCTTTTTTAACAGAGAATTTTTTATCGATTAAACCGCCATATTTAAAATTATAAGTTCCTTCGTATGCCTGGAAATCTCCCCACATATTAAACTTACCAAGTGTATTAATCTTAAACAACAGCGATCCGTAACCTTTTCCTTTCATACCATGTCCGGAATTTCGATCTAGAATTACTTCAACTTCAGCATCTGGCGTAATATCAAAATCAAACTCCAATTCTAATCCGTTGTAATTTTTTGTTCTTTCAACAATACCATTTTCTAAATTGTACTTTTCTTTTGGCGTTACAAAATGAATCCAGCTGCTTTCTCCTACGCTTTGCGAATTGTTTATAGGAATTTTGACTTCGGTACCTTTTTCAGATTTAGCGTCTACTTTAATAAATAAACCATCTACAGGGCCTTTTATGCTTGCAGTTCCGTTTATAAAAGCTGTTCCAAAATATGCCGCATCTTCGCTGTCTTTTGTATCCAGCGCCAATAAACGTTTAGAAGTTATGGTTAAATCTAGTTTCCAATCTCCAAAATTATGATGCTCAATTGTTCCGTTAAGCAATCCTTTTGTTCCAAATTTAGTATCTGTCAATTGATTGTTTCTGAACAAGAATTTCTCATCTGTTAAATCAATTACCGTTCGATCACTAAGTTCATAATCGGTATTTAAGTACGGAATTGTCATTCCTGCTTTTTCAACATAAAGTCTTCCGTTGATTTCAGGTTTCTTCAAATTCCCAACTACCGCTGCATTTCCCGAAACCGTACCTCGCACATTCGATAAAACATCTCCGCCAACTTTTCCTAAAGTTGCCAGGTTAAATCCTTCTAACTTTAAACTTAAATCTAAAAACGTTTCTTTATTTTCTATAGCAAAAGTACCATTTGCTCTAAATGACTCCGCAAAACCATTAACTATAGAGGAATTTATGGTAAACTTTTTAAAACTTTCGTCACCAGCAATATCAAATTTCAAAGTACCTAAATCTATATCATTTAGATTTAGCTTATCAATCGAAATTGTTGCGGTGGGTTGATACACATCTTTATTCTGCTTGTAATTTATATTTCCGTTCAAATTACCTTTAAACACAAACTTCGAATTTAAAGGCGTAATCTTATTAATATCAACATCTTCAAAATTCAAAACCAGATCTTTATAGTCTTTACCCTTTATCACCCCATTTAAATCAATTTTCTGATCTTCATGAGACAGAACTATATTGTCAAAGGTGAAATTCTTAAAAAACTGATCAAAAACGATTTGATTGTCTTTTTCTGAATTTTCATTTAAATACCATAGATAATCTTTGAACTTCATTTCAGATTTCTTAATCCCTACAATGTTATTCTTGTTTTTATCAATGGTATGAAACAAATCCAGATTAAAGTAATCTTCGCCTTTTTCTCCTCCTTTAAACTCAGACCTTACAAACAAAGTATCTTTTGCAGTAACATTAATTAAATTAAAGTCTCGTATTTTATAATAAGGTGTTTTGATACTGTCTAATTCTACGAAAGCATTATAAAGTGCATTTTTATTATCAACACTGACTCTAATATTATCAAACGTATTTTTGGCCGCTGTAATTTGCTGCGAATTAAACTTAAATTTAAACTCATTTTGATCTGCAT
Organism: Flavobacterium sp. YO12; assembly: GCF_004119495.1. Classification (GTDB taxonomy): domain Bacteria; phylum Bacteroidota; class Bacteroidia; order Flavobacteriales; family Flavobacteriaceae; genus Flavobacterium. The sequence continues at coordinate 16,657 of NZ_NRQU01000043.1, forward strand.
CTATTTTACCGCGAACAACTGTACTTGAGTCAATTTTCATTTCGGGATACAGCATTTCGACTACCTTATTATATACATGAAAATTAAAGCGTAAAAACTGCCCTTTATTTACTTTATAAGGTTTGTAATTGGTATATAAACTTCCTACGGAATTCATAACCAATTTATCTAACTGATCGAAACGAAATTTACCAACTATTTCTCCATTAACAACGTCTGTAGAATTAATTATTATGGTACGCAGCTTGTTTTCATCAAAGCCAGAATTTATAGTAACTTCATCAAAAATATAAGTCGATTTTGGATTTTGATAGACGGCATCTTTGATAAAAATATTTCCCTGAAGATTTTCAATGGAATTTCCTGTAACTTCGACAATGGCATCTCCTTGAAAATGAGAAATTGAATCGTCTACAAACCTAAGTTTTCTTAAATCGGCATTTTCTACATTTATGTGAAAATCGTATTTACTCTCACGTTTGCTTAAATCGACCATACCATCAAAAGTCAAACTTAAATTTGGATCATTTACAGAAACCTGTCCTTTATAATATGGCAATTTAAAATTCCCGTTTACCACTATATTATTATAGGTGTACTTATTGTAATCTAGTTTTGCAATATCACCTTTTATCTTAGTATTTAAATATTTCTCTGTAAAACCTACACCATCAACATCTATATTTAATGTTGTTTTACCAATATCCTTTCGGTCTAATAATGCACCTACATTAAAATTATCCAGCACAATATTCCCTGAATAAGAGGCTTTGTCGATAAAATCCATATTATTCATATGCAGATCGACAACACCATTACCAAGATCTGTTGCCATTTTAAAAGCTGCTTCTAAATCTGTAGTCGAAACTTTGGCTTTACCCACAATATTGAACTTGCCTATTTTTTTAAGTTCTTTTGGCAGTTTTTTACCCAAAACCTCTGGAAGTAAAACTACTAGATTATCGTAACTCGAAATTAACTTATCGAACTTTCCGTTCATAGAAAACTTTTGCGTCTTGCTTCCTAATAGGTTTCTAAAATTAATATTTCCAAAAATTTTAGATCCATTAGAATCGCTAAGTCTAAGATGATTTAAATTCAGATTATTTAAAGGTCCTTTTATTTTAGTTCTAACTCTAAAATGCTGATTTTTTCCAAGTCCGTCATAAAAATAACGAATATCATTTGAAGCAATAGAAGACGAATCTAAAGCGACATCAAACTGAACTTTATCTGTAAAATCAAGAAAATCGGTGATTTTATAATTTAAAATTGCTTTTCCATAAATCCACGATCTTTTTGTTTTTATGGCTAAGTTTTCGACTTTTATTTGTTTTTTGGTATAACTGAATTTACCAGCAAAGTTTGAAACATATAAACCTCTATGATCTAAAAAAGAAAATCTATGAATAGTAGTATTTACATCAGGACCATACAACTTAAAATCACTGATATAAGCATTCAGTTTTTTAAAGTCCAGGAATCTTGGTGTGTTTTTATTTTCATCGATAACCGAAAAATTACCATTGGTGATATAAGCATTTCGTGCTGTTAGGAGAAAATGTTTTTCAGATTTTGGTGTTTTTTTTCCAGTTTCAAACAATTTAATAAACTTATTAATATTGTTTTCATTTTCATTTTTATAGGTTTTCAAATTAAAAATCAAACCCGTTAAACGAAGATCACCAAAAATCAAATCGCCGTCAAGCAATCTTTTAATGCTTAAAATATCTGTAGTAATAAGATCTGAATAGATTAAAGTCTTTTTATGATGATCTAAAATCAGGACCTTTTTAAGTTTTACTCCTCCAAAAATATTGATTGCTGTTTTCTCTACACTGATGTTTGTTTTAAAATCAGTATTCAGAGTTTCAGTTATGTATCGTGCAATTTTTGTTTGTACAACAGGCAGCGACAATGTGATAGCAAGTACCAGCAAAAGTAAAATTAAGCCAATCAGGGTTCTGGATACTATTTTCTTAATTCGTTTGATAACTGCTTTTTATTATTGTTTTTGTATTAATTTATTTTGAACAGACAAAGGACGACTGTTTTGATAAAAATTCTTTAATTTTGGCTTCTCCTTACAATCAAAGAAAATTGAAAATTTGATTTGTCAAATATAATTCAAAATTTGTGCCTTTATATGCAAAATCCAGAGGTTTTTATTCTTGCCATCGAAAGTTCATGCGACGATACTGCCGCCGCAGTTTTACATAACGACAAAGTACTCTCAAATGTTGTAGCGAACCAGTTAATTCACAACCAATACGGCGGTGTTGTTCCTGAGTTAGCTTCGAGGGCGCATCAGCAAAATATTGTGCCTGTAATTGATGCTGCACTTCGTAAAGCAAATGTACAAAAAGAACAGCTAACTGCGATCGCTTTTACACAAGGTCCGGGCTTAATGGGATCATTATTGGTAGGAAGTTCTTTCAGTAAATCATTAGCATTAGCATTAAAAATTCCGTTAATCGCTGTAAACCATATGCATGCCCATATTTTGGCGCATTTTATAGACGAAGAAGGTTTTGACAAACCAGAATTTCCATTTCTAGCTTTAACAATCAGCGGCGGTCATACTCAAATTGTAAAAGTAAACGGCTTTTTTGATATGGAAATCATCGGAGAAACAACTGATGATGCTGTAGGAGAAGCTTTTGATAAAAGTGCCAAAATTCTTGGTCTTCCTTATCCCGGCGGGCCTTTAATTGATAAATATGCCAAAGAAGGAAATCCAAAAGCATTTGCATTTACCAAACCAAAAGTTCCAGGTTTAGATTTTAGTTTCTCAGGATTAAAAACGGCAATTCTATATTTTATTCAAAAAAATAAACTAGAAAATCCTAATTTTATCGAAGAGAATCTGAATGATATTTGTGCTTCAATACAATATACTATTATTGAAATTTTGATGGACAAATTAAAACTTGCTGTCAAAGAAACAGGAATTAAGCAAATTGCAATTGGCGGAGGTGTTTCGGCAAATTCAGGTATTAGAACCAGACTTAAAGAAAGTGAAGGTAAATACGGCTGGAAAACTTTTGTTCCAAAATTTGAATATACCACAGATAATGCTGCAATGATTGGAATTGTAGGTTATCAAAAATATTTATCAAAACGTTTTGAAACTTCTGCAGTGGTTTCAAAAGCGAGAATTCAATTTTAAATTATGCAGTTATTTTACAATCCTGATATAGACGAAACAACAAAAAGTTTTTCTTTTGATAAAGAAGAAAGCAAACATATTATAAAAGTTTTACGCAAGAAAGATTCAGATATTCTTCATGTTACAAACGGTTCGGGTTTATTGTTTGAAACCGAAATAACTTTGGCTTCTGATAACAAATGTATTGTTGAAGTACTTTCTATAAAAAAATCGCCAGAACCAAAATTTCGCTTGCATTTAGCCGTTGCGCCAACTAAAATGAATGATCGTTTTGAATGGTTTTTAGAAAAAGCGACCGAAATTGGAATTCAGGAAATTACGCCAATTATATGCGATCGCTCTGAACGAAAAGTCATCAACTTAGAGCGTTTTGAAAAAATCATTTTATCGGCTATGAAGCAGTCAAATGAAACTTTTCTGCCAAAACTAAATGATGCTGTTTCTTTTAAAGAATTCATTAAACAAAAAATAAAGGTTTGCAATTCATCGCGCATTGTGAGGAAACAGACAAAAGATCTTTGAAAGGTGCTTTAAAACCAAACGAAGATGTAACTTTATTAATTGGTCCTGAAGGCGATTTTTCGGATAAGGAAATTGCGTTGGCTCTTGAAAATAATTTTCAACCGGTAACTTTAGGAAATACTCGATTACGAACTGAAACTGCTGCAGTTGTAGCTTGTCATAGTGTTGTATTTTTTAATGAAGTCTCAAACTAATTGTTATTCAAGAACTATGAAAAAAATATTTCTTTTATTTTTATTCGTTTCTATTTCTTCTTTTTCACAAGAAATTGCTTTGCTTAAATACAGCGGCGGCGGCGATTGGTATGCAAATCCAACATCGCTTCCAAACTTAATACGATTTTGCAATACGAACATTAATACTAGAATAAAAGCAAAACCATCAACGGTTGAACCTAGTAATCCTGATTTGCTTTCATATCCGTTTGTGCATATGACGGGTCACGGAAATGTAGTTTTCAGCGATTCTGATGTTACTAATCTTAGAAATTACTTAACTGCTGGAGGTTTTTTACATATTGATGACAATTATGGAATGGATCAATATATTCGAAAGGAAATAAAAAAAATATTTCCAAATAATGATTTAATTGAAATTCCTGCCAATCACCCGATTTTTCAAAAACCTTATCCTTTTCCGAACGGACTTCCAAAAATTCATGAGCATGATGGAACTCGCGCACAGGCTTTTGGAATTTTTGTCGAAAACAAATTAGTTTTATTATACACTTACGAATGTGATTTAGGTGATGGATGGGAAGATGCAGAAGTACATAATGATCCCGCAAATGTTCGAGATAAAGCGCTAAAAATGGGCGCTAATATCATCAACTATATTTTTACCAATTAAAGACTAAAAAGTGCAGCTTACTCACAAAGAAAACCAATTCGAAAGAAAAACTTTTCCAATAACTTTGATTTGCGATCATATTTATTTTCAGCAAAATATTGGTTCGCTTTTTAGAATTGGTGAAGCTTTGGGAGTTGAAAACATTATTTTCTTAGGCAAGGATATTCCTTTAACTCCACGAAAAATAAATAAAACTTCACGCAGCACACATCTTCATGTGCCTCACACTGTTATTGAAGAAACTTCTGATTTAATCACCTTTCTGAAAGAAAACAATTTCGAGATTATCTCACTCGAAATCACAAGTAACAGCAAACCTTTAAAAGAAGTTCAAATTCCTGAAAACCAAAAAATTGCACTTATTATTGGCAATGAAATTAATGGTATTTCTGATGAGCTTTTAAAAATTTCACATCAAATTGTGCACATAAATATGTTTGGAAAGAACAGCAGCATGAATGTTGTGCAAGCTGCAAGTATAGCTTTATACGAATTTACTTCATAAAAAAATATTTAACATTTTGTAAGAACTAGACTATACAAGGGCTTGTAAAATTCTGACAAAAAAATTGTTATATTTTTTTGGTTAGAATATCATTTTGTTATAAAATTGCGACATAAATAACCAAATTTAATTTTTTATAACAAAAACCCCAAGTATTATGAAAAAAGTTATTATTACCGCAATCACAGCATTAGTGCTGTTTTCATGTCAAAACGACCAAACTGAATCGTCAAATTCAGACACAAGTGCCGTAACTCGTCGTGCTTGTGCCTCACAGGAAGTTTTAGACGCTCAATTAAAAGCAGATCCTATGTTGGCCATTAGGATGAATGAAATTGAAGCCTTTACCAATCAAAAATTACTTACAAATCGTTTAGTGAATGGCAAAATCGAAATTCCTGTTGTTGTGAATGTTTTGTATAAAACCGCAGCACAGAATATTTCAAATGCACAAATTCAAACGCAAATCGATGTTTTAAACAAAGATTTTAACGCACAAAATTCTGATTACGGAAATGTTCCAGCTTTATTTGCAGGAGTTAAAGCCAATATCGGAATTACATTTGTTTTAGATCAAGTGATCAGAAAATCAACTACCAAAACTTCTTGGGGTACAAATGACGCCATGAAAAAAACGGCTCAAGGCGGTATCGCACCAACTTCTCCTACGACAAAACTTAACTTATGGTCTTGCGCAATTGGAGGCGGAATTTTGGGTTATGCACAATTTCCTGGTGGAGCTTCGGCTACAGATGGAGTTGTAGTTGACTCTAGATACTTTGGTTTATCTGGAGCTGCAAATGCGCCATTTAACCTTGGTAGAACTGCAACTCACGAAGTGGGTCACTGGATGAATTTACGCCATATTTGGGGAGATGCAAGCTGTGGAAGTGACTTAGTGACGGATACACCAACGCACAATACTGCAAACTATGGTGTTCCAGCATACCCGCATTACAGCACATGTACGGGAACTCCTGTAGAAATGACAATGAATTATATGGATTATGTTGACGATAATGCTATGTATATGTTTTCGGAAGGACAAAAAAGCAGAATGGCTGCTATTTTTCTTTCGGGAGGACCAAGAGCGGCTTTTGGGATCTAAATCAAACACCGTATTTACAAAACAAAGAGCGAGATGTTATCATCTCGCTTTTTTTTGTTTATCCAAAATTTTCAAAAGCTTTTTCCTATATTTATCATCTAAAATTTAAATATGGTAACGTCAAAAACTATTTCAAACGGAATTTTAAGAGCTTTAACTACAATCTTACTTGTTGGCGCGGGACTCTATTTTTTATATGAAATTCAAAGTGTTATTGTTTACTTATGTATTTCTTTAATATTATGTTTAATCGCAAATCCGTTAGTGCAGTTTTTAAAGAACAAACTAAAATTCAGTAATTCATTAGCTGCTACTACTACACTTATTCTTTTTGTATTAGCCTTAGTGGGGTTTATTTTACTATTTGTTCCATTAATTATCTCTCAAGCCAATAATTTATCACTGCTCGATACTAACAACTTGCAGCAGCAGTTTATTGCTACAGAAAAAAGTATCGAAAGTTACTTTAATATTCAACATGTAGATTTGAACAAAGTTTTAAAAGAATCTAAAATAACTTCTATGCTGGATTTAACTTACTTTACGGGATTTCTAAACTCTATTTTCAGTTTTATGGCTGATATGGGTATGGGATTCGTTTCAGTATTTTTCATCACTTTTTTCTTTATTAAAGATCAAGATGCTTTTAAAGTTTCTGCAAGAAAAATTCTGCCTGACACTAATGAAGATAAAATTTTAAACTCAGTTGCCAAGATAAATCATTTTTTAACCCGCTATTTTATCGGTTTACTGCTTCAATTAACGGTTGTATTTATTTTGTATTTTATTGTGCTTCTTATTTTTGGTAACAAAAATGCATTCGTAATCGCTTTTTTATGTGCCATCTTAAATATTATACCTTATATAGGTCCAATTATTGGAACTATTTTGGCGGCATTATTAACGATGATCAGTTTAATTGGGCAAGATTTTCAATCGGAGATTTTACCTACTACCATATATGTAGTCATAGGCTTTTTACTTGTTCAGGCAATTGATAATAATATCAGCCAGCCTATAATTTCATCAAAAAGTGTAAATTCGCATCCGTTAGAGATATTCTTAATTACGGTAATCAGCGGTATCACTTTTGGAATCGTAGGAATGATTATTGCAATTCCATTTTTTACGATGGTAAAAGTAATCTTAAAAGAATTTTTCCCTGACAACAAAATTGTCTCCGTATTAACTGAAAGAATTTAGCATTGAACTTTTCGATTTTAAACAAAAATATTCAACAATTTATTACTCAAAATACTGGTGTTTCTATTAGTAAACTTGCGCTTCAGAAAAATCCTTTTCCTGAGGTTGACTGGATCGCAGTTTTAAATCAAATCGAAGCCAGAACTAAAGCTAAAGACAAACTGCCAACTTGGTTCTCAACGGAAAACATTATTTATCCAAGCAAGGTTTCTGTTGAACAAACCTCATCAGAAAAAACGGCTGACTATAAAGCTTCTTTAATTTCTGGCAAAACTTTAATTGACCTTACGGGCGGTTTTGGAGTTGATGATTATTACTTTTCTAAAAAGTTTAAAGTTGTTGCTCATTGCGAAATCAATGAAGATTTATCCAATATTGTAAAACATAATTTTGAACAGCTGAAAGTTGTAAACTGTGATTTCTACGCTGCTGATTCTGCAGATATTTTAGATAAATCTGAAATAAAATGGGATTGGATTTATATTGATCCTTCTCGTCGAAATGATGCCAAAGGCAAAGTTTTTATGTTGAAAGACTGTTTGCCAAATGTTCCGGAATCATTAGACTTTTATTTTGAAAAATCGAATTCAATTTTAATCAAAACGGCTCCTTTACTAGATATTTCTGCGGGTTTATCTGAATTAAAATTTGTAAAAAACATTCATATAATTGCTCTTGAAAACGAGGTTAAGGAATTACTTTTTGAAATTCACAATCAGTATAAAGGCAGCATCACATTAAAAACAGCTAATATTTTAAAGGATAAAATCGAAACTTTTGAATTTGTTTTGGATGACGAAATGGATTTTATACCTTATGAATTGCCTAAAAAGTATATTTACGAACCCAATTCGGCAATAATGAAATCTGGTGGATTTGATGAAGTAAGCTCGATTTTTAAAATTGGTAAACTGCACAAACATTCGCATTTATATACTTCTGACGAATTAATTGATTTTCCTGGGCGTGCTTTCGAAATAGAAAAAGTGATTCCGTACAATAAAAATGACATGAAAACGGAGCTTGCAAATGAGCAGGCCAATATTACCACCAGAAATTTTCCTGAAACGGTAGAGAACATTCGAAAAAAATGGAAAATAAAAAATGGAGGTAATAAATATTGTTTTTTTACAACTGATAAAAATGACAACAAAATAGTTTTAATTTGCACAAAAATAATTTAAAATGAAACACTTAATTACACTAACCTTTTTCTTATTAACCTTTACCGCATTTGCACAAAAACCATGTGAATACAGTACTAATGTTACCGATTCTATTGGGACTTATAAAATAACTAATGAATATTTAGTAAGCGAGAAAAACTTTGGAGGTACTTCCAGCTACATCTTCTTTTCGCTGGCACAAACGGATGGTCTTCCAACTTTGAACGTGCAGTTGATTCAAAAAAGTAAAGATTTTATGAAAGCCAACTGTTTTGATAAAAACTCAAAAATATTTTTGCAGTTAGAAAATGGTAAAATTGTTACTTTACTACATATCAATCAAGAAAACTGCGGTACTTTACTTCGTGATGATAAAGGTTTTGACAACCGTGTAAATACAGGAATTTTTATGTTTATGAAGGATAATTTTGAGGAATTGAAAAAATCCCCTGTTTCGATCATGAGAATTAAGTACTTGACTGATATAGATGATTATATTGTAAGAGGCGAGTTGATTTCTGAAATGAACGGCAAGACGTATCAACCCAATACTTACTTTATGCAAAACATAAGATGTGTTGAATAATTAATTATTCACACGTCCATTTTTGATTAGAAACAGGGTCTTTGAGCCCTGTTTTTAAATTATAATGCCACCATTCTGAATCGAATGGATTGAACCCATTCTGAATCATTATTTTTTTTAGAAATTTTCTATTTGATTTTACTTTTCTAGGAAGTGTTGGAAAGCTGTGACTTGCCTCAAAACCAAAGTAATCAAAAGAAGTTCCCATTTCCAGTTCTTTTCCGTTAGAATCGACTAATGTAATATCTACAGCTCCTCCTCTATTATGTATAGATCCTTTTTTAGGATCTGCAACATATTCTGGTTTTGGAACAATCTCCCACATTTTTTTCTGAATTGATAAAGGTCTGTAACAGTCGAAAAGCTTAATTCTATAGCCTTTCTCAATAAAATCTTTATTGGCGGCGATTAAAGCCTTAACTGTTTTATAGCGCAGTAAACATTCTGCACAATCGTATACTTTTGCTTTCAAAAAATTGTCTTCGGTCGCATATTTCATATCGTACACAAAATCTTTGCTATAGTCTTTTAAATTTACAAAAGTTGTATCTGCAACTTCTTTAGGACTTGCATATGTTTCGTTTTGAGCATTTGCATTTATGATTGAAAAAAAAGCGATTACAAAAAGAGTTTTGGTTAATTGTACCATGAATTTTAAATTTTGAAAAAATGAAATTACTCAAAAAAATGTCAATCTCCTATTTAATCGGTTTTCAAATGGATAATTTTGATTTTTCTTTTGGCTGATTAATTGAATGAATCGTCACAAAGTAAAATGTAATTTACCCTTTATTATTTTTTACAAACTCTGTAATTTCTTTCAATGAATTGGGAATTGAGGATGGATACGAAGGAAATGAATCGATCATAAAAATAATGGACTTAGATATGTTATCTACTTTATATGTTATCTTATAACAAAATGAACTTATTTTATTGACAGATATAATATTCTCAAATAATATCATTTGAGTATTAGTTTCTAAAAACTTATCCCCTAAATAGACTATTTCTAGTTTTCTAAATCTTAATATCCATGCAATAAAAAAAATTAAAGTTGGAAAAAATATAAATGCTAAATCTCTAAATGTAAAATCAAAAGTTAAAAAGCCCAAAAACATTACTAGTAAATTTACAGAGAGAATTATTGGAATAATTTTTCTTCGAAAGTATGTCGTGTTACTAGATATTCTTTTCATACTATTTAATTTGACTTCTTAACTATTTAGTCAGATTCAATTCGTCTCGATAAATATAAATATTTTTCTTTAACTAAGTTTTTTTCGTACAAAAGATAAACAGCAAAAAAAATGCGCAAAAGTCTTAGACTTTTACGCATTTTATTAGAAATAGTATGGAAGAAGTTTTTAATTTATTCCTCCTCCTAAAGCTTTGTACAACAATACTTGCGAGCTTACATTTTTAAATTGTATGTCTACAAAATCAAGTTCTGCCTGAAGCATGTCTTTTTGTGCGTTTATTATTTCCAGATAATTGGCATAACCGCTCAAATACAAATCATTTGACACATTTACTGCAATTTCGAGATGTTCAACTTGTTTTGATTTGTATTTTAAAACATCTTCAAACGCTTTTGTACGATACAATAACGCACTCAATTCATTGTAAGCAGTCGTGATTGAATTTTGATATTCTAAAAAGCTGATCTGCTGTCTGCGATTAGCAGTAAAAAACTCATGTTTAATTTGTCCCTTATTAAATATTGGCGCAGTAATTCCGCCCAATAACTGCCAAGCAAATGATCCGCTGTCAAAGAATGTTGCAAAAGAGAATGAATTAAGACCAACATAACCTCCTAAGTTTACTGTTGGAAAAAAAGCAGCTCTCGCTGATTTGGCATCCGCTTTTGTTGCAAGTAATTCGAAATAAGCTTGTGACACATCTGGTCGGTTATGTATGATAGAATCAACACTCATTCTTTGATTCAGCACTTCAAGATGTCCTGATAGAAAATCTTTACTTCTGGTTACTTTACCTCCGTATTCACCTAAAAGAGTCAGCAAAGCTTTTTCTGTTTGATCTATACTAAGGTTTAATTCTTCGGCTTCAGCCAAAATACTATTGTTTTGAGCATTAAATTGCTGCACTGCTAATTCTGTTGCTTTACCAACTGCTCGTTGTGCCGAAACAATATCAAGGGCACGCTGCTGCGTTTTTAAGTTTCGCTCATAAATTACTTTTTGCTTGTCGAGCGCAATAAGCTTAAAATAAAGCTCAGCAACATCGCTCAATAATCTTGTCTGCAACAATCTTACTCCTTCTTGCGATGCAAGAAATCTTTGTTGGGCAGCTTTTTTTCTATTGCTCAGTTTTCCCCATATATCAGCTTCCCAAGATACTTTTCCTCCTAAAAACAAATTAGGAGTTACGTCTGTATTAATTCTTTGTTTTTCTGATATGTTCTGCGAGAAATTAGTATCAAAATTTCCTACGCCATCCATAGTATATTTACCGTAATGTGTTCCTGAAACATCTGCACCAATATCAAATGATGGCAGTAAAGCTAATTTTGCCACTTTTAGATGTGAATTTGCAATGAGAATTCTTTGCTGCATTGCTAAATAATCAGGATTTTGAGCGACTGCTATGTCTAACAATTTTTCCAGCTCTGGATCTTTAAAATACGATTCTGTTTTTAGCGGTGTAAATGTCTGTTGGCTGTCTGTTGTTTTTGGATTTGAGGCAAAATTTTCAGGCAGTGTTTTTACCTTCTGCTGCTCTGCCTCTTTCGGGGCAGAACAGGCAGAAAGTAACATTAAAAACACAACTACAAGTACATATTTTGATTTATTCGTAATGAGATATATTGACTCTGTATGTTTAAGAAATTTTCTAAAATTATTTTTCATTGTTTTCATTTATTTATTCCAAGCTTTTTCAATTTTTGCAAACAGGATGTAAAGCCCCGGAATTATTACCAGTCCAAAAACAGTTCCTATTAACATTCCTCCTGCAGCTGCAGTACCAATAGATCGGTTTCCAATTGCACCAGCTCCAGAGGCAATACACAATGGTATAAGTCCAGAAATAAAAGCAAATGAGGTCATCAAAATAGGTCTGAAACGTAATCTTGCACCTTCAATTGCAGCTTCGGTAATTCCTTGCCCCAGCTTGTTCTGGGCAATCGCAAACTCTACAATCAAAATGGCATTCTTGGCGAGGAGTCCTATAAGCATGACTAAAGCGACCTGAGCATAAATATTATTGTCTAAGCCCACTGCCAGCAATGCGAGATAGGAACCAAAAACTCCTACAGGTAAACTTAAAAGCACTGGAAACGGAAGCAGTAAACTCTCGTATTGTGCAGCAAGTAATAAGTAAACGAAAAGAATACATAAGGCAAAAATGTAAATGGTTTGGTTTCCTGATAGAATTTCTTCACGTGTCATTCCTGACCATTCGAGCTCAAACCTGCTTGGCAGTTTTTCGGCAGCGATTTTTTCTACGGCTGCAATGGCTTCTCCAGAACTGTATCCATCGGCTGGTTCACCATTGATCATGGCAGACATATACATATTATAACGGGTTAAAACCTCTGGGCCGTAAACTCGTTCTAGTTTTATAAATGTTGAAAATGGCACCATTTCGCCTGCATCATTTTTAAGATACATGTCTAGAATACTTTCTGGATTTTTTCTAAACTGCGGACTTGCTTGTACCATTACTTTATACATTTGAGAAAAACGAATAAAGTTTGTGGCATAAAACGATCCGAGCATGGTTTGCAAGGTAGACATGGCATTGTCTACAGAGATTCCTTTTTTGGCTGCAAGATCATAATCAATATGTATTAAATACTGCGGGAATGTAGCATCAAAACTTGTAAATGAATTTTGTATTTCTGGCGAAGCATTTAATTCTTTAATAAAGTTTTTAGTAACTGCATCCGTATTATTGATAGTTCCGCCTGATTTGTCCAGTAAACGTAATTCAAAACCGCTGGTGTTACCAAAACCGGGAACTGTAGGCGGTGCAAAAACTTCAATTTGTGCATCTGCGATACCTTTTGTTTTCTGCGTAAGCATGGTAATAAATTCATTTACAGAAATGTTTCTATCTTTCCAATCTTTCAGATTTATCATTCCCATACCGTATGAAGCTCCTGCAATTTCAGTAACGATGCTGTAACCGGCAAGAGTTGTTACGTTGTCAACTCCATCAATTTGTTTGGCGATGCGAGTTACTTCATCAAGTACTTTTTCGGTACGTTCTACCGTAGCTCCTTGTGGTGTAGTTACGTTTACATACACCATTCCCTGATCTTCAGAAGGTATAAATCCTGAAGGTAAGAACTTCGAAGTTCCCCAAGTAAGGAAACAGAACAAAACTAAAAGTCCAATAGTCATCGAACTTCTATCTGCAAATTTTGACAATACTCTGATGTATTTCGAAGTAATGTTGTCGAACCACGCATTAAAACGAACAAAGAAACGATCTAATAATGATGTTTTCTTTTTATCTGGATCATGCGGTTTAAGCATTATGGCACACAAAGCTGGTGTTAATGTAAGGGCGTTAATTCCTGAAATTACAATACTAATTGCCATAGTAAGCGAAAACTGTCTATAGAAAACTCCAACAGGACCGCTCAAGAATGCAACTGGTATAAACACGGCTGCCATAACAATTGTAATCGCAATAACAGCTCCTGTAATTTCTTTCATCGCACTAATTGTTGCGGGCAGAGGCGCCATATGTTCTTCGGAAATTTTAACATGGACGGCTTCTACAACTACAATAGCATTATCGACAACGATTCCTATGGAAAGTACTAGGGCAAAAAGGGTAAGCAGGTTTATAGAGAATCCCATCATCGACATAAAAGCAAATGAACCAATTAAGGCTACTGGCACTGCCAATACTGGTATTAACGTAGAACGCCAGTCTTGCAGGAATATAAAAACAACAAAAGCTACTAGAATAAAGGCTTCTATTAATGTTTTTAAAACTTCATCGATTGAGGCATCAAGGAAACGAGATACATCATAAGCAATATTATAATCCATTCCAGGAGGGAAAGACGATATTTTCAGCTCTGCCATTTTTTCTTTTACGCTGGCAATTACTTCAGAGGCATTAGAACCTGGTCTTTGTTTCAACATGATGGAAGCCGAAGGTTTTCCGTCAGTTTTAGAAACCATTCCGTAACTCATTGCTCCAAATTCGATATTAGAAATATCTTTTAATCGTAAGATTGTACCATCAGAATTGGCACGAAGCGGCACTTCTTCATACTGTTTAGGTTCAAAGAATTTTCCTCCGTATTTAATTACATATTGAAGCTGATTGTCAAGCTGTCCAGATCCTTCTCCAACTTTACCGGGAGCTGCAGAAATATTTTGTTTTTGCAGTGAAGTTATCACTTCGTTTGCCGAAATATTATAGGAAAGCATTTTTTGTGGATCCAGCCATACACGCATCGAGTATTCTTTCTGTCCCATAATCTCGGCACGACCTACTCCATCAATACGTTTTAATTCCTGAAGAATATTAATATCCGTAAAGTTGAAGATAAACTGTTCGTCCTGAGTTTTATCTGTACTTGTAATATTTAAGTACATCAACATACTATTTACCTCCTTTTCGGTGGTAACTCCGGCTCGTATTACTTCTTCTGGAAGTTCGTCAAGAATAGTTGTTACCCTGTTCTGAACGTTTACAGCAGCAAGATCAGGATCTGTTCCTACTTCAAAGAAAACCTGAATTAGGGTTAAACCATCATTTGAGGTAACGGTCGACATATAAGTCATTCCCGGTACACCATTTATGGCACGTTCTAAAGGTAGTGCCACGGCATTGGCCGATACTTCGGCATTGGCACCTGTATATTTTGCCGTTACGGTTACAGACGGCGGTACAATATCTGGAAACTGCGTTATGGGTAATTGAAACAAAGCCAATAACCCCAAAAGTACTATCATCACAGATATGATAAGTGATAATATTTTTCTTTTGATAAACAACTCTATCATTTTATATTTTTTTAGTAATAATTATCTAATGGCTTATAAGCTTACACTTTGTGCGTCTCTAATGTTAATCTTATCTCCATCTCGAAGTGATTGAGTTCCTTCATGTACAATAAGATCGTTCTTTTTTAATCCTTTTTTCAAAATGTAAACATCATCAAGAGTGCTTCCGATAACAATATTGGTCATTTTTACAATTCCTCCTTTATCAACTACAAACACGAATTGCTTGTCTTGGATAGAGAAAACTGCTTTTTGCGGAATTAAAACAACATTTGTTCTTGGCTCTGAAATAATCAATTTTCCAGATGTTCCGTGTTTGATAAAACCTTGCGGATTATGAAATTTGGCTTTGTATTGAATAGAACCTGTTTGTCTGTCAATTTCTCCATCGGCTGTTTTTAATTCTCCAGTTTGACCGTAAACCATACCGTTTGGCAATACTAATTTGATATCGCCTTTGGTATTAAGGCTTTTATCTGCCATCATTTGAAAGTAAATATTTTCGGGTATCGAGAAATAAGCATATACATCGTCTAGTTGCGAAACTGTTGTCAACAAAGAGCCGTTTTCTACTAAACTTCCTTCTTTAAATGGTATACGATCTACAGTTCCGTCAAAAGGTGCTGTTATGGTTGTAAAACTAATTTGTTGTTTTATCGCTTTTCTTTCTGCCGAAGCATGAGCAACTTTAGCATTTGCTGCATCGTGCTTTGCTTTTGACAATTCTAATTCTTTGTCAGCAATTACTTTTTTATTAAAAAGAGTTTGAGCTTGCTCCAGTTCAACTGTTGCAATTCGAAGGTCTGCCAATGTGCTTTTGTAAACAGCTTCGGCTTTTAAAAGTTGTATTTGAAGTTCTACGTCACTGATCTTAAAAAGAATTTGTCCTTTTTTTACTCTTTGTCCTTCGCTTACATATACTTTATCTAGTAATCCAGGTATACGAACATGAATTTCGACATTATTTTTAGCATGTACATCAGCAACAAATCGATTTGAAACGATGGTATCTTTTACAGTTACCTTATATACAGGCAGTGTTTTTATATTTGCGGATTTTTTTTCGGCTTTATCTCCGCAAGAAGCTAGAAATAAAACAGAGAATGCGTACAAAAGGAATTGTTTTTTACTAATGCTCATAATTGTTTTTTAAAAATTACATAAATATACTGGCTCCCTATATTGATTTATAGGGAGTGGTAAATGGGTTAAATACTGAAAATAGAGAGTTTATCGTATACTGCTTATTGTTTTGAGCAGTACCGTTTTAGGGCATATTTTTATAGCGCAAATACCTTTATAAAACAAATACAAGGCAGTATTGCAGAAAGTTGTTTCTGTATATAAAAATAAAAGGGAATTGGGAAATCTAGAAAAGCTGGTACAAGTGAAGATGTGTATGACGCTGAATTTGATATATGTTTGCTATACCATAAATTAAGCTGTCTTCAAAGACCTTAAAATGTACTAATTTGGTAAAATATAAACTCTTTAAAATACTGCTGTCTGAAGAGACTGCACGAGATTTCATCTTCTTTTTGACTATAAAATGTATATCCAGATCTTTGGATATAATTAGTGCTGAAGGTAAAACCTCTGGTATTTCTGATGTTGAAAGGAAATCCTGACCATGACAAACTGAAAATTCAGAAGGGTGCTTAAAGTACTCTGCACTGCTTGTAAAAGTGAGCAGAAAGAGTAAAATAATACTTATGAACTTAATTTGTTTCATGAACGCAAAGCGAAGGATTACATATTTGTTGTTTGAAAAGAGTATACTTTTCTTGATGGTGGGCCAAATATAGTAATTTGAAAAGTAACCAATTCTTAAATTTTTCCAAAAAAAGCAAAATACCTAAGTCAAACACGGTTTTTTAATGAATAAGCCTCTAATTGTATATTGTATTTACAAATCGTTAACTTTTCATTTACATTTTTAACTACACACTTATTGAAAAAGATGGAATTAGACCTTTTGATGTAATCGTTTTTTTTACAGACTCTAAAAATTAGTCTTAAAAATGCTCCAGAGGAGCAAAATATTTATAGCCAGAGTTTTTGAAAAAGATTTAAAGCTCCGGCGGAGCGAAATATTTAGGGCCTATAAAATGCCGCCCCGCTGGGGCTTTATAAAAAGTAGAGTAAATTAAACTATAACTGTTTTGCTCCTCTGGAGCATTACAGCCACAATAAAATTCAATGTAATGGGCTAGAAATTAACTAAGACAAATCTTTATATTTCGCCTGTCATCATAATATTTTCTTTCACACCTTTATTTTTGAGCATTCTAAAGTGTGATCGAACTGCATGATAAAACGGATAGGAAGTATAAGGAAGATCATACTCCTCAGCATAGCGCATAATTATTGGGGTTATATAAGGATAATAAGTATGTCCGACACCCGGAAAAAGATGATGGGCAACATGATGCGTAAAGCCTCCGTATAAAAAATTCGCTAATTTACTATTGGTGCTGAAATCCTTAGTAACAATCATTTGATGCATTGCCCAAGTTGCTGATAAATTTCCATCTTCATCGGTTTCTGGAAAATGCGCATCTTCATCAACATGTGTTGACACAAGTGCGACAACTCCCAACATACTACCGCACAAATGCATCGAAAACCAGCCTGCTAAAACTATATACCAAGGCTGCTTTAATACGATCATAGGAATAAAAAGCAGATAAAATAAGTTAAGGGCTTTTGCTAAAAACAGCTTGTATATTTCTTTTTGCGGAATGTTCTCTACCACTTTTTTTACATAATTATTTCTATTTCCAAAAAAGTCTTTGAAATCCCTAATATAAATCCAATTTAAGCTGTACAATGGATAAATAAACCACATATAAATATGTTGATACTTATGATAATTGAACAATGGGCTGTTTGGAAAAATCCTTATAATGTCACTTTGTTTAATATCTATATCCCAATCGGGAACATTTGGATATGCATGATGAAGATTGATATGACGTCGAGTCCAAAGCCAATGATTGCCTCCAAAAAGCTCCAGCACATACATAAACCATTCATTATGTTTTGATTTTTTGAATAAGGCACCATGCGCGGCGTCATGAAAAGCATTTATAAAAAGTACGATCATAGTTATACCGCACAAAATATAGAAAAAGAATAATAAAGGGGTACTGTTTCCAAACAGTAAAATACAAGTGTAAGAGGAAAAGAAAAGTACCAAAAGTCCTAACGACTTAATAATGTTGAATAGGTACAATGATGAATTTTGTAATACCGTTTCGTTCACTTCTGTGCGCAACTTCTTAAAAAAATCATCAGTACCGGCTTTAAGATACACCGGGCGTTTTAATTTTTCCATAATGGTCTTGGCTAGAAATTCTTACATCAAATTTAATAAAAAAAGTTAAAACACACGAAAACAAAGCATTACAAAAATCAAAAAAGACTATCTTTTTAATTCGAAAACAAAAAAGCCGTTCAATAGAACGGCTTTGAATCTTCAGATTTTATATTTTACGCTCTAACTCTTTTCATTATAGCTTCAATTTCAGCTTGAGAAATTTCAGGATTCGCACCCGGTGCTTCGGCAACTAGAGCGCCAACTGCACAGGCAAAATCAATCGCTTTTTGAGGCTCTTTACCAGTGAGTAACGACGTAATTAAGGCTGCTAAAAATGAATCTCCTGCTCCTACTGTATCCGCTACTTTTACAGGATAACCATTGTTTTCATACAATTGTCCTTCCCACATTAATAAAGCACCGTCTTTACCTCTAGTTACACACATGGCTTTTATTTTTGTTTTCTCGGCAACAAACTGCATATTTTCCTCTAAGCTGGAAAAAGGAGAATTCATTACGGAAGTAATTTCTAATAATTCTTCATCATTAAATTTTATAAAATCAGCCGAATTCATTAGATGTTCTATAATTTCATATGTATAATGAGGTTTTCTTAAATTGACATCAAAAACTTTGTAAACGCTTGATTTCAATAGCTCGTCAAGTGAGTTTCTTGATACTTCATCACGACAAACTAAACTTCCGTATATTAAAACATCAGCATTAGCAGCTAATTCTTTAGCTAAATCATTCAATACAATTTTATCCCAAGCTGATGGGTATTTTATTTCATAACTTGCCGATCCTTGCTCGTTTAATGCTACGTTTACTAATCCTGTTGCAAATTCCTCAGATTTAAAAATAGCCGCAGTTTCAAGTCCTAAACTTTTTACGTAATCAATAATTATTTCTCCATCTGCGTCTTTTCCTACACAACTAATCATTGCCGATTCGCATCCTAACGTTTTCATTCGCATTGCGACATTAAGAGGTGCACCGCCAATTTTTCTTTCATTGACAAAAACATCCCAAAGCACTTCGCCATAAGCTACTGCCTTAAGTTTTTTTATATTACTCATTCTAAATTTGTTTACTATTATTGTTATTCAAGTGGTATAATGTAAAATACTGAAACAGGTTGTATTTTTCCTTTCAGCAATTAAGTTCTATTTTATTCTGATAAAAATAGATTACCCTAAAAATACAATATTTTGTGCTGATTTAAATTCTAAATCTTAAAAATAAAATTTCATCACTAAAAACCTGAATTATTTATTTAATTCCAAAACCCACATTTTCATCGCAGGTATCGATGTTTTTTTCAAGGATGAAAACTTTTCATCTGTCACAACGTTTTTAGCTGAATTGAATCCTTCTGTTCTCTCCATATATTTCTGAAAATCGACTTCTTTAGCGTCATTACTCGTATTCATAACGCACATAATCGTTTGCTTTTCATCATATCTAAAATACACGTACAAGCCATCAACTGGAACATAATGCATTAATTTTCCTGTGGTTAATGCCGAAGATGTTTTTCTAAAATTGGCTAGTTTTCGAACCAAATCCTGAGTCGATTTTTCATCATCTGTTAAACCTTTTCCTGTAAAAGCATTTTTTGCATCAGTACTCCATCCACCAGGAAAATCACTGCGTACCAAGCCGTCTGGTGCTTTAAATCCTTTAACCAAAACCTCTGAACCGTAATACAATTGCGGAATTCCACGGCAGGTTAACAGCCATTGAAAACCCATTTTTTGTTTCTCTACATTCTCACCGACAACCGAGAAAAAACGAGGCTCGTCATGATTATCTAAAAGCAATACTTTTTGCATTGGATTTTTACTCAAAAAATCACTGCTTAAAGTATAATATAATTTGTTTACACCATCTGTCCAGCCAAATGGCTGTGTAAGCGCAGGAATAATTCCGTAATACAAACTCTGAAAATCAACAACCGATGGCAGATTACTTTTAAAAGGCGTTTCTATATTATTTTGTTCGAAATAAGCTTGATTCGCAACGCCATGAACCATGATTTCTCCAAAAATAGACATCTTAGGAAATTCATTTAGAATGGCTTGATTACATCTATTTGCAAAATTCAAATCATTGTACGTGTACGTATCTAAACGAACACCGTCAATTCCAAAAGTTTCAATATGCCAAATACAGTTTTGAATTAAAAAGTTTGCCATGTATGGATTATCCTGATTAATATCCGGCATAATTTTATCAAACCAGCCATTGCTCATTTTTTTCTGATCTGATTTTGCTCCGTATGGATCAAACAACGGCTGTTCTCTATAAATTGTCTGCGTATACTCTGGCCAGCGGTGCACCCAGTCATTTTCCGGCTGATCTTGTTCTAAAAAATGATACAGCCCAAAATGATTGTAAACAGCATCAAATATTAGTTTCATGCCGCGTTTGTGCAGCTGATTACTTAATTCTTTGTACGCTTTATCACCTCCATAGCGAGCATCAATTTTATAATGATCTGTAATCGAATAACCATGTTCTGTGCGGTTCATCATATCATTTTCCATCACAGGTGTAAACCATAAAGCAGTTATGCCTAAACCCTGCAGATAATCTAAATTATTGATTACACCTTGCAAATCGCCTCCATGACGATCGTACATTTGATTTCGGTCTAACGATTGATCTCTCATTCCTTTTACCCGATCATTTGACGGATCGCCGTTACTAAAGCGATCTACCATTATCAAATCTATAAAATCTGAAGAATTTACACCTTGCGCATATTCGGTGCCATTTCCTGATCTTCGAGCATTAAGCTGCCAGTTAATTTTCTGTTTTTTTCCGTTTTTAACAACTTCAATAAAAACAGTTCCTGCAACAGCTTCTGGCAAAATTATAATATCTACAGCTAGATATTTTTTGTTTGAAAACTGATGTGTTTTCAGAACTTTTATTCCTGAATAATTTATACTTACATCAGCTGATGAAAAGGCTTCATCTGTACTTCGAATAAGTAATTGTATCGAATTTGTTTTCATTCCTGTCCACCAATTGGTAGGATAAACGTCAATATTTTTGGCATTAACAATACATGTGAAGCACATTAAAACCAAGTAAAAAAAGAATGTTTTTTTCATCTCAAGCTATTTTTAGATTAATATTACTGCCGAAAGATATTTTTCTTCAGTATTCTAAAAAAGCAACTTATTCAAACAACATTGTTTACGTTGCAAACGACAATTTAGGTTTCAAACAAAAGCACTATTTTTACATGTATCAGAAAAACAAATAAGTAAAATGAAGATAATGGCATATGATCTTGAAAGTAGATCGCTCATAATTAGATTGTATACCTTATACTGGCTGGGTTATATTTTACTTTTTAGTTTAATTCAGGGTTTGCCTGCCAATGATTTTATTACAGCATTGCGCAACGAATGGTATAGTATTTTGCCTAAGATTCTTTTTGTAACTATTGTTGTTGAGTTTTTAATGCCTCGTTTATTATTCAAGAAAAAAACGATAACTTTTATTACTGCTTACGTTATTCTAATTCTGCTTTTTGCTTTTTTACAACGTTTAATAGACAATTTTATAATCCTGCGTTATTATCTAACATTCTGGAAAATTGAACCTCTTTTATCGGCACCTGTCTTTTTGTATAATGTGAGTAAACTTCAATTTGTAGTTACAATACCAATAGCTTTTAAACTATTTTATTATTTAGCGGAAGAAAAAAATAAAGTACAAACTATTTTATCAGAAAAACTGCAAGCCGAACTTTCATCTCTTCGAAATCAGTTTCATCCGCATTTTTTGTTTAACGTTCTCAATAGTTTGTATTCTAAAATTCTAAGCAAATCTGATGATTCTGCTGAAATCGTTTTAAAAATATCCGATATCCTGCGATTTTCTATTTACGATGTTAACAACAAAAACATCTCGTTAGAAAATGAAATAGATTACCTCAAAAATTATATTTCGCTGCAGCAATTGCGTTTTGAGAATCAACTTCAATTGAGTTTTAGTGTTTATGGCTCTGTAGAAAACCATTCGATAGAACCTTTTTTGATATTGCCGTTTATTGAAAACAGTTATAAATATTGTTTAGACGAAAACAATCAAGGCTGGATAACTATTTCTATTACTATTAATGATGAATGGTTAGTTGTTAAAATTGAGAACAGCCTTTCTGAAAATATTAATCTGTATCCTGAAAATGTAAACAGTGGCATAGGAATTTCGAATGTAAAAAGAAGACTAGAACTATTGTATCCAGACACACACGTTTTGACCATAAAAAATGAGACAGTAAGCTTTTTTGTTTCTTTAAAAATAAAAATAAAAGATGGCAGCAATTAACTGTATTATTATTGAAGATGAATTACCTGCATCCATTTTACTGGAACTTCATATTGCTAAATTTGATTTTTTAGATCTAAAGGGTAAATTTACCAGTGTATCAAATGCGCAAAATGCAATAAAGTCAAACAAAATAGATCTTATTTTTTTAGATATAAATCTGCCTGGAAAATCTGGAATCGAATTTGCCAAAAGTCTGCCCTCAGAAACAGCAGTAATTTTTACAACGGCTTATACAGAATACGCCGTTGAAGGTTTTGAGATTGAAGCTGTAGACTATATTCTAAAACCTATTTCATTAGAACGTTTTACAAAAGCCATAAGCAAATACTCAAAAATAAGAGAATCAAACGAGATAGTTTTGCATTCTAAAAGTCAAGAAACAGATCGTGCTTTTATCTTTGTAAAATGCGAAAGAAAAATGGTTAAACTTTTTCTTGATGAAATATATTATTTTGAATCTCAAGGAAATTATTTACTAATTTATACGCTGTCAGGCTGCTACAAAACTTACCAGTCTATAACCGAAATGGAAGATAAATTGCCTGAAGGTTTGTTTTTGAGAATTCATCGCTCTTTTCTTGCTGCGATAAAAAAAATATCCGGCTATAATGCAAATCATATCAACATTCAAAATAAACAATTACCAATTGGACGTTTTTATAATTCTGCCGTTTCTAGTTTATTAAACTCTTTAATTCAAAAATAAAAACCAATATCTTTTTGTTCACAATTCTACTTCGACTGCTTCCTTTATTAATGATTTGCAAAAAAGCAATATCAATTGCTTAAACGAACATTTTCATTTCTAAAATTTTAGTTTTTTCATTCCGATTGTTTAGCTAAATAACACGAATAATCAACTGTCAAATAGTTAACTAAATCCCTTATTTCATTTTTTTTTCATTCGTTAAGCGCCTATTTATGCGCTATTGCAATTTATTTTTAAAAAAAAAGTCCTTTTTGAGGTAACAAATAATATAGCACTGCATCAAAAGGTAAACTTTAAAATTTAACGTTATGAAAACTAAATCAATTTTAATTATCGCATTTATGCTTCTTGTTTCAAAATCTGTTTTTTCTCAAACCGCTTTTAAGGTAGATGTAAAAGGAAAAGGAGCGCCTGTTTTATTATTTCCTGGTTTTGGCTGCACAGGAGAAGTTTGGAATGAAACGGTAGCCGAACTTTCTAAAAATTACGAATGTCACATTTTTACTTTTGCAGGATTTGGTACTGTTCCTCCAATCGAAAATCCGTGGCTTTCTACAATAAAAGACCAAATTATTTCTTATGTAAAAACTAAAAAATTAAAAAAAGCGACCTTAATTGGTCATAGTTTGGGCGGTACTTTGAGTTTATGGTTAGCTGCTGAAGAACCTAATTTATTCAAAAAATTAATTATAGTTGATGCCTTACCTTCAAGTGCTGCTTTAATGATTCCTAATTACAAAGGAGAAACAATTCCGTACGATAATCCGCAAAGCAAAATGATGCTGGCTATGGATCAAAAAACATTCAGCGCAATGAATTCACAATCGACTTCTTATATGTGTTTGAACAAAGAAAAACAAAAAACGATCAACGAATGGATGAATGCTGTCGATAGAAAAACCTATGTTTATGGTTATATCGAAATGCTTAATTTAGACTTGCGTAAAGAAATTGCCAAAATTAAAATTCCAGTAGTAATTTTAGCTGCAACAAATCCAGATCTTAATACCGTGCAAAACACATATAAAGCGCAGTATGAAAATCTGCCAGCCGTTAAAATTTATTACGCAGCAAACTCGGCTCATTTTGTAATGTATGATCAACCTGAGTGGTTTATAGAAAAAGTAAAACTAGAAATACAATAAGGTGGCTGAAAAAGAACAATTTAACGATATATACAACAAACATTACAATAAAGTGTTTCGTTTGTGCAAAGGTTATTTTTGTGGAGATATTTCATTGGCTTCAGATGCTGCCCAAGAAATTTTCATTAAGGTATGGGAAAAATTAGACACATTCCGAAATGAATCCAGCATAAGCACTTGGATTTACAGAATTACTGTAAACACGTGCCTTCTTTATTTACGAAAATCATCTTCTAAAAAAGAAATCAGAACAGACATTCTGCCTCAGATCGTTACAGAAAACTATTCAAACGAAAAAGACGAACAGCTTCAACAAATGTATCAATGCATACAAAAGCTTGAAGAAACAAATAAAATGATCATTCTGATGACTTTAGACGGAATAGAATATCCCGAAATATCTGAAGTAATAGGAATAACCGAAGAAACACTTCGCGTTAGAATCCATCGAATCAAGAAAAGTTTAACTCAATGTGTACAAAATGAAAACATTTGAAGAATTACAAAATATTTGGGATCAGCAATCAGAATCCAATATAAAGCCAGCAGCCGAAGATATTATTAAAAAAGCTGAGGCTCACACTAAAAAAATTAAACGCAATCATTTTTGGACTAGAATAATTTTGAGTCTGACCGCAATAATATTGATCTATTATTATGTTTGGGTTGGTGCTTACAAACAAACACTATTCAATTTTGGATTGTGCATAATGATCACAATGCTCCTATTTCGTGTAGTCTTAGAATGGATTAGTGTAAAAAAATTGGAAAACTTAAAAACGGACACGACCTTAATTGAATACAGTAAACTGGCTTCTCAATTTTACCAATGGAGAAAAAAAATCCACTACATCTGCACACCAATAATCTATCTGACTTATGTAGCTGGTTTTACATTCCTTTTACCTGTTTTTAAAGAAAATTTATCTAGAGGTTTTTATCTTTATATTGTGATAAGCGGATTTGGTTTTTTATTGATTTTCGGATTATTTATGGTAAGAATAATAAAAAGAGAAATACAGCTTTTAGATTTCTTAAAAAGCATTTCTTAAAAACTACTATTCTAAATTCACATGAATTCAATTATTTAAAGAAAATTGCACTATTTATCACTCTACAAATTTCACATTCAACAAAAGGAACAATTTCATATTTTGATAAATAATTGTATAACAAAAGCACTCAA
>NZ_NRQU01000044.1 GCF_004119495.1 Flavobacterium sp. YO12
ATCTAAATTACATATTTTATTCAAAATACTACAAATCAAACATTTAAAATAAAATATCCGATTGTGTTTTTTTCGTAATTTGCAATAATCAAAAAACTAAAATCAAAAGCTAACAAAACATTTTTTTTATTCTTATTCGTCTTAACTATTATTCATTCTCCAAAAAATCTTAATAATCCTTTTATAAAGATAACTATTGGGAACGACTGAGAGAAAATAAATCTAAGCCTCAAATATTCTGAGACTTTTTCTTTTGATTTTTTCCGAACTTTACATCCTTAAATAAATTAAAAATGAAAGCACTTACCTTCTCTACTTTTGGAGAATCAAATGTTTTAGAATATATCGAAATCCCAAATCCGCAGTTAAAGAGCAATGAAATTCTAGTTGAAATGAAAGCTATTGGATTAAATTTTGCGGATGTTTATAGACGAAAGGGAAATTATCATTTAAAAGGAAACCCACCTTTTATTGCTGGTTATGAAGGTGCAGGAATTGTTGTTGATTCTAATAATTCAGATTATAAAATAGGAGATCGTGTGGCTTTTGCCGATGTTCCTTTTGCTAATGCTGAATTAGTTGCTGTTAATACAAATCATGTTATTCCTTTGCCAGACGATATTTCATTTGAAACTGCTGCTTCTGTTTTACTGCAAGGTTTGACTGCACATTATTTAGCGACCGACAGCCATAAAACCACAAAAGACGAAACTGTTCTTATTCATGCTGCTGCCGGAGGCGTTGGTCAGCTTTTAACACAAATCAGTAAATTGCTGGGGGCGAATGTTATCGGTTTAACCTCATCTGCAGAAAAAGCAAAAACAGCAATTAAACATGGTGTTGATCATGTTTTACTATATAATGAGGATTGGAAATCAGATCTTTTAAAAATAATCCCAAATGGTGTTGATGTGGTTTACGACAGTATTGGAAGTACCTTAATGGAAAGCTTTGAAGTTACGAAAGAATGTGGTCAAGTTGTTTTCTTCGGAATGGCGGGCGGAGATCCTGAATTTGTAAATCCAAGAATGTTAATGGACAGTTCTAAAACTTTAACTGGAGGTGATTTGTGGAGTTATTTAAATTCTAAGGAAGAAAGAATAAAAAGAGCCAATCAACTATTTAATTGGATTTTAG
The DNA here is from genome assembly GCF_004119495.1 of Flavobacterium sp. YO12. Classification (GTDB taxonomy): domain Bacteria; phylum Bacteroidota; class Bacteroidia; order Flavobacteriales; family Flavobacteriaceae; genus Flavobacterium. The sequence goes on from NZ_NRQU01000044.1 coordinate 1,138, forward strand.
ATAAAAAAATCAAACTTTCAGAACCAACTTCATTCAAACTATCGGAAGGAAAAACAGCACATGATTTTTTAGAAAGCAGAAAAAGCACTGGAAAAATAATTTTAATCCCTTAATTTTTTTTCGCCACAAATTCATGAATTATTTAAAATAAAACGTGACTCGTGGCGAAAAATATACTTTACAATTGATCAATTTCTATTTTAGTCAATTCTGACAATTCTAAAATTCTATCAACTTCATTTTTATTAGCAACAAAAAATAGGTAACTATCTCCTTTTGTGTCATAACTCATCAACTCTAATTCTTGTTTCGCTAGTTCTTTTTGTATGTACGGAAACAAATCGTGACTGTAGGTTTCGTCAGGATAATCAAATTTAAAATCCTGATCAATCAAATCAGATACAATAGCCTCTGCTTCTTCTGCATCAAACTTCCAATCGCTGTGCCAGCTGTTTATACCTTCAAAAAAATCAAACTCATCATCGTAATCATAGTCCTCGATTCCTTCCTCAAAAGCTTCAAAAAGAATCTGTGCCTGATTTTCTAACAATTCATCTTTCATTTCTCCTCTTGAAATCAATCGCAAAAACTCTTGAAAATGCTCAACTGAAGTACTTTCAGCTATTAGACTTTCTGCTGAAGGTTTTACAACTTTTTCAGGTATTTCGGCTCCTAAATATTCGCAAATACCCTGCAAAACAATTTCAAAATCCTTAAAACCAATTTTCTGAATTTCATTAGTTGGTTCTTTTATATCGACTGCTTTAAGTTCTAAAAGTCCGCGTGTATAATCATAAAAATAGCTGTTATTATATAGTAATTTAAAATCGTTTGTTTCCATACTGTCAGTACAACAAAAGAAAACAATGAAATTATTTAAAACATGCTTCAAATGCTTTTTCATTTCTGGAGCAGGCTTTGAGAAAAATTCGATGTGAATGTAATAATAACTCAATCCTTCCTTTATCTCTTCATCTGAAAGCGGTCCTATATTTACCTTTTTATATACCTCATTTAAAATTTCGTATGCATTATTAAAACCTGCTTTTTAATTTCTGCTTTTCCTTCATCATGATCAAATGAATCTGGAATTGAATATAAGGTTACAGAAACAGTATCATGAATTCCCTTCATTTTGAAATTCAACCTGCTTGATTCGTGGTATAAATGAGAATAAACTTCGTATAAAACATCAAAAGAAACAATCGACTTTGGGTCATTATTTCTATTAAACAAATTAGAAAAAAAACTGCTCATTGAAATTGGTATTTAAAAAATCGAAATAATAGTAAAATTAAGTATTCAAAACTATGGTTTATTTACTACAAAAAGAACAAACCAATATGTTTTTTATATTCAATACATCATACTAAGCAACTTTTAAATAAGTATAAAAACGTTGTAACAAAAAACAAGCTCTTATTTCAATGTTTCTGCAATCATCAAAGCGCATTTCTCTCCGTCAATTGCTGCAGAAATAATTCCTCCTGCATATCCGGCTCCTTCTCCACAAGGATACAATCCTTTTATCTGTAAGTGCTCTAAAGTTTGAGCATCTCTCGGAATTCGTACTGGCGATGAAGTTCTGCTTTCTGGTGCGTGTAAAATTGCTTCATTGGTCAAGTAACCTCGCATTGATTTACCAAACTCTTTAAAACCTTCACGTAAAATCTGCGATAAAAATCCTGGAAAAACCTGTCCCATTTCGACAGAAGTTGTTCCGGGAACATATGATGTTTTTGGAATATCTGCAGAAACTTTGTTCTGTGTAAAATCAACCATTCTCTGAGCTGGAACTTTTTGAGTTTGTCCAGCTAAATGCCATGCTTTTTGTTCAATGCTTTTTTGAAATTCCATTCCAGCAAGAGCACCAAATTTTGCAAAAGGTTTAAAATCTTCTAGCTTCAACTCAATTACAATTCCTGAATTTGCTGTTGCTTGATCTCGTTTGGATGGCGACCAGCCGTTTGTAACTACTTCACCTGGACTTGTAGCACAAGGTGCAATTACTCCACCCGGACACATACAAAACGAATACATTCCACGACCGTTTACTTGTTTTACTATTGAATATGGAGCCGGCGGCAAATGTTCACCTCGATAATCACAACTGTATTGAATACTGTCGATTAATTCCTGTGAATGTTCTGCACGCACTCCTAAAGCAAAAGGTTTTGCTTCGATTAAAATTTTCTTTTTATCTAATAATTCAAAAATATCTCGCGCTGAATGTCCAGTTGCTAATATTAATTTATTAGCGAGAATTTTATCTCCATTTTGAGTTACAATTCCTTCAACTTCATTGTTTTTTACTAAAATATCCGTTACTCGAGTATCAAACAAAACTTGGCCTCCAAACTCAATGATTTTATTTCGAATATCCTCAATAATTTTCGGCAGTTTATTAGTCCCGATATGTGGATGTGCTTCAATCAAAATATCTTCTGAAGCGCCAAAAGCAACCAAAAGTTCTAAAATCCTAGTAACGTCACCACGTTTTTTAGAACGTGTATACAATTTTCCATCAGAGTAGGTTCCTGCACCGCCTTCACCAAAACAATAATTTGAATCTTCGTTTACGATATGTTCTACATTTATTGCTTTTAGATCGCGTCGGCGTCCGCGAACATCTTTTCCTCGTTCTAGTACAATTGGTTTCAAACCTAATTCAATTAATTGCAAAGCGGCAAAAAGCCCAGCTGGACCTGCACCAACAACAATCACTTCTTGTGCAGAAGAAACGTCCTTATATATAGGTAGTTCAATTTTGGTTTCCTGAAAAGGTTCGCCTTTTAAATATATTATAACTTTCAAATTGATTTTTATCGCTTTTTGACGAGCATCAATCGAACGTTTTAAAATTGTAATATGCTGAATTTCGTTGGGAGAAACCTTTATTTGTTTTGATAAATAATCTTTAAGCAACAATTCGTTTGCTGCAGTTTCTGGAGTTACCTGAAGTAAAAGTTCTCTTGGCATTGTATCTTATTTATTAGCTTTTCTTTCTATGAAAAGAAGATGCAAAAATAACATTTTAAAATGAGATTTTATGTTTCCTAAAAAAATTGCACGCAGATTAATACTGATCAAAGCAGATTTTATCCTTAATCTATTTTTTACAGATTTTTTGATTAAAAAGATTTCTTTAAGAACAGGTTAGACGCTGCAGTGCATCTCTACACAAAAAAACTTAGACCCGAAGCTTCGGGATAGCATCTCAGAATCTTAGAACCTTAAAAAAAGACTTTGTACCTTTGCCGCTCTGAACCTTTGTACCTTAAAAAATGTCAAGAAAAATAAAACTTATCTGGGATTTTCGTGGCCCAGCTTCTGCAAAAACAGCCGAACATCATGAAATTCATTTAAAAGAATATATCACAATCGAAAAACTTCCTTTAAATATTACGGGATTTAAAATCATCGACGATATGTACGCCATAGCTTTTATGGTGGTAACCGATGAAAATATGATTCAAGTTAGAGATGCTTTGAAACCACATCGAGGAGAATTATACGAAAGTTAAAATTCCAACCTCTTTGAGAAACTCTAAATAAAAAATTCCAAATTCCAATTACATCAGTAGTTTTGGAATTTGGAATTTATATTTTAAGTTTTTTTGTTTTGGAATTTGCTTTCTTTAATTCGCGACCTCGCTGATAAACTTAATACGCATTAAACGTAATTCATCAATATCGTAATCACCGTCGAATTCTTTTAATGCATCCTCGATTTTGTCTGATTCTGATTCCATGAAATAATCGTGAATTTCTTCCTGCTGATCATCATCAAGCATATCATCAACCCAATATTTGATATTCAGTTTTGTTCCTGAATATACAATTTGCTCCATTTCTTTAATTAAAGCATCCATCGAAAGTCCTTTTGCAGAAGCGATATCGCTTAAAGGCAATTTTCGATCGATATTCTGAATGATATACAATTTATTGGCAGAATTTACACCGGTAGATTTTACCACTAAATCGTCTGGACGAATAATATCATTATCTTCAACATATCTGCTGATTAAGGTAACGAATTCGCTTCCGTATTTTTTAGCTTTTCCTTCTCCAACTCCGTGAATGTTGTACAATTCAGTTAATGAAATTGGATATTTTAAAGCCATATCTTCAAGCGAAGGATCTTGAAAAACAACAAATGGTGGAACACCTAATTTTTTAGCTACTTTTTTACGCAGTTCGCGCAGCATTCCCATCAAAACTTCATCGGCTGTACCTGATGATTTTGATGATGCAACAATAGCTTCATCATCAGCTTCACTGTATTCGTGATCTTCTGACATCAGGAATGAAACTGGTTTTTTGATAAAATCTAAACCTTGTTTGGTAATTTTTATGACACCATAAGTTTCAATATCTTTTGACAAATAGCCGCTTACTAAAACTTGTCTAAGCAAAGCCATCCAATATTTCTCGTCATGATCTGAACCTGAACCAAAGAAAGACTGCGTATCTGTTTTATGCGCTTTTATAACGGCATTGACACGACCTATTAAGGTAAAGACAATTTCTTTTGACTTATATATATGTTTGGTATCGCGAACAATTTCAAGCAATTTAACCACTTGATCTTTAGCTTCAACTTTATTCTTAGGATTACGAACATTGTCATCCATATCTGCGCCTTCACCAGTTTCGCTGTCAAATTCTTCACCAAAGTAATGGAGTAAAAATTTACGGCGTGACATTGAGGTTTCTGCATAAGCAACAACTTCCTGTAAAAGGGCAAAACCAATTTCTTGTTCAGCAACTGGCTTACCTGACATAAATTTTTCTAATTTCTCTACATCTTTATAAGAGTAATATGCCAAACAATGTCCTTCGCCGCCGTCACGACCTGCGCGGCCTGTTTCTTGGTAATAACTTTCTAATGATTTTGGAATATCGTGGTGAATTACAAAACGAACATCGGGTTTATCAATACCCATTCCGAAAGCAATCGTTGCAACAACTACATCAACGTCCTCCATTAAAAACATATCCTGATGTTTTGCTCTTGTTTTTGCATCTAAACCAGCGTGGTAAGGAACAGCGCTAATTCCGTTTACTTGTAAAACCTCAGCAATCGATTCTACTTTTTTACGGCTTAAACAGTAAATAATTCCTGATTTGCCTTTATGTTGTTTGATAAATCGAATAATATCCGACTCAATATTTTTAGTTTTTGTACGTACTTCGTAATATAAATTAGGTCTGTTAAACGAAGCTTTAAAGGTATTTGCATCTACCATATCCAAGTTCTTCAAGATATCTTCCTGTACCTTTGGTGTGGCAGTAGCAGTAAGTCCAATAATTGGCACTTTACCTAATTGTTTAATTATGTTTCTAAGATTTCTGTATTCTGGTCTAAAATCATGACCCCATTCTGAAATACAATGCGCTTCGTCGATAGCAACAAATGAAATGGGTACGCTTTGCAAGAAAGTAACATATTCTTCTTTTGTTAAAGATTCTGGAGCTACATATAAGAGTTTAGTCAATCCAGATGAAATGTCTTTTTTAACTTGTGCAATTTCTGTTTTAGTAAGTGAGGAATTCAGTACATGTGCAATTCCGTTTTCTGAAGAAAGGCTTCGAATTGCATCTACCTGATTTTTCATTAGAGCAATTAAAGGAGATACAACAATGGCTGTTCCTTCCTGAATTAAAGCGGGTAATTGATAACAAAGAGACTTTCCTCCGCCAGTAGGCATAATTACAAAAGTATTCTTTTTATCTAAAATACTCGTAATGACTTGCTCTTGCAAGCCTTTAAATTGGCTAAAGCCGAAATACTTCTTTAATTCCTTATGTATTTCAATTTCGTTTGAATTCATTCTTTATTTAAATGGATATTTTTGTATAAATTTGCAACACATAAAGATACAACTTTCTTTTATACATACAAATTTTAAATATTCTGTTTTGATCACAAAAGAAAATATATTGGCGATTGCCAAAAAAACCATACTCTCTGAAAGTGAAGCAATTACAAAGTTAATCGATTTTCTTGATGAAAATTTCTTCGAAGCAACCCAGCGCATATATGAAACTAAAGGTCGTTTGATCGTTACCGGCATAGGAAAAAGCGCCATTATTGCTCAAAAAATGGTTGCTACTTTCAACTCTACCGGAACGCCTTCTATGTTCCTGCATGCTTCAGAGGCAATTCATGGCGATTTAGGAATGATACAAAATGAAGACATCATTATTTGCATTTCAAAAAGCGGCAACAGCCCTGAAATTAAAGTATTAGTACCGTTATTAAAACGCTTTGGAAATACTTTAATTGCTATTACTGGAAATATAACTTCGGCTTTGGCCAAAGGTTCTGACTATGTTTTAAATACTACCGTAGATACTGAGGCCTGCCCTATTAATCTGGCTCCAACAAACAGCACGACTGCACAACTTGTAATGGGAGACGCGCTTGCTGTATGCCTTATGGAAATGCGTGATTTTAAACCAGAAGATTTTGCGGTTTATCATCCGGGAGGTGCTTTGGGCAAAAAATTACTGCTTCGCGTAAAAGATATGATTGAGCATTCGTTAAAACCAATGGTAACTCCTGAAACATCTGTTAAAAAGGTAATTTTTGAAATCTCTGAAAAAAGACTTGGTGTTACGGCAGTTATCGAAAATGATAAAATCGTAGGCATTATTACTGATGGAGACATAAGAAGAATGCTGAATGACAGAGATTCTATTGCAGATTTGACTGCTAAAGATATTATGTCTAAAAACCCAAAATTAGTATCTTCAGAAACTATGGCTGTTGACGCCTTAAATATTCTTGAAGATTTTTCTATAACACAGCTTATCGTTGCAGACAACGGCGAATACAAAGGAGTACTGCATTTACATGACATTTTAAAAGAAGGAATCGTATAATGGCAAAGAAAAATCTTGGCGAAATGTCATTTTTAGATCATCTTGAAGAACTAAGATGGTTATTGGTTAGAAGTACTTTTGCTATATGTATTATGGCATTTGTTACTTATTTTATTAGTGATTATTTATTTGATGAAATTATTTTAGGTCCAACAAGGCCTACTTTTTTCACTTATCAATGGTTCTGCGACTTATCTCATCAATTAGGATTTGCTGACAGTATTTGTATTACTGAATTGAATTTCATTATTCAGAATACAGAAATGGAAGGACAGGTTAATATTTTTGTATGGATGTGTCTTTTAGCTGGTTTTATTTTAAGTTTTCCTTATATTTTATGGGAAGTTTGGAAATTCATAAGTCCTGCATTGTATGAAAAAGAAAGAAAAAATGCGAAGGTTTTTATATTTACTTCTTCGTTACTTTTCTTCTTAGGAGTAATATTTGGTTATTATGTTGTAATACCAATGTCAGTAAATTTCGTCGCTACTTTCTCTATAAGTAAAATGGTTGTAAATCAATTTACAATAGAATCTTATATGGGAATGGTGAAAACGAGTATTCTGGCGAGCGGATTGTTTTTTGAACTTCCAATTATCATTTATTTCTTAACTAAATTAGGTTTAGTAACTCCTGATTTTTTAAGAAAATATTGGAAATATGCTGTTGTCATCATCTTAATCGTAGCTGCAATTGTTACTCCGCCAGATGTAGTGAGCCAAACCATTGTAGCAATACCAATGCTACTCATCTACGAAGTAAGTATTCTAATATCTAGAATTGTTTATAAAAATAAATTAAAAGAAAATGTCTGATATTATTCAAGAATTCAATGACTACCGTTCTAAAATGAACGAAAAATTGCTTGCTGATAACAATAAAATTGTAAAGCGAATTTTTAATCTTGACACTAATGCTTATGCACCGGGAGCTCTTGATGTAAAAACCAAAGAACTTTTAGGTTTAGTAGCTTCTGCCGTTTTGCGTTGTGATGATTGCGTAAAATATCATCTTGAAACAAGTCATAAAGAGGGCGTTACTAAAGAAGAAATGATGGAAGCGATGGGAATTGCAACCCTTGTTGGAGGAACAATTGTAATACCGCATTTAAGAAGAGCTTACGAATTTTGGGAAGCTCTTGAAGAAGCTGAAACTAAATAATTGTTAATAGGTTTATTTGTTGAATCGTTTATTCGTTAATTTGTGGCGAATAAACGATTTGAACGTTTAAACGATTAAACTAAAAAAATGAAATTAAGAGCCGATAATTTAATCAAAACCTATAAAGGCCGAAGTGTTGTAAAAGGAATTTCTGTTGAAGTAAATCAAGGAGAAATCGTTGGACTTCTAGGACCAAATGGTGCTGGAAAAACAACTTCTTTTTATATGATCGTAGGATTGGTAAAACCAAACTCGGGAAATATTTATCTTGACGATTTGAACATTACTGATTACCCGATGTACAAACGTGCGCAACAAGGAATTGGCTATTTGGCACAAGAAGCATCTGTTTTTAGAAAATTAAGTATTGAAGACAACATCTTGAGTGTTTTACAGCTTACTAAACTTACTAAGGAAGAACAATATGCCAAAATGGAAAGCTTAATCGAAGAGTTCAGTTTAGAACATATTCGCACGAATAGAGGTGATTTACTTTCTGGTGGTGAGCGTCGTCGTACCGAAATTGCTCGCGCATTAGCAACTGATCCAAAATTTATTTTGCTTGATGAACCTTTCGCTGGAGTTGACCCTGTTGCGGTTGAAGATATCCAGAGAATTGTGGCACAATTAAAGAACAAAAACATCGGAATCTTAATTACTGACCACAACGTTCAGGAAACTTTAGCCATTACCGATAAAACATATCTAATGTTTGAAGGAGGAATCCTTAAAGCAGGAATCCCAGAAGAGCTGGTTGAAGACGAAATGGTTCGCCGTGTTTATCTTGGACAGAACTTCGAGCTTCGTAAGAAGAAATTGGAATTCTAATTTATAGCATTTAGTGTTCAGGTTTTTAGTGATCAGTTCATGAAAAGCAAAAAATGATCAGTTTTTTAGTACTCAGTTTCCAAGCTGAGACTAAAAAACTGTTTTTTTTTTGAAAAAGGCTGGATAACTAAAAAACTGAACACTGATTACTATTACTCTACAGTAATAAACTGCAATTGTTGTAAATCACCATTATAAATATTCACATCTACGCGATGTTTTATTCCCGGCAGAGAGGCTTTTTCTGTAAACTGCCAAAACAGCCAGTCTTCATCTATTTTTTCTCTATAGAAGTTGTAGTTTGCTATCCAAAATAAATATTCTCCAAATTCTTCTTTCAAAAAATCTGAATAATAACGTTCTCCTGAATAAATTATAGGACGAACTTGATAATGTGCTTCTACTTTATTAAGCCAGCGCTTTAATCCTTTTTTTAAACTATCTATAGATTGATTTTTTGGAAGCTTTTCTATATCAAGAACCGGCGGTAAATCACCTTTTTTCAACTTTACTGTTTTTATAAAAAGATCTGCTTGCTCGATAGAATTTTCATTCGGGCGATAATAGTGATAGGCGCCTCGTATGATTTTATTTTTTTTGGCCTCTTCCCAATTGTATTTAAACTGTCTGTCAACTCTATCATTTCCTGCTGTTGCACGAATAAAAACAAATTGTACAGGATATTTTTCTTCAAGAACCTCAACCTCATCCCAATCGACAGTTCCTTGAAATTCAGAAACATCAATTCCAATTACTTTTCCTTTATGATTTTCAAGAACTTGAATATTTCTAACGTCTGAAAGATGTTTGTCTACCTCATCTTCTTCTAAAACTTTATCTGATTTGAAACCCAAATAATAAGCCAATCCAGAACGATAATGATAAATTGTTCCAATGAAAATTAATCCTAAAAAACTAAATATAATGAAACGGATTAATTTACTAAAAACAGATCTGGCAGGTTTCGTTTTTCGTGTGTAAGAAGTTCGTCGTGTCGTTTTTCTTGCCATTCGAATAAAACTACTTTTTCAAAAACATATTATTTATGATCGATAATAATACATAAAAAATAATAATTAAAGGAACTGCTCCAAATTGAAACAATAAAAGCAATACTAAAGAAATAACTAAAAATCCAATTTGCAATGCATTATCTTTAAGATTGAATTTCTTAAATTTTAAAGAAAACAACGGAATTTCGGCATTCAAAATATAGGCACTGCATAAAGTAATTGCAAGTAAAATCCATTGATTACTCAGAATTTCTAACATTATTAATGAATCTGAAAATTTCAGAACCAAAGGCAGACTCAAAATAAAAAGAGCATTCGCCGGTGTTGGAAGTCCAATAAACGAATCGGTTTGTCGTGTATCAATATTAAAATTTGCCAAACGGTAGCAAGACCCTAATGTTACTATAAATCCTAAAAAAGGAATAAACTCGGATCCAATTATATCATGTGGATGTGCACTTTTTACAAATAAAGAATACATTACATATCCTGGAGCAACACCGCTGGTAACCATATCTGCAAGTGAATCTAATTGAAGTCCAAGCGGACTTGAAACTTTAAATAATCTGGCAAAAAAACCATCAAAAAAGTCAAAAAAGATTCCTAAACAAACCATATAAAAAGCCATTTCATAATTAGCTTTAGAAATAAAGACAACAGCTATACAACCACAAAAAAGATTAATTAATGTAATTAGATTTGGAATGTGCTTTTTAATATTCATGTTTTATAAATTTTGATAATCTTGGTCAACAAATTTAGCATAATATGTCCATGAAAAACATGTTTTTACAATTGTTTTTTAATACAAATTAAAGCTTTATCAATATTTCTCGAAACGAAGAAATTAGATGCATAAATTATTATATTTTTGAAAAAAATAAAAACAGGCTCTCGTCTGCAAAAAAATATCAGTTGAAGAAACTTTTAACGTTTTTACTATTTTGGAGTTTTACTTCTCAGTATGCACAAACTGTTCGAAAATACTCGAATGAGTTTATGAATATTGGTGTCGATGCGGCGGCGTTAGGAATGTCGAGTGCTGTTACTGCATCTACAAATGATGTTAATGCGGTTTATTGGAATCCTGCTGGTTTAACGCATCTCGAAGATCATCAAATTTCATTGATGCATGCCAGTTATTTTGCCAATATTGCACAGTATGATTTCATAGGATATGCAAGCCCAATTGATGATCAAAGTGCTTGGGGAATTTCGATGATTCGTTTTGGTGTTGATGATATTCTTGACACAACACAGTTAATCGACAATCAAGGAAATATTGATTACAATCGAATTCGTTTATTTTCTACGGCTGATTATGGCTTTACTTTTTCTTATGCTAGAAAACTGCCTGTAGACGGATTTCAATATGGTGTTAATGCAAAAATAATTAGACGAATTATTGGGAAATTTGCCAATTCTTGGGGATTTGGTTTTGATGTGGGATTGCAATTCGAACGCAATAATTGGAAATTTGGCTTAATGCTTCGTGATATTACTACTACTTATAATGTCTGGAATATTGACGAAGATGAATATGCCAAAATCGCAAATGCAATTCCTGGCGAAAACAATGAACTGCCAGAAAGTACAGAAATTACTCTGCCAAAAGCGCAATTAGGAGTTTCTAAAAAATTTGAATTCCATAATGATTACAGTCTTATGGCAGCGGCCAATTTAAATATGCGCTTTGAGCAGACAAATGATATTATTTCATCAAAAATAGTGAGTATTGATCCTGCTGTTGGTTTTGAATTTGGCTACACTGATTTAGTTTTTCTAAGAGCTGGCGCTGGAAACTTTCAAAATGTAATGCAATTAGATAATACTGAAAAATTAAATTTTCAGCCTAATATTGGGCTGGGTTTCAAGTATAAAGGTATCCAAGTAGATTATGCCTTAACTGATTTAGGAAATCAAAGCGCAGCTTTATACTCAAATATTTTTTCACTAAAAGTAGATTTAGGTATCTTTAGATAATTTTTTCAAACCGTTCAACTTTTTAAAATTTTAAATCATGAAAAATGTCCTTTTCAAAAAAACACTTTTTAGTTTACTATTATTACTAAGTTTTATTGGTTACAGCCAAAATATTCCTTTATCGAAAGATGCTAAAGCAAGTGTGATTACTTGTGGTTTAGGTAATGAAACCTATTCTTATTTTGGACATACTGCGATTAGAATATCTGATCCTGCCAACAATATTGATGTTGTTTACAATTTTGGTGCTTTTGATTTTAGAACTCCAAACTTTGTAGCAAAATTTGCGAAAGGTGATTTACAGTATTTTGTAATTACACATTCTTTTTCAGAATTTCTAAACGAATATAATGAGGACAAACGAAGTGTTTTTGAGCAAGAGCTTCTTATTTCGCTAGATTTAAAGCAAAAACTTTTTGATAAACTAAATTCTGTTCTATTATCTGAAGAGCGTTATTATACTTACAAGTTCATTGACAAAAATTGTACTTCGATGGTGGTTGACATCATCAATTCAACTTTAAATGGAAATGTTATTGTTAAGAAAGAAGACACTGATAAAACATATCGTTCTATCTTATTCCCTTATTTTAATGGCCATTTTTATGATCAATTAGGAACTAGTATTATTTTTGGGACCAAAGTTGATCAATTGGGAACCAAAATTTTCCTGCCTTTTGAGTTAAAAAACAGTTTAGCAAAAACTACTTTTCAAAATCATCCTTTAGCAAAAGAGAGCCAAACGCTTTTGAGTTTTGAAAAAGAAACGCCATCCTCATGGTGGAATAACATTTATACTTATCTGATTATTTTAGGTTTTGTTGTTTTAGTACATAATAAAATTGTCGATAAAATCTACTTATTCATTTTGTCTTTAATAGGAGTGTTTTTTGTGATAATGGGATTTTATTCATTTCACCAAGAACTGGCAATGAATTATAATGTATTGCTGTTTAGTCCGCTACTATTGATTTTAATTCTTTTTTCAATTGCAAAAAACAAAAGATGGACTTATAGATTTGCGGTTTTACATCTAATCTTCTTGATTTTTTATGCTATTTTCCTAATCAATAAAGCACACTTTTTAATCGTTTTACCAATGATAATTACAAGTGGTTTTGTACTGGTAAGAGTTGCAATAAGAAACAAAAAACGTATTCCGATAATAATCTGATTACTGTCCACGATAAAACAAAACGGTAGTAATAGTTTTGAAAGTAATGCTTAAATCGAGAAAAATACTTCGGTGTTTAATATAGTATAAATCATACTGCAGCTTTATCAAACTCTCATCGATTGATTCTCCATAAGAATAATTGACTTGTGCCCAACCTGTAAGACCTGGTTTTATAACATGACGCGTTTCATAGAAGGGCATTATTTGAGCAATTTCCTTAACAAAAAAAGGTCTTTCTGGCCTTGGACCAATTACTGCCATATCTCCTTTTATAATATTGATAAACTGTGGTAATTCATCAATCCTTGATTTACGCATAAATTTACCAAATGGAGTTATTCGCTTATCATTTGAAACTGCAAAAACTGCGCTTTGTGCTTCTTGAGCCTCAATCATAGTTCTAAATTTATAAATTTTAAAAACTATTCCATTTTTACCTACGCGTTCTTGCGTATAAAACAGGCTTCCTTTATTTGCAAAAAAATTAGCTAAGAAAATAAGCGGTATAAAAACAATGCAGATTATTAAACCTGCAAATGAAAAAACAAATTCTAACAGGCGAATTAAAGACAAGTACAATTTATTGCTATTACTGCGGCTAAACGGGAAAAAACGATAAAAGTCTCTTGCAATATAATGCACTGGAATTCTCTGGGTTTTACTTTCATAAACCTGAGTATACTCTCTAATACTTTTTCCTGATTCAAGTAAACAAAGTAACTGTTGATACAAATCGGAGGTAATTCCATCTGTGTTTTGAGAGGCTATAACAATTTCAGAAATACCGTGATTTACTACAAAATCTTCTAGTTCATTTTTCTTGATTTCTTTTACATACTGAAAATCTGCATTCTCGTCAGAGATAGAATCGGAATTAACAAATCCTATAATTTTATAATGCGGATCGACATTTTCGAGTCCTAAAACCAATTCTTCAACTTGATTTTGACCGCATATTAATACGACGTTTTGTGAAAAGCGATGAGACGCTAAAAAGAAGGCATAAAAAAACCGCCACAGCAATATGGTAATTAATATTGTGAAATAAAAGACTAAGATAACCAGTCGCTGTTTTGGAAGTTCAGGGGATAATGTCGGCGTAAGAATATAAGTTAAAACAGTAATTGAGACAGCACAAATAACATTTTTAAATATTTGAAACGGATTACTCGCCACCTGTAAATTATAAATCTCAAAGACTACTCCAAAAACAGAGAGATAAACGATAAGAATTAAGGGACGATAGAAGGACTTTTTTTGAAAAGCAAAATAATTATAATCAAAAATGCTGTTTAATAAATACAAAACTGTCAAAACAAAAAAGACATCAAAAACAAAAAGTAATACTTTTCGTTCTGAGATTTCGAAGTGCATTTTTTTATTTGAGAACATTTACTTTTTAAGAGATTTAAAAGCTTTGCTTAGAAGCAAATGTACTGAAAAATATAAATTTTATCTTACAAAGTTTTCGCTTTTTCAGGAAGTTTTATTTGCACAAATAAAAGTGTCAAAGCATATATAAATGCGGGAGCTGCTGTTCGCATGGCCGCATGATTTATCGTAAGAAACCAAAAAAAGAAAAAAGATAAAAAATACAAATGCTGTCGATTGTTGATATATAATACAAACGGAGTAATAAGTAGTATTAAAAGTCCAAATATGCCTAATACACCATGTTCGCTTAACATTCTTGTTATTTCGTTATGAGAAGCAACTTCTTGTCCTAATGAATCTTTTCGCAATTCTTTTCCTATTCCTGCTCCTACTCCGGTAATAGGGTTATCAAAAAACATTTTAAGATCTGCTTCCATAGCCGCTTCTCTCCCACCCAATCGATCTGTTTTCTGTCTTCCTTTAGCATCTTGATTAGCATATCTTTTTTCGATTAGTCCGCTGGTTTGCGAAATAGTATATCCCCAAATACCAATTCCTAAAAGGCACGACAAAATTATAACTAAACCGACCTTAGCTTTTCCAAGAGAATTCGAAAAGTAATAAATTACAACCATAAGACAGACAATCATGGCAATTCCAGTAACGACACCACCTCTTGAAAAAGTAACAATTGCTCGGTAGCTTACCAAAATCAAAAGAATTCCATTTAAAATGACCCTCTTTTTTGATTTTGAAAACAAAACAAATTGCGAAAAAAAGACAAACATTCCAAGCCCCAAAATAGTAGAAACTTGATTAGGGCCAAAGCCTCCTGAAGTTTCAAAATTAGACTGTGTCCCTGTAACAACATCTTTTACGCTCGGATTATACAAGAAAAGATAAACTACTGTTGAAATAATAGGAAATCCCATTACTTGAATAATATTTTGAAGATCTGTAAACAGAATTTTTCTTTTAAACATATAGATTGAAGAAACTGCTAAACACACTGGTCCAGACAAATTAAATACTAAAGCTTTTTTAATATCTATAGTAAAATCAATCGTATTTATAGAAACGAAAATCCCAGGTACTAACAATAATAAGTAAAAGAAATAAACAAACGATTTAGTTGAAACAGTGCTATAAAACATTCCTGTAAGCATGAAAAAGATAACTAGTGTTTTCACATACTCATTACTGAAATTACCACCTGTCATTCGCAAAAAAACTTCAACGCCTATTAAGTAAGCACTTACATAAAGAACTTCATTATTCTTATTCTTACTTCGAAAAACAACAAAGAGACCAACAACTGGAATTAAAAGTGCATATAGCATTGACAAAAAAGGTAATACAAAAACCATCAATGCAATTATAACATGGACTAAAATAAGATAAGAAAATGAAAATCTTTTCATTAATTTAATTCTTATAAAGCTGTATTACTTTTTTGATTACAGCCTCTTTTGAATATTCCTTTACAGTTGATTTTTGAAAAATTTTCTGCTAAAGTAGTTCTCAATGCTTCATCATAAGTTAGTAATTTTAACTGATCCTTTAATTCTAAATAGTTTAACGGGTCAAATAACAATCCGTTAAAACCATTTTCAATAATTTGTGAACAATATCCAACATTGGAAGAAAGAACTGCCAATTTTTCTGATGCGTACTCTAATAAAGTTATAGGGAGTCCTTCGTTTGTCGAAGCCAAAACTCCAATTGAAGATTGCGAGAGTATATATTTGATATCGTTCCTTTCTCCGTACAAATGTATATAGCTCTCTAATAAATTAAACTTTATAAACTCTTTTAAATAAGCTGAATAGGAGTCGAAATAATCTTTCCCAATTAAATGTAAAGTCCATCCTGATTCCTGTAATCTTAAATCTTGAAAAGCTTTAAGCATCAGCATATGATTTTTGGGTTCTTTTAAATTTGCAAGAAAAACTATTCGCCTGCCTAGAATTCCTTTTAATCTTGTTGTTTCTAAATTTTCTTTTCGATCTAAAATGAAATTTGGAATAAAAAAGACGTTTTTACAAAACATATTTTTCTTGCTCCAAGCTTCTAATTGCAGGCTTACCACAAAAATCGAAGTAAAAAAAAGAGAACAAAAAATCAACATTTTATTCTTACTTTTCGATTCAGCTGCTCTATTTCCAAAATGATCGTGCCAGAAAATCTTAATTTGAGGTAATGTCAATTTTACTAAAACTGCTGTAAAAAAAGAGGTACTGTGCGTATGAACAATATCAATTCTGTTTTTTAAAATATACTTTCTTAATCTAAAAACAGCTTTAAAATCGACTTTGCTCTTTTTGTTTAAAAACAAATACGAAACTTTTTCATCTATCTGATCAGTCAATTGGCCTTCTTTTCGAGTTACAACTAACCCCGAAAAAGTCATTTCTTTTGATAAAGCATTGGCATAATTCACCGCCATTCTTTCGGCACCTCCCATTTGCAATGAATCTACGATTTGCACCACTCTCATTTCTCAAGTACTTTTTTAAGTTCTGCTTCGAAGATTTCAATTGTATAATATTGTGACCAATCTGCGACTCTCTTACTCGTTTCTAGAAAAAGTTTTTCATCTAAAAAATCAATTATTTGATCCCGATCTTTCTCTAAATTCATATTCAATACTATTCCTCTTTTTCCATAATCTAGCATAAATGGAACACATGAAACTTTTGTCGCAATAGGTATACAGCCCCAAAACATTCCCTCGGCGATAGCTTTTGGCCATCCTTCACTCTTAGAAGGTAAAATAACAAAATGGCTTTTTTGATAAGCTTTCTTTAATGTTTCTTTATCTTGGTTGCCATGTAAAAAAACAATGTTTTGGAGTTGATTTGCGGCAATGTAATTTTCTAAAGAATCTCTTTCAATTCCTTCGCCATATATATTTAAAACCGCTTTATTTCCCTTTTTCACAAGTTGCTCAATTAACCTTACAGCATATATAGGATTTTTACCTTCTACTAAACTACCTGCAAATGCAAACTCCATTGTTTGATCTATATTCTTTTTTATGATCAATTCTTTTTCAGAATCTGAATAAGTTGCAGTAAAAAATGATTTTAAATTTTTAGATTGATTTTCCCAGTATCCGTAAACCAAAACCTGTATATTCCTGCTCAAAAAAGTACTAACTAAAATATATTTCTGTAAACGGTATGTCCAAGGCTGTTTACTTTGAGGATCCCAGTTTCCTGCATATTTTGCCGATTTTGTTTTGTTTGGGAAAAACATTTGAACAAAACAGCCCAACAATCCCATATTTCCAGGACATCTTAAATGTATATGATCTACATCTTTCATCGCCCAAAATAGCTGACAAAGAATAAATGGAATTTTAAAGACTGCCAAAAAAACTGTTTTTAAAACTAGTAAAACTAAAGTTAGAAACCTTCCTAAAATCAATCTTGCTATGTTGATAAACACTGTCAATTTTTGTTATCCTGTTTTTTTTTAATGGAGCCAAAATAATAACCTCATCAACATGTTTCAACCAAATATTCATTTCTCTCACATAAGGTGCATAACCCAAATATTTATTCCCTTTTTGAATATGACTAACATTTGTAATTATTAAGAACTTCATTTTAGATCTGCTTTTATCCTTATTTTCGAAGAAAGCCTTTCGTAGTTAATTTTGTAACTCTTTAAAAAAACTAATAGTACGATTTACTACATCTTCAACTTTATACTTGCGAAGTACAAACGCTCTAGCTTTTTTTCCTATTTCATTTGCTTTTGATATATTCGAAAGAAACCATACAATCTTCTCAGCAATATCTTCCGGATCGTATGGATCACACAATAAACCTGTTTTATAATCTTCAATAGTTTCAGGGCCTGAGCCATATTTTGTAAAAACTACCGATTTTTCCATAGCCATTGCTTCAGAAGCAACAAGACCTTGGGTTTCTACATGAGATGGAAAAACACAAACCGCAGCTTTTGAGTATGCTTTTGGAATATCCTTAAAAGGAATCGCTCCGTGAAAATGAATATGACTTGCCAATTGTCCTAATTTAGGTAATTCCTTTTCTTTAAGCATCTGTATGTAAGAGCTTCCATCTGGAAAAAACCAATCTCTTCCATAAGTTTCTAATGAAACATTAGGAAACTTTTTATTTACTAACGGAAAAGCTTGAATCAACTGGCGGATTCCTTTTTTCTCGCAAACCGTCCCAACAAAAACAATTTTGTTCTTGGATTCATTTTTACTTATAGGTTTAAAAAAATCTGTATCAATGGGGTTATTTAAATATACTAGTGGTTTGTTATTGTAACTCAAATACTTTTCGGTATGATTTTTTGCATAGTGGGAAACTGCTATAAATGCATCACTTTTTTTGAAAGATCTTTTTTCCTGAAACCCTTTCCATTTGTCAATTTTTCTTTTTTCACTTTCTGCAAAAAAATGATGACCACCGTGCAGACGTATCACATATTTTACATCTGGCAGCTTATTTATAAAAGCGAGACCAAGCTCAGATGATTCAACAATTTGTATTGGATTTCTTTGATGGATTTCTTTGATTTTAGTATTAATCAATTTATAGTTTAAATACCATGTAAAGCCTTTTACTGTATTCTTCTTCACTCTATAAATTTCTACACCTTCAACAATTTCAGTTTCTTCTTTTTCTATATAGTTTATCCCGACAACTGACACTTTCATTCCTTGTTTGACTAGTGCTGGCGCCAATGTTTTAACAAAACTGCCTATTCCTCCATGTGGAAAACCTTGTTTCGGAAATTCGTTTGTAATGAAACAAATATGCATCTTAAACAATAATCAGTTTTTGCCTTATGTTGTTTGATGCATTTTTATAATCTCCAAGTATTTTCACTTTCCATTCTTCCATGGCAATATTTTGACTTGTCTCTAAAACTATTTTTTTTGAAATTTCTTCTTTGCTGTTCAACCAAATAACCGCTTTTTTATTTGGCATACTCTTAAAATGTTGAAACTGATAGATTGTATTTACGGACCAATTTTCTTCTTTTTTATTTTGTTGATCGTAATTAATGAAAATGCAAGGTTTTTTAAACATCCAAAAATCAAATGCCATTGTTGAGCCAACATTGACAACTATGTTAGAATAAAAAGCTGTACTAACAAGTAGCTTTACATCTTCGAGAGATGGATAAACGGCATTCCATTCTTTTGATTTACTAAAATACCATAATGGCGGAGCTTCTTTTATTATCTCTTTAAATTCATTTACAACGTCATCAAATCGTCCTGAAAAATCGACTGGACATCTTCTAAATAGTATTTGATACTGGTGTTGTAAATTTGCTTTAATAATTTCTTGAGCAAGATCTTTTAAATAAATCGGATCATCTGGAGATGTTTTTAGATCATCTCCTGAAAAACATATTATTTTCTTATTTGGGTCTAAATTATATCTTTTATAAAAAATTTCTTTTTCGATTATATTCTCCGCTTTTCCATAAAACTCAAACTGAGGTGTTCCTGTGATAAAAATTTTATCTGCAGAAATTTCAGGATAATATATTTGCAGTTCATTTTTCATATAATCTGACCAAACTAAGTAATTATCGGCTCTTAAAGCTAAACGGGCTTTAGGCAGATTATCCCAAGAATAAATTACTGTTGTTGTCGAAATTCCTAAATCTAATGCTGCTGCAAATATTGCTGCTGCTTTTAAGGCTCTTTGGTGAGAACAAAAAACAGTACTAGGCTGCTCTTTTTTTAGAATTGCTTTTACCTCTTCATAAAAAGGATTTTGACGTAGCGCTTTCTGATATTTTCTTTCTAATTTTAGAATGCTGGAATATTGCTTAAAAAAAAGGAGCAATACACTCAATTGTTTTGTAGAAGATCTTTTTTGAAATTCTATTTTGATTCCAATTCCAGTTACTTAACAAAGTGGAATTTTTCGTTTTTTCGTAATTGGAATACAATCTAGACAAACAAATTAATTCCCTCAGAAATTTTTCTTTTACTGACTCTTTGTAATCTGGAATTACAATTTCGCTTTCTATAGCAACATTCTTCTTAATTGCTATTATAGTCTCTGGATCAAAATTATGAAACAGAATCAATTCTTCGTTTGTATTAATAAATGTGTCTGAATAAAGGTAATTTCTAATTCCAACTCCATCCGGAAAGAAAAGTAAAATTTTATTCTTCTTCATTCAAGAACCTTACTTATTAAAAAAGTCTTTTAAAATTTTAGCCGTAAAAATTTTAGCCCCATCATCTGTCATATGTCCGCAAGACGAGAAATACTTGTTTTCGATCACTACGTTCTCATAATTATGAATTTCAGGATAAGCTTTTTTAACTTTTTCAAAATAATTCATTCCCACCACATTTTCGCACATTGGTGTCATTACAGCAATAAAATTGATATTGTTTGCTTTGCAGATATTTTTAATTTCTTCGTAATATTTATTATGAGGAAGCGGATTTAAGTTGACAATATTATTTTTCATATTGCCGTTTTTATGTTTTTCTAATGGATAATATCCTAGGTTGTCTAATGCATTTGTTTTTTCATTTTTCATGATTTTACAAACTTCTCTAAAACCAATTTTGCTATCAAACTTTATGAATCGATAAAATGGAATATAATAAAGTTCATTAAAATTTTCCTGAGATTTAAACTGATTTTTTATTACTTCTGAATTATGAATGTAAGGTAAAAACTTTGCCGAAACACCATCCGATTCTTTGTCGTTCGACAAGTTTAAATCGGCTTCGAGAATAATATTTTTAATTTTATATTTCCTTTCAATCATTAATTTCAGCATTAATGAAGCTTCAAATAAATGTCCACCGCTCATACCATAATTAAACGTTTTCAGTCCTTTGTCTTCAAACATTTTCGAAACAAAATGATTGTTTGCTCTTGAGGAACCTAGAATAACTACATCATAGTTTTGAGGTTTAGAATTGACAACTGTTTCAATTTTTCCGCGATTTTTTGATTGAAAAAAAACTGCTGTATAAAGTCCATCCAAAACAACTGCAATTAGAGTTATTATTAGAATAATTTTAGCGGTATAGGTTAAAAAACGTTTCATTAAAATTGAAAGTATATAAATTCTTTATAGTCAGAGAAAGTCCCAAAAGCAAGTATTGCTGTAATAGCCAATGCAATTTTAAGCATACTATTTCGTCCTGAAAGCGGTTCGATCTTAGCACGGCTATTCCATTCTACTGCAACAAACAATACTACTAAGAGTATTAATTCGTAATTGTATCTTTCGTTATCTAAATATTGAAAACTAAAATCTTGATTTAAAACTAATCTTTTCAGATACAGCAAAGCATCTGATATTGTTCTTGCTCTAAAAAATACCCAAGCGACACATGTAATTATAAACGTAGATAAAATACTTAGAATTACTTTTACGGAGTCTAAATCTCTTTTTAAAACTATTGTATCTATGTTGTTTCTGTTACTTTTTGCCAGTAGCAATGGTAAAAAATAAACAGCATTTATGAATCCCCAAGCTATATAAGTCCAATTTGCTCCATGCCAAAAACCGCTGACGATAAAAATTATAAACGTATTTCTAATTTTCATCCAAAGTCCGCCTTTACTTCCTCCTAATGGGATATATAAATAATCTCGAAACCATGATGAAAGCGATATGTGCCATCTTCTCCAAAACTCGGCAATATCTCTAGAAAAATAAGGGTAATTGAAGTTTCGCAACAAATCGATTCCAAACAATTTTGAAACCCCTAAAGCTATATCTGAATATCCTGAGAAATCTCCATAAATTTGAAATGCAAAATAAACGGCTCCCATTATCAACGAAAAAGAATTCATTGTTGAATAATTATCGAAAATGGCATTAGCATAAGTTGCACAAGTATCTGCAATGACTACCTTTTTTACCAATCCCCAAATAATTTGACAGACTCCATCTTTAGCAGTTTGAAAATTAAACTCTCGTTTTACTTTTACTTGCGGAAGTAAATGGGTAGCTCTCTCAATTGGACCGGCAACCAGCAAAGGAAAGTAACTTACAAACAAGGAATAATCTACAAAATTGTATTCGGCTTTAATTCGTTTATAATAAATATCTATCACATAAGACAGTCCATGAAAAGTGTAAAACGAAATCCCGACTGGAAGTATCACGTTTAATAAAATAGGGCTTGCTTTAAATCCTGCTGTGCTTAACAAATCTGCAAAAGAAGAGGCAAAAAAGTTATAGTATTTAAAGATTCCGAGAAATCCAAGATTAACAATAATACTTAACCAAAACCAAAATTTTCTGCTTTTTTTCAGATTTTCCTTTCTCAATTTGAATTCCTGTGTAATAATCTAAGAAGGTTGAAAAAAACTAATAAGAATAAAAACCTCCAATCCCAACAGGAATAGAAATAATAACTAGCTACAATTAATACAAAATTTTGAGTGCTTTTGTTTTTGTTAAAAACAAACCAATACAATAAAAATACTATTGGTAAAAAAACAGCAAAAGCTATGGAGTTGAAAAACATAATTGCTTAAAAGTGGAAATTAGTTAAGAAACATAATTTAAATATCTCTAAATTGTTTTTGATGATTGAGCTGACAAATATCCGATTTCTGCCGACAACTAAGAAATAATTCAGCACTATTTCTATATAAGGATTCTCAGAGCCTTAAATTAATTATATCTTTTTAAATAAATATTCAGCATAATCAAAATCCTCTTGTGTATCAATATCAACAATTGCAAACGTATGGTTTACTTCGAATGGCAATGCATCTTTTGAAATAATTATATCTTCAAAAATTAATTTTGCTTTTATGATATACAGCAATCCATTTTCAAAAAAAGAGGCTCCAAATCTTGGCTCCTTTGTCCGATTTTGTAATTAAACGGAATAAATTTATTATCTACTATTTTTCCAAACTTTTTGTCATTCTCTGTAACCGTAAATAAACTATCATGTCTCTCTCTTTCATATATACTAAAAGCATCTTTCAATAAATTTTCTGGTCTTAAAGGATTAGTAGGCTGCAGTAGAATAACATTTTCAACCTCAATATTTATTGTCTCCAAAACATGTTTCAATGCAGTTATGGTTGGTTCTAAATCTCCCGATAATGATTCTGGTCTGTCTATAACTTTTGCTCCAAATTGTAATGCAATCTTTTTTGTTTCAGCATCATTAGTCGAAACATAAATTTCATCAATTATTTCACTGTTGGCTTGTGCGTACAAAATACTATGCACCAGTAAAGGAATACCGTCAATTAATTTTATATTTTTTTGATACAACCTTTTAGAACCTCCTCGTGCTGGAATTATAGCAATTGTTTTCATTTTATTGCATTCTTTTTCTAGCATTTGCTATAAGTTCATTCATACTAACATTCCATTTTTCTGAAGAATACAATTCTGAAGAAAATTCAGGAAACTCAAATTTTCCATTTAAAAAATCATTTATTGCATCAACCCATTCTAAAACAAAATCAGGATTTTGGATAAGTCTTCCCAGCTTTCCATATTGCAAAACTTCTGGAACACCTCCCATTGCAGAGGCAATACAATAATTGCCACAGTGCAAAGCCTCAATTAAACTTAACCCAAAACCCTCCTGGCATAACGTTGGAAAAAGATAACAATCTGACGCTCGATAATATTCTGGAAGATTATGGTTTGGGATTTTACCCAAGAATTTCACTCCATCCATATCGTTTTCATATTCGCATCCAATAACTATTAATACAATATTCTTTTCTGTATTATATATCTTTTTCCATGCTTCTAAAATAATATGTAATCCTTTTTTTGGTCTATCTTGAGAACACCATACAAAGACTTTTTTATCATCAAATTCAAGTATTTTCTTTAACTCTTGTTTTCTTGAAACTGAAACTCTTTTAAATTTATTAGTATCGATGCCGTTATAAAGTATCGAGAAATGACTAGGAAGAGTAGTAATTGTTTCTTTATGCAGTTTATAACTATCATGTGTTAATACAACCAATTCATTTATCAATTCATAAAAATTTGATTGTGAATTTGGCTGAGCATACGGGGAGAAACCATGATAAAAGAACTGAATGTAACAATTCTTTGAAACTCCTTTTGAAACAAGATACTCTTTAAGAGGTTTAACCATTCCGTAATTATCAACAATTTGAATTATATAATTTTCTTTTGGAACTATTATCTTGTCTAGCGCTTGTAAATATTCAGTATTTTTTTTCTTGAAAACTCTCTTTTGAATCTTGCTCCAAAGTGTTAATTTCACAAAACTATATTTTACGCTCTCAAACAAAACCTCTGGCTTAGGGCAAACTATATAGTCTATTTCATGATTTTTCTCTAAGTAATTCTTATACAATGTTGTCCAACTTCCAATTTTTGAAAAAGGCAAGGACACTTGTGAAAGCAAAATCACTTTTGACATTAAACTTTTCTCATTAATCGTTTCAACATTTTTGTACTACATTATATAATTACTTAATCTTTAATTCTAATATCAAATCTTTTCAGATGTATTAAACGAAAACCTTTTTTGGTTAAAATAATTACTGTAATTCCAACATAAAGTCTTACTGCATCATAATAGCTAAGTTTTACATTCTTTAAGTTTTCTAAAATGGATTTGAAATTTTTTATGCTTTTATTAAATTTTACCAGCAATCTTATTTCGTAGAAAAAATGCATTTTTCTATATATAATGTATTGCTTAAGCTTTTCGATTTTTTCTTTCTCTATATTATAGTTGTTAATGTTTAATGCTTTATAGACTTTTTGAAAGTAATCAAATTGCGATTGCAAACTGATTGGATTAGTTGATGCTTCGGAATCGATACTTTTATGTCCTCTTCGCACAAAAAACAATACGTCTTTAATATAGCAAAACCTCACATTTTCGGTCAACCTTCTAAAGTTAAAATCAGTTTCCTGAGCATTTGACAAAGTCTCATCAAAGAGTTCTTTATCATTTAGTACTTCTCTTTTCCAAAGTGAAGATGGTGTTAAAAAATAAAGTTCTCCTAGTATAAAATGAAACAAGGCATTTGTGTCGTAAATCATTTGAGGGATAAAATCCTCACTGGCATCGTGGATTGTTTTTGTGAATATTTTCGAAAACGCTGCACAAAATCCTAATTCCTTATTTTTTTCTAAAACAGCAACTTGTTTTTTAAGAAAATCAGGATGCATAATATCGTCGCTGTCAAACCATTTTATGTATGCCCCCTTAGATAACTCGAAACCAAAATTCCTGCAAGCATTTGCTCCTTTTATTCGATCTATTGGTCTTTGATGATATTGAAAACGCTTATCTTTATCTATGTAGCCAGCAATCAAACCAGCTGTTTCATCAGTACTTCCATCATCAATAATAAGGCATTCCCAGTTTGTATAAATTTGGTTTGCTATACTATTTAATGTCTCTCTTAGTAGATCGGCTCTATTATAAGTGGGAATAATTATTGAGACTAATTTATTTGACATTAAAACTCTCTTTAGTTCTTTTACTAAAAGTGTGTAATATTGATTTTAGAAAACCAATATAACCTAGAATTTCTCCTGATTTAATGCACAATCCTGTTATTCGTAGAAAATACATAACTTGTTTTTTATCGCTTAAATAGGCCTGAAATAGTTTTGGAAATAAAATCTGTACTTGATCTTTTGAAAAAAATTTACCTGACAAAAGAGAATAATAAAATAAAAACTTTGCCTTATTTTTTTCTCTGGACACTGTTAAATCACCTGAAATACTTAAAAGAGAAAATCTCACAAAAACTGCAGCTTCGTTGATGGTGTAAATAGTACTAAAATCTGAAAATTCTAAGACTGCCATATCATCACTGTGCCAGCCCAATGGGTAATCTTTAAAACCAACTTGTAATACCTTCTCTTTATTGAAAATGTACTCGCTTAATGAACTTCGAGTTTGACTTCTAACTTTCTTTATTAAAAAAGTTGTCGATTTTTCTATTCTAGGATGAGTATAGGCAGTGGATATGTTTTCATTTTTATCATTGATTAATTGTGAAGAATACCTAACTACCTTTATTTCCTCTTTATCAATTATTGGTATTGTTTTATAAAACTCCGCAACAACATTACTTCCCAGAACATCGTCATCGCCCAAAATCATAATCCATTTTTCGCTCTTCGACAAATCAATACAACGCTGCCACTGTTTTGTTAATGACTTACTTCCCAAATTTTCATTAAACCGATAATAGTTAACATCAAACTTATCCTGATATTTTTCTATTATTTTTTTTGGACACTCAGGACTTGCGTCGTCTCCAATATAAACCTTAAATCGTTGATCTGATTGATTAGCTAGTGATTGAATTGTTTCTTCAAAATAAGCTAATTTGTAAAAAGGAATTATAATAGCCAGCATTTACTTAAGCCTTATTAATCTTTTTATGCCAGCTTTAAAAATCATTTTATTTGATAATGGTTCTGGAACTTGAACGTTATTACTCTCAAATTTTGCTATTAAATCATCAATCGAATTTGACGGCATAAATTCTAACACATTCCATACTTCTGGTACTAAGGGGTGAATATCTTTAAATTCTTTGTAGTTTGAACTATCTAAAGATTGCCAAAACTGAAAATATTTCTCTGTATCAAAATCATCTCTATGTCCCCAATTTTTAATCTTAAAATAAATTTGTTCTTCGCTTCTAGCCCAAGATTGATGAATTACTTTAATGTTCGAAAAATGATTTTTGATTTTGTCATTACTTCTTGTATACGTATTTACGGTCTGATTTGTTATAAACGGAAATTTCTCTTTATTATCAATATACAAATAACCATCCGGCAATTCTCGAAATAAAGTAATCAGCTTTCCTTGGAAACAAATTGGTGTAAGTTTAGGAAATAAATTTAGATACCAATACTTGTTTAAATACTTCGCGATCTTTTTAAAATCATAAACATATTCATCAACATCCAACTGAATTTTCCAACCTTTCCCTAATTTCTTCAGTACCATATTTCGTTCTCTTGATTCGCATTCCATCGGAGTTAAATTTGGTAAATAAAATTGATCAAAATAAAGTTGAATTTTATTCTTCTTATCAAAAAGTTTAACTTCATCAAAAAAAGAATCGGGTATTTTAAATGTATTTCCACTCCATGTTTTACTTTCACTGTCTATAGCTAAAACAATTTTATCAACATCATCATACAATTGCTTGATAGAGGTAAGCAGCATATTATAATCATAAGATACCAAATAACTTACACTAATCATTCTCTGTAACTTTTGAGTTCCACTTTGTGGGTAAATACATTTTCGAATGTTTAGGCAGCAGTTTTGTCCTTTTTGTGAAATCGCTTTGTTCTAAATAAAATCCCACTAAGTTTTTAATGGTATAAAAAGTATCAACCTGACCAGTTCCAATCCAAAGATTGATGGTATAAAAACCAGGAACAAATAACAAATGATCCGTATTAACACAAATCGCAATTTCCTGCCCCTTTTCTAACTTCTCAAATAGCAATCCATCATCTTCATTTGTAATATGGGTAACTAACTCATGATTTGTATTTAAAACATCCATCGCAATAGATAAATCTGTAACACGATCTAAAATCTTAAAGTTCATTTCAAATTCTAATTTATCCCCCAATTCAATAATCTGACCTTGCAAAATTGGAATACTATTACGTGTGACTTTAAAGTAATTAAATTCAATCCTATTCAAACGAGATTTATGAATACACTCTGACAAGAGTTCTTCTGTTGTTATTTTAGAATAAAAATCTATGCTTTCACTAATTTCACCTTCAAAAACAACCTTTCCATGTTCCAAAACAATTCCTCTCGTGCATAAACGCTGCACGGCAGCCATATTATGGCTTACAAATAAAACAGTTCTTCCTTCACCTTTTGCAATATCTTTCATCTTACCGATTGCTTTCTTTTGAAATTCTGCATCACCAACTGCCAATACCTCATCAATAACCAAAATTTCAGGCTCTAAAAAGGCTGCAACAGCAAATGCCAAACGAACAGTCATTCCGGAGCTGTATCTTTTTACAGGAGTATCAATATAACGTTCACAACCTGAGAATTCGATAATTTCGTTTAGTTTTAAAGTGATCTCTTTTTTGGTCATTCCCAAAATAGCACCATTTAAAAAGATGTTTTCCCTTCCTGTCATTTCTCCATTAAATCCGGTACCAACTTCTAATAATGATGCAATGCGTCCACGAGAATTTATATTCCCAATAGTTGGTGCAGTAACTTTCGATAGTATTTTAAGAAGTGTAGATTTTCCTGCGCCATTTTTACCAATAATAGCTAAAACTTCTCCACGTTTAACTTCAAAATTTATATTTTGCAGTGCCCAAACATAATCTGAAGTTCCTTTAATAGAACGATCATTTGTCTCTCCTATTTTTAAATAAGGATCCTCCTTTCCTCTTATCTTATACCACCAGCGATTTAAATCATGGCTAATGGTTCCGGTACCAACTTGCCCTAAACGATATTGTTTAGAAATCTTTTCGACCTTTAAAATAATGTCTTTCAATTTTAGAATAAACTAGATATAAAAAATATCGAACTCTTTTTAAACTGTATCTATAAAACTTTTCTCGGTTCTATTAAAAGTTAAAAGACCAATAAAAAAAATAATGATCGCAACAGAAACGGTATAAACTAATCCTAAAACAGAAACTTCCCCCACATTTAAAAGAATGTATCTTGAAGTTTCAATTATATATGCCAGCGGATTGTATTCAACAATCCATTCATATTCTGGCAGTTTGTTTTTTACTAATCCCATTGGATACATTACAGCTGACAAATACATTAATAATTGGATTCCGAAACTTACCAAATAACTAAGATCTCGATACTTAGTAACCATTGAAGAAATCATCATTCCTAATCCAAGTCCTAAAATCCCCATAGTGATAATTAAAAAAGGAAAAAATATTGCAAAACCATTTAAAATTAGATTCGCACCTTTTAAATAATAGAATATATAAAATGCAATAAAAATTAAAAATTGGATTCCGAATTTAATTAAGTTAGAAATCACAATTGATAATGGAGTAATAATTCTTGGAAAATAAACTTTTCCAAAAACATTGGCATTCACTTTAAAAGTATCAGAAGTTCCATTCAAGCAAGCTGTAAAATAATTCCAAACCGTAATTCCTGCCAAATTAAATAAAAAAGGCGGTAAAGAACCCGTGTTGATTCCTACGACATTGTTAAAAATAATAGTAAAAATAATTGAAGTAAATAATGGTTGTATCAAATACCACAGCGGCCCCAAAACGGTTTGTTTATAAGTTGTTATTAGATCTCTTTTTACAAACAAAAATAATAGATCTCCATACTGGTATATTTCTTTAAGATTTAACGATAGAAATTTGCTCTTTGGTTTTATAACAAACAACCAATCCTCTTCCCCATTTTTGCTGTCCATTTTCAGAAATATTTAACAATGGAAAAAGGCGCTAAAAAAGCACCTTTTTTCTTACAAATTATATTTGTAGATAACATCCTATAGTTTATCCATACTATTTATCCAAAACTTCAAAAGTTGAATTCATACTCTTAAATTCAGGAACAATCTTTTTCATCTTAGCGACAATATCGTCATTGTCATAAAAATCAGCAATTCCAATTAACTCATCGATATCAATATGTAAGTTTTCATACTCATCTTGTATTTCTTGAGCTATCATAATTTTATTATGATAAGTTGGCAGCGTTTTAGAAGTATCATTCAATAACTCTTCGTATAATTTTTCGCCTGGTCTTAAACCAACTATTTTAATTTTAATTTCTTTATCAGGGATAAAACCTGCAAGCTTGATCATTTTTCTAGCTAAATCAATAATTTTGACAGGTTTTCCCATATCAAAAATATAAATTTCTCCGCCGTTCCCCATCGCTCCAGCTTCTAATACTAACTGACAAGCCTCTGGAATGGTCATGAAATATCTAATAATATCTTGATGTGTAATTGTAACCGGACCACCTTCAGCAATTTGTTTGGTAAACAGTGGCACTACAGATCCATTAGAACCTAAAACATTACCAAAACGCGTAGTAATAAACTTTGTTACTCCTGGAATATTTTCACTTTGATTTTTTAAGAATAAAGACTGTACGTATTTCTCTGCAATACGTTTACTTGCTCCCATAACGTTACTAGGATTAACCGCCTTATCAGTTGATACCATGACAAATTTTTTGACATGATATTTACATGATAAATCAGCAAGATTCTTAGTCCCTTTTATGTTAGTTAAAATAGCTTGCGAAGGATTATCTTCCATTAACGGCACATGTTTGTATGCTGCCGCATGAAAAACAACATGTGGATTATGGTTTTTAAATACCTTCTCTAATGCTTTCTTACTTTTTACATCAGCAATTACGGCAATTATTTTTGTTTGAGAATCCATTGCTAATGTCTCCAAACATAAGTTATGAAGCGGTGTTTCAGCATGATCCAAAACAATCACAGCCTTTGGATTAAAACCTAGAACTTGTCTCACGATTTCACTTCCTATCGAACCAGCAGCTCCTGTAATAAGAATCGTTTTGTCTTTTAATTGCTTAGAAATTGATTTACTATCTAAAACAATTGGTTTTCGTTCCAGTAAATCTTCAATCTGAATATTTTTTACTTTTTGCGAAATCTCTTTTTGATTTTCCCAATCTGAAATCAATGGAACAGTATAAACTCTATAATTAAACTCTAAACATTGATCAACAATTATTAATTGTTCTTCTTTAGATAAACTTTTATCTGCAATAATTACACCTTCTGCAGCTACAGAACGCATTAATGCAGGTAATTTTTTTCGTAAAATTAAAATCGGAAGATCTAACATTCGTTTAGATGCATTCTGATTGTTTTTATCAACGAAACCTACAATTTTAAATCTAGAAGGAGTTTCAAACTTCAAAGCATTGGCAACAGAGATTGCATTTGCGTCGGTACCGTAAATTACCGTTCGAATTAACTTAGAATTTGTCTTCTCTGAAAAGTACATTTCAAAAGTTTGTTTTACGACTACTCGATACAAAAACAAACTGCAAAATGATAAAACCAAATTAATAAAAAGGGCAGTATTCAAAAAGGCCTTGTGACCAGTATACAATTCAAAAACTAAATTGAAAAATAAAAAGAATACTAAAACTGACATTTGAGAAAACAACAGTTTTATAGCATCAATAAAAGAGGAATGTCTAATAATCCCCGAATAGGTCCTGAACAACCAAAAGAAAAATACATTTACTACTAATAAACTAGCAACAAAATATGATTGATGTGATGTAATAATATACCCTAATCCCGTTCCTTCAAAAAGCATATAGGTAAAGGTGAAAGAAAAAATCAGTACCATTATATCAATGGCAATAATAATCCAGCGAGGCAAATAACTAAGGCTATTAATATTTGCTCTTAAATTCCTTGGTGAAAAAGAATTGTACAATATAGAGGCTATTTTGGTTGGTTGATCTGTCTCCAATTTGGTCTGATTTCGTTCTGTAAACTTTGTATGTCTTACAAAAATACAAATTAAAGGGTTTAAAAATTTATTTCTACAATAAATTAAACTTTAACTCCTTTTTTCTTTTGCTTTAAAAATTCTATTAAATACGTCCCATATCCTGATTTCACCAACGGCAATGCTAATTTCTCAAGTTGAGTATCATCAATAAATCCTTGTCTCCAAGCAATTTCCTCAATACAACCAACCTTTAAACCTTGTCTTTCCTCAAGTACTTGGACAAATTGTCCCGCTTGCATCAGACTATTAAAAGTCCCTGTATCTAACCAAGCAGTACCTCTACTTAATATTCCAACTTTTAGCTTTCCTTTTTCAAGATAAACTTTATTAACATCAGTGATCTCATATTCACCACGAGCACTAGGCTTAATATTTTTAGCAATTTCAACTACAGAGTTATCGTAAAAATACAACCCAGGAACAGCGTAATTTGATTTAGGCTCCAATGGTTTTTCTTCAATTGAAATCGCTTTTTTGTTTTCGTCAAATTCAACAACACCATATCTTTCAGGATCAGAAACATGGTACGCAAAAACAACCCCTCCTTCTGGATCAGCATTATCTTTAAGCAATTGTTGCATATTTGTTCCAAAGAAAATATTATCCCCAAGCACTAAAGCGACCTTATCTTTACCTATAAATTCCTCTCCAATGACAAAGGCTTGTGCTAACCCATTTGGGTCTGGTTGTTCTGCATAACTAAACTTGCAGCCAATTGAACTACCATCTCCTAAAAGCTTTTTAAAATGTGGCAAGTCATGAGGCGTAGATATAATCAAAATCTCATTTATTCCTGCCATCATCAAAGTTGACAACGGATAATAAATCATAGGTTTATCATAAACCGGCATGAGCTGTTTACTTACTGCTAATGTCAACGGATGTAATCTAGTGCCAGAACCTCCAGCTAATATAATTCCTTTCATAAATCTTAGTCTTAAATTTTAAACAAACATTTTTTTTAAACTTTTCTTATAATCTGGAACATCCAAATTATAAACTGTTTTTATTTTTTCTTTATTCAACAACGAAAAACTTGGTCTTTTTGCTGGAGTAGGATAAGATGATGATGGAATTCCTCCTACTTTACAGTTATATTGCCCAAATTCTTTAATACTTAACGCAAATTCGTACCAGCTAATTTCGCCTTCGTTCGAATAATTATAAATTCCTGGAATCCATTTAGAAGATTCAACTATATCAATCATTGCCTTTGCTAAATCTGCAGCATAAGTTGGTGAACCAATCTGGTCATTTACAACATTAATCTCCTCTCTCTCTTGCATTAATCGTTGCATCGTTTTTACAAAATTGTTTCCAAATTTACTGTAAACCCAAGAAGTTCTAATAATAATCGATTCGGGATTTTCTTTTAAGCAGGCCTTCTCACCTGCCAGTTTGCTTTCACCATAAACATTTATGGGATTTGTTGCTGCCTCTTCATCTAAAGCAATTGAAGACGAACCATCAAAAACGTAATCTGTCGAAATATGAATTAATTTGGCATTATTTTTTGCGGTATACTTAGCAATTAATTCTACTGCTAAATAATTGACCTTAAATGCTAATTCCTTTTCTGATTCAGCTTTATCAACAGCAGTATAAGCCCCGCAGTTAAATATTACATCTGGTTTAATTGCTGCTAATTGTGATTCCAATAAATCTAAATCATCCAATGTCGCTTTTGTTCGATCAACAAATATCCATTCATACCTCAAATAAGAAGGGGACAAAACCAATAATTCTGATCCTAACTGACCTGTTGCTCCGGTTACAAGAATTTTTTTCATTAAAACAAACTATTGCAATTATCGATAAAGGGAAGTATTTGATCTTTGTCTGAAACTATTGCGTCCTCTAAATTCATTCCCCAATCAATATTTAAAGAAGGGTCATCATATTTAATTCCGCCTTCAGAAGCTTTATTATAAAACTGATCGCATTTATACATTACTGAAGCTGTTTTGCTGATAACAGAAAACCCGTGAGCAAATCCTTGTGGCACTAATAATTGTTTTTTATTCTCAGCAGTTAATAAAACACTAAAAGCTTTTCCATAAGTTAGCGAATCTCTTCTTAAATCTACTGCAACATCAATAATCTCACCTTCTAAAACGCGAACTAATTTAGTTTGTGCAAATGGTGGATTTTGATAATGCAAGCCTCTTAATGTTCCTTTTTTCGAAAAGGACTGATTATCTTGAACAAATTCAATATTAATTCCTAAATCTTCAAATTTAGTTTTACTATAAGACTCAAAAAAGTATCCTCTTTCATCACCAAACACAGTAGGCTCTACAATTACTAAATCTTCTATAAATGTTTTTTCAATATTCATGCTATAATTTTTTATTTATTTAAAGAAATTAATTATAACTTCTTTTATTCTGCATTTATCTGCATCAGTTAAATTTGAGCCTGATGGCAAACATAAGCCTTTTTCGAACAATTCTTCAGCAATTTTACTACCATAATATGGGTATTTTTCAAAAATTGGCTGTAGATGCATCGGTTTCCATAATGGCCGACTCTCAATATTAGCTTCGTCTAAAGCAAGCCTCAAGTTCTCCCTCTCTTCCTTTGTTTCTAGTAATATTGTATTTAGCCAATAATTAGAAAAAAAAATATCATTTGGATTATTAAAGAGTCGAGCATTTTTAATGTCTTTAAAAATTTCTATATAGAATAAATGATTATCCCGTCTAAGATGAATATTCTCTTCTAAAACTTTAATTTGTCCAAGACCAATTCCTGCACAAATATTACTCATTCTATAATTATAGCCTATTTCACTATGCTGATAGTCTACAGCTGAATCTTTTGATTGAGTTGCATAAAAAATAGCTTTTTCTTTTATATTTTTGGAACTCGAAATTAATGCTCCCCCACTCGATGTAGTAATAATTTTATTTCCATTGAAAGATAAAATACCAAAAGTTCCAAAACTACCACATTTTTTCCCCTTGTAACTGCTCCCAAGAGCTTCGGCGCTATCTTCTATAATTGGTATTCCGTATTTATCAGCAATTGAATGAACCTCATCTATTTTATAAGGCATTCCATATAAATGCACTGCTATTATTGCTTTTGGTTTTTTTCCTTTTTTTATTCGATCTTTTATAGCAATTTCAAGATTTTCTGGACAGATATTCCACGTATCTATTTCACTATCTACAAATATCGGGTATGCATTTTGATATAAAACTGGATTTACCGAAGCTGCAAAAGTCATACTCTGACAAATTACCTCATCTCCAGTTTTAACACCTAATAAAATTAATGCTAGATGTATGGCAGACGTTCCTGAATTTGATGCTGTAACAATTTTGTTGTTTTTAAAATAATCTTGAAGTTCATCCTCAAATTCATCGACATTAGGACCGCCTGAAGTAATCCAATTTGATTTTAAAGCTCTCTGAATATACTTTTTCTCGTATCCACTTTCCTGAGCCAGTGACAAATAGATTCTTTTATTGTCCATTATTAATAGACCAATAATCTGATGGATAACGAACATCGTCCTTACTAACATTACTTAATGGCAATGTAGAAAACGACATCAATTTTGAGTTTACTTCAAGAGATTCTACCGCATTTGCATAACCAGCTGGTATGTGAACAATTTTACTATCAGATTCGGAGACGAAAACGGTCTCCATATCCAAATCCTTTGAAGGATTCTCCCAATTATCAATTTTAATAAAATGAATCTTAAAAGACCCCGAAAGACAATAAAAATTTTTAGTATCTAATTTATGTCCTTGCCAAGCACGAATAGGATTTTCCTCAGAATTACTTATAATATAAAATCTTTCAATATCCGAAAAACTAAAATCATTTACATAAGAAATTGTACCACGATGATCGGAGAAATTTCCTCCTTGAATTATTTTAGGCTCCATGATTTAGTCGCAAATTCTTTTTATTTAATAAATAAAATTTCGAGGAATAAATAAAAAGTAAAGGCAAAATTACTATTAAAAACACAAGATTATCTTTAACTTTTTGATAGAGAAAAACCACTAAAAAAGAAATCCCCATTTGAACTAAAGCATAAAGAAGTGACACTACTCTATGTTGTATTTTATAGTCATTACTTAATACTTGATACAGATGCAATCGATGTGCTTCAAAAATATTCTGTCTAAGATAAAGTCTATGTAAGATTGTACAAACCGAATCAACTCCATATACTGCTAAAAATAGTAACCAAATAAGTGATTCTGTTACAAGAATTAGTTTAAGAACTAAATAAATCACCCAAAATGCGATGGCAATACTTCCAATATCGCCTGCAAAACATTTTGCTTTTTTTCTATAATTGAAGAACAAAAAAACTATGCTCGCAATTATTGCGTATTTTATAAAATCACCATCTGTAAAAAGCTGAATATTTGTATTGACATATAGCAATGCTCCCATTACTACAAGAGTATACAGTCCTGTAATGCCATTAATTCCATCCATAAAATTATAGGCATTAATCAAGCCTATTGATAAAACATATGCTATTGCAATACCCCAGATTGGAAATAAACCGAATAGCCCCAAGTCGAAAAAAATCAAGGTGATGGAAAGAAAATGAATCGAAATTCTTATCTTATTGGATAGACTTTGAATATCGTCCCAAAAACTAACCAAACTCACTAATGTTATTCCGGTAAAGAAAAAATAATTAGTTTGGATATGCTGAACGAAA
The DNA here is from genome assembly GCF_004119495.1 of Flavobacterium sp. YO12. Classification (GTDB taxonomy): domain Bacteria; phylum Bacteroidota; class Bacteroidia; order Flavobacteriales; family Flavobacteriaceae; genus Flavobacterium. Next base: position 37,799 of record NZ_NRQU01000044.1, read on the forward strand.
TAAAGCAAAACTGAAAACCAGAAAATAATTCCTCCTCCTCTTAGCGTTACTTCTGTATGTGAACTCCTTTGATTAGGTTTGTCAATTATATTAAAACGATTTGCTACTTTGAAATAAAGTAACATGATAATCATTAAAATAATTCCTAAAAGTGTATATTCCATTTTTCACGAATCTATTTATTTTTTTCTAACTCTCTAATATCAACTCTTTCAAGATAATCCAAAACTGATTTGGGTTTCCAATTAAAAAGTTTTTTAGCTTTAGAATTATCAAATGTTAAATTTGAGGTTATTTTTTTACTTTTAACGAATTTATCGGGGCTCTTTCTCCTAAAACATTTCCTACTTCTCCTATCGTCTTTGCTACCCATAATGGAATACTTAAATAATGGTTTCCTTTGCTAGAAAGAGCTAAGCTTAATTCGTTAAAATTAGGATGAATGTCATCAGTTAAATTATAAATTCCTCCAGAATTTGCGCAAATAGAGATAAATGAAGCCACATCTTCCACCAAAACCATACTTTTCCTCGCCCTTCCTTTATCAATATTAAAATAAAACCCTTTATCAATGGCCTTTATCATTGCTCCTAGATTTCCTGGAGGTCTTTTTCCAACTAATAATGGCAGACGAAGAATAGTACATATAATTTTATGCTTTTTACACCAATCTAAAACCGCTTTTTCAGATTCAATTTTACTTAATCCGTATGCATCAGAAGCCAGTAGAGGGAATTCTTCATTAATATCTTGTCCAACATCTTGTCCGTATACCGATACTGAACTTATAAAAATAAATTGTTTAGGTAAAAAAGTATTTTCTAGCCCTTTTATTAAATTTAAAGTTCCCAAAACATTCACATCATAAAATTCTTTTTTTTGCAATTCTGTCTTTGGTACCACATGTGCCTTACCAGCGGCATGAATAACAAGATCAAAATTTTCTTCAAAAACTGGAATTTGTTTTTCTAATGAAATTTTATAATCCCCAAATGTTCTAGATAGAGTTTTAACATTATGATTTTTGCAACTGTCATCCAATATTGCTTTTCCTAAAAACCCATTTGCGCCTGTTAGTAATATATCCATTTTAATAAAAACTTTTTAGCCAACCCCACTTATTAAAATATATAATTGCGCTTTCTACTGTTATCCACTTAAACTTTAATTTCTTATGAGTTAATTTAGCAAAATGATGATAAACATGAGCCTCAGGATAATAAGCTGTAGTAGATACTTCTAAAAATCGTCTAGTTAAATCTGCATCTTCAAGATACATAAAAATTCTATCATCAAATAACCCAACTTTTTTTAGAATGTTAGTTCTTAAAAACATAAAGCAACCAGATAAATAAGGTATATCAAGTATCGTGCAATTATAGTCTTGATCTCTATACTCATATTTATCCATTCTTTTTTTAAATATTTTTTTTAGAGAAGAAGGCATAAATCCTCTTGCGAACAAATCAAAAAAAGTAGGATTTGTTTTGCACAAGTGTTGAAACTCTCCGTTTGGATAAGTAACCTTTGGCATTACATGTCCAATATCTTGATTAGTATCCATAAACTCACAAAGATTCTCTAATGTTCCTTGTTCAAAATAAATATCTGGATTAAGTACTAAATGATAATCTGATTCTAAATTAAAAGCTTTCTGAATTGCAATATTATGTGAGGCGCCGAAACCAGGATTAGATGGGTTATGGATATATTCTATTCTTTTATCAGTAACGAGAATTTTTAATTCATCTGTTGGTGAATTATCTACTAGATACAACTTTACATTCAATTCTGTATTTAAAAATGAGTTGATTGCTTCTTGTAGCATTTTTATATCATTCTTATACAAAACTATACACGATGTAATTTTAATCTTCATTGTTTATTGAAATAAAAAATTTAACTCTTTACTGTAAAACTTTATTATAAAAATCTAAATAATTAGCTCCCATAATTTCACCTACTAAATTTTTTTGCCTTTTTCGAAAGCATTATTAGATTTTAAACTTCTTTTATTTAAAGCTTCAGTAACTGCAACATTCAAAGAATCTATGTCTTCTAATTTAAAATAAGAAACTTCATCTTCATTAAAGATTTCATGAAAAACGGGAATATCCGAACATATAATAGAGGTTTTTGTTAATGCTGCTTCAACTAGTGCTAAACCAAATCCTTCACTCCTTGATGGCATAGCATAAATATCAAATAAATGCACATATCCGTAAGGTTTTAGCGTATATGGCAAAAAAACTAGTCGATCCGCAACTCCCAAACTTTGAGCTAGATATTGTAAATTTTTGATTTCTTTTCCTTCTCCAATAAATACCAAGGACAAATCATCTCTTATATCCAATAATCTTACAATTTGATCAATTCCTTTTCGTTTATTTAGTGCGGCATAAGATCCAATGATTACTAGCTCCCTCTCTTTCAATTCATTTATTTTATCTACATAATTC
>NZ_NRQU01000045.1 GCF_004119495.1 Flavobacterium sp. YO12
AAAACCCTGTTTCATAGAAATGGGGTTTTTTATTCAAATTTTACTTAATTTTTAAGTAAAAATGGTACCTTAGCTCAGATGGTAGAGCAATGGACTGAAAATCCATGTGTCCCTGGTTCGATCCCTGGAGGTACCACATAATGCTCGGATGGTGAAATTGGTAGACACGCTGGACTTAAAATCCAGTGAACAGCAATGTTCGTGCGGGTTCAAGTCCCGCTCTGAGTACTAAAACTTCAATTGGCTTTTGCTAATTGAAGTTTTTTTTTGGACATAAATGAAAATTTTGTTACTGCTATTGGTAAAATTTAATTTATAAAAGAATAAGTATGTATTTTGTATGTAAATTTTATATTTTTACTTTACATATTTAACTATATACTATTTTTTAATCATGCAAAATGTTTTTTTAAAGGAAGATTGTGATCAGTTTATTAATAGAATAAATCAGCTTAAACCTGATTCAAATGGGCTTTGGGGTAAAATGTCTGTTGATCAGATGCTTGCCCATTGCAATGTGTCGTACGAAATGGTATATGAAGATATTCATCCAAAACCAAACGGTTTTATGAAGTTTATTTTAAAATTATTGGTAAAGAGCAAGGTAGTTGATGATAAACCCTATCCTAAAAATAATCAAACGGCACCGCAATTTATAATTAAAGGAAATCGTGATTTTGAAACTGAAAAGAAAAGGCTAATATCCTATTTGATTAGAACTCAGACTTTAGGCACAAATGAATTCGAAGGTAAAGAATCGCACTCTTTTGGAAAATTGACTTCGAAAGAATGGAATAATATGTTTGCAAAACATTTAGAGCATCATCTTTCACAATTTGGAGTTTAATAAAATTGAAATTTTATGAGAAGCTTTATTACTATATTATTTCTATTTCTTGGGTTAGTATCTAATGCCCAAAAGCAAGATGTTCAAAAATGTATTGATGTATTTTTTGAAGGTGTTCATCAAAAAGACACGCTTAAATTGAAATCAGTTTGTGGGGATAAGGTTATTTTACAATCGATAAGTGAAAGTAAAACTAAAGGCAATAAATTGTCAAATGAAAGCGCAGAAGAGTTTTATAAATCTATTGCATCAATTCCTGCGAATTTTAAATTTCAAGAAAAAATATTGAGTTATAATATTCAAATTGATGGGTCAATTGCACATTTGTGGGCACCTTATGAATTTTATATCAATGATAAATTAAGTCATTCGGGTGTAAATACTTTTACATTATTTAAAGAAAAAGATAATTGGAAGATTATTTATTTAATTGATACGCGAAGAAAGTAGTTTTTTAGATTACTTCTTGTAAATAGTAGTGACAAACATCTGCTATAAGGCATTCTTCGCATTTTGGTTTTGGTCTGCAGGTTTCTCTGCCAAGAAAAGATATAGCCATACCAATTTCAGACCAAATATTTTTAGGAAGTATTTGCATGAGATCTTTTTCTACTTTATTTCCGTCTTTACTTTCTTTTATAATTCCAATTCTTGGAGCTACTCGTATTACATGTAAATCAGAAATAATGCCCTCGGCTGGTTGATTAGTTTCTCTTAAAATTACATTTGCCGATTTTCTTCCAATTCCTTTTAGGGTTGTTAAACCACTCATAGTTAATGGAATATTTTTGTCTTCTTGAATAGTCTTTGCAATTTCTAAAAGCCAGTTTGCTTTTGTCTGAAAGTTTCGAACTTTACTGATATAGGGAACAAATGTTTCCAAGTCTGTTTTTGAGAGACTATTTAAGGTTGGGTATTTATCAAATAAAGTTGGTGCTATTTTATTGATATTTGCATCAGAATCTTGTGCTGATAAAACAACCATAACCAATAATTGGTAAGTGTTCTTATATTCTAAAGGATGTTTCTTTCCTTTATATTTTTCTAAAATGGGCTCTAATTTAGTTTCCCAATTTGATGTTTCTCCAAATAAATCCATTTTTTTTCTTTTTTTGAATTAAATAGGTAAAACGTTAATTCTTATAAAATTAAGAGTTTTTGATGAATTCTAAAGTCTTTTTAATTACATTTTGATTTCCTAGAATTTTTCTATGCCCTAAACCATCTGTTAAGAATAATTCTCCGTTTTCAAGATTTTGATGAATATGAATTCCAGCTTTTGGGGGAACTTCAGGATCATCATTATCATGTATAACCAAAACAGGTATTTTTACTTTTTGAGCGGCTCTGTAAGCTGAAAAATTATCCATTTTTACTTGATACTTATTCTCGAAAAACTCACGTAAGCGTTCGCTTATGGCTTGTTTTAAACCTAATTTAGCAACAAAATCATCAAGAATATCCTGAACAATATCTCCACTTCCAATTACAATAGCTTTTTTCACTTTTAAGCCGTCTTTAATTGAATTTAGTACCGACATTCCTCCTAAAGAATGACCAATCGCAAATTCAAATGGACCATATTGTTTTTCTATTTCTAGTATAGAAGCAATAAATTCAGACATAATTGTCGTATTTCCTTTTGATTTCCCATGTGCGGGAGCATCAAAACTTACTACAGAGTAATCATTTTCTAAAAGCTCGTCGGCTATTTTAAATAATTGAGTGCCACGTCCTGACCATCCATGAACTAATAAAATTTTACGATCACTTTTGCCATATTCATACGTGACAACACTTTTGTTTATTTCCGGAACATAGATTAAGTTTTGGATGCTTTTTTTATCCATCTCGAATTCTCGTTTTGGAACTTTATGTTTTATAGGCGTCGTAAATAGTTTTGCTGCATATGATGTTACTAGTTTAGATGAAATTAAAGAACAAATTTTGCATGATACAATAATAAACTGTGGAATTTTTAATGATTTAGTAGGATTGTTAGCCTTTTTTGACATATCAATAAATTTTACTTGTGGGCTTAATTCTGTTTATTTTTTGCTAAATTTAAAAAACATAAAAGTAGCTATTTATATAGGACTGCTGAAGAATAATTCACAATTTGTTATAATTTTTAACATGGAAATATTTCATATTAGTGCCGAATGTTATCCAATGGCAAAAGTTGGCGGTTTAGCTGATGTTGTTGGTGCATTGCCAAAATACCAAACTAATGCAGGTCATCAGGTACGAGTAATTGTTCCGTGTTATGATACTAAGTTTAGAAAAGAGAATGACTTTGAATGTGTTCATTGGGGAACAGTTAAACTTGGAAATTTTAATTTCCCGTTTAGTATCCTGAAAGAAACTACTAATAAATTAGGGTATGAATTATATCTTGTCGAAATTAAAGAATTATTTGACCGTCCTAATATTTATGGCTATGAAGATGATATAGAACGTTTTTTAGCTTTTCAGATAGCAGTTTTAGATTGGATAATTTGTCGAAATACAATTCCAGATGTTATAAATTGTCACGATCATCACACTGGATTAATTCCATTTTTAATTCAGTTTGCTTACAAGTATGATAGTTTGAAGAATGTAAAAACAGTAATTACAATTCATAATGGTTTGTATCAAGGCTGGTTTGGATTTGATAAGCTGCATTATTTACCGGAATTTGATTTAAAGCATGTTGGATTTTTAGAATGGAATAATTCGATTAATTCATTAGCAGTTGGTGTAAAATGTGCAAATGCGGTTACTACGGTATCTCCAAGTTATTTAAATGAAATTAATCAGGCTGCTAATGGTTTGGAATCTTTGTTCAAATCAGTTCGCAGTAAATCGAGAGGAATTTTAAATGGAATTGATATTGAAGTTTGGGATCCTTTAAAAGATCAGATGATTGCAGCGAATTATTCGATTGAAACTTTTGAATCTGGAAAACAAAAAAATAAAGAAAAGCTTTGTGAGCAGTTTGATTTAGATCCTGAAAAACCGTTATTTAGTTTTATCGGCCGTTTGTTTGAGGAAAAAGGAGGAGATTTATTACCTCACGCATCTGCTTTAGCATTATCTGAAAATTTCGAAAATATCAATATTCTGATTTTAGGATCTGGAAATGCAGTTATAGAAGAACAATTAGTGCAATTAAGAAATGATTATAATGGTAATTATAATGTTTTTGTTGGTTATAACGAAGAATTAGCGCATTTGATTTACGCAGGTTCAGATTATATTTTAATGCCTTCTAGAGTTGAGCCTTGCGGTTTAAATCAAATGTATGCGATGCGTTATGGAACAATACCGATAGTTAGGAGAACTGGAGGCTTAAGAGATACGGTTATTGACTTTGGGGACGAAGGAAACGGAATTTGTCATGATCAAGCTTCAGTTGGAGATATCTGTTATTCTATAAATCGTGCTGTAAAGCTGTACAATAATAAATTAAATTTCAATAAAGTTTTAGAAAGAGGAATGGCTGCTGACCATTCCTGGGAAAGAGTTTGCCAAGAATACATCGAGATATACAACCTAATAATTGAGAAAAATGAAATTTAAAAAGAAAAATGTAGTTGCTATTATTTTAGGAGGAGGACAAGGATCACGTTTATTTCCATTAACTGAAACGAGATCAAAACCTGCAGTGCCAATTGGCGGAAAATATAGATTAGTCGATATTCCTATTTCAAATTGTATTAATTCGGATATTTTTAAAATATTTGTTCTAACACAGTTCAATTCAGCATCTTTAAATGCGCATATTAAGAATACTTTCAATTTTAGTATTTTCAGCCAGTCGTTTGTAGATATTTTGGCAGCGGAACAAACACCAGATAACCCAACGTGGTTTCAAGGAACTGCAGATGCCGTTAGACAATGTATGTCTCATTTTTTAAAACACGATTTTGATCACGCATTAATTCTTTCTGGCGATCAATTGTATCAAATGGATTTTAATGAAATGCTGGAGGCTCATATTGCAGCCGATGCGGCTATTTCCATTGCAACACTTCCTGTAAATGCTAAGGATGCACCAGAGTTTGGAATTTTAAAAACGAATCATGAAAGCTGTATAGAAGCTTTTATTGAAAAACCAGACGCATCATTACTGCCAGATTGGGAATCTGAAGTAAGTGAGCAAATGCAGGAAAAAGGCAAAAAATATCTAGCTTCAATGGGAATTTACATTTTCAATAAAGCATTGCTAGAAGAATTAATGTCGAATCCTGATACAAAGGATTTTGGAAAAGAAATTATTCCGCAAGCCGTTGGAAAGCATAAAATTCTAAGTTATCAGTACGAGGGTTATTGGACTGATATTGGAAATATCGAATCCTTTTTTGAAGCAAATATTGGTTTAACTGCTGATATTCCAGAGTTTAATTTATTCGATAATGAGAATAAAATTTTTACGAGACCTAGATTATTACCGCCTTCTAAATTTAGAAATACAACAGTTGATCAATCCTTAATTTCTGAAGGCTGCATTATTAATGCAAAAGAAATTAAGAGTTCTGTAATTGGTATTCGTTCTAGAATTGGAGTAGGGACGGTACTTGAAAATTGTTATGTTATGGGGAATGATTTCTATCAGGATCTTGACGAACTAAATCATGAGAGTACAATTAACAAAATTCATGTAGGCATTGGTGAAAATTGCTTTATAAAAAATGCTTTAGTCGATAAAAATGTTAGAATTGGAAACAATGTTCATATTAGCGGCGGAAAACATTTAGACAATTTTACTAATGAATTGTACAGCATAAAAGACGGAATTGTTGTAATTAAAAAAGGGGCAGTCCTTTCGGATAATTTCAGAATTGAATAAAATTAAAATTTCCAATTAAAAAATCTAAATTCCAATAGTTGCCTTAAAAAACAAATATGACAAAAGTAATTACATATTCTCTATTTACTGATTTTGATATTGATTTATTCAAAGCTGGAAAGCATTTCAAATTGTATGAAAAGCTGGGAGCTCACTTAATTGAAGTTAATGGAGTAAAAGGAGTTTACTTTGCCGTTTGGGCTCCAACTGCGCAGACAGTTTCGGTTGTCGGTGATTTTAATTATTGGACTCAGGGAGAACATGTTTTAAATGTACGTTGGGATTCCTCTGGTATTTGGGAAGGATTTATTCCAGAAATTACAAAAGGAGCTCTTTATAAATATAAAATCCAGTCGAATATTGACGGAATTGTAACTGAAAAAGCAGATCCATTTGCTTTGTACTGTGAGAAACCGCCGCATACGGCATCTGTCGTGTGGGATTTGGAATACAAATGGAAAGACGAAAACTGGATGCAGAATCGTAAGCAGAATAATGCGTTAGATAAACCGTATTCTGTTTACGAAGTGCATTTGGGTTCATGGAAACGTGCCGAGAATAACCGTTTTTTAACTTATTTGGAGCTTGCTGATGATTTAGTTAAATATGTAAAAGAAACTGGCTTTACCCATGTTGAGTTTATGCCAATAATGGAGTATCCTTATGATCCTTCTTGGGGATATCAATTAACGGGATATTTTGCGCCAACATCACGTTTTGGTAAACCGCAGGATTTTATGGTCTTAGTTGATAAACTGCATCAAGAAGGAATTGGAGTAATTTTAGATTGGGTTCCTTCACATTTTCCAGATGATGCACATGGTCTAGGCTTTTTTGACGGATCACATTTGTACGAACATCCAGATCGCCGAAAAGGATACCATCCTGATTGGAAAAGTTTGGTTTTTAATTATGGACGAAATGAAGTTCGAGCTTTTTTGATTAGTAATGCTGTTTTTTGGCTTCAAAATTATCATGCCGATGGTTTAAGGGTTGATGCCGTTGCTTCGATGTTATATCTTGATTATTCAAGAGAAGAGGGAGAATGGGAACCTAATATTTTTGGCGGAAGAGAGAATCTAGATACGATTAGTTTTCTAAAAGAGTTCAACGAAGTAATTTATGCTAATTTTGATGGAGTACAGACTATTGCCGAAGAAAGTACTTCTTTTCCGATGGTTTCAAGGCCCACTTTTACAGGTGGTTTAGGTTTTGGAATGAAATGGATGATGGGCTGGATGCATGACACTTTAGAATATTTTCAAAAAGAAACAGTTTACAGAAAATACCATCAAAATGATTTGACTTTTTCGATGACGTATGCTTTTACCGAAAATTTTATGCTTCCGTTTTCGCATGACGAAGTAGTTTACGGAAAAAAATCTCTTATCTATAAAATGCCCGGCGATGAATGGCAGCGATTTGCCAATTTGAGATTACTATACGGATATATGTTCACGCATCCCGGAGCAAAATTACTGTTTATGGGAGCAGAATTTGGTCAAACGAGCGAGTGGAATTTTGAGAATAGTTTAGATTGGCATCTGCTTCAATATGATTTTCATTCAGGAATAAAAAAACTAATTACAGATTTAAATCAGCTGTATAAATCATATCCTGCTTTATACGAAAAGCAGTTTACAGGCGAAGGCTTTGAGTGGATAAATTACTCAGATCATCAAAATGCGGTTTTATCTTATATCCGAAAAGGTAATAAACCTGATGAAAATGTTATTGTGGTTCTCAATTTCACACAGATTGTACGTGAGAATTATAGAATAGGAGTACCAAAAAAAGGAAAAATACAGGAAATTTTTAACAGCGATGCTGCAGTTTATGGAGGAAGCGATGTTGGAAATTCTAAAGTATTAAAAGCAGAAGCAATACCATATGACGGAAGAGAATTTTCTGTTGAATTAATTCTGCCTCCTTTAAGTATTACTGTTTTTTCTTTCATATAAAAATTAGGCAAATTAAATTTTACAACTATTTTATTAGTATTTCGTTCTTAAATTATCAAATTGATGATTTTTGGAGAAGAATTCTAATACCCATTCAGAAAAAACGTTTTCGTGAATAAACCTTTTATTCATAGGGCTTTATAAACTTTTTTTGTAAGTTTGAAAGAGCGTTAACGTTTTATAATTAATTCATTTGGAGATATGATTACAAACACGGCATTAGAATATAAAGGCGATTTATATCCATCAAAAATTGTCTCTTTTCAACACGAAGGCGATTCCATTTTTTTTAATACAGATAATAAAGTAATCCTAAAAGTTACTATTCTTAGAGATAGTTTAATTCGATTTCGCTTTACAACAAAGGGATATTTCAGCAATGACTTTTCGTATGCAATTGATAAATCCCAGCTTCATGGTTATAATTTTCTTGAATTAACTGAAGAAGAAACTTATTTTCAAATTAAAACCAGTAAAGTAAAATGTAAAATTCAAAAATCAGATCTTCGTTTATCGATTTACGATTTAAACGATTTTCTAATTCTTGAAGATGAGCTTGGTTTTCATTGGGAAGAAAGCTACGAATATGGAGGAAATATCGTAAAAATGAGTAAATCATCTAAAGATGGTGAATGTTTTTACGGACTTGGTGACAAGGCAACTCAAATGAATTTAAAAGGCAAAAGAGTTGAGAATTTTGCTACAGATCAATATGCTTACCAAAAAGAACAAGATCCGCTTTACAAAGTAGTTCCTTTTTATATAGGTTTACATAACAAACAGTCTTATGGTATTTTCTTCGACAATACATTTAGGACTTTCTTTGATTTTTGTCAGGAAAGACGAAATGTAACTAGTTTTTGGGCAGAAGGTGGTGAAATGAATTACTATTTCATTTACGGGCCGCAAATGCAGGATGTTGTTACCAATTATACAGATTTAACAGGTAAACCAGAACTTCCGCCGCTTTGGGTTTTAGGATATCATCAATGTAAATGGAGTTATTATCCTGAAAGTAAAGTAAAAGAAATCACTTCTAAATTTAGAGAACTTCAAATTCCGTGCGATGCCATTTATTTGGATATTGATTATATGGAAGGATTTCGATGTTTTACATGGAATAAAAATTACTTTCCCGATCCAAAAAGAATGGTTGCCGAATTAGCCGAAGATGGTTTCAAAACGGTAGTAATTATAGATCCGGGAATTAAAATAGATCAAGATTATTGGGTTTATAAAGAAGCTTTAGAGAAAGATTATTTCTGTAAAAGAGCCGATGGACCTTATATGAAAGGAAAAGTATGGCCGGGCGAATGTAATTTTCCAGATTATACAAATCCTGCAGTTAGAGAATGGTGGGCAGGATTATTTAAGGAATTAGTGGCAGATATTGGAGTAAAAGGAGTTTGGAATGATATGAATGAACCAGCTGTTATGGAAGTTCCAAATAAAACATTTCCAATGGATGTTCGCCATGTTTACGACGGAAACCCTTGCAGTCATAGAAAAGCACATAATATTTACGGAACTCAAATGGCAAGAGCGACTTATCATGGTGTAAAGCGTTTTGCTTATCCTAAACGTCCTTTTGTAATAACAAGATCAGCTTATTCAGGAGCACAGCGTTATACATCGTCTTGGACAGGAGATAACGTAGCAACTTGGGAACATTTATGGATTGCTAATATTCAGGTGCAAAGAATGTCAATTTCAGGAATGGGATTTACAGGTTCTGATATTGGTGGTTTTGCGGAACAGCCAACTGGCGAATTGTATGCACGCTGGATTCAGTTAGGCGTATTTCATCCGTTTTGCAGAACACATTCCTCAGGAGATCACGGTAATCAAGAACCTTGGGCTTTTGATGAAGAAGTGATTAATATTACTAGAAAATTTGTAAGCTTACGTTACCAATTACTACCGTATTTATATACCATGTTTTGGCAGTATATCGAAGAAGGAATTCCAATGTTGAAACCATTAGTTTATTTCGATCAAGATGATACACAAACACATTATCGCAACGACGAATTCATCTTTGGAAATCAAATATTAGTCTGTCCGATTCTTGAACCAAACGCAGTAGGAAGACGTATGTATATTCCAAGAGGTGAGTGGTATAATTACTGGACAAATGAATTTTCAGTTGGAGGACGTGAAGTGTGGATTGATACTAAATTTGATGAAATTCCAGTTTTTATAAAAGCAGGCGCCGTAATTCCAAAATATCCAGTGCAGCAATATGTTGGAGAATTAGAATTTGACGAATTAACACTTGATGTATATTATAAAAATGGCAAAGAAAAATCAGTAGTTTACGAAGACGCGCAAGATGGTTATGATTATAAAAAAGGACGTTACAGCTTTTTGTCTTTTAGAACAATAGGAAAAGAAAAAGAACTAATTATTCAACTTCACAAAGAAGGTAAATATGATACACCTTACAGCAAATACAAAATCAACTTGATTGGATTACCATTTAAAGTGAGTGAGATTGAAATTGACAACGAAAAAATACAATTTGATAAAGCTGCTTTTGAAGTAAATCAGTTTTTAATTGTTGAAAAAGGTTTTAGCGAACTTCATATAATTGGAGAATAAGTTAATTCTGATAAATTAGTCAATAATTATATAAAAGCTACATTAATAATTATTGTATTTTTGTATGTTGAAAAATATCAGAATCATGAAAAAGCAATTATTACTAGGGTTATCTGCGGCTCTTTTTATTGGATGTGCAACCAATCCAGTGACAGGAAAAAAGAATTTAAATTTTGTTTCAAATAGCGAATTATTTCCCTCTTCATTTCAGCAATACAGCCAGTTTATTTCTGAAAATAAAGTAATAACAGGAACGGCTGATGCAAAATTAGTAGAGAAAGTTGGTATAAAAATAAAAGCAGCTGCTGAAAAATATTTAACCTTTTTAGGACAATCTCAATATTTAAAAGATTATAGATGGGAGTATAAATTGGTCGATAATAAAGAGGTAAATGCTTGGTGTATGCCGGGAGGAAAAATCGTAGTTTATTCAGGAATTTTGCCAGTTACGCAAAATGAATCTGGTTTGGCAACTGTTATGGGACACGAAGTTTCACACGCTTTGGCTAATCATGGAGCACAAAGAATGAGTGCAGCACAATTGCAGCAAATTGGTGGAGCAGCTTTAGATGCAGCGACAAGCGGTAAATCGCAATCGACAAGAGATATTTTTGCACAAGCATATGGAGTAGGCTCACAAGTAGGAGTAATGCTTCCGTTTAGTAGAAGCAATGAAAGTGAAGCAGATAAAATTGGACTTACTTTAATGGCAATTGCAGGGTATAATCCAGATGATGCTATTGCATTTTGGAGTAGAATGTCGGCAAAATCAGGAGCATCTGGAACACCAGAATTTATGAGTACACACCCTTCTGATGCTACGAGAATTGCGAACTTAAAAGCATTAATTCCAGAAGCAAAAGCTACAGCACTGAAAGTTGGAGTTATAAAATAAAAACAAAATAATACAAAGATAATTTGAAAGCTGTCCAGATTTTTGGATGGCTTTTTTGTTTCTGTAGATGACACTGCACAATACCCTTGTTTATAATTTATTAATACATGATTTATTGAATTTCTATTTGATTATCATAAAAAAGAGATAAATTCGTAGCCTGTTAACAAAACCATTTCTATGAAAGAATTAAAAAAAGGCGATAAAAAACTATTAAACGCCTGGGCATTTTATGATTGGGCAAATTCTGTTTATACACTTACAATAGCATCTGCAGTATTTCCTATTTTTTATGAAGCATTATTTTCAAAAAGAGATCATTATATTGATGTTTTTGGACTTCATTTAAAGAATTCAGCACTAATTAGTTTTATTACCGCGGCAGCATTCTTAGTTGTTTCTTTTATTTCACCACTATTATCAGGTATAGCAGATTATGTAGGAAATAAAAAATCCTTTATGAAGTTTTTCTGTTATTTAGGAGCATTATCCTGCATGGGATTATATTGGTTTGAATTAACAGATATTTATATCGGATTGGCATTTTACTTCTTTGGATTATTAGGATATTGGGGAAGTTTAGTCTTTTACAATTCCTATTTACCAGATATTGCTTTTGAAGAACAACAAGATAGAATCAGCGCAAAAGGATATTCTTTAGGTTACATAGGAAGCGTTATTTTATTGGTTATCAATTTAGCGATGATTATGAAGCCAGAATGGTTTAATATTTCTGGTCCAGAACCAGCAATGAAAGCGATGCGTTACTCTTTTATCATGGTAGGAGTTTGGTGGATATTATTTAGTCAGTATACGTATTATTATTTACCAAAAGGAAGAAAAGAAAAGGGCGAAAAACTAACAAAATCTGTTGTCTTTAATGGCTTCAAAGAATTGAAAAAGGTTTGGGGTTTACTGAATGAAAATGTTCCTTTACGACGTTATTTAGGTGGCTTTTTTGTTTCAAGTATGGCCGTACAAACTGTAATGCTGGTTGCAACTTATTTTGGAGCACAGGAAATTCAATGGTCGTCAAAAGAAGAAAGTACTATTGGTTTAATAATTTGTATTTTGATAATTCAGCTGGTAGCTGTTGTGGGTGCAGTTTTAACTTCGAGAGCTTCAGAAAAATTTGGAAATATTCCAACGCTGATTTTTATTAATGCCATTTGGGCTGCTTTTTGCGCTTTGGCTTATTTCATAATATTACCAATGCATTTTTATGTTATGGCAACAGTTGCCGGATTTGTTATGGGCGGAATTCAGGCTTTGTCACGTTCTACCTATTCAAAGCTCTTGCCAGAAACAGAAGATACAGCTTCGTTTTTTAGTTTTTATGATGTTGCTGAAAAAATAGGAATTGTAATAGGAATGTGTGTTTACGGAATTATCGATCAAATAACAGGAAGTCCTCGTGCAGCAATTGTTATTTTAGCCGTTTTCTTTGTTACTTCTATTTTCTTATTAAGAAGAGTGCATAAAAAAGACGTTTTAAATTAATAAAACGCCTTATAAAAATTTAAATGTCACGAATTAGAATTTGTTATTGATTGATGATGAATAAAAATTCGTGACATTCTTTGTATTAGACTTTTGAAATATTTCCTGATCCAGAAACTTTTACATCACGTTTTTCAGGATTTCCAGTATATTTAATATCACCAGAACCAGAAACTCGAGCAGTCAAAGTTTCGCTGCAATTTACTTTACTGTCTCCAGATCCCGAAACATTAACCACTACATTTTTAGATTTTAGAGCGCTGGCATCTATATCTCCAGAACCCGAAAGTTTTGTAGTAAAGTTATCAGCATTGCCTTTTAAATTTACATTTCCTGATCCGCTTAAGTTTAGTTCAAAAGAACTTGAGTCAACCGCTAAACTAAAATTTCCTGATCCCGAAAGTTTCGCTAAAAACGAATCGTTTTTGATAATATCTTTTGATTTAATATTTCCAGAACCAGAAAGACTTAACTCTGATATTTTTTCAAACGGAATTGTTACTTCAACCTTTTTGCCTATACTTGAACGGATGTTAGTATTTTTCTTTGTATAAATTTTCAAAGTATTTTCTTCAACTTCAACTACGATTGCAGATAAGATATTTTCTTCACCCTTAACGATAATTTTTCCTTCTTTTCCAGCAACTAAATCAACATCAAAAGAACCTGCAATTTTTATTGCATCGTAGCCTGCTGTTGATCTTGTTTCAGTAACAACTTTACCGTTTCCGTTTATTTTTTCTGATTGCGCATTAGCCATAAAACCAATTAAGAATGCACCACAAACTACTAATAGAGATAATTTTTTCATTTCTTTAAATTTTTATGATTATTGTTTTTTGTTTAATGTTACGTTTCCGTAATTAGAATTAATAGTAACCTTATTTTGACCTTTCTTTTTATTAAAGCCGCTGATTCTTTTACTGGCATTTTTAGTTTCATTAACCAAAACATCTAGAGAATTATCGCTTTTAATGCCTCCGTATCTTGTATTAATATCAAAATCAAAAGAATAATTCATATCATAACCCATATAAACATCAGAATAACCAGAGTTTATATTGACATTATTAGCCTTACTTGTTACGTTAGAAATATTGATTTTACTATAGTTTGTATCTAAATTTACACTATTCGAAATCTCAGCAATAGAGATGGTCAGATAATTTCCCGAGCCTGTAAAGGAGTTTATTTTCTGAAATTTGAACGTCCCGTAATTACAGTCGTATTTTATATTTTGTCCTTCAAGAATTACTAAATCAGTATAATTAGTATCTAAATTTAGATTGCCAGATTCGTTAATTTTTAATCCAGAATATTTTGCTGTAATATTTCCGCTTTTGATATAGTTAATAGCTGAAGTTTGGCAATATTCTATTTTTATGTTATTGCTTGAATTGTTTAACTTCCCTAAAGAAATTTTACCATATTTACAGGCAATATCTGTAGGGCCATAAATATTTTCAGTTGCTATATCTCCGTACTTATTAAGCAGTTTTACAGAACCGTTTTTTGGAATCTTGATAACATAATTGATTTCAAAAAAGTTATTACTTCCTTTACTTTTTAACGAAGAAGTTCCAATAGAAGTTACAGCAGTAACCATTGATTTTAGAGCTGTAATATTAACATCAATATTATTTAGTTTTTCGTTAACCCAATTTTCATTTGGCCCAGTAACTTTTATAATGATATCAAGATCTATTTTATCCTCATCCCAAGTCGAGACAGTGATATTACCATATTTGTTATCAATATCGATACCTGCATTTGAGTTTACGATATATGTTTTTTTAATATTTTTTGTTTTGTGATATAAGCACCATCATTTGAAAAACCTAAAAAAGGAATCAAAAGAAGTAAGATGAGTAAATTATAATGTTTTTTCATGAGAAGTATTTTTTAAGTTTTCGTTTTCTTCAATTCGCTGTAAAACAGTCTGTAAGAATGATATTCTAGTCTGCAGATTGCTTATCATAGCATAAATAATTTGTTTGTTTTCTCCATTTTTCTGAACCTCTTTGATGATTTTTTCATAGTCAGCATCAAAGACTTTCATTTGTTTTAAAGCATCATTTATAATTTGCTCATTTTCTGGAGAGTTTTTTTCTTTTAATTTAACCAGCTCATTTTTAATCAAAATACTAAAGATAGAATCCGTACGCTGCGTTTCAGTTGATGCAAATTTTAGTTCTTTCGGTTTCTCATTATTGTTGTACAATATTGATACTCCCAAAAACAGAACTATCGAAGCTGCAATTGCCCACACAGCATAATTTTTTCTCTTGGGTTGTTTTTTATTTAATTTATTTAAAAAGTCAACTTGATGATCTGAGCTCATTTCGCGAACATCCCATTGGTTTTCAAACTTATTAAACAATTGATCTAATTCGTCATTTTCCTTTTTCATAATATCCAAAATTTATTTTGTAGAGGTGATAGATGATGTCGCTTTTTATTTACCGGCGTTTGTGCGCACAAACTTTTTTTAATTGGCGAACTCATAAATCCTCTAATTTTTTTCGTAAACTTTCTTTAGCCCTGCTCAGCGTAGTTCTGCAATTCGCATAACTAATATTTAAGATTTCACAGATTTCTTCCTGATCGTAACCCTCAATATAAAATAAGGTTAAAACCATTCGGTAGTTGTCTTTTAAACCTGAAATTGTGTCCAGAACTTGCTGTACTTTAAGTGAATTGAGATCGATATTTTCAGATAAAATAGAATTATCTTCCTCAATCTTGTAAAGTGTTTTGTTCAGGTCTTCCATTTGGAAAGCATTATTTTTTTTATAAAAATCAATGCTATAATTAATTACAATTTTTTTGAGCCAAGCTCCAAACGCTACTTCCTGTTTGTAATCGTTAATCTTTGTAAACGCTTTCAAAAAACCTTCCTGCATGACGTCTTGTGCAAAATGTTCGTCCTTTACAATTCTATAAGCGATATTGTACATAGCTTTAGAATAGCGATTGTAAATTTCGAATTGAGCCTTTTGATTATTGTTTTTACAAAGTGCAATTAATTCTTCGATATTTTGATTAGTTATACTCAAGTAATGGTTGCTAGTTTTTTATAAGGACGGTGCTTTTTTTTGTTTGTTACAGTTTTATAAAAATAATTTTATTTTTTTTAGAAATAAATGCAAATACTAGTTAAAATATAAAAATCAAAACTGACTATTTTGGATTTGGCATAATGATTGTCTAATTTTATGGCCTATCTTGTAACTGCAGTACTTAATAGAAATTATAGTCTTTTATACTCCATTTACAATTTGGATTAAACTTTTAATGACAAAACGACTTATATATTATTATGTCAAATCATAAAATACTTACTATTGACAATCTGTCACTTCAAGAATTTGATTCAGAAGCAGAATTAATTCCATTATTAACTCCAGAGGACGAGGAGGAAATGAACAATGAAGAACTTCCTGTTTCGCTTCCAATTTTACCATTGCGTAATACTGTTTTATTTCCGGGAGTTGTAATTCCAATTTCTGCAGGAAGAGATAAATCAATTAAACTGATAAATGATGCCAATGCCGGCGGAAAAATTATTGGAGTAGTTTCTCAAATTAACGAAGAAGACGAAGATCCATCAAAAGATGATATTCATAAAATAGGAACTGTAGCACGAATTTTACGTGTTTTAAAGATGCCTGACGGAAATGTGACGGTTATTTTACAAGGAAAAAAACGTTTTGAAATTGACGAAGTTGTTTCTGAAGAACCTTATATAACTGCTACAATCAAAGAAGTATCAGAAGAACGTCCAGATGAAAATGATACTGAGTTTACTGCTATCTTAGATTCTGTAAAAGAATTGGCAATTCAAATTATAAAAGAAAGTCCAAACATTCCATCAGAAGCTACATTTGCAATAAAAAACATTGAAAGTCAGTCGTTTTTGATCAATTTTGTTTCTTCTAATATGAATTTATCCGTAAAAGAAAAACAAGGTTTGTTATCTATAAACGGATTAAAAGACAGAGCTCTTGAAACTTTGCGTTATATGAATGTTGAGTTACAAAAGCTGGAATTAAAAAATGACATTCAGTCAAAAGTTCGTTTTGATTTAGATCAGCAGCAGCGCGAATATTTCTTGCACCAACAAATGAAAACCATTCAAGAAGAATTGGGAGGTGTTTCGCAGGAAGAAGAAATGGACGAAATGGGGCAGAAAGCGAAAACCAAAAAATGGGACGAAAAAACGCAGAAACATTTCGAGAAAGAATTATCTAAAATGCGCCGCATGAATCCGCAATCTCCTGATTTTGGAATTCAACGCAATTACTTAGAGTTGTTTTTAGAATTGCCTTGGGGCGAATATTCTAAAGATAAATTTGATTTAAAACACGCTCAGAAAATATTAGACAAAGATCACTTTGGTCTTGATGAAGTTAAAAAAAGAATGATTGAACATTTGGCAGTTTTAAAATTGCGAAATGACATGAAATCGCCAATTATATGTTTAACAGGGCCTCCAGGAGTTGGAAAAACTTCTATTGGGCGTTCAGTTGCAGAGGCTTTAGGTCGTGAGTATGTTCGTATTTCGTTAGGTGGTTTACGTGACGAAGCGGAGATTCGCGGACATAGAAAAACATATATCGGTGCAATGCCGGGACGAATTATTCAGAGTTTGAAAAAAGCAGGAACATCAAATCCAGTTTTTATTTTAGACGAAATCGATAAGTTGTCAAACGGTAACAGCGGCGATCCATCATCTGCATTATTAGAAGTTTTAGATCCAGAACAAAACAGTGCTTTTTATGATAATTTCCTAGAAATGGGATATGATTTATCTAAAGTTATGTTTATAGCTACTTCAAACAATATGGCGGCGATTCAGCCTGCGTTGCGTGATAGAATGGAAGTTATAAAAATGTCTGGTTATACAATTGAAGAAAAAGTAGAAATTGCTAAAAGACATCTTTTTCCAAAGCAATTAGAAGCACACGGATTAACGTCTAAAGATTTGACAATTGGAAAAAAACAATTAGAAAAAATTGTTGAAGGTTATACAAGAGAATCAGGTGTTCGTAATCTTGAAACTAAAATTGCTCAAGTAATTCGTAATGTAGCAAAAGCTGTTGCGATGGAAGAAGAGTATAACAAAAAAGTTACAGATGAAGATATCGTGAAAGTTTTAGGTGTACCAAGATTAGAGCGTGATAAATACGAGAATAATGATGTTGCAGGAGTTGTAACAGGTTTAGCTTGGACAAGTGTTGGAGGAGATATTTTATTTATAGAATCCTTAATTTCTGAAGGAAAAGGAGCTTTAACCATTACTGGAAACCTTGGTAATGTAATGAAAGAATCGGCTACAATTGCTCTAGAATACATCAAAGCAAATGCTAAAAAGTTAGGTTTAGGAATTGAGCTATTTCAAAAATACAATATCCATTTGCACGTGCCAGAAGGAGCAACTCCAAAAGATGGTCCAAGTGCAGGTATTGCCATGTTGACTTCATTAGTTTCGTTATTGACACAAAAGAAAGTGAAGAAAAATCTTGCTATGACTGGAGAAATTACGCTTCGCGGTAAAGTATTACCAGTTGGCGGAATTAAAGAAAAAATCTTAGCTGCAAAAAGAGCCGGTATTAAAGAAATCATTTTATGTCACGAAAATAAAAGTGATATTGATGAAATTAAAGCAGAATACTTAGAAGGACTTACTTTTCATTATGTAAAAGAAATGAGCGAAGTATTGGCTTTAGCACTTACAGATCAAAATGTAAAAAATGCTAAAGTATTGAAATAAAAACTTCTATTTGAAGTACAGATTATTTAAAATCCAAATTCCAATTTTTAATTAAGATTGGGATTTGGATTTTTTTTTATTGTAATTTATTTTTTTAGGTTTATAATTTTACCTTCGCAACTGCGTTATTCCCATATAGGAACGCCAAGAAAAGAATGTTAAAACATTATGTTTTATTTTTTATAATATTCGTTTGTTCGGTTTCATTCGGACAAGTTGGCGGGCGTTACACCTATCAATTTTTAAATTTGACAGCATCGCCAAGACAGGCAGCTTTAGGAGGTAAAACGATCACTATTTATGATGAAGATGTTAATCAGGCAATGTCTAATCCTGCAGTTTTAAATGACGAAATGGATAATCACCTGGCTTTAAATTATGGAAATTACTACGGACAAGCTTCTTACGGAAGTGCTTCGTATGCCTATACCTATGATCGACACGTGCAAACATTTTATGCCGGAGTTAATTATATAAACTACGGATCATTTGAAGGTTACGATGAAAATGGGCAGTCAACATCAGATTTTAAAGGAAGTGAAGGTGCATTATCGCTGGGATATGCTTACAATGTTCCGTATATAGATCTTCATATTGGAGCTAATGTTAAGTTAATAACTTCAAATTTAGAGAGTTATAATTCTGTTGGAGGTGCTATTGATTTGGGATTTTTGTATATATTTGAAAAAAATAACGTAAATTTGGCTTTAGTAATCCGTAATATTGGTACACAATTTACAACCTACTCAGGAATACAGGAAAATTTGCCCTTTGAAATTACTGCAGGAGCATCGCAAGAATTAGAACATATTCCTATTCGCTGGCATCTTACATTAGAGAATTTGCAACAATGGAATATTTCATTTTCGAATCCCGTTCGAAGTGAAACTAATATCGATGGATCTACAAGCAGCGAGAAAGTTTCGTTTGTTAACAACGCTTTAAGGCATGTTGTTTTTGGTGTGGAGTTATTTCCTAAAAAAGCAATAAATCTGCGTTTAGGATATAATTTTAGAAGAGGGGAAGAATTACGAGTAGAAGAAAAACGTAATTTTTCAGGAGTTTCATTAGGATTTGGTCTGAAAATGAATAAATTAAAGTTTAATTATTCATATTCGAGATACACATTGGCGGCGAATACAAGTCTTTTTGGTCTAATTTTAAATTTTCAATAATTTGTATGAAAATATTTAGTTTATTTTTGTTTATGACTGTGGGGTTATTTACGGGCGCAAACCATTACTTCAAAGAAGAATCTATTACCAGTTTAGAAATTGAAAGAATCAACAGCAGAATAGGCGACATAAGAAACATGATTACTATCGATAAAAAATACAATACAAAAATTGCTTTTTTGATTGATATGAAAGTGCCTTCTGGAAAAAATCGCTTCTTTGTGTACGATTTAGAAAACAACAAGGTTTTAGATCAAGGGCTTGTTGCGCATGGTTCTGGTTCAGAAACTGGAATAAAAGGGTTGCTTAGATTTAGCAATACACCAAACTCCAATTGTACTGCGTTAGGCAGATATGTTATTGAAAAATGCTATAAAGGAATTTTTGGAAAAGCATATCGATTAAACGGTTTAGAAGAATCTAACAATAATGCTTTAAAAAGAGCAATTGTTTTACATTACTATTCTGCAGTTCCTTATGACGAACAAGATTATTATATAAGTAATAGTCATGGTTGTCCAATGGTGAACGAGCAGTTCTTTAAACGAATTGAAAAAATAATTGATAGTTCTAAGTCGAATATTATCTTAGATATTTATTATTAAAATAATAGTTAGAAGTACTTTAAAAAGTATAGTCCTTTTATAATTGTGAACCATTGTGTTTTCGATTTTAAAAGGATTTTTTTTGCCTTAGTTATTTATGAAAAAGATATTATTTGCCGCAGCTTTTATTCTCTTAGCATTTGCAGTTTGTAAATTTGTTTACAGAAATGAGAACTTGAAAGAAAATGAAAAAAATGAAGAAAGATTTAGTTCACAAGTAGATGAAGTAAAAAAGTTGATTAAGAAAGATTCGAAATACAATCAGGATATTGTGTTTTTAATAGACATGAAAATACCGTCTGGAAAAAATCGATTCTTTGTTTATGATTTAAAAACAAATAAAATTATAGATCAAGGTTTGGTTGCTCATGGTTCAGGTTCTGAAACACCAACTAAGGGAAAACTTAAATTTAGCAATGTACCAAATTCGTTAAGTACTTCATTAGGCAGATATTCGATCGGGAATTCTTATGTTGGTAAGTTCGGAAAAGCCTATAGGCTGTATGGTTTGGACACAACTAATAGTAATGCTTTTAAGCGAGATATTGTTTTTCATTACTACTATGATGTTCCGTATAAAGAGAAAGATGGTTACATTTGTAACAGTTTTGGCTGTCCAATGGTCAACAAAAAGTATTTTGAAAGAATAGCTAAAATTATAGATAAGTCAGAATCTGATATTTTGATGAGTATTTATTACTAGAGGCTTTTAGGATTAAAAATTAAAACATAAAAAATTGAGAAAAATTACAATTGCTATCGACGGATTTTCATCAACAGGAAAAAGTACATTAGCGAAACAATTGGCAAAAGAACTTGAATATGTATATGTAGATACGGGAGCAATGTATCGTGCGGTAGCTTATTTTGCCATGCAGAATAAATTTATTGGAGTTGATTTTTTTGACAAAAGTGCTCTGATAAATGCTTTGTCAAAGATTCAGTTAGAATTTAAATTTAATACTGAATTAGGTTTTGCCGAAATGTATCTGAATAGTGAAAATGTCGAAAAACAAATTAGAACAATTGAAGTTTCTAACTTTGTGAGTAAAGTGGCAGAAGTTTCTGAAGTACGCGCTAAATTAGTAGAGCAGCAACAAGAAATGGGAAAAAACAAAGCAATAGTAATGGACGGAAGAGATATAGGAACCGTTGTTTTTCCAAATGCAGAACTTAAAATATTTATGACTGCCAGTGCAGAAACTCGTGCACAAAGGCGTTTTGATGAATTACAGCAAAAAGGAGATAATGTTTCATATGAAGATGTTTTAAAGAATGTAGTAGAAAGAGATTATATTGATACACATCGCGAAGATTCACCTTTAGTGATAGCTGATGATGCAATAGAAATAGATAATTCTTACTTAAATAGAAAAGAGCAGTTTGAAGCCGTTTTAGAATTGGTAAATGATGCTTTAAAAACCATTTAATTTTTTGTAGATATTATTTTTAATGGTAGTTTTACCGCTTCATTTTTACTAAAAAGACAATTTCATCATATGGGAATTAAAAATAGATTAATTGTAATGAGCTTTCTTCAGTTTTTTGTTTGGGGAGCTTGGCTTATTACGATTGGAAATTATTGGTTTGGAACCAAAAATTGGGAAGGAACACAATTTGGTTTAGTGTTTGGAACCATGGGAATTGCGTCTTTATTTATGCCAACCTTAACTGGTATTATTGCTGACAGATGGGTAAATGCCGAAAAATTATATGGTGTTTTGCATATTGCTTACGCGGCTGTTTTGTTTGGAATTGCGCATGTGACTACTCCGGATAATTTTATTTATGTAATGTTTGCAGCAATGTGCTGTTATATGCCGACAATTGCATTAAGTAACTCAATTTCTTATACTTCACTGAAGTTGAATAATAAGAACATCGTAAAAGATTTTCCGCCAATTCGTGTTTGGGGAACTATTGGTTTTATAGCTGCAATGTGGATTACTAATTTAAGCGGAAGTAAAGCAACAGAATATCAGTTTTATATTGCTGGAATTGGTGCTTTAATTTTAGGAATTTATGCTTTTACATTGCCAAAATGTGAACCACAGCGTTTAACTAAAGAAGACGCTTCGTTAACCGAAACTTTGGGCTTAGAAGCTTTTAAATTATTTGGTAATTACAAAATGGCATTGTTTTTTGTTTTTTCTATGTTTTTAGGAGGAGCTTTGCAGTTAACAAATGCTTATGGTGATGTGTTTTTAGACGAATTTAAACATTTTCCAAAGTATGCCGATTCTTTTGTGATCCAGTATTCGACTATTATTATGTCGATTTCTCAAGTTTCTGAAACGTTGTTTATCTTGGCAATTCCGTTTTTCTTAAGACGATTCGGAATCAAACAAGTTATGCTTATTAGTATGCTGGCTTGGGTTTTACGTTTCGGATTATTTGCTTTTGGAGATCCTGTTGGAGGATTATGGATGATTATTTTGTCTTGTATTGTTTATGGAATGGCGTTTGATTTCTTTAATATTTCAGGTTCATTATTCGTAGAAAGCAATACTGATTCTAAAATTCGTTCTTCGGCGCAAGGTTTGTTTATGATGATGACCAATGGAGTAGGAGCCGTTTTAGGAAGTTTAACTTCCGGTTGGGCTATTGATCGTTTCTTTACAAAATCATTTACCAATACAACTGAATTAGCAGGATTTTTACAAACTGATGCAACAAATTCTAAGATGTTAGAATTTGTAAAAGGCCAAGGAAATTCGATTTCGACAGATGGAATTTTTGCAAATCCAATATTAATGAAAGACTGGCATACGATCTGGTTGTCTTTTGCAGCTTATGCTCTGGTTATTGCGATTGCTTTTGCTGTTTTATTTAAACATAAACATGACCCGAAGGAAATCGAGAATTTGAGTCATTAAATAAAAATACTATAACACAAACCCGATAAATTTTATTTGTCGGGTTTGTTGTTTTAAAGAATGAAATTAAATCAAAAAACTTAATTTTGATTTAAAAGATCAAAATTATGATTCGACAAATTTTAGCTGTAATAGCAGGTTATGCTATTTTTGTAATCACTTCTGTGCTTTTATTCCAAGTTTCGGGAGTTAAACCGCATTCTGACGCTTCAGGATTATTTATGGGTTTGACTTTTGTATATGGAGCGGTTTTTTCTTTTTTAAGTGGACTTGTTACACAGTTTATTTCGAAAACTAAAAATTTAAAAGTCAATTATATCCTATTTGCTATTATGGCTGGATTTGCCACTTTTTCACTTTTTAAATCGAGTGGTAGTTCCTGGACGCAATTGTTTGCAATTTTTGTTTTTGCGCCGGTTTCAGTTTTGGGAGGATTGTTTTGGATTAAAAAGAAATAAAGTTTATAAAATTAATATGAAAGCATTAAAGATCATTTTTGGGATATTTTTATTTTTTAATTTCAGTTTTATTTATGCGCATAAGGATAGAATAGAAATTCCTCAAAAATTTGTATTTATTTTAAAAAGTAAAGATGTAGTTCAATTTGAATCTATTGATTCAAAACTGGAAGAATTCTGTAAGGAAATTGTTACTGGAAAAAAAGAAATTTCAGAAGTTCAGTTATACTATAAAACAGGAGAAATTGTAACTGTTCGATCTGAGGGGAAAAACTGGATATTATTTAAAATTACTTTTAAAGATAAAAGTTTATATGTTCCTGAGGAAAAATTAAAAAAGATTCCTGAAATTAATTTCTCGACTTTGAACTTATTTTGGTCAGGAGAAAGTAATGCATTTAATTCTCATCATCTATGTATGAGGTTAGATATAGGAACCAATCGTTCATTTGATGTTTTACCAAATTTAGAATTGCATTTCGAAAATCGCAAATTTACCAGAGCTGAAGTTTGGACACAAACAAGCGAGAACTCAAGACATGGGAAGGCTTTTTAAGAAAAATTTTGACAAAGATAGTTACGCAGAGTAAACCCGACAGGTTTTTAAAACCTGTCGGGTTTGTTGTTAAAAAACACAACACTTAAAAAAAATCTTAGAATTTTTTGAGTAAGGTTCTTAAAAACTATTAAATTTTCTAATCTAGCCCCGATAGAAGTGAAAATCTTTTTGTGCCGGGGTTCGGTATAAAAGATTGTAACGGATAGCGGGACTTCAGGTCTTGAAAACCTAAAAACGTCTGCTTCAGAGCAATTGACTGATAATCATTTGAATTTATTTTGTAAGTACAGAAATTTGTAGTAATTTTGCAAACCTTTTGGCAGAGAAGAGTTTCCATTAGGTATCAACCATTTATGTAAAACAACTTCTGTTTTTTCTATCGCTTAGAGAAACTCAAGAAAAACAGAATACAAATTTTTTATCAGCATGTCTGAACAATTAAAATCACAAGAAGAGTTTTTAGCAAATTTTAACTGGCATAACTTCCAAGAAGGAATTGATGCAGTAGATGAGAAAAACTTACAAGAGTTTGAAGAACTAGTATCAAAAACTTTCATCGCTACAGATCAAGAAGAAGTAGTTGAAGGAGTTGTTGTTAGAATTACAGATAGAGACGTTATCGTTGATATCAATGCTAAATCTGAAGGTGTTATTTCTTTAAATGAATTCCGTTACAACCCAAACTTAAAAGTAGGTGACAAAGTTGAAGTATTAATCGACATCCGTGAGGACAAAACAGGTCAATTAGTATTATCTCACAGAAAAGCACGTACTATCAAATCTTGGGATAGAGTTATTGCAGCTAATGAAACTGGAGAAATCGTTAACGGTTTTGTTAAATGTAGAACTAAAGGAGGTATGATCGTTGACGTATTCGGTATTGAAGCGTTCTTACCAGGATCTCAAATTGACGTTAAGCCAATTAGAGACTACGATGTATATGTAAACAAAATGATGGAATTCAAAGTGGTAAAAATTAACCACGAATTCAAAAACGTTGTTGTATCTCACAAAGCTCTTATCGAGGCTGATATTGAAGTACAGAAAAAAGAAATCATCGGTCAATTACAAAAAGGACAAGTATTAGAAGGTGTTGTTAAAAACATTACTTCTTATGGTGTGTTCATTGACTTAGGTGGTGTTGATGGATTAATTCACATTACTGACCTTTCTTGGAGCAGAATCAACCACCCAAGTGAAGTTCTTGAATTAGACCAAAAATTAAACGTTGTAATCCTTGATTTCGATGATGAGAAAACAAGAATTCAATTAGGATTGAAACAATTAAACGCTCACCCATGGGATGCTTTAGATGCTAATTTAACAATTGGTGATAAAGTTAAAGGTAAAGTAGTTGTAATCGCTGATTACGGTGCTTTCATCGAAGTTGCTGAAGGTGTTGAAGGTTTAATCCACGTTTCTGAAATGTCATGGTCAACTCATTTACGTTCTGCTCAAGATTTCGTAAAAGTTGGAGATGTTGTTGAGGCTGTTATCTTAACTTTAGATAGAGATGATCGTAAGATGTCATTAGGTATCAAACAATTGACTCAAGATCCATGGACTGATATTACTTCTAAATACCCAGTAGGTTCTAAACATACAGGTATCGTTAGAAACTTTACAAACTTTGGTATTTTCGTAGAATTAGAAGAAGGAATTGATGGATTAATCTACATTTCTGACCTTTCTTGGACTAAGAAAATCAAACACCCATCTGAATTTGTAAATGTTGGTGAAAAACTTGATGTAGTTGTATTAGAATTAGATGTTGAAGGACGTAAATTATCTTTAGGTCACAAACAAACTACTGCTAATCCTTGGGATCAATACGAAGATTCTTTCGCTGTAGGAACTATCCACAATGGTGAGATTTCTGAAATCGTTGACAAAGGAGCTACTGTAGAATTCGGAGATGATATCGTTGCTTTCATTCCAACTCGTCACCTTGAAAAAGAAGACGGAAAGAAATTGAAAAAAGGTGATACTGCTGATTTCAAAGTAATCGAATTCAACAAAGAATTCAAAAGAGTAGTTGCTTCTCACACTGCTATCTTCAGAGAAGAAGAAGAGAAAAATGTGAAAGCTGCAACTGAAAATACTTCATCTAACTCTACTACTAATGCACCAGCTGCAACTTTAGGAGATAACAATGATGTATTAGCTGCATTAAAAGCTAAAATGGAAAAAACTGAGAAAAAATAATTCTTAGTTTCCTCTAAATAGAAAGTCCCACAGTAATGTGGGACTTTTTTTATTTCAAGTTTCAGGTTTTCTTTGTTTCAGGTTTCAAGTTCTTGTGTTGACTTAGTTTCTACCTGTTTTTCAAATATTGCCCGTGGTTTCAACCATGGGAAACTTGTTGTGATATTCTTTGTGTTCCAATGGTTGAAACCATTAGTTATGTTTGTATTGTTAACGGTTGGAATTTGGATTTTAAAGAATTGGTATTTTATTTTTCAGAAGCTATTTCCAGCTATCATTCCAATCTTTTGAGGCGAACCCCGCCACAAAAGGATTTTCCCTTCTATCTGGGCTAAAGCACTCGTTTTTAAAAGAAATATTATTTATTTAGCTGCTAGTAGTTTTGTTTCTTCGGGAGTAAACTCAGGTATAATGCTATAAGAATCAATATTTGTTGTTTTTAATTCATCAAGTATTTCTACTAGATTTCCGTAATTCGATTTTTTAGTAGGTTTTATAATTACGGTTATTCCTCTCCCTGGTTTGCCTAACTGTTCTGAATACTTTAATGCTGCATTATTATAAATATCTAGCTCTTTACGTATTCCATCTTTTCCAAATGTCGTTATCTGTGGTTTTATAATGGGACTTGCTAGAATTCCTGCATAATAAACTAGTTTGTTGTTTTGATCTAAGATAATTGTAAAAGATCTATTTTCTCCATAATGTGGAGTAGGGCAATCACAGCAATCATTTCCTATGCTCAAATCCATAGCTTTAGGCTTTGACAATTCTCCAACAACCATAAAAAATATAATCAGTAAAAACGAAACGCTGACCATTGCGGTTAAATCAACTCTTGAATTTAACTTTTTACTTCTGACTTTTTGAGGTAAATTATTCATGACTTTGAGTTTAAGTTAATTTGTAGCTAATAATTTTGATTCTTCTAGTGTAAATTCGTTGACTATTGCATAAGTGTTAATTTTTGCAATTGCCATTTCATCTAAAATATCTACTAGATTTTTAAAATTTGATTTTTTGCTTGGTTTTATAATGATTATTACACCGCTTTTTGGTTTTCCCATCGCGGTCATATATTCTTGTATTTCTCTTTTCTTAAGAAATACTTCTTTTTGAATTCCATTTTTCCCATATTTAATTTCTTTTGGAGAATGAGTAGGATAGTCTAATAAACCAGAATAGGTTATTATTTTATCATTTTTGTCTAATAAAATAGTGTAAAGTCTAGTTGCATCAATACATCCGATTGGACCACAACCTCTTTCTTTACTTGGTAAAGCTAAATCCATAACATTTGGCTTTGACAATTCCCCAACAACCATAAAAAATATAATCAGCAAAAACGAAACGCTGACCATTGCAGTTAAATCAACTCTTGAATTTAACTTTTTACTTCTCACTTTTTTAGGTAGATTTTCCATAATGAATTGGTTTTGAATTTAAAGTTAATAATAAAATAGAGACAAAAATCATCGTCTCTTTAAAAATAATTAAAAAAGTTTTGGATAGCTAAAAGCTTGTTTTATAATCGATTTTGAGAATGTTTAGGTATTATTTGAGATTATTTCAGATTTCTTTAAAACCAAAACAAAAAGTTCTCCGTAAATGAAGATATAACTTAAAACATTAATTATGAAAACTAGAAAATTTTTAGCTGCAGCAATTTTAACTTTAGCGTTAGGATTTACATCTTTTGCTCAAAAAACAGTAATGGTTGGTGGTGCAGCAATGTATCCGAACAAAAATATTATTGAAAATGCCATTAACTCAAAAGATCATACAACATTGGTTGCTGCTGTAAAGGCTGCTGATTTAGTAGAAACACTTCAAGGAAAAGGACCATTTACTGTTTTTGCTCCAACGAATGCAGCTTTTGATAAACTGCCAAAAGGCACTGTTGAAACATTGTTGAAACCAGAGAATAAAAAAATGCTTCAAAATATTTTGACTTATCACGTTGTTGCAGGAAAATGGAATGCATCAGACATTGCAAAAGCAATTAAAGAAGGAAAAGGAAAAGCAACTATAAAAGCGGTAAATGGTGGAACACTAACAGCTTGGATGAAAGGAAAAGATTTATATATAAGCGATGAAAGTGGAAATAAATCTAAAGTTACAATTGCTGATGTCAATCAATCAAATGGTGTAATTCATGTTGTTGACACTGTATTATTGCCAAAGAAATAATTTAAAATCTCCAAAACAATACCTACGTTTATGAAAGCCTTGTATTTGCAAGGCTTTTGTTTTTTATCGTTTTGCTGTTAATGTAGCGCCAACAGAGGCAGATACAACACAAACGACAGCTAGAATCTCGTAAAAGTTCAGTTTTTCTTGTAGAAATAGAAAAGCACAAATTGAAGCAGCGGCTGGCTCTAAACTCATTAAAATACTAAATGTACGGGGTGGAAGCTGTCCTAGTGCTTTCATCTCTAAAGTAAACGGAATTGCACTTGATAAAAGGGCAAGAGCAACACCATAACCAAAAAGTTTAGGAGTCAGATTAGCTAATCCGTTTTCATAAAAACCAAAAGGTAAAATAAGTAGAGAGGCGAATAACATACCAGTTGCAACCGCTTGACCGCCGTGCATTATTTTTGATACTTTTCCGCCTAGAATAATGTAAGTTGCCCAGAAGGTTGCAGCTAAAAGAGCAAACAAAACTCCTACTATGTCTATTGAGTCATTTGACCATGGTGCTATTAATGCAATTCCAGCGGCAGCTAATAATACCCAGCAATAATCCATTAAGCGTTTTGAGCCAATTATTGCCAGTAATAAAGGGCCGACAAATTCTAGAGTAACAGCTAACCCAATTGGGATTCTTTCAATAGCTAAATAAAAAGTTAAGTTCATAGCTCCTAAGCACAAGCCGTAAGGAACTACAGTTTTCCATTGGTTTGGTTTTATCTGCTTTAAATTAGGTCTGTATGCTAAAAGCAGAATCAATGCCGAAACCCCAATTCGGATAGATGCCGTTCCGGCTGCTCCAATAGCAGGAAAAAGAGTTTTTGCAATTGCAGCTCCGCATTGAACGCTTATGATTGCTAAAAGTACGGCAGGAACAGGGGGGATATTTAATTCTTTATTTTTCATGGAGAAATTCATGTAAAGTGAACAGCAAATTTTATCTCATTGCGGTTCATTTACGTTATGCTGCTATTTTGAATTCGATTTATAAAATACCGATTCAAAAGTATTTTTTATTCTAAACTAAATTATTCTAAAGCCCGTTTAGTAATAAAAGCTCTGTAGCCAATAAGAGCCATTTGCCATTTTTTGGCTTTAGAAATATCTAAACCTTGTTTGGTAAAACTTGGTAAAAGTATTTTATTTAATTTGGCTAAAAATTTGTACATCGCAGGTTAATTTTGCGCAAAGATACAAAAAAAAGACTTTGCGGTCAGGCAAAGTCTTTTTTGTAACATATTCTTAAATTTGAGATTAAGAACGTTTATTCTCTTTTTCAAATTTCTGAATGTTTTTTTCGTACACTTTCATCTTTTGTTCGTATACTTTCATTTCTTTTTCAAATTGTTCCATCTTTTTTTCGAAATCACCTCCAAATTGCTGGTCAATTTGAGCGTTGTATTTGTCCATTTCTGCGTTAAATTTATCCATCGCAATTTCGAACTTTTCCATTTCTTTGTCATAACCGCCTTCACGTTTAGCCATAATTTCATCTACTTGTTTTTCGTAAGCTGATAATTGCGGCTGAAAAGCTTCCATTTTTCTTTCAAATTCCGCCATCTTTTTTTCGAAATTTTTCACTGCAACTTTATCCTCAAAATTTCTTGGAGGTATTGGTGCTTTTGGCATTTTAGACATATTTGGCGGAGCTGGAAGTTCTAAGTTTTTAGGTAAATCAGGCAGTGCAGGAGGAGCAGGCGGCGGAGGTAGTGCCGAAGTTATTGGTGCTGCAGGTGGAACTGGCGGTTCAGGTATATCTTTGCCGTTAAAATGCTTAATATCTACCACACGACTTCCTGCTGTTATTGGTTCGTCAATTTCTTCACCAGTAAGAATGCCGGCTTTTTTGGAGCCATTGCTGTTCGTTGTAATTACAATACCACTTTCATTAATAGGATTGTTGCCTTCAATCTCTAAAGTTTGTGCTTTTCCGGTTCCTTTGTCGATGTCAATTTTAATCGATGTTAATTCATTATTAGAATTTCTGATAACATTAGAAACAACAACATTTACATCATGCTCTTTTTTAAGTTTAGCCGTCATTTCTTTTAGTTCCTGATCAGTTGTTGTTTTCTTGATTTTGAATACAATAATCGGATCTGTTTTTGAAGTAATTTCTTGCGCTTCTTTTCGTTCTTTTTCTTGCGCTATTGTTTTAATTTGGAATAAAAGCACAAAAGCGACAAGAGCAGGAAGTATGGCATAATACTTCCAATAATTCCATTTTTTTGATTGATTTTTGTTTAACATGACAATTCGTTTTTTGATTAATGATTGATAAAAATGATTGGTGATTGCGACACAGCTTTCATGTGTCGTGATTTTTAAAAGCGTGTATTGATACGCTTTTTTGTCTGAAATTTTTTTGGCAGCTTCACTGTCGGCAATAAACTCGAGATTTTGCAGAATTGCTTTTTTGTACAGCCAGATAATTGGATTGAACCAAAACAGCACACAAAATACTCTAGAAATCAAAACATCCATTGTGTGATTTTGATCGCTGTGCACTTTTTCATGCTCAATAATATTCTCTAATTCAGCCTCTGTATACATTGATGAGTTGTATACGATATAATCAAAATAGGAGAAAGGAGCAATGTTTTCATTTACATCTATAAATTTAAAATCAGCTTGCTGTTGTACTTTTTTGCCTTTTAAAACGGAATTTAAACTATAAAAATCCATTGCGAATTTTATAATTAAAGCAGAAATCCAAGAGTATAAATTGCAATTGCAACATAATTCCAGTTAATTTCAAAAGATTCTTTTTCGATAGTCTGCGGATAATAGCCTCGAGTATAATTAAAGTTTTCAATTATTGGCGCCGGGTCGACCCAAACAATTTTGGTATACACCAAAAATGGCAAAACAATAGAGGTGAATAATCCAGCTAGTAAAAACCATCTGTTACTATTAAAAAAAGTTTCTTTACGAAGTAAAAAGAAATAAGCACAATAAAACAGTACTAATAAACCGCTTGATTTTGTAATAAAAATAAAAAGTGCTTCCATAACAATTATTTTTCTTCTTTAGGAGTTTCGATCATAGCTAGGATTTCGCGTAATTCATCTGCAGAGATTTTCTCTTCCTTGGCAAAAAAGGAAACCATATTTTTGTATGAACTATTAAAATAGTTGTCAATCGCAGTATTCATGTACTTTTTGCTGTAAGCTTCTAAACTAATTGCAGGATAATATTGATGAGTGTTTCCAAATGCATTGTGTGCCACAAAGCCTTTTTCTTCAAGATTGCGAACAATAGTCGAAAGTGTGTTGTAATGCGGTTGATCTTCAGTAATTTCCGCCTGAATTTCTTTTACAAAAGCTTTTTTAAGCTTCCATAAAATATGCATAATTTCTTCTTCTTTGTTGGTTAACTTTTGCATTTTTAGGCTATTTATATGTTTCAACCTCAATTACACCATTCGATCCGCTCTCTCCATATTTAGCTTTTGCTTGAGTTCCTTTAGATATAACAATCGTTTTAATTTCATTTGGTTTAAGCTCTTCAAGGTTGTAATCGCTTGACATTACAGTTCCATTTATAACTACTAATTGATTGCCTTTTTTCATATTGCTTCTAGTAGAATTTGAGATCGTTATTGAAGAATTATTTCCATCTGTCGTAATTACTTTTGTAGTAACATTATTGTCAGAATCTGTCGTTACAGTAGTGCTAATATTTGTATTAATATTAGTGTCAGTTTTTGCACTAACATCAGAATTATTGCTATCATTAGTATTTGATTTAGTTATTGTTTTTGTGCTGCTTACAAATTTTGCTTTTTTGCCAGTTTTAGAATCATTGGTTTCATCAGAAGTTTGAATACCAACTTTTTTACTGCCTTCTTTATCAGTTGTAACAACTATTCCGAAACTCTTAATAGGTTGATCGCCTTTTGTTTGAATAGATTGTACCTGCTGAGTTCCGTTTTTAATATCAATTTTAATTGATGTTAAGTCATTCTCTGCATTTCTTCGTATTTCAGAAGTTTCGAAATCAATATTGTATTTTTTCTTTAAGTTTTCTTTGATTTCGTTTAATTCTTTATCCGTAGAATTTTTCTTGATTTTGTAGATATCCTCTGATTCTTTTTTCTCAGAAACTCCCTTTAATACCAGTTGTTTTTCTTTTGCAATTACTTCAATTTGAAATAAGAACACAAAAGCGGCAAGAGCTGGAATTACAGTATAATACTTCCAAGAATTTCGTTTTTTTGATTGATTTTTGTTTAACATAACGATTCGTTTTTTGATTAATGATTGATAAAAATGATTGGTGATTGCAACGCAGGTTTCGTGCGTTGTTATTTTTAAAAGCGTGTATTGATAGGCTTTTTTGTCAGATAGTTTTTTAGCAGCTTCCTTATCAGCAATAAACTCTAAGTTTTGAACTATTGCTTTTTTATAAAGCCACATTATTGGGTTAAACCAAAAGATAATGCAAAAAACACGTGTAATTAAAACATCGATAGTATGATTTTGTTCGCTGTGTACTTTCTCATGTTCAATGATATTTTCTAATTCTTGTTCGTTATACATTGATGAATTGTATACGATGTAGTCAAAGTAGGAGAAAGGAGCTATATTTTCGGCAACATCAATAAACTTAAAATCGGCTTGTTGTTTTACTTTTCGGCCTTTTAAAATTGTGTTTAAACTATAAAAATCAAAAGCAAATTTTACGATCAATGCCAAAAAAACGACAGCATAAACTGCTATTAAGATATAGTTCCAATTAAGTTCAAAAGTTTCTTGGGTAATTTGCGACGGCTGAAGCTTCGAATAGTCAATATTAAATGATGGAGCAGGATCAACCCAAATAACTTTAGTGTAAACTAACAAAGGTAAAACTACTGCTGTTATTAAACCAGTCAATAAAAACCATCTATTGCTGTTAAAAAATGTCTCCTTGCGAAGTAAAGCTTGATAAGCACAGTAAAATAGTGCGATTAGACCTGTAGATTTTGCAATATAAATGAAAAGTGCTTCCATAACCATTATTTTTCTTCTTTTGGAGTTTCGATCATAGCTAATATCTCGCGTAATTCATCTGCGGAGATTTTCTCTTCCTTGGCAAAAAATGAAACCATATTTTTATAAGAACTATTAAAATAGTTGTCAATTGCCGTTTTCATATATTTCTTGCTGTAGGCTTCAAGAGTTACAGCAGGATAATATTGATGTGTATTTCCAAATGCATTATGCGCTACAAAACCTTTTTCCTCCAGATTTCGAACTATTGTTGAAAGGGTATTGTAATGCGGTTGATCTTCAGTTATTTCTGCCTGAATTTCTTTTACAAAAGCTTTTTTCAACTTCCATAAAATTTGCATTATCTCTTCTTCTTTGTTGGTTAACTTTTGCATGTCTTTTAATTTTAATTCAAAGCTATAACTATTTTTTTAGTTACGCAACTATAAAACTAGTTATTTAACTAAAAAAGACGTTATTCGAGAATAAAAGACACAGAAAAGTTATTCAAGTTCAAAGTTAATGAATTGAATTTTAATGATTTAGTTTTAAATAAAGGATTTGTTTATTTTTTTTCCTGCAGTAAAGCTTTTTTAATCCAAAGGCAGCAAAGAGTTGCAATTATTCCAATACAAGCCATAAATAACCAGTTTATTTGATAGCCAAAATCAGAGATAATTTCAAATCCAACTTTAGAACTTACAATATGTGCCAGACTAAAGCTCATGGTATAAAGTGCCATATAGCGTCCTTCTTGACCACGCGGAGCACGGCTTAATGCAAATGCATTCGAGAACGGAAAGGTTAAGATTTCGCCAATCGAAATACAGATCATGCTGATTACTAACATTCCAGCCCAAAAATTAATTAATAAAAGAAAGAAGCTCGAAGCCATTACAAAGGATCCTAGAATTATTATTTTGATTTTAGGAAATCCTCGTCGCTCCATAAAACCAACCGTCGGCATTTCTAAAGCAAAAATCAAAAGACCATTTAAAGTCATTAAAAGACCAGTTTGAAGTTCGCTTAAGCCAAATTTTTCGTTATGATATAATGGAAGCGTTGTAAAAAGCTGAAAGAAAATCATAGCCGTTATGAAACTCACAAATAAGAAAACCCAGAATATTCCATCATGAAATACAGATTTCACTTCAGCAGCACTTTCAGTTTTGTCACCATGATCTACTTTTTTCTTTTCCTTAACTAATAATGCAAAAATTAGAATTGAAATAATACAAGAGGCACCATCAACCCAAAACAATCCAGAATACCCCATTCCCATAATTATTAAACCGCCAAGTGCAGGTCCGGCTGCAAAACCTAAATTTACAGCAAGACGGACCAGTGTTAATGCACGAGTTCTATTTTCGGGTTTTGCATATGCTCCCAGAGATACAAACATTGCAGGTCGAAACATATCAGCAATAGTCATTAAAACAAACATCGCAATACATAAGCCCCAAAAAGTGGTAACAAATTGTACTAGGAACATTGAAATTCCTGTCGTAAACAAACTAAAAATCATGATTTTATAAAAACCAATTTTGTCAGATAATTTGCCGCCCAGCCAAGAACCAAGCATAGAGCCTAAACCAAACGCAACCATAATCCAGCCAACTTGATTATAGGTAAAATGAAGATCTTCTTTTAAATACTTAGACAAAAAAGGAAGTACCATTGTTCCGGCACGATTGATAAAAGTGATAATTGTAAGTATCCAGATTTCTCTAGAAAATCCTTTAAAGTTGTTTATATAGTGACTAAAAGCAGTTTTGAGCATTACGATGATTAAAATTTGCAACAAAGTTAGAAAACTTTGTCATGTTCTGCCGTTGTCATTTTGTTACTTTTAAACTATTTTTGCACTAAATTTCTACGATGAAAAACTACATTATCCTAAGCTTGCTTTTAACTTTTAGTTTTGGTTTCAGCCAAATGAAATTTAAGAGTATTGATGCCGAAAAATTTCAAAAGCAAATAAACTCAGAATATGCTGATGCTAAGACAAGTCCGTTGATGGAAGAAGATTTAAAATCTTTTAAAACATTGGATTTTTATCCCATTAATGGAAAGTATTTTGTTAATGCAAGATTTGAAAAAGCAGAAAATGAAAAGGTTTTTGAAATGAAAACTACAGGAACCAGAACGCCAAAATATGTAAAATTCGGAACTATTTATTTTACAATTGATGGTGCCGAAATGCAGTTGAATGTGTATAGAAACATTGAATTGTCTAAACAAAAAAAATATAAAGATCATTTGTTTCTTCCTTTTTCAGATTTAACCTGCGGAAAAGAAAGTTATATAGGCGGAAGATATATTGATCTAAAAATCCCAAAAGGAAGTACAATTGCAATCGATTTTAATCAAGCTTACAATCCGTATTGTGCATACAATCATAAGTATTCCTGCCCAATCGTTCCCTTAGAAAATGATTTGAAAATAGAAATTAAAGCCGGTGTAAAAACATTTCATTAATGGACTTTTTTAATTTTCATACACATCAATTTACGAATCATTCTGATATTCTAGAATTGGTAAATCAATATCCGCAAGAGTTTGATGCATCAATTCCTTATTATTCTATTGGAATTCATCCTTGGTATATTAGAGAAGATCGTTTAGAAAATGATCTGAAAATTATTGAAGAAAAACTACAGACCAAAAACTGCTTAGCACTTGGAGAATGTGGTTTGGATAAACGTGTTGAAATTCCGCTTGAACTTCAAATTCAGGTTTTTGAAAAACAATTGGCTTTAGCCGAAAAATACAATAAACCAGTTGTTATTCATTGTGTTGCTGCGTTTCAGGAAATTATTGCAATCAAAAAGAAAATGAAAATTTCAGTTCCTATGATTGTTCACGGTTTCTCTAAAAATAGTCAAATTGCTGAGCAGCTTATTGCAGCGGGATTTTACATTTCGTTTGGTAAATATTTATTAAAAAATCCAAGTTTGAAAGACGTTTTTCAGAATATTCCAAACGATCGTTTTTTCTTAGAAACCGATACAATCGATGAGAGTATTCAGCAGGTTTACAATTTGGCTGCAGCATATAAAAATAGTACAGTTAAA
Source organism: Flavobacterium sp. YO12 (assembly GCF_004119495.1). GTDB lineage: Bacteria > Bacteroidota > Bacteroidia > Flavobacteriales > Flavobacteriaceae > Flavobacterium. Next base: position 36,530 of record NZ_NRQU01000045.1, read on the forward strand.
GAATTACAAGAGATTATTAAAAGAAATTTTGAAAGAGTTTTTGGTGAGAAGTAATTAGTAATTAGTGAAAAGTAAATAGTAAAAAGTAAAATGAGTTTGTCACCCTGAGCGAAGTCGAAGGGGCGCTCAAATTGGACTTCGACTTCGCTCAGTCTGACAGGCAGTGAACTTGAAACAAATAAAAAAACAAAAACAACAAAAGAAAATATATGGCAGAGTGGACAGAAAGAGCTGAGCTTTTATTTACAAAAGAAGGATTAGAGAATCTAAAAAATGCAAACGTGCTGGTAGTAGGTTTAGGCGGAGTAGGATCATTTGCAGCCGAATTTTTGGCTAGAGCGGGAGTTGGAAATATGACAATTGTTGATGGCGATGTTGTGGATATTACGAATATTAACAGACAGCTTCCTGCTTTGCATTCAACAGTTGGTCAGCCTAAAATTACTATTGTCGGCGATCGTTTAATGGATATTAATCCCGAATTGAAATTAACTCGTGTTCAGGAGTTTTTGTCGCCAGAGCGCGCTTTTGAAATCGTTTCTCCTGAGTTTGATTATGTTTTGGATTGTATTGACAGTATTACGCCAAAATTAAATTTGATTATTGCAGCAAAACGCAAAAGAGTAAAAATCATCAGCAGTATGGGAGCAGGAGGAAAGATGCTTGCTTCTAAAGTAAAAGTGGCTGATATTTCTAAAACGATAAACTGTTATTTCTCAAAAGCAATTCGCAAGCGATTAAAAGCGGTAAAAATCAATAAATTAAAAGTGGTTTTTTCATCTGAAATTCAAGATGAAAACAGCTTAAAATTGACTGACGGGAAAAATTTTAAAAAATCGTTTTACGGAACTAACAGCTACATGCCTGGTTTGTTCGGACTTCATGCCGCTGAAGCAGTAATTCGTTATTTACTTAAAAAATAAGGTGCTAAGAGGCTAAGATTCTAAAGTGCTGAGTTTAGTGCAGAAAAACCTTAAAATCTTAGCCTCTCAGAACCTAAGAACCTAAAAAAAATGATTAAAACAGTAATTTTTGATATGGACGGCGTAATTGTCGACACAGAACCCGTTCATCGTTATGCTTATTACAAGCAGTTTTCAGAATTAAATATCGAAGTTTCCGAGGAAATGTATACTTCATTTACTGGATTTTCGACTCGAAATACATTTCAAACATTAAAAGGACATTTTCCTTCAATAACTCATGAAGTTGAAGATTTGATTCAACGAAAAAGAAGTATTTTTAATGATGCTTTTGACACAAAAGAAGATTTGTATCTGCTGGAAGGTGTTGAGGATTTAATTAAAGATTTACATGCAAACGGAATCCAGTTAATTTTAGCTTCTTCGGCATCAAAGGTTACAATAGAAAGAGTTTTTACGAGATTTAATCTGCACCAGTATTTTTCTCATATTGTGAGTGGCGAAGATTTTCCTCAGTCAAAACCAAATCCTGCTATTTTTATTCATGCAGCTTCATTGTCAATTGCGCCAAAAGAGAATTGTATTATTATTGAAGACAGTACAAATGGTGTAAAAGCAGCAAAAGGTGCTGGGATTTTTTGCGTAGGATATAACAGTCTTCATTCGAACATGCAGGACTTAGATGAAGCGGATTTAATCATTAATAATTTCAACGAATTAAACGCCAAAAAAATAGCTGATTTTCAATCTTGAATTATGTAAATTTTAACATTTGTTCGGTAATTGAATTTGTAAATTTGAACAAACAAAAAAAACTCTTAATAATGAAAAAACTACTTATCGCATTAGCTATAATAATGGCTCCTTTTGCGTCTGAAGCTCAGGTGAAAACACCACAAGCGAGTCCAAAAGCTTATATTAAACAAACAGTTGGGTTAACAGATGTTGAGGTTACTTACTCGCGTCCAGGTGCGAGAGGCAGAGCAGTTTTTGGTAATTTAGTTCCGTTTGGAAAATTGTGGAGAACAGGAGCAAACGAAAATACAATTATTAATTTTAGTGATGATGTTGTAATTGATGGAAAAACTTTGAAAAAAGGGAAGTATGCAATTTACACTATTCCTAAAATCGAAAGCTGGGAAGTTATTTTTTACCTTTCTACAGACAACTGGGGATTGCCAGAAAATTGGAGTGATGCTTATGTAGCATTAAGAACAACAGTAAAAGAAAATGCACTGCCAACACCGGTAGAAACTTTTACAATTGGAATTAATGGTTTAGATCCTAATTTTGGTTATTTAGAAATGGCTTGGGAAAACTCTCACGTTGCTTTAAAATTTGAAGTTCCAACTGCAAAAATTGCAACTGCAAGTATCGAAAAAACATTGGCTGGACCAACTTGGAATGACTATTTTGCTGCTGCACAATATTTGTTTCAATCAAATGGAAATATCGAAACAGCAAGAACTTATATTGATAAAGCTCTTGATATGAGTACTGAAAAACCATACTACGTTTCTAGATTGAAATCATTGATTCAAGCAAAACAAGGAGACAAAAAAGGTGCTGTTGAAACGGCTAAAATCTCATTGGCTGCTGCTGAAGCTGCAAACAACCAAGATTATGTAAAAATGAACAAAGACAGTATCGCTGAATGGAGCAGATAAAAGCTTTTAAATTTTAATAAAAAAATC
>NZ_NRQU01000046.1 GCF_004119495.1 Flavobacterium sp. YO12
AATCTCATCTTTTTTAGTTTTTAAGTCGAAAGCAAACCCTTATAATACTTTTCTACATCTTTCCAATGATAATAAGGCGCTTTGTCTGTTTGAATAGTTGGCACCAATATTTCTTTTTCATGCAAAAGAAATTTCACAAGAATATCATCTGATTTTCGTTTTCTAAAAAACACCATTTGTATGTTACCTGCCATAGGCGCAATTTTAAAACTGCTCCAAGCTTCGTAAAACTTACTTGAATCTGAAATACTATTATAACTTCCGTCTAAGTGAAGCAGCATTGCCAACGGAATTATATTACCATCATGTGCAAAACGCAGTGTTGCGCCTTTTCCATTAGATTCAATCATCTTGTTGGCATTTTCAAGGATATTTTTTAGTGTAGGTTTTTGATTTTCAAACATAATACCATTATTAAGAGCTGCGTTTGCATCATTTACATATATACGATAATTACTGGTTTGCCATAAATCAAACAACTCTTGTTTTTCGAACAAATCATAAAATGACAACTTTGTTTCGGTATTTTGCATTCCTCCTGCGATCGCAAATAACTTATTCATAAGATCATTTGGATTCACTTTCGTAAGGATATAATCGTTGTTAGAAAATAGAGATTTTATCAAACGATCTGGCTGGGTATGAGCAGCCTCAAATTTTAGAAAATCTACTTTCCAAGTATCTTTAGCACTTCTAAAAGCAATTGCTTCTTTTGTATGATAATTCAAGTATTGCTGCCATTTTACCCCGGCATTTCGAGTAATCTGTAAGTTTGGATTAAACTCTTTTATTCGTTCGCAAAAAGCATCCATACTTAATGCCACTCGTAATACTGATGTTGCACTTGCCTCTACTTGAGCATCTTTTGTAAATACTTTAGGATAATTGGCATACATACGTTCCGCAATACCTCTTTGCTCTCGTTGTCCTAACGGAGAAAGATCACCGCCTCTAAATTCAACCTCAATCCAAAGCTGCTGTAATCGTTTTAAAGCATCTTTACCCAAAGCCGTTAAAGCTCCATTCTTATCAGCATCTTCAAACAAATTGATAACCTCTTTATAATCATTATCACTTATTAAATAACGAGAGCCGTGACGCCCAAAATGACTAATATAAAATGCTTCATACCCTTTTGGAACAGGTGTAAGAGGTACAATATCTTTTTCTGGATAAGCATAATATACCCCCGCCGTTTTTTCGGGAGTATCAAATAATTCCTGCTTGGTTGTTTGAGCAAAAACAAAAGATAGATTAATCAGCGTAAATAATAATGATACAGTAGTTTTTCTCATTTTGATTTCGTTTTTGAAAAGTAAATATATTCCAAATACTAGAAATCAGATGCAGTAAATTAGATCATTAAATTATCATTAACAATTTTACAATAACGAAATCGTAAAATTAAGCACTTTTAGTTTTTCGCAATCGCATCCAAACGTAAGTAAGAGCCAGAAAAACCATTGCAGCGCTGGCGTACATAAGCATCGGAATTTTTGCAATTACATCTTGATACATCCATCCAGCTATAAGAGCGCCAAGACCAATTCCTGCCTCGAGTGCAATATACATTGTCGCCATTGCTTTGCCTCGATGATCGGCAAAACTCATATCAACCGTCCAAGCATTAAGAGCTGGTGAGACAATTCCCGTCGAAATTCCGTAGATTGCTGCGCCTATTAAAAGTCCGCTGATCGATGTTGAAAATCCAACGATTACAAGTGATACAATTAAAAAGAAAAGTCCAATACCTATTAAATGCAAACGACCATATTTATCAGATGCTTTTCCTGCTCCAAAACGAATCATTACCGAAGTAATTGTAAAGACCATAAAAAACAAGCCTTTATTGCTTATTCCTAAATGCTGACTCCAATCTGGAATTAATGTCAATATTACGCCGTAAGCCATATAAGAAAGAAAGGTTACTATAGCTGCCGGAAGTACTTCTACAGCAATAATGTCTTTTCTCGAAATTCTAAGAATACGCAGACTAAAACTTTGCTTGTGTTTCAACGTTTCTTTCATATTCATTAATATGACAATAGACATAAGTGCAAAAACAGAAGACGCATAAAAAAGCATATTCATAGAAGAATATATTTTAATCGTACTCCCAATCGCCGGGCCTAAAGCCATTCCGATAGAAAAGCAAAGTCCATGTAATCCCAAAGCTTCTCCCCAACGCTCTCTTGGAACAATATCAGCAACATAAGCTGCCGTTGCTGTAGGTTTGAATCCTGTTGAAAATCCGTGAATTAATCGTAAAAACAAAAAGGCAGAAACCGTTCCTAAAACGGGATACAGAATACCACAAACAAAACAAACAATTGAACCAACTGCCATAACGGGAACTCTACCTAAAGTATCCGTCAACCGACCGCTGAATGGTCTTGAAATTCCTGCTGTTAATGTAAAAAACGCTACAATTAATCCTTTGTATTCTGCTCCGCCCATTTTACTCAGATATTCTGGGAGTTCAGGAATCAGCATATTGAAACTAGCCGAAAAGAGTAATGAACTTAAACAAACTAATCCAAACTGAAGATTATATATGGGATGAACGGCTTTAACAGGGGAATTCATGAAGTATTTTTAAAAATGCAAAGATAGAGAAAACTCACGCTTCAAGCTAATCGATAATTCTTAATTAAAAAGAAAGACCACTTATACAAACAAAAATAATCCTAATATTTTCATAATTTGTCCGTTTCTATAAGGGTTAGAAAACTTCAAAATCCCTATATTTACTTTTTTGGCAATAAAACCAAATGGCACGAATACAAATTCCTGCTGGTTTATGTCCATTAATTTTAAGCATTCAAGATGAAAGAATATACCATAGCAACAGGATCATTAGCTGTAGAAAATAATCCTGTATCAAATAATAAAATACTAAAAGCCGATTTATTACCTAATCCTAACTCTAGATTAAATTCTATGGAAATGAAGGAAACTCCTCTTTCTGATTCCGATATTCCATATAGAGATTTAACAGATGCAGCCAGTAAAAAAGAAAGTATTGCACGGTTGATTGACAAGCTGGATGTTGAAAAAAACATTAGATATCAAAGAACTGTAGAAGATACTTACTGCAATGTCTATTCTTATGATTATTGCTGGTTCTCTAAAGTGTATCTCCCAACGGTTTGGTGGACTGATGAAGCTCTCGAAAAGATAATGAATGGACAAGAGATTGAAGCTGTTTTTGAAAAAACTGTTGATCGCATTTACTCTAGCGCTATACACGATTGGTTTTTGCAATGGGGTTCAAATTTTGGCTGGGAAAGAATGCATAGTCCTGATGAAATTCAAAATAAAGTAAATACTAATGGCGGAATTGGAATAATTTGCGCGAAAAGAAGAGAGAAAGGACTTTCTGGGCATATTGTTCCTGTTGTTCCCGAAACTGATTTGCACAAAGCTTATCGAGAGAATGGTATGGTAATTTATCCGCTGCAATCGCAAGCTGGAAAGCTGAATTACAACTACTTTTCGGAAATTAGAAAAGATTGGTGGAATGACGAATTGTACTCTTCTTATGTTTTTTATTATCACGAATAAAAAGCATTTGAGTTTTATTTTAAAACCCTAAAAAAACATATTCATTTCCATTGCACTAACAGCTTGGAAATAATCTAATTATTCACTACTTTTGCAGCTTAGAAAAAAACAAGTATTGCAAAAGTTCCGTCTACGCTATACTCCAGCTTAAATTATTGATATAAAAGCGATTAATAATGATAATTATTTTATAACCCAATTGTAAAATTTTATTTTTTTATTCCTCTTTCGGTCGATATAAAGGCGCAATTTCTAAACGATAATTTCCTATATTTTTAAAAGTAAACGAAAAACTTTTATAATGGAGGCAACATTAATGCTTAATCCGTTACAAGGTTTCTTGTCCCTAATTTTAACAGAATTAGGTTCATGTTTATCAATAAAAAGTATCAATCTAAAAAAGTTTTATCAACCATAAAAAAGAAAAAAAGTATAAATGAAAGACAATCAGACAAAAAAATATTATTGGGGAATTGGATTAGAGAATGAAACCTATTTGCAATTTGCAGATCCCTTGATAGTCTCTGGTGAATTTATACAAGAAAAAATTGGTTTTGAGAAGTACAGTATTGATTATAGAAAATGTTACAAACCAGAAAGCCTTGCTCCTGTTTTAAAAAAAGCTTTTAACTTGAATGAAAGTTATACAGTAAGCAGAATGATGAATAGTCATTCTTTGGAAAAACTCGATATAAACTATCAGCACAAAACATTATCGCCACTAAAGTCATTAAGTAATACAGAAAATGGCGAGGTAAACACACAGCCGCGTGAGAATCCTGATTATCTTGGAAAATCTATTATAGAACTTTTCCTAGAAGATCAGCCTTATAATATTCAGAGTATGATTACTCAAAGAAACAAAACGATGGGATCTGTTCATTTTGATGGTGATTCTATCGAATTTGTAACTAAATATTTTGAAAATAGAACGGTAGTTGATTCGTGCAAAGAGCTAAAAGCAACCAAAAAGCTTTTTATTGATAAAATAAACGAATCGCGCATATTGAACGGAAAATTAGGTTTTCCAGATTACAACAATGGTCTTAATATGTTTATGACAAATCAGGAAAATCTGGTTTTGTTTAATAACGGAACGTATCATTTTCATATTACTTTACCATCATTAACGGAAGACAGCAGAATTGTAGATTATAATGATTTTGAAAAAACACATTCAAACGCCATTTATCTATTGCAATGGTTTGAGCCGTTTTTTATAGCTACTCTTGGAAGCCCCGATATTATGGGAGTAATAAGCGACACTTACAGCATGGACAAAAAATTTACTTTGGGCTCTATGCGTAATGCAATGTCTCGCTACATAGGTGTAGGCACTTACAATAAAGCAATGCCAAAAGGAAAAATCCTAACTTATAAAGTAGATGATTTTAGAAAATTACTGAAGTTTACAAAAGAAGAAAACATTTGGTGGCGTGATCAAGTTGAAGCTGAAATGGAATATGAAATGCTCTCGGAAATTGGTCTTGATTTTAATCAGGAAAAAATGTACCAAAGCGGTTTTGAATTCAGAAGTTTTGATGAGTTTCCGGCACAATACTTAAACGATGTTCTTTTCTCGATTATTTTAATTTGCGAGCATTCGTTGAATTTACCTGATGTACAATGGGCGCATGACAGCAAAGCGTGGAATAATCTCGTTTTTAAAACTTTAAAAATGGGTTATTCAACTGAAATCAACGAAGAAGAAAAGAATGAAGTTTTAAATTTACTACAGCTTTTAGATTCTTCAGATGAAAACTATAATACGTTAAAAACTGAATTCGAAGCCATTGTAATGCTGGATGAATTCTTCTTTAAAATTCTAGAAGTTTTGCATCATAAATACAAAGAAAACAATGTTTGTTTGGATGCTATGTACGGACAAAAAACAAACTTTCCTCCTAAGTGGGATAACTTTAATAAATACCAAACAGAGAGACACTTAAAACAAATAGGCTCCTTCTGTGAAAATTAAAATTCTATATGATAAAAAAAGCGTCACTTTTCTATTGAAAACTGACGCTTTTTGCATTTAAACAACAATTAAATTGTATTTTTCAAAAGGATAAAAAAACTCTAAGCTTATATAGGCTCAGCCTTAAAACCTTTACTTTTAATAATCGCAACTATTTCGTCCTCTGTTGCTCCTTCTGATTGAACGGTAAGGATTTTATCAGCATTATCAGTATCTACATTCCATTGAGCAATACCTTTAGCATTGTCTAAATCAGATTTTACTTTTGCTACACACCCACCGCAATTAAGAGTTGTTTTGAATTGAAGATTTTTATTTTCCATTTTGTATGATGTTTTATAATTATTTGATACAGCAAATTTCCGCCATTTTTACCTCAATTTGCTTATAATATTCCGTATTTGATTTGTGATATTTACTGATTGTTTCAAAAAAAGGTTCTGAGGCTCTGAGGTTCTGAAATACTAAGGGGCAAAGGTTTTTATTTGCTGTGTTATTTATAGCACTTTATTTCAAAAAAAAAGACCTCATTTTACCTGCTTCAAAAATTGCAATGAAGAGGAAAAATGAGATCTATAAATAAATCAATTAAACTAAAAGTTAATTTAAAACGGCGGCATATAAATTAGGAAACCGCCGTTTTAGCAAACGCATCAAGGTTTACTTTTTCCATTTTAAACGCAAACTGTTACTTACTACACTTACGCTGCTCAAGGCCATTGCGGCTCCAGCAATCATTGGATTTAATAAAAATCCGTTTATTGGATATAATACTCCTGCAGCAAGAGGAATACCAATTAGATTATAAATAAACGCCCAAAATAAGTTTTGCTTTATGGTTGCTACTGTTTGTTTAGACAAACGAATAGCTTGAGGTATTTTATTAAGATCTGACGAAATAATAGTCATCTTCGCAACATCCATTGCAATGTCACTTCCCTTGCCCATTGCAATACTTACATCAGCAGTTGCTAATGCCGTACTGTCGTTTATACCATCACCAACCATTGCTACCACTTTACCTTGCTGCTGTAGTTCTTTTACAAAATCAGCTTTGTATTGAGGCATTACCTCTGCTTTATAATGTTTTATTCCTGTTTGTTCAGCAATAGCTTTTGCAGTAGCTTCGTTATCACCTGTAAGCATATAGAGTTCTATACCCATATCTTGCATTTGTTTAATCGCTTCTACAGATGTTTCTTTTATTTTATCAGAAATTGCAATAACCGAAAGCGCTTCTTTACTATTGGCAAACCAAATTACAGTTTTAGATTCTTTACCCCAAGCATCAGCTTGCTCTACTAATGAATCAGCAATCGTAATATTATTTTCAGCTAATAATTTTTTATTCCCTACAAAATAGGTTTCATTATTATAAACTGCTTTTGCTCCCTTACCAGTAATACTAGCGAAATCTGATAAAGACACGCTTTGCACACCGTCTAAATTTTTCACTACAGCTTCTGCCAAAGGATGCTCAGATTGCTTTTCGATACTCAGTAATACATCTTTTGTTATATCATTATTTTCTAACCATTTAACACCTGTCACTTGTGGTTTTCCTTCAGTAATAGTTCCAGTCTTGTCCAAAACAATAGAAGTAACTTTTCTGGCTAATTCTAAACTTTCGGCATCTTTAATTAGTATCCCATTTTCGGCACCTTTACCTACTCCTACCATAATAGCCGTAGGTGTCGCAAGACCTAAGGCACAAGGACAAGCAATTACCAATACCGTAACGGCAGCCAATAAAGCTTGTGCCACAGCATTATCACCTCCTAAAACTATCCAAGCAATAAAAGTTAATATTGCTATACCAATAACAATAGGAACAAAAATACCTGCAATTTTATCTACTAGTTTTTGTACAGGAGCCTTACTTCCTTGAGCATCTTGCACCATTCTAATGATTTGCGCAAGCATGGTTTCCCTACCAACTTTAACAGCTTCAAACTGAAAACTTCCTTTTTGATTTATTGTTCCAGCAAAAACCTTTTCATTCTCTGTTTTCAACACAGGAACAGGTTCACCACTCAACATACTTTCATCAACGTATGAATTCCCCGAAATTACCATTCCGTCTACAGCAATTTTTTCACCTGGTTTTACCAAGATAATTGCTCCCGCATGTACATCCTCAATAGCGGTTTGTTTTTCGGTGCCGTCAGGCTGAATAACCATTACGTTTTTGGGCTGTAAACCCATAAGTTTTTTTATTGCTGATGAAGTATTTCCTTTCGCCTTTTCTTCTAATAATTTACCTAGAAGAATAAATGCAATAACTACCGCTGCAGCTTCAAAATATACGTGAGCATGTAAACCTCGTTGATGCCAAAAATCCATGAACAACATATTGAATACACTAAACAAATACGCAATTCCTGTACTTAAAGCCACCAGCGTATCCATATTGGCAGAACCGTGTTTGGTTTGTTTCCATGCATTTATAAAGAAGTCTTTCCCTAACCAAAGAATTACCGGTGTAGAAAAAAGCCACATAATTTCATTACCATAAGGCATATCCATAAAGAACATACCAATAGTTACTACAGGCAGTGATAAGAGAACTGCCCAAATGGTTTTATTTTTTAATTTTTTGAAATTCTCAGCATGAATAGCTTCTAAAGATTCTTGCTGCTTAGCTTCGTCTTCAATAAGTAAATCGTAACCAACAGCTTGAACTGCTTTTTGAAGTTTATTTGCATCTGTTAGATTCGGAAGATATTCTACCGTTAAATTTCCAGTTGCAAAGTTTACCGATGCATCAACTACTCCTAATTCATACGATACAATACTTTCTGCGCTGCCTGCACAAGATGCACAAGTCATGCCTAGAACAGGAAAAGTTTTTTTTACGGTTGGTACGCCATATCCTAAGTCTTTGATAGCCTTTACAGCATTGCCAACAGTTTCATTTCCTTTTACGGTAATAACAGCTCTGCGGTTGTTTACTTCTACTTTATGAGTTTCAACACCTTTTACCTCTGCTAATCCTTTATCTACGATTAAAGCACAGTGCTCACTCTCTACGTTTTCCAGCGGAATGAAAATTGTTTCCTTAGTATTATTATTTGTTGCCATAATTCACTTGTTGTAATTTATTATGCAAAGTTGGCAACAATAGCAGTAAGTTTTATTGCGTAATTATGGATTTGATTTGTAAAATTTACTTAAACCTTATCCAGAGGCTTTCTTTTTTCTGATCGAATCTGTTTAAAATGACTTGGCGTTAATCCCGTTACTTTCTTAAATTGATTACTTAAGTACGCAACACTTGAATAGTTTAAACGCAAAGCTATTTCGCTCAGCGATAACTCATCATAAACCAAAAGCTCTTTTATTTTTTCGACTTTTTGAGCAATAAAATATTTTTCTATCGTAGTCCCTTCAACTTCAGAAAACAAATTTGAAAGATAATTGTAATCATGATTGATTTTTTCGCTTAATATATCTGATAAATTATTCTTTGTGTCATTATCCTGATGATGTACTAAATCGATGATGATATTTTTTATCTTTTCGATTATCCTGCTTTTTTTATCATCAATTACCTCAAAACCTAAAGAAACTAAAGCTTCTTCAAGCAAATTTCTTTCGTCTGAACTAAGTTCTTTTGTCAGGCTTACTTCTCCAAGTTTAATATTTGTAAAGTCTAAATCGAGTTTTTCGAGTTCATTTTGAACTACCATTATACAGCGATTACAAACCATGTTTTTTACGAATAATGTACTCATAGCCTTATTAGATCAGGATTTTATTAAATTTATAATAATAACAAATCTACCACTAAAATTCAATTAATCATTCTACAAATACCAACTGTTTGAATATCCAGCCCAAAAAGTGACCGATTATATGACTTCAGGTGTTATTATAAAAAATTAACCGCAGAGAGCGCAAGGGATTACACTAAATTTTTGTTATTTGCGTAATCCCTTGCGCTCTCTGCGGTTTAAAAACTTAATCTATAATATTTAAAAAGTCACAAATTTTACGCCTAAGCTAAACCATCTTGAAGGAAGCGGAATTGCTCCAACTTCATAATATTTAGCATTGAAGATATTCTGTGCATCAACATAAATTGTTAATTTGTTTATGGCTTGACTTACTCTAAAATCATTAATCCAGTATGATGGACCAGTTATTCTTTTATTAAAACGAGTAGCAAATAACGCTGTAAACTTTTTATGCTGAAAATCGATTGTATTTGTTATTTGATGTTCCAGAGACGAAACCAAATATTTAGCATAAAGATCATCGATAACATCTTGAAATTTAAAATCTAAATAAGAGTATGCCAAATTAATATTTAGCCTAGAATCACTAGAAAAATTAACTCTATAGTTGGTACGCAAATTAAAACCATTTGTATTCAAATTTCCGTAGTTGTTACTTTGCCACGGCTGAGTGGTAACATCTCTTGTCCAATCTATAAAATTGCTGATCTTTCTGTAGAAATAATTGGCATTAAAACTAAAATTCTGCTTGGTGTATTTGAATCCAATCTCGCTCTGAAATGCATTTTCAGTTACCAAATTTGGGTTACCAATATTCCCAGGACGCTGATTTAAATACAAATCTGTAAATGATGGTATACGCTGACTTGTTCCAATATTTCCAACAATTTTAAAAGCATTTGTAACCGCATAACTTGCATCAAGTCCCGGATAAACCTGCCATTTGTAATCTGAATTATAATTAAGATAAGTACCTAAATTCACATCTAACCTTTCAATAAAAGTAGTTCTGTACTGCAGATAAACTCCAAAATTTTCTCTGTCATGGTCACCAATGTTAGAGGAACTAATGTCTTCTGAACGTACTTCGGCACCAAAACCCAATTCTCCCTTTTCCATCTTGTAAGTTGTATTAACTTCGGCAGCTAATGAGTTGGTATAATGCTGGCTTCTTCCTGCTTTTAGATTAGAAATTCCAAAATAACGATAATCATCATAATTATATCTATAGCTCACTCGAGGCATAAGTGCCCATTTATCCGATAATTGATGTTTTGATTGTACAGATGCAAATGTGGTTTGCACAACCTCACTCGAATTTCTATCACCCGGAGCAGCATAAAATCCGTTTGCACCAAATCCGTTATTGATATAACCAAATGAGCTTAAAATTTCATTGTTGTCGTTAATCTGAAAATTTCCCTGATAAAATATTTTATTATTCTCGAAAGCCGTATTGTAGCGATATCCGTTGCTTTTATCGTGAGAAGCAAAAAGCGAATGTTGTTGTTTCTCTTTACTTAAAACTCCTCCAACCTGAATTCCTGTACCATAAAATGTATCACCTGTATCTTGCGTATCTTTTTCAAAATTAGAACCTGCATAAGTATTTACTAAAAATCCAGATTGTGTAGGCTTTTTGGTTATAATATTTATCGCTCCCGTTAAACTATTTATTCCATAAGTAAGCGCCGCTGGTCCTCGAATTATTTCAATTCTTTCGATCACTTCAACCGGAATCGGTAAATTAAGCATATTGTGCGCCGTTTGAGAATCGATAATTTTAGTTCCGTTTATAAGCACAACAGTCTGTTCAAAACTTCCGCCATCAATACTCACATCCGCCTGACTTCCAAACGGGCCTCTTTGTCTTAAATCGACACCATTAGCATATTGCAGAACTTCTTGAATCGTTTTCCCTGGCAATTTTTCAATCGCTGCTTTATCAATTACATATACATTTCTATTTTTTTTAGAAATAGGCGTGCTAAATCTGTTTTCGTTAATTATTACTTCGTCAATTTTAATAGTGTCTTTTTGCACCTGAGCATATCCGCCAATGCTCATAAAGGCAAATAAAGCAAAATAAATCTTAGTCATTTTTTTTATTTTTTTGCAAAAGTAGTATCTTGCCGTACTACTAATGTGTACCAGTTTTATAAAAATGGATAGTCCGGTTCAAATTCCCTTCAAAAGTTTCATTCAGCTTAAGCCTGAAGAATCAACAGCTATATATTTACAGATCGTTTTTGAGTTTATAAAAGCGATACAAACAGGTTTACTTCCTGAAGGCACAAAACTTCCAGGAACACGCATATTATGCACATTATTAGAGGTTAATAGAAACACACTTATCAAAGCTTTTCAGGATTTAGAATTACAAGGCTGGATCGAAATTTTACCCAATAAGGGAACATTTATCTTATCAGAAAAAAAACAAAAAAACAAGGCTGAATTTGTATTTACTGAAGATCGAAATACCTCAAAAACAAGTCAGTCTTTTACTTTTAAACGTTCTACAATTCTTGAAAATCCTAAAGAAACCAGTACTTTACCTTATCAATTTAATGATGGTTTACCTGATTTGCGACTCGTACAAACTGATGTTCTGGCAAGACTTTATGTTTCAAAATTAAAAAGAAAAAAACATACAGAAACTTGGGAACAAATTCAAACGCAGTCTCATCTAAATTTTAAAACTCAATTTTCTAATTTTTTAAATTTAACCCGAGGCATACGCATTTCTACGTCAAATTTACTCACAACATCAAGTCATGAAATCAGCTTGTATCTGGTTACAAAATTGCTAATTTCTCCCAATGACAAAGTTGTAGTTGCCTCTCCGGGCTATTATATGTCGAATATGACATTGTCTGACAGCGGCGCACAAATAATCTCGATACCGGTTGATAAAGACGGAATCGATACAAGGCATCTACAACAAGTTTGCGAAACGCAAGAGATCAGATTATTGTATCTTACGTCAAATTATCATTATCCAACAACAACTTCTCTTAGCGCCAAAAAAAGAATGGAAGTGCTTGAACTAGCCAATAAATACGGATTTGTTATTGTTGAAGATGATTACGATTTCGATTTTCACTATGATAATAATCCTGTATTACCTTTGGCTGCTTTAGGCTCTAGTGAAAGGGTCGTTTATATTGGATCATTTGGAAGGTCTTTGCCAGCAGGTTTTGGTTACGGATTTATCGCTGCACCTTCGGAGTTTATTCAAGAACTAGAGAAACATCAAAATATTCTGGAACCAGGCATTGATGTTATTAAAGAGCAGGTTTTAACGGAATGGATTATGGAAGGTGAAGTTCATCGTCTTTCAAAAAAGAATAAAAAAATCTATAAAGAACGCCGAGATTATTTTGTTTCATTGTTAAAGGAAAAATTAGACGGCAAAATCAAATTCCAAATTCCTGTTCGAGGTTTGGCAATTTGGGTAGAATGGCTGGACCGCTTTAATTTAATAAAGCTTCAAAAACAATGTATTGCAAATGGATTATTCCTGCCAAAAACAATTTTATATCAAACAAAAGATTTAACTGCTACACGTTTAGGTTTTGGGCATTTAGACAACACAGAAATGGAAAATGCGGTTGCCATTTTAAGCCAATCTCTCGAAGAAATTATTTAAATCTGTCGTACTAAAATGAGGTATGAATCAAAATATCCCATAAAGAAAGATTCCTTATGGGATACTTTTTTGATTAAAAAAGAGCTTTAAGCTACTTCTTCTACTTTTAGGATTTCGAATTTCAAATCGCCTTTTTTAGCCGGCCACTCTACTAGATTTCCAACTTTGTATCCTACCATTGCAATACCTTCATCAGAAAGAATTGAAATTTTATTTTTACTAACTTTTGTTTTCTCAGGACCTACAAACACAACCGTTTTCTCTTCATTTGTTGCATGATCTTTATAAGTTACTCTTCGATTTACTGAAACAATATCTTCTGGTAAATCTCTTCTCAGTACTTGTGTTGCTTTTTTAAGTTCATCTAGAAGTAATTTTTCTTCTTGTATGGTTACCTTTTTTCTTCTTACGTGATCTTTAATTAAATCGTATATTCCCGTTGTTAAAATGATATTTTGTAATTGTGACATAACTTTCTGTTTGCTCCATTTTTCCTAGGTAAGATATATAACTCATCATTGAACCATTTTATGGCTCTTAAGCGTGTAAATTCAATGATATCCTAATCCTAAATAAAAATTGAAGATTAAATAAATGAGCCGTCTGAATGAAAGAATCCCTGTCTAGAGTTTTGACAGGGCTTAATTAATAAACTCTTTCGAACTTTTTAAGAAAGTATCGTCATGCAAATATAATAACGTGCCCATTAGGCGCATCAAGCTGTTATTTTTTAAATAAAAATTTGAAATAGTCATTATTACAAGTGCTTTTAACTTTGTGCAAGATACCTCTTTTTTTGAAAGAAAAAAAATCAAAAACCAAAATAGAATTTACTTAAAATAAAAGTACAAGTGATTATATCTAATTTTTTATTTTACAAATATTTAACAACAGAGTAAATCAACATAACTAAATTAAAATTCATCTGCTGTACATGATAAAAATAGTTCGGTAAAAAAACATCCCAAAAAGAAAAATTCTTCTTGGGATGTTTTAAAATTTACAAGTATTGAATACGTTTAAAGCCTTACATAAGCCGCTACTTGCACTATATTATTTACGGTATTGACATTTTTGCCAAGAATGTACTGATTCATATATCCTGCTTCAATATCAAATTTAGGACTTAATCGCCATCCTAACGCTAAATAAGCTCTGTTTTGATCGAAAAAACTATCGTTTGGAGCATTTTGAATATTTACAAAAATTTCATTCTGTAATGCTACAAATGCGCCATTTGTAAAACTGGTTGTCTGGGATAACGGAAAAATGGAACGTGCAAAATAGCGTAATCGTTGTGCAAACTCAAAACTATCATTTACAAGTTCGTTTTGATCAATCACTGGTTGTCCCATAAAGCGCTGCTCTAATCTAAAACGGTGCTGCAAAGTAACTGGGCGATTAGACAATGTAAATTTCTGATTGTAAATAAACTGTTCCCATATTCTGTGTTCAGGTATCCAGCCATCGACATCCATAACACTTCTATAATTTCCTATATAAGCGTAACCTACTGTTGCAATCATATTATCCTTTACATGGTAATTTAATCCTGGACGAATAATATAAGACTGCATATCTTTTATTTCATCTGTAGATCTTGCTTGTCCGTCAAAATGAATGCTGAATTTATCATTTAGTTTATAACTCGAAAATAAAGCACCCCACCCTGTAAAAGTGTTTTGTGTCTGAGCATTTACAATTGTACTTAGGAGTAGAAAAAACAGGCTTAGAAAGCTGATGAGTGGTAATCTAAAAATCATTTTTTATCAAATTATATGAGGAATTGCTAATTTATATAATTTATAATTTAATCAGGCTTTATACAATGTTAATTCTCATTTTATTTGTACAAATCCAACTTTATGAGTTTTTCTTTATCAAAAAGAACAAACTCTAATTCCTATGATTAATTTCTATAATTGATTAATCCGATTAAATTCTTTTTTTTGATTCCATTCTTTTGCAATTTACAATTAATCTATCCAATAAAACACTAAAAAACTATCACTTAACCACTTGTATTTAATTGCTTTATTTAAGTGGTATTTCTATACATTTCTTTTCAATCTACACCTATCAATTTGCACCAATTTTGCTATCTTTAGGAGTTACATTGACTTTTACAAAAATAACATGATTGAAATTCTTACCCTTGACAAAAAACATTTCCCTAGCGGATACAGCGTACATTTAATTAAATCTCAAGAAAGTCCACTCCTGAATACATCCCTTAGAAGTTCATTCTATCAAATGTTCTGGTTAAAATCTGGAGAGTTAACTTTAAATATCGATAATAATCTAATCGATATAAATAAATTTGAATGTGGTTTTGTAGGTATAAATCAAGTATTCAGTATTGATACCAAAACGAGTTTTGAAGTGCTTCTTGTTTGTTTTAATGAAGATTTTTATTGTCGAACAGATCTTGACAGACAGTTTTTGACCTCTTGCGTTTTTTTTAATTCAGAACATGCTTTAAAATATAAACTGCACAACTCTTTAAGAAAGATCATTGAGCAATACTATCAATCGCTGTCGCATTTATGCAGAAAACCGTTTGATGACTTAATGTATCATTTTGCTCATAATACTGTGGAGCGTCTTTTGTTGTTCTCTCAGAAAGAATTATTAGACAGAGCTTACAGTCCAATCGAAACCTTTAAGAAAGGAGATGTCAATATTGCCAATCACTTTAGAAAATTGGTAAAAGATAATCTGAAACAGCTTAAACTTGTTAAAGATTATGCTGATTTGCTTAATATACCCGTAAAGTCGTTGAACGAAATATGCAATGCGATTTATGGCATGTCTCCAAAGAAGGTAATTACGGAAGAAATTATAATCGAAAGCAAACGTTTACTTCGGTACACTAATATGAGTGTTAAAGAAATAGCCTTTCAACTCCACTTCTTAGACCCGAGCAATTTCATTCGTTTTTTTACCAATGCCGCGGGAATATCTCCCAAAAATTACAGAACACAATTTGAAGAAAAAAGAGTTTACATACCCAAAAGTAAACTAGTTTAAATTGCTGCTAAAACCCTGGCTGTAAGCCCCAAATCTTAACCAAAAAATTCCTGTTTTTTCTACAGCAGTCCTTTTAAGGATTTTTTGCTGCTGGTATCGTGTGCCATTATTTTAACTTATTGTTATAATGCATCTTAAACAAAAGTTAAAAATAGTGTTTGCCGCAAAATGACACCAAATACACCCTTTTTGACTTTGACTTTCGTTCTGCACGAAAGTAATTTTGCACCAAATATAATAAGCCTCCACCAAAAAGGGCTTAAACTAAAAAAAATGTATAAAATGAAAAATTTTTTAATGGCTGCATCATTTGCAATTATTGCGTTGTCGACAAATTCTATTTTTGCTCAAACAACTAATTTAAACGTAAATCTTGCAAACGTTTATTCTATCGAAGTGACTAATCCAACAGTTACTATCGCAATGAATACTGCAGCTAATTTTACAGAAGGCAACACTACAGGTTCTTTACCAAATCATGTTAAAGTAAGTGCAACTAATGGTTACAAAGTAACTATTCAGGCCGCTACGGACTTGACATCACCTGGTAATGATGTTATTCCAGTATCGACTGTTGTTGTTAAAACTACACCGGGAACTTTTTCTGGTGCTCCGGGCAGTATTGATGCAGGATCAAACGCAGCTTTCCCTGCAAATGCTCCAGCACTTAGTGTAACTGCTCCAGTTGAACTTATTTCATCAACTACAGGCGATATTCGCGGATTCAATGTACAGTACACTATTCCTCCGGTTAGTGCTCCTGTATACTTAAACAAACCTGAAGCTGTTTACAGTACTTTGCTTACTTACACTATAGTAGCAAACTAATAATAAAAACTTTTAATAAAATGGCACTAATCTGCTTTATGCGGTTAGTGCCGTTTTTATCTCTATTATTTTCAGAATTAGTTGTTTTCTGGAGGGTATTGTTTAACCATTTTAGAAATCTAATTAGGCTTGAAAACTCTTAAAAACATACAAGATTTATTTTTACTGCTTTGTCCTATAGCCGCAATGGCACAAAATATAGGCTCAGCGCAAACACAGGTAAATGTGACTATTGCGCAGGTACAAAGCATACAAATTTCTCAGCCAACTGTTAACATAAGTATGGCTAAGCCTTCTCATTTCCTTTGGGGAAATGATTCTGGACAGCAGACGAATCATATAAAAGTGAGTTCGAGCACTGCTTATGAAGTAACTGTAAAAGCAAGCACGGAATATTTTTCTCATAATGGAAATAGTACTTCGTTACCTGTAAATACAATTGCTGTAAAAACAGTAACGGGCAGCCTTACAAATTCTACTGCTCAGCCGCCCGCAGGACTGCAAGTAGTACCTCAAATTATGCTTTCGGCACTGCCTGCAACTATTATAAAATCTCCTGCAGGAGAATGGGGACGGGGATTTCATGTGAACTACGCAATACCAGAAACAAAATCACCAAGTTATCTTAATCGCGAATCAGGCACCTATAGTACTACAGTTATGTACACCCTAATTCCGCAATAATTGGTATATTTACTAGTAACAAACAATAAAAATATGAAGAAGTTTATATTGATTTTAGTTGGGTTATTCATGGCAAATCAGATTCAAGCTCAGGCAGGAATATCTGTATCGCCAGGACGTTTATATTATAAATTAAACTCTGGGGCATCGGGTTCTCAGTATGTCTCTTTAACAAATCCTACAGATAAAGAACTTGAAGTAGGTGTTTCTTTTAGCGACTGGGAATATGAACCGTCTGGCAACAATAAAATTGTACCGGCAAATACGCTTCCAACTTCATGTACAGATTGGATACAAATATTACCATCATCTTATTTTGTTGTAAAACCGGGTGAAACTAAACAAGTTGAAGTGCTTTTTAAAGTTCCTTCAACTGCTGATTCCTCTGTGCCTGTACATACAGGTATGATTTTCTTTACGCAGCTTAATCCCGGAACGGCAACAGATCAAAATGGTGCCGCTATACAAGTAACCGTAAGAATGGGTGTAAAAGTGTATCATAGTTTTATTAAAGAAAATAAAGTTGTTGTTGATTTTGTTGATTTCACAAGTTACGCTGATGATAATAAAAATAAAATCATTGAACTAAAAATCGAAAATCAAGGCGATTTATGGACGGATGGAAAGGTAAAATGGGAATTATTTAATAATAGCACCGGAAAAAAAAGCACCTTAAAAGAGTCTGAATTTTACACGCTTCCAAAGGACATTAGAATCCTAAAACAACAATTACCAGCAGATCTTGCTAAAGGGAACTACACCGTTTCGGCCATTTTAACTTATGGCGAAAACGACCTTATAAAAATTGCTGAGTTAGAATTTAGTCTATGAAACAAATAATAACCTTTATCGTTTTTTTCTTATGTGTACAATATACTGCTACTGCACAGTATATGCTGGGTGCTTATAATAATGGGCAGCCTGTATTTTCTACTTATGCAGAAATGGTCTCAGGAAAAACATTAAACAATCAAATTTCTATTCCAATACAGTACTATGGTACTAATATGGATGTAAACGAATGGAAACTTACGGCAAGACTTACACAGGATTTTACCAGTGAAGTAAACAGCGCCTATACTGTAGGGGCTCAATATGCTTATTTAAAATTTAACAGTCAAGAAAACAGCGGATCAGCAAATGGAATATTTATCAATGTTCCAAACCAAGTATTTCAGCTGAGCAAATACAATGAAATTACTCTTATTCACAGCAATGTAAACTTAAATGGTGCCGTAAACAGACTTTTTAGATATAACTTAACCATTCAAGGAGGAAATCATTTATTGGTAAGTCCAAACGGAATGTATAATACATCCTATGAATTTAAGCTTTATAAAATAAGCAACGGAACAGAACAATTAATTGGCATCTACACCTCGCCTATTGGTGACGCAAGGTTTCAGTTGTCTTTTGGAGGAAATTTTGGAAGTCAAAGCGTTATACTGCAAAATGGTGCGCAGCAGTTTAATTTAAACTACAGTACGCCATCGGATTATACCGTAGAAAAATCGGTTACAATTCCAAATGCACTGCGAGTTAACACTTATAATTCACAGCTGGCTGTAGAAGCTTCTGGCGATTTTATATCGTCAACATCATCGCAGACACTGCCGCTTTCTAATTTAAAATTACAATTAAGTACAAATCAAACTTATAAAGGATTACAAATAATTTCTCCGGTAACGCTATCGACCACAACACAGCCAGTATCGATTAGATCCAGCAGTACACCTCAGGATATAACGTACAATGTAAAGTTTTTCATTCCTGCTAATAGTCCGGGACTAAATGTTAATCCGGGAACATACAGCACTAGAGTATATTTTGTAATAATGCCCAATTAACCCTTTTTTATAATGCTGAGTAAATTCTATAAAATAGTATTGTTTTTTACTGTTTTGGGATCAAGTTTAAGCGCTTGGTCACAAGATGGCCGCTTTACTATAGAATTCACAAATAATAAAATTGAAACAAACAGCAAAGAGGTTATAGAAGCTTACGTAAAAATTGTAAACACCAGCTCTAATCCTATTGAAGGAATTTTTGATACTCAAAGTAATCACGAAGATATTGACCTTTCGCAGCGAAAATCCAAAAACATAACACTAGCCGCCCACGACAGTATTTTTATTCCTGTAAAAGCTATTGTCGCTGCAACTGCCAAAGCAGGAAACAAAAGCACTATAGAAGGAATATTTACGATCTCTGGAACTTCAGTTGCTAAAAGTGTTTTTTTACCCGTTTTAATTCGTGAACGTAAACTGGTAAAAGTTATGCTTTTGGAAACAAACATAATCTACGAAAGAACTGGTGATAGCCTTGCGATACCAATTCGTATTTCTAACGAGGGCAATACCGCTCAAAAAGTCACCATTTTAGCCCGTTATCCTGATTTTATTACTCGAAGTGCTATAGAAAACAAGGACATCAACATCCCGGCATTTACTGATACTACTGTAGTCCTGAAAAAAATAGTAAACAAGACTATATTAAATCAAGAGGATTTTACCATCAATATTACGGCACTATATCATAATGGCGATATTATCACTAACGGTACGGTAAGAGCCAGTTCTATTAGACAGGACCGAAGATATGTTATGCCATACAGTCCTGATTATAATTATGATTTCAACCAAACCAATCAGGTTACGGCAAGTGTACAGCATAACAGTGACAATACAAATGCTTACTTTTTGTATGCCAATGCTAAAGCCGAAATAAATAAAGGCACTTTGCAGGCAAATTTAGACATGAACTGGTGGGAGAATTCAGATCAAGTGTTTTTAAGAAATACTTGGCTTGGATACAGTCAAAAGAACTTTGGAGCTACAATTGGAAACGTATCGAAGTTTTTTGACATGAATCTAATTGGACGAGGCGCCGAAGCTTTTTATAAACCCAATAAGAAAAACACTATTGAAGCTGGTGCAATTGATAAAACATTTAATCTGATCGACAATCCTAGTTTGTCTTTTGGTAAATCCGCATGGGCTGTATTTACCCATAATAATGGATGGATGCAGAAAAAAGGTTACGAAAACACAATTATCTATGATGATGACACTTATTCCGGAACCAAAAACTATCTGGCATCATCTCGTTTTTCATTGTATTCATCAGAAAGTTTTAACCTTAGGTTTGGCGGTGCTGTAAGTAATCTAACTTCTAATATGGAAACTGGAAACAAACTCGGCGGCGCAGGAGAACTTCAGTTTAATGGTAAATTTAAAAATTTGTTCTACAGCAGTTCCAACTACCTTAGCTCAGGTTATTTTTCGGGAATGAGAAAAGGAGTTGTAAACCTAAATGAACGAGTAAATCTGCCTGTCGGTAAATATAACATTTGGGGAGTTTACAATTATTTATCGGCAAAACCAGAAGCATTTGGAAATCAATTTACCTCTACGCATTTTTCAACAGCACGTTATGACATTGGAGCATCTCGACGATTTTCTTCATTGGTAGTATCGCTCTCTCCTTATTACTATACTGAAAGTCGTAAAGAACAGCTTACAAGCACGCTTACTCCAGAAGAATACTCAATGAAAGCAGCCCGAATGACTTTGGGTTTAACCTACTTTAATGCTCCTACAAAACAAAATTTATCGTTGTCTTTTGAGGGTGGACTTTTTTCTGCTAATACAATTGAAAACAAGGAGTTTCATTTCAAAACAAACTTTATTTACAGTTGGAAATTCTTTAATCTTCTAGCCTTCTATCAATACAATAACTTTTACTTAGGAGAAATCATTGCCAACTCACAGTTAGGCATCAACGATACATACACCAATCTTACCATCTCTCCTACTTTACAGCACAAGTTTTTTAATGATAAACTAAATGTTAATGTTGGAATGGTGTATTCTAAAAACAGCATAATTAGTGAATCGCTTCAGTTTACTGGACGTTTGGATTATGATGTAACAAAAGATTTCACGGTTTTTCTTTACAATTATTACAGCGATTTTTCGACTAGTATAAACACATTAAATACGATTCAAGTTGGACTTACAAAGCGTTTTAATCCTATAAAAATTGATAGATCAAGAAATGAACTTGAAGTTTATGTTTACTATGAAACGGGAAACAAAAACGAACCAGCTGTAAACCAACTTGTAATAATTGAAGGAAAAGCGTTTAGAACTGATACTAATGGAATTCTAAAATACAGATCGTTACCCGAAGGTACATATTCTGTAAAACCCGTTAATACAAATGAATGGTATGCTGACGAAGTAAAAGTGAATGTAAATAAAGATACCAAAATTGCTATTGGATTAAATAAAACAGCCGCTATTAAAGGATCAATAACTTATATTACAACTGATAAAAGCTTTGATATAACAAAGAAAAAAGGTGGTCTGCCGCTCATTGCAATTGGCGATAACGGAAAAGCGTTTACAACCAAAACGGACGAAAACGGAAGTTTTGTATTGTATGTTCCAAAAGGATCTTACACTGTTAGTCTTGAAAAAACAGGTCTTTCAGAATATGTTGAGGTTGAAGACAATAATCAGATTGTAAGTGCTGAACCTAATGTTATTCAAGAAATAAAATTTACTTTAAGTATTAAGGAGAAACGTGTAGAAACAAGAAAGTTCAGCTCGAGCGGTTTTAAAAAACAATAGGTTTATTTAAATCAAACTAAAGATTTATTGCAAAGATTTATTGCAAAAAAAATACACCTGACATTCTACTTAAATGCCAGATGTACATACAAATCAATCTTAAAAACTAATTTTTATTTTACGGTATAGGTCATTCGGTTTGCTTCGCAAACCCTGAAATAGCCTAGTGCAAAATTGTTTGCGTCAGTAGTATTAATAATATTTCCTCTTATATTGCCGGGTGCCGCAGCAAAAGGATTCGAATTTGTTACCTCCAGAATTAAACTCATATAATTAGAGAAATTTTTAGAAATACCACGATGTGTAATATTTAAAACTTTTCCCGGCTTTAAATCTGTATCTGTAAATTTTTCATTTATTTCATTTCCATTAATAAATTCATCACTTGTAGATGTGTATTCCGGAAAAGGCAGAAAATCAGTTTTATAATCTGTCAGATAATAATTTGCCTGATCGGCAGGGTCTTTATAATAAAATGTTACCACAATAAGGTCTGGTCCTGAAATATCGGCCATAAATTCCTGATCTATTTTGTCAATTGGCGGTACACTAATTAATTTTTCAGTCGCTGTTAAACTCTGTCCATCAACGTCTACAAATAATTTGTATTCCATATTAATTACAGGAACAAAATTAGTACAGACATATAAACCCGGCTCAGATTCATTGAATTTAAAAACAACTCCATTGCTATTCTCTACTCTCACCTGTGCTCCTGAAACCTTTGGCGTAGTGGCACTGTAATAAGGAGCCATTCGGGTTATTTTTATCGATTGTTGACTGCCGTCAGTTCCTTTTTCCCAAATGATTTCAGCATCAATTACTATTTTGGGATCTCCTGTTTCTAAATCAAGTTCCACAACCTTATCGCAAGATGAAAAAAGTAAAACAAAAAGAAGACTGAATAGCGTAAACGCTTTACTTTTAAAATTGTATTGTTTTAATCTAAGCATACTATTAAAATTTAAAATTATAAGAAACACCAGGAACTAATCCATAAATAGACAATTGTCTAGACTCGTTCATTCCTGTATCATTATTTTGTGCAAACGTGATCGATGCAGCATTTTGCCTATTATAAAGATTGTAAATACTAAATACCCAATAGCTTTGCCATCCTTTCTTTTTATCTGGTTTAGGAGTATAAGTTGCGCCAATATCTAAATGATGATAAGCTGGAAGTCTGTTTGAATTTCTCAACGTATAGTTAGGTATGTTTCTTCCGCCAAATTCGTAGTAACCATTTGGGTATGTTACGGGCTGACCTGATTGCAAGCTGAAATTAGCATTGAAAGACCATTTAGGATTGAATTCGTAATTTGCTGTAACATTCAAATTATGCAATTTATCATAACCAGACAAATACCATTCGCCATTGGCAATACCTGGTTCTTCAGGTGTTCTTCCAGGTGTTTTTTGTTCTGCTTTAGACAAAGTATAAGAAACCCATCCTGTAAAACGACCCGTATTTTTTCTCAATAATAACTCCATACCATAAGATCTTGCTTTTCCGTTCAAGATATCTTGTTCAATATTATTGTTACCTAACAAATTTGCTCCGTCAATGTAATCAATACGGTTTTGAATCTTTTTATAAAATAATTCACCTTCAAAAGAGTACTCTTGATCCTTAAAATTTTTGAAATACCCTGCTGCATATTGATCCAGCAATTGTGGTTTTGTAAAAGGTCCGCTTGGCGTCCAGATTGTCATAGGCAAAGGAGCACGGGTATTAGACAACATGTGGATATATTGAGCCATTCTGTTGTAACTGGCTTTTACAGAAGTTTCATCATTAAAAGCATATGATAATGCCAATCTTGGTTCAAAATTATTAAAAGTGCTAATGGTTTTTCCTTTTCCGTAATAAGTACTTCCAATTGGAGTTCCTTCTTCATAAATATGATATAACGGATTATAAACTACTGCTTCTCCATTTTCATAAATATTGATACTTTCGCCTCCCAAACGATTAAACATACTGTAACGAAGTCCGTAACGAAGATTTAATTTTTCTGTAATTTGATTCTCAACATCGAGATATGCAGAAGTTTCTAAAGCGTATTTTTTATCTAATTGTTTATAATTATACTGCGAATCAACACCGTACGGCTGTACAGTTCCAGGATTAAAATCATAATATAAACCGTCTATACCATAGTTAAGTTTAAAATTATCTGATATCGTGTGGCTCCAGTTGTATTTTAAACCATAGTTGGTAATCTTACTATCCCATTCAAGTTTTTGAAAGGGTATCTGCAGATTAAATTTGTAATCACTGTAAAAAAGAGAAAGATTTGTATTTAAGTTGTCCGAAAACCTATGTTTCCAACTAAACGTTCCCATAGTATTACCGTAGGTACTGGCAAAAAAATTATTAATATCAAATAAATCATTTCCCATATAACCAGAAAAAGCAATCGAGTTATTTGCGCCTAAACGATAATTTAACTTCGCATTAATGTCATAAAACATAACCGAACTTTTAATATCAGTAAGTTTTAAAAATAAATGAGCATAAGAAGCACGACCAGCAATAATAAACGAACCAACATCCTTTTTTAAAGGACCTTGCACTAAAAGACGGCTTGAAATAAGACCAATACCTCCATTTACTTTATAATCAGTAAGATCTCCTGTTTGCTGACTTACATCAAGAACTGACGAAACACGACCTCCAAATTTAGACGGAATACCTCCTTTGTATAAATCTAATCCGCTAACGACGTCTGCATTAAAAATAGAAAAGAAACCAAACATATGTGAATCACCGTATACAGGAGCGCCATCCAGAAGAATTAAGTTCTGATCAGCAGCACCTCCACGCACATTAAAACCAGAAGAAGCTTCGCCTGCATTTGTAACCCCCGGTAAAGTCAATAATGATTTTAATGGATCTGGTTCCCCCATTGCCGTTGGTAATCTTTTAATTTCTGCCATCGAAAGCTTATTAACACTCATTTGTGTATTTCTAACATCAACAGCTTTGTTACCAGTAATCACAACCTGCTCCAGCTCGTGACTATCTGGCTCCATATTGAATCTTACCTTAGTATCATCAGAAACTGTAACTTGCTTTTCTTTATTTTTAAAACCAACATAACTAATTATAACCGTATAGGTGCCTTTGTCCAAATCCATAGAAAACGTTCCGTTAGCATCTGTCGAAGCACCTGCAGCAATCTCTTTGATGTAAACATTAGCACCAATAACAGGTTCTTTATCTTCATCTAGAACTTGTCCTGTCAGCTTATTTTTTTTTTAGTTGTTTTTGCAGCTTTATGCTTTACGAAAATATTATTACCTACAACCGAAAATTGAACCAATGCAGTTTTATTAAGCTGATTAATAAGCTCTTTTATTTCTACATTGTTATAAACACCTTTTTGAGTAAAATACTTTTGATTTGTATTTATCTGATCCGTAAAGGCAAATTTATAATCCGTTTGATTTTCAATTTGCTTAAAAAATTCTTTTAATGTTACTGTTTGATCTACAGTTACGCTTATGTTTTGGGCACACATACACCAACTGAATAAAAAAAAGCATGCTGAAATTATACACTTCATGAAATTTTGTATTTTTGAATATTATTAAATAGACAGCTTTGTGCTGTCTTGACTTTGGGAAGGATGTTTAGTTTCGCGGCTAGGACATCCTTTTCTTTTCTACTGAAAAGTAATCTGCTTTAATTTCTCATTTACTTCAAAGTTTAGGTTATACATTTCTGATATTAATTGAACAATTGTTTTTAAATCTTCCTTTTTGTTTATTCGAACTGTAATTTTCTGGCTGCGGTATTCTTCAGGAATAGTCACTTTATAACCATAGTTTGTTTCAATATAAGTACAAACAACGCTGAGTTTCTCATTATCAAAATCTGTGAATCTGTTAAAGTGAGATACTGAAGCTGTTTCTTCTCCATAAGTAAATTTTTCACCTGGTTTAAGTATCCATTTTTTATCTTGGTTTTTCACACTCATCTCAACACTTCCTTCAAAAAGCTCTACAGTCACCCCCTTTTTAGTATAGCCTTCAACTGTAAAAGAAGTTCCTAATACGGTCGTTATTGTTTCATTACAAAAAACCTGAAAAGGATGTTTCTTATCTTTCTTAACTTTAAAATAGGCACGACCAGTAACTTCAACTTTTCTGTCAACAGCAAAATTATTGGCGTACACAATTTTAGAATCTGGGCTCAATTCGACACTTGAACTGTCTGGCAATGCCACAATTTTTAATATTGAAGTCGAATTTTCAATTGTAATTCCAGCAAGATTTACACTGCTGGCCGTAACATCTTTATTAAAGTAAATTCCAGTACCAATGAAAATAAAAACCAGCACCGCTGCCGCCGCTGCATAATAACGCCATGGCTTAAACTTTTTCTCTTTTACAGGAAATGCTTTTGCCTGAAATGCTTCCCAGGAAGCTTCTTTTTCACTATCAGAATGCGCAACGGGAGTTTCTTCCCATAGTTTTTTCAATTCCTCCTCTAATTTCTTTTCATCCATATCTTTTGAGCGCTAAAGTTTTTGACAATGAAATCCTTGTTTATTAAAAACGCCATAAACCATTTCTTTTATTTCTCTATTGGTTTCAATTCGTAAAATTTTATTAGAATCCTCCAAATCAAAATTCATGATACAATCAGAAATGATAAACTGCAGAAGTGCAACCATAAAGCTTGCATCTTCCTTGCTTTTTACATCTGTTTTATAAGATTCAATATGCATTTTAAGTTCTCTTTTTTTATATATAACAAACGAGAACAGAAAAGTTCCTAATGATCTTCTATTTTTTTTCGAATAAATTTACTGGCGAGATAAATATGATTGGCAATAGTCTTTTCAGAAAGATCTGTAAGCTCTGCAATCTCCTTATAGCTAAGGTTTTCCAGTTTATGTAGTGTAAATATTTTTTGCTGCTGTTCAGGAAGCTGATTTATGAAGTTATACAGTTTTTCTTTTCTTTCTTCAAAAACTGTGGTATCAGTATCTTCCTCTTCAAATTCAAATCGCAGAGAATCAAGTTGAACTACTTTGTTTTCTCTATTAACATGATTAATAATGATGTTTTTGCATATGGTAAACAATTGCTTGTCAAACAAAACATCTTCATGCAGTAATTCTCTCTTATTATAAAGTCTTAAAAAAGTTTCTTGAATAAAATCCTGCGGAGTAAGAACTGTAAAATCAAATCGTTTTGCAATACTTATCAGCTTATCGTAGTAACTTAGATACGCTTTCTTGAAAGCCTCCTCATTACCATTCTTTAAACTTAATATAAACTTTCTATTGTCCATAATGCAAATACGATAATTAGTCTTAACTCAATGTCTAAAATAATATTGTATTTTAAAATTGGCATTAAAGACTTTTTTACTTAGTTCCTTAAGCAAATCTTAAGCTGCAAATTACAGGAATTTAATTCGAAAAATGAGCAACGTGAAAAGAAAATAGTACAAAAAAAGTATTCTTTTCAGCTTTATTAGCGCTGATAATCCCAAAAAACACAAATTTTTATCTTACAAAAAATAAGCGTATTTTTAACTGTTATTTTCTTTTTAAAATTCAGTTTTACAATTTGCAATCATTCCTTAAAAAAAATCGTTAAAAATTACAGAATACAGAACTTATAAATTGTTTTTATCATAAATAAAGTAAATAAGTCCTTTTCTATGAAAGAAATAAACCAAACCGAAACTACCTTGCACTCCCTTCAAAAAAGAATTGTTGCTTTTTTCTCGAAAAACGGGAAATTGTTAGGTCAAATTACCTTGACCTTAATTTTCTTTATAATTGGTTTTTGGTTTATAAAAGAAGAACAAAGTGAATTGTATCAGATAAAAAACAGTATTACCGCAGCGCAGCCACAATGGATTTTGGTTGCCGTACTTGTTACAATTCTATATATTTTTCTTCAAGGTTTATTGTATGTAGTTTCGTTTTCTGCCATTGGAGCTAATATCAGCTGGAAAGATGCCAACGCTTTATTTATAAAACGAAATTTTATAAGTGTATTTCTTCCTGCGGGAGGTATCACATCACTTTTATTCTTTACCGAACGTTTGTCAAAAAAAGGAACAACGAAAACTGAAATTCATTTAGCCTCTGCTTTATACGGATTTGTTGGAATTTTATCAGTCGTACTTCTTGCAATACCTCTCTTTCTTTTTTCTTTATTAAAAGGAAGCATCGGCTATAGCGAATGGCTGGTTTTAGGACTTGTTATCTTTATTCTGCCGCTGCTTTTTGTTTTAATTAATTCGATTATTCAAAAAGGGAGTTTTTATAAATTTCTGCTGAAAAGTTTCCCAAAAACAGAACGTTTTATAACTGATTTGCAACAGCATAAAATCAATAGAAAAAGCTTTCTTAAAATTGTACTTTGTTCTTTATTAATTGATCTTACAGGAATTATACATATCTATATTGGTATGAAAGCCATACAGGTCGAAGCTTCTCTCCTAGCTGCTTCAATTGCATATGTAGTTGCCGTAATCTTTTTAATAGTTTCTCCTTTATTAAGAGGTCTTGGCGCTGTCGAAGTCTCTATGAGCTATATCTTAATTAAATATGGTTTTAATAATATGGAAGCCGTTGCAATAACACTATTCTATCGTGTTTTCGAGTTCTGGCTGCCGTTGCTTGCCGCTGTATTCTTGTTTGCTTCAAGAATCCAAAAACTGATTTTGCGTATAGTTCCTGCACTGCTTTTGTTTGTACTTGGTGTTATAAATATTATTTCGGTTGTAACGCCTGCCATTCACAGCAGACTTTTAACTCTTAAAGATATTCTGCCTATTGAAGCTATACATACCTCAAACTATTTGGTGCTCACTACTGGTTTATTTCTACTGGTAACGGCAGCTTTTATGCTTAAAGGACTTCGAATGGCTTGGTGGTTTGCCGTCTTATTATCTATAATTTCACTGATTGGAAACCTTACAAAAGCAATTGATTTTGAAGAATCTGCTATTGCATTTTTAGTACTTTGCGTTTTAATTGCGACACGAAAAGAATACTATATCAAAACAAATCGTAGACTGAGTCTTATTGGTTTACAAACTTCATTATTAAGCATATTAGCCGTTTTAATTTATGGAGTGCTTGGCTTTTATTTCTTCGACAAAAAACACTTTAATATTGATTTTAGTTTTATAGAATCTATTCGATATACACTTCAAAACTATTTTCTAGTTGGCAGCGATAATCTGCATCCAACAGGAACATTTGCGATGCATTTTTTACTATCGCTCAAAATCAGCGGATTTCTTTCTTTTGCTTTCTTAATTTTTACATTGGTAAAACCTTCAATTCTAAAAAACACTGTCACTGCACAAGAAAAAGAAATTGCCACTGTACTTCTAGAACAATATGGTAATTCGAGTTTGGATTATTTCAAAACCTATTTTGATAAAATGCTTTTTATTTCAAAGAATCAAAATGCGTTTCTTTCTTATAGATTATCAGGAAACTTTGCGGTTGTACTAGAAAATCCCGTTGGACGTGATGAACAAGAAATCTGTTCTTGTATTCTTGAATTTGATAAATACTGTTATGATTATGGATTAAGAAGTATGTTTTATCGCATTCCTGAAGCCAACTTAAAATTGTATACTCAAATGGGTAAAAAATACTTTTTTGTTGGTCAGGCTGCTGTTGTAGATTTACAGGAATTTCATCTTGAAGGACAAAACAGAAAGTCTTTGCGCAACTCTATAAAAAAAATCACCGATTTAGGTTTGCGAGCTGTTATTAACGAGCCTCCAATAAAAGATGGTTTACTACAGCAAATAAAAGCCGTGAGCGATCAATGGCTTATAGAAACTTCACGAAAAGAAGTACTTTTTTCTCAGGGCATTTTTCTTTGGGAAGAACTCAAAAAACAAACCATTATAACGGTAGAAAATAACGAAGGCAAAATTCTTGCGTTCTTAAATATCATTCCGGATTATAAGAAAAATGAAAGCACTTACGACTTAATCAGAAAAACAAATGATGTGCCAAATGGCATTATCGATTTTATGATGGTAACACTTTTCAATCATTTAAAATCACAAAATGTTTCTTTTGTAGATCTTGGTCTTGCGCCTATGAGCGGAATCGAAAACCCGCAGACTATTCAAGAAAAATCAATGAAATACGCTTATGAAAAACTAAAATCATTCTCCCATTATAAAGGCCTTCGCGATTTTAAAGACAAATTCTCTCCTTCATGGCAAAATCAGTATATTGTATTTAATGATGATTACGATTTGCTTCAAATTCCGCAGGTTCTATCAAAAGTAATTAAAAGTTGAGTCGAAAGTTGTAAAGTTGAAAGTCTTAAAGTCCAAAGTCATAAAGTCAAAAAAAAAGCTCCGGAGGAGCGGAATACTTATAGAAATTGTATACCCCGTGATTTCAAGCTCCAGAGGAGCGGAACCTGTATTTTTTAAAAATATGTCGCTCCTCTGGAGCTTTTTGTGCATAGAAATAAATTGTGCTATAAATATTCCGCTCCTCTGGAGCTTTCAAAACAAACAAAAAACTCTGCAATAGCTGGTATTCAATAAAAAAACGTTTAACTTAATTACATTCAGCTAAAACTCAATGTTATTAAGTTAAGGAAAAATTTGTAATGCCTTAGCAAGCAAATATCTAACCTTTACAGAAATAACAATATTGTGTTTAAACTTTGCGTCTTAGTACCCAATGGTTATCGGGATCGTGAGATTAATTTTGTCTTCTAAAAGCTTAACTTAATGACATTGAGCTAAAGCTGGAGGCTATTCATTTTCTTTCCTCTTTTCAAAGTGCCGAAGGATTTCCATAAAATCTGTGGCAAAAAACAATACTAAAAGATCTTTTATTTCTGAGGAAGCAAATCATCTAAATCGGACAATTTATAAAACTTAAGATCATTTAGTTTCATGTACTTGCAGATAAACTCCAAAGTTTCAATTTTTACCTGATAATTTTCGGTTACATTTTTCACTGGTTTATGACCGCACAAAAGCAAAATTTTATTGTTTTTCTTGGCATAATCAAGTAATTCTAAAACATAAGGAATACTAAAATGAATGTGACTGTTATCAATATCAAAAGCAAAAACTATTTTTTTATTATTAAAATAACTATCCTGCTTTTCTGGAACTTCACCACCAAAAGCTCTTCCTCTAATAATTTTAAAATCGGCAGATAATGCCTTATCAAGCGCATCAGATCTTAAACCGTAAGGATATGCAAATGAAGTCACCTTAAAAGATTTCTTTTTCATGGAAGCAATCATAGGATCAATTTCCTGCTTCATATATTCATCGATTCCGTTTTTCTGTACAAATTTTACCGCATTGTAATGATGATAGCCATGACCTGCAATTTCATGCCCTTCTTTTTGAAGCTGCAGCAGTTTTTTCATTTGTGGAGCTCCAATAGAATCTATTCTGCAAACATTAAAAGTTGCTTTCCATCCATATTTCTTCAAAGCCTGATCAGCCTCAAACCATTCATCAACATAAGCATCATCAAAAGATAAAATTACGCCAGCCTCATATGAATTTGGCTCTGGTTTTTGCTTTTTACCGTCACAGCCTAAAAAGATTAGTAACAGTAAAAACGTCATTATTTTGATCGAAAAAGACTTCATAAATTGTTGTAAATTATTTGATAGTAAATTTTGTTGAATGATAAAATTAAGATCCAAATATAAACTTTTTTTGAAATCATTTACTTACACAGCATATAAATAATATGCTTCTATATTCTCTATTATTTTTCTTGTAACAGGTTGTACTTTTAACTATTTTTATAGTCAATAATTTCTCCGCTTTCAGATGATTATAAAGAAAAAAGACACTTGGTTTAAAATGCTCTTTGAATGGAAAGGTTCTGTTCTGCCACAGCTCTTGCCTAGACTTCTATTATTACTGTTATTCTCCTTTACAGTAGTTTATTTTAAGCCTTATCTTATACAATACAACTTACATATAAATCCTGCCATTTTTACTTTGTTTGGAATCGCGCTTGCTATTTTCCTCGGATTTAGAAATAGTGTAAGTTACGACAGATTTTGGGAAGGTCGAAAACTTTGGGGCGCACTGCTTAACGACACTCGATCTCTAGCCAGACAAAGCATTACTTTGATTAATGATAATGCTTATGAAGCAAAACGCGATAACTTCCTTAACTTACTAATCGCATTCGTTTACAGTCTCAAACATCAGCTTAGAGAAACAGATTCGGCACAAGACATGACGCGTCTGCTTCCAAAAGATTTTGCAGAGCAACTTAAAGAAGTACAATTTAAACCTGTGATCATTTTACGTGAATTAGGAATTTGGGTAAAAAATGCCAAATCTGAAAACAAGATTGACAGCATTACCCAACTAGCATTCGAAGAAAACCTAAACAAACTCTCAGATATAGTTGGCGGCTGCGAAAGAATCGCCAGCACACCTATTCCCTATACTTATAGTGTATTACTGCACAGAACCGTTTATATTTATTGCTTTTTATTGTCTTTTGGCTTTGTAGAAACAATGGGATGGATTACACCTTTTATAATTGTATTTATTGCATATACTTTTGTAGCGCTTGAAGCAATTGCTGATGAATTAGAAAACCCTTTTGGACTTCAGCCCAATGATCTTGCTTTAGATACAATGTCGCAAATGATAGAAAACACACTTTTAGAATTGAACAATAAAAAAGTAACTCCAATAACAAATTTAAATGACTATTGTATTTCTTAGTTTATAATAGCCAGCCTTACAATTACATCTAATTATGAATAAAGTATTATTAGTTGAAGACGATCCAAGAGTTGGACTTACTTATAACGTAGACGAAGACAAAACTCTTGTTTTAAGAGGTGGTTCAGGTGTATTTACAGAAAGAGTTCCTTTTGCATGGTTAGGATATGCTTATTGTAATGATGGTGTAGGTTACGGAAGCTACGATAAAACAATCTAACTCCATCATTCGTTCTAAAAGATTGTATATAATTTTTTTTTGATTATCCTTCAGTTCCACCTTTAATGGAACTGAGGGATTTTTTATAGTATAATATATTATTTCAATAACGCAGGCAAAATATACTCCTGTACAATCTTATCTGCCTGAGCATGAGCATAAGGTTTATTATACGCTTTTGATGTAATAATAATCACAAGTGGAAGTTCTTTAAAAACAATAAATTCGTTTCCGCCATTTCCGGCACAATAAAAAGTTTCATAACTCTTACCCTTAAAAACAAAAGTTTTATTCCAAAACAAGTAACCATAAAACTGATTATCTCTTTCCGGAATCTGAATTTGTTTAGTAAACGATTTATCTATCCAATCTTTACTTAATATTTTTTTTCCATTCCAGACACCGTTGTTTTTATACAATTGAGCATATTTTGCATATTCCAGCGAAGTCATTTGCAAACTTCCAGCCGTATTAACCACATTTTGAGGCGTATATTGCCATTGATATTCTGTAATGTTTAAAGGTTTAAAAAGTTTCTCTGCTGCATATTTCTCCAACCCACCAGGAACAGATTTATCCAGAATATCGCCTAATACTACAACTCCTGCTGTAAAATAATCCCATTGACCTCCGTTTGTTTTAGCTTTATTCATTGGTAAATCAAGAGCAAACTTAACCCAGTTGTCTGTTGGATACATGTTTTCTTCGTTTCCGGGCGATTGTCCATCCATGTCAGATCCGTCAATAGCAGAGCTCATCGTAAGCAAATCTTTTATTTTTACCCTGTCTTTTTCAACGTCGTAATGATCAAATTGCTTTAAATCATAGAACTTGCTCAAAGTGACATTTTCATTTTTAATATAACCATCCTGAATCGCTAATCCCATTAAAGTTGAAGCAAATGATTTTCCTGCAGAACGTGTATCGTGTAACGTTTTTCGATTGGCATCATTAAAATACTCTTCCAACATTAATTTACCTTCGCGAATTACCACTACACTTGTTATTTCTTTTAAATTATATTGACCAATAGCCGTATTAAGTTCCTCAATTTTCTTTTTGTCAAAAGGCAAAGCCGAAACTTCCCAGCCGCTATTAGGCTGTATTTCCTGAATCTCGATTTCTTTTGCCGATAATTGAGGCTTTTTTACAACTAATTCTACCTGTCCTTCGGCAATTAAACTTCCCGTTTTAACCTCACTTGTATCATTCAATTTTATATACGGTCTGATTTCTATTTTTAGTAAATGCTTCCCTTCTACTAATACTTTTTCCCCTCCATTATTCTTAAATCTCTCCCACATATAAATTGCCCACCAGTCCTCTCCTTTTGAACTGGTAAGAGGAACGCGAAAAGTAATAGATGTTTTTTTATTTCCTCCAGATCCAAAATTAGCTCCAGAATGAATGTTTTCTTTATAAATAAACTTACCATCTACATAAAAGGAAAATTGAAGATTTCCTAATTCTAAAAGTTTCTCTGCTGGTACATCTGGTGCTAATTGATGCAGATAATTGACAACAGAATTATCCATAAAAACCCTTATATTTAAATCAGATTTGCGTTTAAGCTCAAATGATTTCAGCATATCTGAACTTTTGTATTGTTCTAATGGAATGTTACCATTCATAAAGGTCACTTTGCCTGTATTCGATTTTTGAAGATCAGTTGTAATCGCATCTGCGGGATACAAATTATTGTTTTGAGCCATTAGATTATGGCATACAAAAAGTAGAAACATTGTCAGAATTCGATTCATGATTTGATTGATTTGATTGATTAAAGGCAAAAATAAGTCTCCTAAAACTGTAAAACTTGTACAGAATTAACATTACAATTATTTTTTGAAAAGAATCTTTTTATGTGCAGAAGGGTTTATTCCATTGATTTCCTTAAAGCAGCGATTGAAATGGCTTTGATCTGAAAAACCACATTGATGCGCAATTTCTGTAAAAGACTGGTGTTTAGACCCCATTAACGAAAGCGCCTTTTCAACTTTTAATTTCCTAATATATTCACCCAAAGTACAATTAAAATACTTCGAAAAATCTCGAGAAAGATGCATAGGATGAATATTAAGTATTTTAGATAAATAATCAAGAGTCAGCAAATCGGCAAATTGTTCATGAAGAATTTCGTCAATCATAGTGACCCATTTTGGATTTTTATGCAAGACATCTACAGAGCTTTTTTTAAGTTTAGACAATATTTCCAGCAATAAAGTTTGTGTAGAAAGATCTGAATCACCATCATCAATTTTTGAGGCCCTAAAAATTTTATACATCAGCAGTTTAATATCCGGATTACTAATTTTAGTACTTCCTTCTAAACCATCGCTGGTTAATGACAATTTATCAAACCATTCCTTCTCTATTTCAAGATGAAAGCCTCTTGTAAACACATCATCTGGTTTGATATTATAATGTGCATCTTGCCAATTATGAAACAACAAACTTCCAGGAACACAATTATAGACTTCTTTTTTATTTCCTTCAATCACATTTCCTTCAAGAATAAAAGTAAAATAAGCATGTTCGTGATAATGCCAGTCCACTTTAGGATGTGTATAGACAGTATCTGTCAAAGTAAGTCCTTCAAAACAAATTGTCTTATTTGTTTCTCCGTAAAACTCCCCTTTTTGCGAATGTTTCATAAGTACTTTGAATAGAATTACTGATAGATAAAAAACTTTCTTTTGAAAATTAACGATATAAATATAATAATGATTCCGTTTAAATTACAAAAGAAGAAGCAGTATAAAATAGAAATAGCAGGTTAAACGATTTCATGCCTTATTAATCCAGCTGTTTCCATCTGATAATTTAATATTTCCTGATCACTTATTTTATTTATTATTCGAAACGAACTTAATCTCCTCATTTTAACCATTATCTAAGATATAATTTCTAAATTAGTGATATGGAAACAAATCCGGATGTACTCATTATTGGCGGCGGACTAGCCGGTTTGACTGCGGCTATACATTTGTCTCAAAAGAAACTAAAAGTAATTTTGATCGAAAAATCAAGTTATCCTCGACACAAAGTTTGCGGTGAATATATCTCTAACGAAATCCTTCCCTATTTGCAATGGCTTGGCGCCGATGTTTTAGAACTAAATCCCACCGACATTTCAAAATTTGAATTTACTGCCGGCAACGCGAAAAAAGCTTCTGCAACACTTCCATTAGGAGGCTTTGGCGTAAGCCGATATACACTTGATAATTTTTTATATGAAAAAGCATCAGCCCATAATTGTACTATTATTAATGAGATTGTTACTAATGTATCTTTTGATAATGATATATTCACCATAAATACTTCAAATCAAACTTTTAATGCAAAAATAGTTTTAGGTGCTTTTGGAAAAAGATCAAACATAGATCAAGTTTTGACAAGAAGCTTTATTCATAAAAAATCGCCTTGGTTAGCAGTAAAAGCACACTATTCGGGTAGTTTAGACGATGATCTTGTGGCGCTTCATAACTTCAAAGGAGGTTATTGCGGAGTTTCTAAAGTCGAAAACAACGTCATAAACATCTGTTATCTGGCAGATTATAAAACCTTTAAACAATATAAAAACATTGACGACTATCAGCAAAATGTACTTTATAAAAACAAACACCTTAAAGCCATTTTTGAGAATAGTCAACTTCTTTTTGATAAACCGTTAACTATAAGTCAAATTTCTTTTGATAAAAAGCAAGCTGTTGAAAACCATATTTTAATGATTGGCGATACGGCTGGACTTATTCATCCGCTTTGCGGCAACGGAATGGCGATGGCAATTCACAGTGCCAAAATAGCATCAGAATTAATCTTAAAATATTTTTCGGAACAACAAATGCCTCGTGAAATAGTCGAAAAAAAATATACCGAAGAATGGAATATTCATTTTGGAAAAAGAATGCTTTGGGGCCGAATTCTTGCCCAGATCTTAACTCATAAAATTGTTACAAACATACTTGTTACAATAGCTGCATCGTTTCCTAAAGTAATATCAAGAATAATAAAACAAACACATGGCAAAACAATAGCAATTCACTAAATGGCCGTTAGTACCCAATATAGAACACTCGCTCCTGAGATTATGGATGATTTTTTTCTAGAAGGAGAAGAACTTCAAGCTGCACTTGATCAAATTGCTCGCATAAATCAATTGCTTGGCGGCAACAAACTCACTCTTCACGGAATAAAACAATTGCTAAAAAAGACGGATACTGCCAAAACAATAACAATTGCTGATATAGGCTGTGGCAATGGCGATATGCTGCGAATGCTGGCGAAATTTGGTAAAAAAAATAATCTCAATTTTAAACTTATCGGCATTGATGCAAACGCTTTTACAATAAAATATGCACAAAATTTATCTAGAGAATATCCTAATATCCAATATTATTGCGAAGACATTTTTAGCCCAGAATTTGAAAGCCGAAAATATGATATTGTATTATGCACCTTGACGCTGCATCATTTTACCAATGTCGAAATATTAAATATAATTACTATCTTTAATAAGAATGTTGAGGTTGGAATTATTATTAACGACCTGCATCGCAGCAAACTAGCATATCGTCTTTTTGAATTGATTTGTATTCTTTTTAGTTTGAATAAAATGTCGCGTCAAGATGGACTAGTATCAATTTTAAGAGGATTTAAAAAAACTGATCTGGAAGAATTCTCCAAAAAACTAAACTTAAAAAACTATACCATAAACTGGAAATGGGCATTTCGCTATCAATGGATAATTACTAAAACATGAGTGTAAAAATAGTAACAGTTGCCAAGCAGCTACCGCAATATTCAAGAGAAACGTCCGAAATAATTCCAATGTTGGAAAATTGGCTTCACGGACAAGACGAACGCTTCATCAAAAAAGTCAAAAAAATATTTGAAGGCGCCGCTGTAGACAAACGTTACTCTATAATGGATCCTGAATCTGTTTTTACAGCAACTTCATTTGAAGATAAAAACGATATCTATAGTCGGGAAGTTATTATACTGGGCGAACAGGTTCTACAAAAAGCACTCGAAAAAGCCAATTGGAATCCCGAAACTTTAGACTATATCATTACTGTAAGCTGTACGGGAATAATGATTCCGTCTTTAGATGCATATCTTGTCAATAAAATGAAATTAAGGCAAGATATTGTACGGCTTCCTGTAACCGAAATGGGTTGTGCCGCGGGAATATCTGGAATAATTTATGCTAAAAATTTCCTGAAAGCTAATCCTGGAAAACGTGCTGCTGTAATTGCTGTAGAATCACCAACAGCAACTTTTCAACTTGATGATTTTTCAATGCCTAATATTGTAAGTGCTGCTATTTTTGGTGATGGAGCAGCTTGTTGTTTATTATCTTCCTATGAAGAGGATTCTGGTCCCGAAATACTCGCGGAAGAAATGTATCATTTTTATGATGCTGAACACATGATGGGATTTAAACTCACTAATAATGGTTTAAAAATGGTGCTGGATATAGAAGTACCAGAAACTATTGCCTCCCATTTTGAAGATATTATTCATCCGTTTCTAGAAAAAAACAGCTTAAAAATTG
This sequence comes from Flavobacterium sp. YO12, assembly GCF_004119495.1. Taxonomy (GTDB): domain Bacteria; phylum Bacteroidota; class Bacteroidia; order Flavobacteriales; family Flavobacteriaceae; genus Flavobacterium. The sequence continues at coordinate 38,620 of NZ_NRQU01000046.1, forward strand.
AAAATATAGATCATATGATATTCCATCCCGGTGGAAAAAAAATCATTAATAAAGTAGAGTCACTTTTCTCAGAATTAGAAAAAAACATAAACTCAACTAAAGAAGTACTTAAACAGTATGGTAATATGTCGAGTGCTACAGTTTTATACGTTTTAGAACAAATTATGGACGAAAATCCGCAAGCAGGAGAAAAAGGATTAATGCTCAGTTTTGGTCCAGGATTTTCGGCACAGCGAGTTTTACTGCAATGGTAATATTGCATAAAACTGAACGCGGATTTTACTGATTCGCGATGCGAAAACGCGGATTTAAATGGATTTTAAAA
>NZ_NRQU01000047.1 GCF_004119495.1 Flavobacterium sp. YO12
TTATTTCTAGTATTATTAATTAGAGAATCATTTTGTTTATTATTACATGAAAACATGCAAAACATTAGAGTTAATTAAAATTATTTTCATTTTTTATCTGGTTGATTTACTATTATTTATTGCATCTACATCATAAAGAGGAAGCTTCTTTTCTTCATCTTGCACAGCATATTTTTTTGGTTTCATAATATATAATACATCACTTTTTGGCATAGATCCCATACAAATTTTTTGACCTCCGGAAATTTTAGAGCCTTGATTTCCTCCTAAATTCACATAATCTCCTTTTGCATTTACACCAATAATAAATACAACATGTGAATGACTTTTTATTACAGCGACTGCACCAACAAACGCATCTGTTATTTCTCCATTTGGCCATCCATCTTTACCTGAGCCAGCAATATAGGAATTACCTTCTGGCCCCCAATCTCTAGCTCCCATCGCTCCTTTAGAATTTGTGTCTTTATAGTTCTCCGTATAATTAAAACACCAATTTACAAAAGAAGCACACCACGCATCCTTATAATCGCTATTATACCCTGTTTCTTTAAAGTATTCTTTTATTTTTTCTTTTAAGGGGCTATCTTCTTCTTTTATTCCTTTGTATTTTTCATATTCCTCCCAAGCTACTTTCATCCACGGGGCTAATTCTCCTTTTGTTTCTATTTTTTCATCTATAGTGTCGTCGCAATTACCAGTGAATAGTTGTTTTGCTCCAGGTATATAATGTTTATTCCGCAAGACATAATCTATCTCTTTGATTGTAGTTTTTCCTCCTATAGTACCATATCGTTCTTCAAACACTTGTCTAGTATAAACCCATCTTTTCCTTTTTACCTTTTCATCTTTTTCTGTCATAAAAGTTGGATTTGAAGCATACCCGTATTTTGTAACCCATGGTTCTATTGTGATGTTTATATCTCTTTGTTTTTTACTAGTACTACTTCCATCCCCGTCAGGTACACTTATACTTTCATCAAAAACGGCATAATCTGGCTGATCTCCTTTACCGACATCTGCAGGTTTTATAACCTGAAGATAAAAATCTACAATAGTCTTCATTTTATCTTTGTTTTGCTTAAGGTATTTTTCAACGTAGTCCATCTGCTTTATGAACGTCATTTTCTCTAATGCTTCATAAGTAGTTCCTATACTTTGAGCTGTTGTAGCACTAAATTGTATTAAACCAACATATTTAGTACCCTTTGCACTAACTCCTTTTTTTGAAGCAGAAAAAGTATTAATAGTTTCAAGGTGCATGATAGCCATCAATTCACTCGCTTTGTCTTTCTTTTTATCTTCTCCCCAAATATTCGCACAAACTTCCAGAACTTTTTTACGTTCGTCACAAGTTAATTTATTGCTCCAGTAAAAATTATTTTCTTTACATGCACAAGCACCTTTTTCCCCCTTCTTAACATCCTTAGCATCACCAATCTTAAAAACCTTATTTGTTTTTTCCACAGGATCTGGTTTAAAAACTTTGGTATCAACATTAACAACTGCGCTTTTACTAAAGTCATGTGTCTGCAGAACTTCGATTTCAGCAAATAGTTCCTGCTCGTTTCCTTCTGCCCAATTATCTCCGCCTAGACTTCTAGGTATTGAGTCTAATGATACAACTATTGCATGAAGATCTGACTGTATAGTGAAGTTATGAGTAAAAAGAAGATCATTGCTAACCAAATCTTCATCGTACAATTTAAGACGAACTTCTTTTCCAACTAACCCCGTTGAATTTATCCAAACTTTAATTTGTTTTTCTTTAAACTTACCTTTTATTTTATGCCCAGCGGTGTCAGTAAGATTCACTGAATTGATTTTGCTTTTTACAGCTTTAGGAGTTTCAGATGTTTTTGTTTTGGGCTGCTGTACAGGCACATTACTTTTAACAGGCTCTTTTTTAGGAGTTGTCTTAGCTTTGTAAGGTGCTGTTGGCGCTTCGGGTGCATTGACATTTACGTTATTACTTGGCACTTTTTCCTGATCTAACTGCGCAGTGACATAATATTCGTGAACGTTGTCATTTTCTGGACCATTTTTCGTTGCAATTTTTGCAAAGCTCGGCTTTAATAAAAAATCAATATCTGCAATCCCATCTCTTACAATTCCAGATTTTGTTTCAATAAAGTTTGTTTCATTAGCCTTATTATGACCCGCACCCTTTACATCATCTTCCCAAAGCGTAACATATATTCTGCGTTTCTCCATATGCAGACAGTGCACACGTGCTTTAACCGTTTGTCCGTAAGATAAACGTCCTTCTATTTTTTTTCCGCTTTTATCTAATAATCTTACATCATCAATTTTTGGTTTAGATGGAATAGGTTTTATATCGAGCCAGGCTGTTTCATCTCCTTTTATTGCTGCAATCCGAATTCCTGCTCTGGTTAAGCTTCCGTGACGAAACTTATAAGTTACTAGATTTCCCGTTTTATCATTTTCTTTGTTTTACGCCATCTTCTGTTTTCCAGCACATACACTTCCCATTTTACAGGAAGTTCAAAATTAGCAGTGCCTGCAGATGCAGTATTTTGATAAGGCAGCACCGAAGGAATAGCATCACCTACTCTGTAAAACTCTTCAACTCCTACAACGGGATTAGGATTTCCAATTATTTTAAAATCTGACATTTTATATTTTTAAAGTAAGTAAAATCTTGTATTTTGCGAATATAATTATTTTTATTAAAAGATATAAAATTCTTACATTTTTTAACTTTAATAAAAAATCTTAATTTAGAAGTGATTTACTAAGTTCTAATGGGAGGGAAAACTTTTTGCCCACCCGTGATAACTATTCTGACTGGAGCAAAAGATTTGAAGGACAGGAGGTATCAATATCTGAATAAATAGCAATAAAAAAGCCTCGATTTATAAAATCGAGGCTTTCTGTTTTTAAGTTAATTAAATCTCTACCCCAAATCCAAATAAGGATTTAAAGTTTCTGCTAATTCATTGAGCCAGTATAAACCGTCTCTTAATTTGGCTATTTCGTTTTGAAGTTCTTCGTGTTCGCTCATAACGCCTAATGCAAGTGTAAAATTTACCTGCCTTAGTGTTTTAGCCATTTCTTCAGGTTCAATTCTGTCATTGAAAAAATTCAAAAGCCTGATTTGGGTTTCTGTGGAAAGATTGTTGTTAAGCATAGTCCTAAAATTGAGAATAATACCTTTTAAAGTTTAATGTTCACTTTATCTGGGTAAGTTTATATTAGTTTATTCTTTGTGTTTAGGATTGTAAAGATATCAAAAAAACATTTTAAAGTAAGAAAAATATTATATTTTATATTTTAAAAAACAATATGTTTTGTTGCAGTAAAAATCAATGAGATTTTCAAGAAATTTGTCATTTCGAGGAACGAGAAATCACACTAGAAACTCCACAAAGAAGATCGCCAATCTTTCTCGATTTACGAGTGTGATTTCTCGTTCCTCGAAATGACAAGATTAGAGAATTTTGCACTGTACGCTCAGATCGACAATCGAGTTAAAACCCCAAATTCCAATTTCAAAAACAATAGCAAAGAAAACCTCAGAACCTTTGTTACTATGCCTCTTTGAACCTTAAAAAAATACCTATTTTTGTAACTCAAAAAGAAAGCAATAATGTCGATAAATAAAGAGTTACAAGAACTAGCAGCATCATTAGAAGGTACACTTTTATATGATGATCTTTATAAAACACTATATTCTACAGATGCTTCGGTGTATAGGATTCGTCCAAATGCGGTGGCTTTGCCAAAAACTACGGCAGATATTAGCAAGTTAATTCGCTTTGCAGCTCAGCATAATATTTCGGTTACACCAAGAACTGCGGGAACTTCTTTGGCAGGGCAGGCAGTAGGAGATGGAATTGTGGTTGATGTATCGAAATATTTCACTAAAATTTTAGGTTATGATGCTGATAAAAAAACAGTTACCGTTCAGCCTGGAGTGATTCGTGATGAGTTGAATTTGTATTTGAAACCATACGGTGTTTTCTTTGCGCCAATTACATCAACTTCAAATCGAGCGATGATTGGCGGAATGGTTGGAAATAATTCATCAGGAACAACTTCGATTCGTTATGGTGTTACACGTGACAAAATTGCTGCCGTTAAAACGATTTTAAGCGATGGATCTGAAGTGACTTTTGGCGAATTGACTTCGGCAGAATTTATGGAGAAAACCAAAGGCGATTCTTTAGAAAATAAAATTTACAAAAGTGTTTACGACGAACTTTCGGTAAAAGAAAATCAGGAAGAAATTATAAAAGAGTTTCCGAAACCTGAGATTCACAGACGAAATACAGGTTACGCCGTTGATATTTTGCTAAAATCAGAAATATTTGGCGGAACTGAGCCTACAATAAACTTAGGAAAACTACTTTGCGGAAGCGAAGGAACACTGGCTTTTACAACCGAAATCACTTTAAAAGTGGACGATTTGCCGCCACCTCACAGCATTATGGTTGTGGGGCATTATCATACGATTCAGGAATCGCTGGAATCTGTTGTGGTGGCAATGAAACATCATTTGTACACTTGCGAAATGATCGACGACACGATTTTAGATTGTACGAAAACGAATCGCGAACATATTAAAAACAGATTCTTTTTAATTGGTGAACCAAAAGCGATTATGCTTTTTGAAGTGGCATCACACACGCTTGAAGATGCCGAAAATCAAGCAAATGCTTTAATTGCCGATTTAGAAAAACACAATTTTGGGTACGCACTCGTAAAAATTTATGGTGCCGATATTGATAAAGCCAACGAACTTAGAAAAGCAGGATTAGGATTATTAGGAAGTATTGTTGGCGACAACAAAGCTGCCGATTCTATAGAAGATACAGCTGTAGAATTAAGCGATTTGCCAGCTTATATTGCGGAGTTTTCGGCAATGATGCTGCGTCACGGACAGGAAGCGATTTACTATGCGCATGCTGGTGCGGGAGAATTGCATTTGCGTCCGGTTTTGAATTTAAAGAAAACATCTGACCTAAAATTATTCAGAACTATTGCGACCGACGTGGCGCATTTGGTAAAAAAATACAGGGGTTCGCTAAGCGGAGAACACGGTGACGGAATTGTACGTGGAGAGTTTATTCCATTTATGATTGGCGATAAAAATTACGAATTGCTGAAAAGAATCAAATTAGCGTTTGACCCGAATTCGGTTTTTAATATCGGAAAGATTGTCAACGCTTTGAAAATGGATGAAAACCATCGAGTAATTTCGGGCAGAGTAGAACCAGATATTAAAACGTTTCAGGATTTTTCAGACAGTTTAGGGATTTTGCGTGCTGCCGAAAAATGCAACGGTTCTGGCGATTGCCGAAAAATGCCGTCGGCAGGAGGAGCAATGTGTCCGAGTTATCGAGCGACTAGAAACGAAAAAGAGACAACTCGTGCAAGAGCAAATGCTTTACGTGAATATTTGACGTATTCTGAAAAGGAAAATAAATTTGATCAGAAAGAATTATACGAAGTTTTTGAGTTGTGTGTAAGCTGTAAAGCCTGCGCGAGCGAATGTCCGAGTAATGTTGACGTTGCAACTCTTAAAGCGGAATTTTTATACCAATATCAAAAAGCAAACGGATTTTCAACGAGAAGTAAGATTTTTGCCAACAATGCAAAACTGAACAAAATGGGAAGTTTGTTTCCGTCGATCACGAATTTTATTTCGAATCAATCATTGGTTAAAAAATCAATGGGAATTGCGCCAGAAAGACAAGTGCCGCTTTTGGCAAAAAAGACTTTCAGAAAATGGTATGAAAATAGCAAATCGAAAAACACCGATTTTCCAAACGGAAAATTGTATTTATTCGTTGATGAATTTACCAATTATTACGACGTAAATATCGGGATTGATGCTTTTGAATTGTTGACAAAATTGGGTTATGAGGTTTTAATTACCAATCACGAAGAAAGCGGAAGAACGTATCTTTCGAAAGGATTCTTGGAAGAAGCCAAAAAGATAACCGATATAAATATCAATATTTTCAAGGATTTAATTTCGAGCAATACCCCTTTAATAGGAATAGAACCTTCGGCAATTTTAACTTTTAGAGATGAGTATTTGCGATTGGCATCGGATAAAGAAAATGCGGAACGAATTTCGCAAAATGCCTTTACAATCGAGGAATTCTTCAAGAAAGAAATAATCGACGGAAAAATAAGACCAGACTCATTTTCTGAAGAAACAAAAGAAATTAAGATTCACGGACATTGTCATCAAAAGTCTTTAAGTTCTGTTGAAGCCACTTTTGCCATGCTGAATTTACCTAAAAATAATACAGTAACGATTTACAATTCGGGCTGCTGCGGAATGGCGGGTTCTTTTGGATATGAAAAAGAGCATTATAAAGTGAGTATGCAAATGGGCGAAGATACTTTGTTTCCAAAAGTGCGCAATACTGCCGAAAATGTAAAAATTGCCGCGGCAGGAACAAGCTGTCGTCATCAAATTTATGATGGCACAAAACGCGAAGCACAGCATCCAGTTAGTATATTGAGAAATTGCTTGAAGTAGGGGGGGGCGCAATCCCAAGCTATCTGGCGCAAAGAATTACGTGAACGGATAAAAAAAGTTTAGCCACAGATTAAGGGATTAAAAGGATTTTTTTTAATCTGTGTTTAAATAGTTTTCACGCAGATTTAAAAAGATTTAAGCAGATCTATGCAGATTTTACTATTTCTAAAGTTTTAAAAAAATCTGCTTAATCTGCCAAATCTGCGTGAAAAAATCCTTTTTAATCCTTTAATCTGTGGCAAAAAAGTGTAATCTATTAAAACGACTAAGCCCCATTATTCCGAAAAATAACAGGGCTTAAAAATGACAAGTTTAAATTCTTGTAAATTATTTAGCACCAGGAGGGCAATGCTCTTTGATGTATTTTGTAAATGTATCGGCAAGATGTTTTGTAGTTCCTTCTCCCTCGTATATGCTGTGTGAACGATTTGGATAAATCATCAAATCGAACATTTTATCATATTTTACCAATTCATTAATCAGAACCTCGGCATTTTTATAATGTACATTATCGTCGCCCGTTCCATGAATGTATAATAAATTCCCTTTCAGATTTTTAGCATGAGTTACAGGCGAAGCTTTTATGTAAGTTGCTTCGTTTTCACTTGGCAAGCCCATATACCTTTCCGTATAAATATTGTCGTAAAAATGCTGATCTGTAACCGCTGCGATCGCAATTCCTGTTTTGTAAATTTCAGGAAACTGAAACATCAAATTCAAAGTTACAGCGCCGCCGCCGCTCCATCCATGAATAGCAACTCTGTCAGAATCAATAAAGTTCCATTTCAAAACTTCTTTAGCAGCCATAGCTTGATCGTGCGTATTGATAATTCCAATGTTTTTGTAAATTGATTTTCTCCATTTTGTACCTTTCAATACAGGAGTTCCGCGGTTATCCATTGCAATTCCAATATATCCTTCAGGAATTAAAGAAGCAATAAAGGGATAAAAATACGGCTCATCGTTTGCAACAGACGCCATTGGTTCGCCATAGACATAAAAAAATACAGGATATTTTTTAGAAGCATCAAAATTCAAAGGTTTTGCCATAACGCCATCTATTTCGATTCCGTCAACAGTTGTAACTTTAAATTTCTCTAATGAATAATTACGTCTTGGTGCCGAGAATGAATCTGCAGCAGTCGGAAGTATTTTTTTGTGACCAGATAAAGCAACCAAACGCTTGTTGTAATCGCGATTGATATTCGAATTTACGTGTTTAGCATATTTAGCATCAGTCGAAAAACTGTACTCATTTGTTCCCTCAAACTCTTGAGGAGTGACGCGTTTTGTTTTCTTTGTGTTTAAATTAGTTTCGTACAAATAACGTTGTGTTGCGTCTTTTGGGCTGGCAATAAAATAAACAGATTTCGTTTCTTGATTGTAAGCTTTGTAGTAAGCATCAAAATTTTCAGTTGTAACAAGTTCTTTCTTTTTGCCGTCGCTGCTGATTTTGTAAATATGCATCCAGCCGTCAGCATCTGAACTCCAAAGAAACGATTTTCCATTATCTACAAACTGACACGGAAAAACATCATATTCTCCTGAAGAAATATCAAATACATCAATCCAAGAATCTGATTTTTCCTGATAGATCAAATTCGCCGTTCCAGATTTAGTATCACATTTATAAATAGAAGCTTGGTTTTGATTTCTATTTAATTGAATAGCCATTACATTTTGATTGCTGATCCATTCCATTCGAACTAAATAATTATTATCAGGCTCGCCTGGAATATTAAGCCAGTTTGTTTGTAAAGAAGTAATATCAATTACACCAATTTTTACAGATGAAGGTTTTTCTCCAGCTTTAGGATATTCTACTGGAATCGTAAACGGATAAAGAGCATCAGTATTATTGATCATTAAATGAAACTTCGTTTTTGAAGCATCTACACGCCAAAATGAAATGCTTTTTCCATCAGGACTCCATCTAAAACCATCACGAGCAGCAAGTTCTTCCTCATAAACCCAGTCAAAAGTACCGTTTATGATTTTATCAGTTCCGTCTGTTGTCAAAGGAGTTATTTTTCCAGAGTTTAAATTTTCCAGATAAATATTATGCTGCGAAACATAGGCTACATTTTCGTTATCATTAGAAAACTTAGCAAACATCAATGACGACTTTTCTAAGCTTGTTCCCAGTTGTCTTCCTTTTCCAGTTGTTAAATCAAAATACCAAAAATCTCCTTTGGTATTGGCTCTCCAGACTTTTTTCGAATTGGTGAAAACTAACACTTTTGTTTTGTTTTCATTCCAAACCAAATCTTCAATTTCTCCTGCAAAACCAGATTTTTTTAATTGATCATCAGTTAAAATAGTTTTCTTTTGATTTAGTTTATCAACGTCATAAACCTCTATATTATCTTGAGAATTCACCCAAAAAGAGTGTGAGTTTGGCAGCCAATTGAGTTGATTAATATCAATATCTTCTTGCGCAAAAACGCTGGAGCAGATTAATAGAAAGAGTAACAAATGTTTCTTCATTATATAGGTGTTTTTAGTTTGTTATAGTATTGCATTTTGAAGGAGTAAATATAATAAGTATTTCGTTTGTTTAGGAATTAACTTATAAATGGTATTGAAATTTTGATCTCTTTTTAAGACAATTAACGAAAGAAAGGAAAGAATAGAAACGACATTATTTTAAATTTTTAGACTGAAATATATTTGGATAAAAATAGTGTAGCCTTAATTTACAAATTGGTACTATATTACTATTTAGTAAGCGAATATTATCTTATTTTAGGTTAATATATTATTGTTTTTAACTTGTGACCGTTTTTAAGATGAAAATAAAATGGAAGCAGTTGAACAAAAGTGTACTAATTTGTAATAGAAACAAGTCATTTTTACAATAACAGCAGTTTTACTTTACTAAGTAAGTATTTGCTTTTAGGAAAAAACCTAAATGATTATTTTGATTCAGTTTATTCCTGTTTATTTTGTTTGATTATCTGTTGAAGAAAACAAAATCGTTTTATATATTTGAAATCACGATAAAAATTGCATTATTTGCAAAATAAAAGCATAAAGACCGCTATAAATTAATTTAAAAAGTAAAACCATATATGGCATTATCAGGTTTATTCCGAAAAAAAACGGTACAAGATATTCTGAAGCAAGTTGCAAAGAACGAATCAGATGGTCATGATGCATTAGGAAAGCATTTGACCACAAGAGATTTAACCGCGTTTGGTATTGCAGCTATTGTAGGAGCAGGTATTTTTAGCACCATCGGAAAAGCCAGTGCAGATGGTGGTCCAGCTGTTATTTTTCTGTTTTTATTTACTGCTTTAGCCTGTAGTTTTGCGGCTTTTGCTTATGCTGAATTTGCTTCAATGGTTCCAGTTTCTGGAAGCGCTTATACATACTCATATGTTGCATTTGGTGAAATTATTGCTTGGATAATTGGTTGGGCATTAATCATGGAATATGCCGTAGGAAACATAACTGTCGCCATATCGTGGAGTGATTATTTTACGGGACTTCTCCAGAGCGGCGGGATTCATTTACCGCAATGGATTCAGATGGATTATTTAACGGCTTCAAATGGTTTTAAAGATGCCGAAGCTTTAATGCGAGGCGGAAAATCATTCGAAAATTTAAGTACCGCATTGCAGGCTGCACACACAGCTTGGACTACGGCACCAACTATAAGTTCATTTCATTTTGTAACTGATATACCTGCTTTATTTATCATTATTTTGATTACGGCCTTGGTTTATAGAGGAATGAAAGAGTCTCGTAATGCCAGCAACTTAATGGTAGTTGTAAAACTGTGTGTAGTTCTTTTAGTAATTGCGGTAGGAGCATTTTATGTAGATACAGCAAATTGGGATCCGTTTGCTCCAAATGGAGTTGGTGGTGTATTAAAAGGAGTATCAGCAGTTTTCTTTGCTTATATTGGGTTTGACGCTATTTCTACAACTGCCGAAGAATGCAAAAATCCGCAGCGCGATTTACCTCGAGGTATGATGTGGGCAATTATTATTTGTACCATTTTATATATAGCGATTGCTTTAGTTTTAACAGGAATGGTTCGTTATAACGAATTAAATGTTGGAGATCCATTAGCATTTGTTTTCGAAAAATTAGACTTAAAATGGATGTCAGGAATTATTGCAGTAAGTGCAGTAGTCGCAATGGCAAGTGTTTTATTGGTTTTTCAAATGGGTCAGCCTCGTATCTGGATGAGTATGAGCCGTGATGGTTTATTACCAAAGAAATTCTCCAAAGTTCATCCAAAATTCAAAACACCATCATTTGCTACAGTCGTAACCGGTTTTGTGGTTGCAGTTCCAGCTTTGTTTTTGAATCTGACAATGGTGACTGATTTGTGCAGTATTGGAACTTTATTTGCCTTTGTATTAGTTTGTGCAGGAGTTTTAGTATTACAAGATAAAACAGATATTCCTAGAGGAAAATTCAAGACACCTTATATCAACGCAAAGTTTATTTTACCATTGGCAATAATTGCAGGATTGTATTATTCTTTTGCTTTTAATAATAAAGATACAATGGCTTTCATTACAAATGAGACACAAATAAACGATGCAACAACTATTATTACCTCTTTAAATAAAGGCGAATCTGAAAAAGTATTCAATTATTTAGAAAGTATTGATGTTGATAATAAAACGACTGAAACCGCAGATTTAGAACATTTACTAAGTCAATATCAAGATGATGATGCAAAATATGCCGAGGTTGTAAAAGGAATGCCTATTGCAGATTCTTTAAAATACGAATCAGGAATTAGCTTATTCAAACATAAAATTCCAATGTGGATTTTCCTTTTTGTTTTAGTTGGATTAGCCGTTTGGGCATTTAGAAAAAACCTGTCTTTAATTCCTCTTTTAGGATTAATCTGCTGTCTTTACATGATGGCTGAATTAAGTGTTTGGAACTGGATTTATTTTACAATTTGGTTACTAATAGGATTATTGATTTACTTTACTTATAGTAGAAAAAATAGTAAACTCAATGTAACAGAAGCATAAATTAAAAGCTGAAAATTATAAATAGAAACCGTTTTTGAAAAAATCTCAAAACGGTTTTTTTATGGCTTTTTTATAAAAATATCCTCCTGTTTACGAAAGTTTTTTCTTAGGTTTGTTCTGTCGTAAAATTTAAATTGTTTTTATTATAAATGAGTTTTTTAAAAAATATATTAGGTAGAAAAGAAGTAAAAATAGAATCCTGCAGTGATTTTTGGAACTGGTTTTTAAAACAGGAAAAAGAGTTTTTTAAAATCGTTCAAAACGGAGAAAATATCCATAAAGGTTTCTTTGATAAACTGGCACCAAAACTGGAAGAAATTCATTCTGGAATTTATTTTTTGACAGGAATGAGTGACGATCAAACAGCTGAGTTAATTCTAACACCCGACGGAGCATTAAGAAATATCTATGTTATTGAAGAGTTGGTTGAGACAGCTCCCAAGATCAACGGTTGGAAATTTACTGCACTTAAACCAGCCTGTGATATTAAAGATGTAGGGATTAAGTATGAGAATTTTGAATTTAATAAAGACAATTTGAAATTTTATCCTAACATACATAAAAGCTATCCAGATGAAATAGATTTAACGATTGTGTATGATGATTACAGCGAAGAAAAAAAGGCTGCTGTAACAAACGGTGTTCATATTTTTTTAGACAACTATTTGGGCGAAATGCATTCAGTTACACTAATCGATAATTTAAAAGTTATAGGAAACAGCGAAGTTTCAGAAGAGTTAATTCCTATTGAAAAATTAAGCGGTTATTTGATTTGGAGAGAGAAAGAATTTGTCGAGAAATACGAAGGAATTAGACATAACACAGAAAATGATGGTTATACCAATTTTGAAGGAAAACGTAAAGATGGCGGAATCGTATTGGCTTTAATAAATACAACTCTTTTAAAATGGGATAAAAAAGCATCGCATCCGTGGGTTTTTATTCTTGCACTTGAATTTGAGGACTGTGATAATGGAGGATTACCAGACGGAGCAACCAATAATAGATTAGAAGAAATTGAAGAAGAAATAATAAATTATTTACCAGATTTTGAGGGATATTTAAATATAGGAAGGGAAACAGCAAACAACAAAAGAGAACTCTTTTTTGCTTGTAAAGACTTTAGAAATCCTTCAAAGACGGCAGACGAGTTAATAAAAAAGTACAACGGCGATTTTAAAATAAGTTACGAGCTGTATAAAGACAAATATTGGCAGTCTTTTAAGCATTTTGAACAAGATTAAGATAGAAAACCGTTCTGAAATTTTCAGAACGGTTTTTTTATTTTTACCAGAGATTGCTGGATTTGTTTTTTAGCAAAAAAAATCCGCATAGAGAAAAATCTCCAGCGGATTCAAACAAACTAAAAAAAAATCGTGCAAATTTATTTATAAAGAATTGTTTCAAATTTATAAAACCCCAAGTTCAATCATGCAGGCCTTCATCATTTCGTAAGTGCGCTCAATGTCGTTGTCTAATCCGATAGAAAAACGAATTAAACCATCTGTCAATCCCATTTCTTGTTGTTCTTCTAACGGAATTTCACTTGAAGTTGAAGTTCCCGGCGCACTGAATAATGTTTTGTAAAAGCCTAAACTTACCGCCAAATAGCCTAAATTTCGAGCTTGCATTAATTCCATTAACTCATTGGCTTTCGCCAAAGAACCAACGTCAATTGTCAGCATACCTCCAAAGCCATATTCAGGGTTAATCATTGTTTTGTATAATTCATGGCTTGGGTGACTTTTTAATCCCGGATAAACCGTTTTCAAACCGTCTTTTTCAAATTGATCCGCAAGAAAATGCGCATTATGACTGTGCTGTTTAATTCGGATATGAAGTGTGCGCAGGTTTTTCATCACACTCGCAGAACGTAAACTGTCCATTGTAGGACCTAAAAGCATACTTGCTCCAGAATTTACATTTTTCAAAGCATTAATAAATTCTTTCGATGCGCAAGTCACGCCGCCAACAGTATCACTGCTTCCGTTAATATATTTCGTTAAACTATGAATAACAATATCAGCCCCCAATTTTGCTGGCGAAACAGATAATGGTGAAAACGTATTATCAACCACCAATTTCAGATTATGTTTTTTAGCGATTTTAGCTAAACCTGCAATATCAGCCACTTCCAATAATGGGTTACTAACTGTTTCACAATACAAAACTTTCGTTTTTGGCGTAATAGCAGCCTCTACAACATCTAGTTTTGTAATGTCAACAAAGCTTGTTTCAATCCCGAATCTTGGTGTAAAGTTTTTCAAGAAAGCGTAAGTTCCGCCATAAATCGTTCTGCTTGAAACAATATGGTCACCCGCACCGCACAATTGCAAAAGAGTAGGCGTAATGGCTCCCATTCCCGAAGCCGAAACATTTGCCGTTTCTGTTCCTTCCATTGCCGCCAAAGCTTGATCTAAATACAAATTACTTGGGGATGAATGACGTGAGTACAAATAGCAGCCTTCCATATTACCTTCAAAAGTATCAAACATGGTTTTAGCCGAAAGAAAAGTATAAGTTGAAGAATCAGAAATCGACGGATTTACGCCTCCAAATTCACCAAAGTATTGTAAATCCTGTATTTTATCTGCTGGGTTAAAGTCTTTCATTAGTTAATGGTTTATTGTTAATTGAATTTGTTTAGGAGCTCATTCCTAATCGAAGTGCTATCGCTTGGATTAGGGTTGGAAAACTCGTTTTTCAAAAGAAATTCTGTTCAAAATAAGATCTATTTAGATTATTAATCAATGCTTGTCTTTGTGTTTAGTTTTTAAAACTATAAAAATGTATTTATTGTGATTTTTAATCTAAATTTGATAAAAGAAATGTAATTCAATAGATTTTTTTTCATTTCAACAACTAACCATTAAACTGAAACCATGACTTTAGACGCCGTAGATAAAAAGCTTTTAGTTTTATTACAAACTGACAGCAAGCAAACCAACAAAGAGTTATCCTTGAAACTTAATCTTTCAGTAACGGCAGTATACGAGCGAATCAAAAAGTTAGAAAGAGAAGGAATAATTAAAAGCTACGCCGCTCTAGTCGATAAATCTAAAATCGAAAAAGGATTTGTAGTTTTCTGCCATTTAAAACTCATTCAGCATACAAAAGAGTTCCTAACCAAATTCGAAAGCGAAGTTATCAAGCTCAACGAAGTTCTAGAATGTCATCACGTAAGCGGCGATTATGATTATATACTGAAAGTACTAGTAAAAGATATGGAAGCGTACCGAGAATTTTTGGTTACAAAACTGACTTCATTACAACATATTGGAAGTACGCAGAGTACTTTTATGATTAGTGAGGTCAAGAATTCTACAGTGATTTCTTTTTAAAGGAACAAAGGCTCATAGAAGCAAAGGTTCAAAGGTTTTTTGTAGAGGCGCACTGCATTGCGTTTAGCGTTATGTTTGTCATTTTTTTTGTTTTAATAACATACTTAGAAAAAAACTTAGAGAATCATTGAGTAAATATTTTGTAGACTGTTTGCTTATTATTTAGTAACATCTTCAAAAGTTGGTCTTTCTCGTTTTTCAGCTATTACGTCTTTTATAATTGATTCAATATTTTTATTTATAGAATCATTTGGCTGTAATTTAATTGCTTTATAAATTGTTTCTTGTGCTTCTAGGTCTTTTTTAGCAACAAGTAAATTCATTGCATGATTACCTAATAAAGTGAAGTCGTTAGGATTTCTTTTTAGAGATTCTTCAGAATAAAATATTGCTTTTTTGAGGTCTTTTAAGTGCATAGCCTCTAGTGAAGCTTCCATGGGAATTATATGGTTTTCTAGTTCCAATTTAAAAGCTAGTTCTAATTGCTCAAGAGCATCTTGGTGCTTTTCCAGTCTTTGCAATGCTTTGGACATTAATACCATACTTTGCCAATGTTCAGGAACTATCTCAAGACATTTTTTGAAATCTTTTACAGATTCTTCAAGTTTTAGCTTTTCAGATTCATTCAATTTTTTACTTCTATATCTGTCTAAGAGAATTAGCCCTTCTTGCTTTTTTCCTGCACGTTCAAAAATTTCATTGAATTCTTGATATTTTTTATTTTGAAGTTCTTGTTCGTCAATTTTATTATAGATTGTGCCATTTAAAAGAGTTTCAATTTCTTCTGGAATTAATTCTTTTACAAAATCTGAGTAAGGATTTAGTATAAATGTTGCTCCATTTAAACTTTTAAATAAATCTTGTCCTTTTATACTAAGATATGGAACTTTTTCTTTTATTATTCCTTTGTCAAATATTCTATTTATTGATGTAAAGACTGGAATTTGTCCGTTTTCAAAAATAACAAACTGAACATTTATGTCATTTTCCAGAGTTTGATTTTCAACCTCCGAAATAGATTTTTCACTAGTCAATACAAACATTGATTCTACATCAATTTTTGATAAAATTGCTTTTGAGCAGAAAAATTTGATGTTGCTTGCATTAAACATTTTTCTATTTCATTTTCCGGAAATCTTGATTCAGTTTTCTTTTTTTTAAATATGTCAAATAATCCCATCTTTTATCTTTTGAGTCTTTTAAAATTATTTACAAGGTTTTACCATTTAACGAGGTTACGAAGTCTGGAACCATATATTTTCTGATAAAGATAAAATTTCTAGCGAGACTGAAATATTATTTTGTAGCAAAATACGTAGTACTCTATACGATTAATAAAAACCTTTTATTTCACATAAAAAACATTGAAATTTAAACTTTAAACAAAACTTTATTCCTTAATTTTGTAACCGCTAAAATAAAAACAAAATACTATGAGTTCATTTGACGTAGTCATTATAGGTTCAGGTCCTGGAGGATATGTATCAGCAATTCGTTGCGCACAATTAGGTTTCAAAACTGCAATTGTAGAAAAATATAATTCATTAGGCGGAACTTGCCTTAACGTAGGTTGTATTCCTTCAAAAGCATTATTAGCTTCTTCTCACCATTATGCAGAAATTAAACATTTCGCAGATCACGGAATTGAAGTTTCTGGCGATGTAAAGATCAATTTAGAGAAAATGATCGCCCGTAAACAAGCCGTTGTAGATCAAACTTCAGGTGGTGTGAACTATTTAATGGATAAAAATAAAATTACTGTTTTTAATGGTTTAGGTTCTTTTGTAGACGCAACACATATTTCAGTTGCAAAAGCAGACGGAACATCTGAAACTATTGAAGCAAAATATACTGTAATCGCAACAGGTTCAAAACCGTCTTCTTTACCATTTATCAAAATTGATAAAGAAAGAATCATCACTTCTACTGAAGCTTTGGCTTTAAAAGAAGTTCCAAAACACTTAGTTATTATTGGTGGTGGAGTTATCGGAATTGAGCTTGGACAAGTTTATCTTCGTTTAGGAGCTCAGGTTTCTGTAGTAGAATTCATGGACAGAATTATTCCAGGAATGGATGGTTCTCTTTCTAAAGAATTAACTAAAGTGTTGAAAAAACAAGGAATGAAATTCTACGTTTCTCACAAAGTAAAATCAGTAGAAAGAAACGGTGATGCTGTTACAGTTCAAGCTGAAAATGCAAAAGGAGAAACAATCACTCTAGAAGGAGATTACTCATTAGTTTCTGTAGGTCGTCGTCCTTATACAGATGGATTAAACGCTGATAAAGCTGGAGTTAAAATTTCAGACAGAGGACAAGTTGAAGTAAACGATCATTTACAAACAAACGTTCCTAATATTTATGCAATTGGAGATGTTGTTCGTGGAGCAATGTTGGCACACAAAGCAGAGGAAGAAGGAACTATGGTTGCTGAAATCTTAGCAGGTCAAAAACCGCATATCGATTATAACTTAATTCCTGGTGTAGTTTACACTTGGCCAGAAGTTGCTGCAGTTGGACAAACTGAAGAGCAATTGAAAGCGGCGGGAGTAGCTTACAAATCTGGAAGCTTCCCATTTAAAGCGTTAGGACGTGCAAGAGCAAGTGCTGATTTAGACGGATTCGTAAAAATCCTTGCTGACGAAAAAACAGATGAGGTATTAGGAGTTCACATGATCGGTGCTCGTACAGCTGATTTAATTGCTGAAGCGGTTACTGCAATGGAATTTAAAGCTTCTGCTGAAGATATTTCAAGAATGAGCCATGCACACCCAACTTTTGCTGAAGCTATAAAAGAAGCGGCATTAGCAGCAACAGATAATAGAGCTTTACACGTATAATTTTTTACGTATAAAATATATTTAAACCGTCAAAAAAATAATTTTGACGGTTTTTTTATTGCCTCATTATTTTAAAAGTATAATAGGTTTCTTTGTTTTTCATGTAGACACTATAAACGCCTTCAGCTTCATTGTAGATTCTGTAAAGGTATTTGTCGCCTTTAACACTTAAATTTTTTCGAGATAAATTATTACTCTCTATAAACTCTAATTCAAATTCGCAATTACTTTTTTGTTTAAAATACAGTTTTGAAAAAGTATCATCACTGAATTTTTCTATCCATAAATTATCATTTATAGTTACTTCTACTTTGTTGCCGTCATTTTCATAATAATAGTATTGTGCGGCTTTTTCAAAACTATTGCATTGTTCTCTAGAAATGTCTTCTATTGGTTTCTCAGTTTGCATAGACCAGTTGCTTTTTGCTGATTCATTTGGAAAAAGAGCTACAAATTCGTTACAGTTTTTATGCAGTCTGAAAAATATTTGCTCAAATACTTTTTTTTGAATGATGCTGTCCTTAAACTTTGATAGGTAAGGAGTAATGTGGGCATTATTTATAGTATTGACTCTAATTTCATTATTCAAATTTTTATTTTGAATCAATGATTTACAGATTTCAATGTTTAATGAGTCAACAGATTGTATAGATTGAGATTTGGAAATAGAAGTGTAAAATAAGAGAATAAGAAATAGGTGGATTTTCATTTAAATAGGTTAGTTAGTATACCAAATGTAGGTTTTAGTAAGGATATTCTAGTTATATAGAAGAAACTTTTTTTTAATTTATTCTAGACGCTTTTTAATGGTCGAAAAAATATTAAGTGTCAGGAAATTTTTGTAAATTAGAGGTATGATTCTGATAATGTGTTTATTGTGGTGTTTTTGTAAAAGCCAAGAATTGCATTATACTCTATTTCTGCAAAATGTAATATTGAGGAGAATTGTATAAGACTGCTGTAAATGCTAAGAATGATTAAGTACCATAAAAGTCAGTAATTAGGACTATAGTGTCAAAAAAGACAAATGGGAAGAAAGCATCGGGAAAGCCAAGTTTGTCAAAAAGGACGATGTTGGTATGCTCAGGGTCTCATTTTTGGTCCTTTTTATTAAGGATAAATTTTTTAGATTAAAAGTTGCACTTGCAGCCGGCGAAAGTTTAAAATATAAGTATTCTTTCAAGTGAAACATGAAGAAAAATGGCTGAAAAAATAAACCCGGAAGGTTTTTAAATCTTCCGGGTTTATTTTTTTTAGATAAAAAACGAATCAAGGAGTAAAAACAGCTTTATAATTATCCCAGTATCTGTAAATTAAGAATAAATTCCCCAAGAAAAGTAATCCGGCTATTGGCAGGCTTTCAGGAGTTAAAAAATAATTAATAAACAAGATGTTGATGGTAATGGGAAGGATCATAATATTTGCTAAAGTAACAAAGCGGCCGCTTACAAACGAAATTCCGCAAAGCAATTCAACTGTTTTAGCCAATGGAAGCAAGTACGTTGAAGCAACTAACCCCATATTAAACGCCTTAAAGTTGCCAGTCGTTTCTGGCTCCGGAGCCAGCTTAAAGAAAAATGAAATGGAGGCAAACAGCAATAACAGGCCGATTAAAACGCGGACAATAATAGTAGCAATTTTCATAATACTTAAGATTTTAAAAGGTTAAAATGATATAATTTATTATGCTGAAAATGCAAATCAATATTCTCCAAATAAAATGCAAATCTATCTAAAGTGTCATTTTAGTGAGAGTATAACAATCAATAATATCCTGTTTTAGGATTAGTAGAAATGTTATATCAAATATAATGATTTTTTCTGTACTAAATCTCTGTTTTTTAACAGTTTTATTTGTTTTTTGATGATATTTTACCTGCCTTGTTTTTTATTTTATACTTTCATTTATCAGTCTTTCCATTAATTTATTTAAATATTCTACTTGATAGTCTCCCACCGATGCTACAAGGTGATCATTACCAATACCACTATCATTGGTGATGAAAACATAAGTCCCGTTCGTTGCAATTGCCATATAACGCATTAAAAATTCAGTTTCTTTGTCGATACCGCTAGCGGTAATAGGAATAATTTTGATTCCTTTTTTACTTGCTGTTTCGATCAAAGTATGAATTTGAGATACAATTTGTTCGTCATAGTGCGGCGGAGCATCTAATACTAAAAAAAGTATTCTAGAAATTGCATTTTCTGACCATTGCAAAGAATTAATTGATTTCTCTAAAGCTGTTTCAACAGCTTCAGGAAAATCTCCTCCTGCCGCAGCAGATTGATCTTTTATAAAGCTGATTGTAGTATCAATATTAGATGAAAAATCAGAAACTTTAGTTACATATTCTTCGCCTTTGTCTCTGTAAAATACAGCGCCCATGTTTATTTTTGCATTTTGGTTTTGTTGTTTTACTTTTGAGATAACGTCTAATAGTTCTTCTTTTAAATAATCTAATTCATCTCCCATGGAACCCGTTGCATCAACCATAAATGCAATGTCTATTTTCTTTTCAGAATCTCTTTTATTATAGTTTTTAAGAGATAGATTGTTGTTTTTTAATTTGCTGTATTTCTGAATGTTGTCGAATGTTTCATTCGCGACTCTTACTTTTAAATTTTTCGGATCTGTTTTTTTAGAGTTCTTTAAAAGCGGCCATAATTCAGCATTCCCTTTATTATTTGTTCTCGAGGTCCAGATGATTTCGTTTTCGGAGTTAAGTAATGATACAGGTACGTCGACTACATTTTCTGAACCAGATTTTATATTCACAGATATTCGATCTCTTAAGTTATAATTCCAATAATTACGCATTTCTGAAAACTCAGAGTTTTCACTTATTGATTCCCAGAATGACCAATTATTTAAATCATTCCATTCTCCTGCAGTAATTTGACCAGCCTGAATTTGGAGCTGCTCTTTCGAACCTGCAGTTTCAGAATCGCTTGCATCTGTAGTTGCTGCGGCTTCATCTCGGCTTGCCGACTCAATTTTTACATCTGCAGATGATGTGCTGTCTGCCTTTTTGCAGGAAAAAAGTAAAAAGATTACCAAGAAGCATATAGTGCTTAATTTTACAAGTGTTTTCATAAAAGTTTTAATTGATTAAGTTTTTGATTGTTAATTGCACGTGAATTATTACAAAAACGAAGTATTAAAAAGCGTGCCAATAATTTTTAAACATTAGTTTTTTTTGTTGTAATTTTGCGATTTAAAAATCTATTCATTTTTGAGAGTTTCAATTCATAAACATATTTCCAATCCAGCGCAATTTAAACAGCAGTTGATGAGCTGGTCACAGCAGTTTCGTGAGATCGTTTTTCTAGACAGCAATTCGTATCCGCAAGAATATTCAAGCTTTGATTTTATTTTGGCAGTGGATGCCTTTACCTCTTTAAAAACCGACTTTCAAAATGCGTTTGATGATTTAAAACAATATCAGCAAACAACCAAAGACTGGCTGTTTGGTTACCTTTCCTATGATTTAAAAAATGATATTGAAGATTTAAAATCCAATAATTTTGATGGGTTAGACTTTCCTGATTTATTTTTCTTTCAGCCAAAAAAAATATTTTTGTTGAAAGAAAATCAGCTCGAAATTCAATATTTAAACCTTTGTGATGATGAAATTGAAGATGATTTTAAGGATATAGTCGAAAGTCAAAAGTCGAAAGTCGAAAGTGGAGTGCCTATAAAAATTGAACAGCGTATTTCTAAAGAGTCATATGTTGAAAAAGTCAATAAAATGCTGCAGCATATTCATCTTGGTGATATGTATGAAGCGAATTTTTGTATGGAATTTTACAGTGAAAATGTTGTTATAAATCCGTTAGAAAAATTTCTAAAACTAAATGAAATTTCGCAAGCGCCATTTTCAGTATTCTTTAAAAATCATAAACAATACCTGCTTTCAGCTTCACCCGAAAGATACCTTAAAAAAAAGGGAGAGGATATTATTTCTCAGCCGATAAAAGGAACTTCAAAACGTTTTTCAGATCCAATCGAAGATCAGAAATCAAAAGAGTATTTAGAATCTGATGCAAAAGAACGAGCTGAAAATATTATGATTACAGATTTGGTTCGAAACGATTTGTCACATACCGCACAAAAAGGCTCCGTAAAAGTGACGGAGTTGTGCAAAATATATTCGTTTTTGCAAGTGCATCAAATGATTTCGACTATAACTTCAAAATTAGATGCCCAATATTCACCCGTTGACGTTTTAAAAACAACTTTTCCAATGGGAAGTATGACTGGAGCGCCAAAGATTTCAGTTATGAAAATTATTGAAAATTTGGAAGAAACCAAGCGTGGTTTGTACAGCGGCGCTGTTGGTTATTTTACACCCGAAGGCGATTTTGATTTCAACGTTGTCATTAGAAGTATTTTTTACAATCAAGAAAACAAGTATGTTTCTTTTTCTGTTGGAAGCGCTATAACATCACTGTCAATACCTGAAAAAGAATACGAAGAGTGTTTGTTGAAAGCTAAAGCAATGCACGAAGTTTTGCAATAGAGATATTGCCACGAATTACAAGAATTTGCACTAATTACTTTTTCTTCAATTTTAGAAAAAATATAGCCACAGATTAAAATGATTAAAAAAAGCTGTGTAAATCTTTTTATCCCGATAGCTATCGGGAGTGGCGAAATAGCACGCTTAACATTTCATTTAAAAATAGATCGAATTTAATTTTTTACTTTTATCAAATGTTTTCAAAATTTCAAAATCATATCGTTTCCAGATTTCCATTTTTAGCAGAAAAAAAACTTTTTCTTGCTGTGAGCGGTGGCTTAGATAGTATGGTATTGTTGCATTTGTTAAAACAGCTGCCATACGAAATTGCTGTACTTCATTGTAATTTTCAGCTTCGCGGATTAGAAAGTTTTGGAGATCAGACTTTTGTCGAAAATTATTGCGATCAAAATAATATTCTCGTTTTTACAACTCAATTTGATACTGAAGCTTTTGCAAAAGATTATAAGTTATCGACACAAGTTGCTGCTCGTGAACTTCGTTACAGCTGGTTTTATGAGCTTCTTGAAGAAAAAAACTTCGATTATATCTTAACAGCACATCATGCTGATGATAATTTGGAAACATTTATAATCAATTTGTCTCGAGGAACGGGATTGGATGGATTGAGCGGAATTCCAGAGCAAAATGATAAAATAATACGACCGCTTTTGCCTTTTTCAAGAGAAGAAATTTTGAAATATGCTGAAGAAAACAAGATCGAATGGCGTGAGGACAGCAGTAATGCATCCAATAAATACCTTAGAAATAAAATACGTCACGACTTAGTTCCGATTTTAAAAGAATTAAATCCAAACTTTTTAAGTGCTTTTCAGAAAACACAGTCATATCTGCAAGAATCCCAGGTTATGGTTGAAGATGCTTCGATTATGATTTATCAGCAGGTTGCAGAGGAGGCCGGTGACGACATTCATTTCGATTTAAAAAAGCTTAAAAAATTACCCAATTATAAATCTTATTTGTATCAATGGCTTCATGAATTTGGTTTTTTAGCGTGGAATGATATTTATGATTTGGTAAATGGGCAGTCGGGTAAACAAGTTTTCTCGGCGGAGTTCAGACTGCTGAAAAACAGGGATATTTTGATTTTGAGTCCCATTTCTGAAATGTCAGAAAAGGAACAGTTCGAAATTAATGAAAATGAAAAAGAAGTTAATTTTCCCTTAAAGTTAAAGCTTTGTAACGTAGGTCACATAACAATAGATTCAAATAGAGTTATATTTGTCGACGCCGATAAAATCCAATTTCCATTAGTTTTACGTAAATGGAATGAAGGAGATGTTTTTCATCCGTTTGGAATGCACGGAAAATCAAAAAAAGTGAGCAAACTTTTTAAAGATGAAAAGTTATCTCTAATTGAAAAGGAACAAACTTGGATTTTATGTTCAGATGATAAAATTGTCTGGGTGGTTGGCATTAGACAGGATGAACGTTTTAGAATAGAAAAAACCTCAAATAAAATACTTAAAATAGAACTACAATAATGAATTTTACTCAATCTAATCAAGCAGGAATGCTACAAAGTTTCAGGAGCAAATCGATTTTATTTTTACTGTTTTTCATTTTTGCCTTTGCAAAAAGTAATGCTCAAATTTTAGAGCCGGTTAAATGGACCGCAAAAATTGAAAAAAAATCAGGAAACAATGCAGTATTGATTTTTGATGGAACGATCGAAAAAGACTGGCATATGTATTCGCAGTTTACGCCAGACGGCGGGCCGCTTGCGTTGGAAATTACTTTTAAGAATCAAAAAGGAAATTACGAATTAGTTGGAAAAGCAAAAGAGGGTAAAACCAAAACGGCTTTTAATGATGTTTTTGGTGTAAATGAAACTTTTTTTGAAGGAAAAGCTCATATTGAACAAGAAATAAAAATCATAAACCCAAACTTAAAAACAGTTGATGTAGATTTTGATTTTCAGGTTTGTAAGGAGGTTTGTATCAATTCGAGCAAGAAATTCTCAATTGCAGTTCCTTCAACGTTCAAAATGAATGAGGTTCCTGCGGTTGCAGAATCTAAACTGGATGAAACGAAAGTGACTGGAATAGCTGTTGATACGGTAAGTAAAACAACAGTAGTAGAGAAAGTAGAACCAGCGAAAGTTGATAATGTAGCTGCTAAAGCTGTTGATGATGTACAGAAACCAGCTCCTGCAAGAAGTTTGTGGTCAATCTTTTTTATTGCTTTTATCTCTGGATTTGCGGCTTTGTTAACACCTTGTGTTTTCCCAATGATCCCAATGACGGTAAGTTTCTTTACAAAGCAAAGTAAAAGCAGAGCAAAAGGTATTAGAAATGCTGTAATATACGGACTTTCGATTATTGCTATTTATGTAATTTTAGGGTTAATTGTAACGAAGATATTTGGTGCAGACGCTTTAAATGCGTTATCAACAGATGTATGGTTTAACTTGATTTTCTTTGTAATCTTAATCATTTTTGCTACTTCATTTTTGGGAGCTTTCGAAATTATGCTGCCAAATTCATGGGCAAACAAAGCAGATCAGCAAGCTGATAGAGGTGGAATAATTGGAATTTTGTTCATGGCTTTGGCTTTGGCAATTGTATCATTCTCTTGTACGGGGCCAATTGTTGGGACTTTATTAGTTGAGGCTGCTTCAAACGGAGGAATTGCTCCAATTGTTGGAATGTTAGGTTTCTCATCAGCTTTAGCTTTACCATTTATGTTGTTTGCGATGTTCCCAGGTTGGTTAAATTCGTTACCAAAATCTGGCGGATGGTTAAATACAGTAAAAGTTGTTTTAGGGTTCTTAGAATTGGCTTTGGCATTTAAATTTTTATCAAATGCTGACTTGGTTCTGCAATTACACTTTTTAGAAAGAGAAGTTTTTATCGCGATTTGGATTGCTATTTTTGCGGCTTTGACTTTGTATTTATTCGGAAAAATTACCTTGCCGCATGATAGTCCGTTACATCATATTTCAGTAGGAAGATTGTATTTAGGATTGCTTACGCTTGTGTTTACAGTGTATTTAATTCCGGGACTTTGGGGAGCACCTTTAAAATTAATCAGTGCGTTTCCGCCGCCGCCGCAATATAGCGAAAGCCCATTTGGTGTAGGAGGAAGCTCAGCAGGTGGAAGCAGTAGTACAGAAGCGGTGAAAGGAATGCCGGAAGGTGCTGAATTAGGGCCTCATGGAATTATGGTTTTTCATGATTATGAAGATGGATTGGCGTATGCAAAATCAATCAACAAACCAATTATGTTAGATTTTACTGGTTATGCTTGTGTAAACTGTAGAAAGATGGAGAATAATGTTTGGTCTGAACCAACGATTCTGCCAATTTTAAAGAATGATGTTGTTTTGATTTCTTTATACGTTGATGATAAACGTGAATTGCCAGTAGAGGAACAATTTGTAACGGCTTCTGGAGATAAAATTATTACGGTTGGTGATAAATGGACGGATTTTATGATCTCAAAATATAAAACGAATACACAGCCTTTGTATATAATTACAGATTTAGAAGGAAATAATTTGAATGCTTCTAAACCAACAATTAGTTATGTAAGTGCAGACGAATATTTACACTGGTTGAAAGAAGGGATTTCAAACTTTAAATAGTTTTAGAATAAAGAAATATCTTAAATGCTGTAATTTGAAAGTTATAGTTATTGTATAAGGAAGAATTTAATTCAAACAAAAAGCACTCTAAGTAAAACTTAGAGTGCTTTTTTATTTAAAGGCAAAAGGGGAAATTTATTCTTATAAAAACTCTCCGTGTTGAGAGATATCTAATCCTAACTCTTCTTTTTCTTCAGTAACTCTTAGGGGAGTAATTTTATTTACGATAAAGAATAAAGCGTAAGAAGCAACAAAAGCAAAGATCGATACCACTACTAATGCTGTCAATTGGTTGATAAACAATGTAGGTGTGCCAAAAACTAAACCTTGATTATCTCCAACAGCAGGGTTGATAGCTTTTGAAGCAAACACTCCAGTTAACAGCATACCTACCATACCACCAACACCGTGACAAGCAAATACATCAAGAGCGTCGTCAATTTTTCCTTTAGGGAATTTGCTTACTACAAGATTACTTACAATAGCTGCAAATGCACCAATAAAGATAGCGTGAGATATACTTACGAAACCAGCTGCAGGTGTAATAGCAACAAGACCTACAACAGCCCCTATACAAGCACCAAGCGCAGATAATTTGTGACCTAAAATTTTATCTAAGAAAACCCAAGCCATAGCGGCAGCGGCAGCAGCAACAGTTGTTGTTCCTAAAGCTTGCACAGCTAAACCATTTGCTCCTAAAGCTGATCCGGCGTTAAAACCAAACCATCCAAACCATAATAAACCAGTTCCTAACAACACATAAGTAATTCTGGCAGGATTAACTTTTTGTACTTTTCTTTTTCCTAAAAAGATTGCTCCAGCAAGAGCTGCCCAACCTGCACTCATATGTACAACAGTTCCTCCTGCAAAGTCAAGAACTCCCATTTTAAAGAAAACTCCATCAGGATGCCATGTCATGTGTGCTAAAGGAGAATATATGAAAATGATAAATAAAACCATGAATAACAAGTAAGCCCAAAAACGTACACGTTCTGCAAATGCACCAGTAATTAAGGCAGGTGTAATGATTGCAAATTTTGCCTGAAATAATGCGAATAACATAAACGGAATTGTTGGTGCAAGGCTCCATGCTGTGCTGGTTCCAACACCTTCAAAGAATAAGTTGTATGATGGATTTCCGATGATTCCTCCAATTGAAGGACCAAAAGCTAATCCAAAGGCAACCACAACCCATAGAATTGTAACGATTACCATTGCCATAAAACTTTGAAGCATTGTGCTGATAACGTTTTTCTTACCTACCATTCCGCCATAGAAAAAACCTAATCCAGGAGTCATTAACAATACAAACGCCGTCGCAACGATCATCCAGGCAGTATCTCCTGTATCAAACTTTACCGCTTCTGCAGGAATTGGGTTATCTGCAATGATAAAATTTGATATAAAGGTTAGTACTAAAATAGTGATAAGAATCACACTTAAAATAATTTTTCGCATAGTTATTTAGTTTTAAAATTTTTGATAAAAGTATAAAATCATTCAATACCCCATAAAAAAATAGGGGTAACTGTTTTATTTTTATTAAATTTTCATTTTGGCCCCTATAATTTTAAATCTATTTCTTAAAATAAACTTAAAATTTACAATTTGTTAATCATTGAAACCTGATTTATACTGTTTGTGGGTTTTGTTAACAAAAAAACGTAAGAATAGTTTTGTTTTTAAGAGTAACTATGTGTAAATAATTGAAAAATGTCGAAAAAGTGGTTTTATTTGTAAATAAAAAAGGCATCAGATGAATTATTCAAATGATGCCTTTTTGGGAAATAACTAAGGGGTTATTTCTGATTGAACTTTGCCTTAAATTTATCGTTTAATTTTGTTTGGAAAGTTTCTAAAATAATAGTTCTACCTTGAATAAAAGCGCTCGTTAATTTATTTGTTCTCATATCCAATGCATCACCTTCGGAGATAAATAAAGTGGCATCTTTACCCGTTTCTAATGTTCCATAGCTAGTATCAATGCCAAGTAGCTTTGCTGTATTTAAAGTTATGAGCTGTACTGCTTTTTCTTTATCTAAACCAAAAGCGGCGCAAGTTCCTGCTAAAAACGGAAGGTTTCTAACACTCATACGTTCATGATCTCCGCTGTTTTCTAATCCTACCACGATACCTTTGTCCGTTAAAACCTTGGCCATTTTATAAGGAAGGTTTACATCTTGATCATCACTTGTAGGCATATCGTGTACACGTCTTAATAAAACACCTACGTTGTATTTTTGCAATGCATCAGCTGCTTTGTAAGCTTCAAATCCTCCAACAATAACAATCTTTTTAATTTGATTGTCAACTGCTAATTGAATGGCATCTACAATTTGCTTTTCTTCATCTGCATGAATATAAAGCGTTTGTGTTCCATCAAAAAGCCCTTTTGTAGCTTCGAGAACAATATTTCTTTCTTTACTTGCAGCTTGATTGTAGACTTTGGCATTTATTAAAAATGCATTTATTTCTTCGGCTTGTTTAGGATAATCTTTATTTGCTTCAATTAGTCCAGGTTCAAACCATGAACCAGATCTTTTAAAACTAGATGGAAAATTAAGATGAATTCCGTCATTCTCTTTTACAATAGCATCCTGCCAGCTCCAAGCATCTAATTGAACAATAGAAGACGTTCCTGAAATCCTGCCGCCTCTTGGCGTAACCTGTGCGATTAAGATGCCATTTGGACGAACGGTTTCAACAACCTTAGATTCTGAATTATAAGCAATAATACTTCTCACATTCGGATTGAAACTACCAATTTCTTCTTGATCGTCTGATGATTTTACAGCATCAATTTCGACTAATCCTAAGGTAGTGTTTGCTGCTATAAATCCTGGGTAAACGTGTTTCCCACTGGCATCGATAGTAGTATCATAAGCGTTGGCAGCTAATCTGATCGTTGTTGCATCTGCGACCAAGGTAATTTTTCCGTCTTTAAACCCAATAGCACTGTTTTGAATTACGGTACCGTTGCCTAAATGTGCAGTGGCATTTAAAATCAAAACAGATTTAGTTTGTTTTGGTGCCGGAATTTGCTGTGCATATATTGAAACAGAAGCAAAAAGAACAGGCAGCAGTTTATAAATATATTGATGTATCATGTTGTCTTTTTTTATTATTTTGAAATTTTTAAAAGCGTTATAACTGTTCTAAAGTGTCACAGTGATATTCTTTTTTTTCTTTTCGCGTTGGCTGCTGTGTGCTGTTTCCTTTGTTTTTTTCTTGCAGCATTTGTCCAATCAGTTCATTTCTTTCTTTTGTAATTGCCAATTGTTTTTGTGCATCTTTTTCAAGATCAAAATAGACAACTCCTTCAATGATTGTTTTTTCTGCTTTGGCATAAATAGATAATGGATTTTCGCTCCATAATACAACATCTGCATCTTTACCCACTTTTAAACTTCCTACTTTATCATCGATGTGTAGTAGTTTAGCAGGATTTAGAGTTACAAACTTCCAAGCTTCTTCTTCAGAAATATTCCCGTATTTAACTGCTTTTGCAGCTTCTTGATTCAATCTTCGCGACATTTCCGCATCATCTGAGTTGTAAGCCACTACCAATCCTTCATTGTGCATAATTGGTCCGTTAAACGGAATGGCATCATTTACTTCAAATTTATAAGCCCACCAGTCAGAGAATGTCGAAGCGCCAACACCGTGCTCCTTCATTTTATCAGCAACTTTGTAACCTTCAAGAATATGAGTAAATGTATTTACCTTGAAATTAAACTTTTCGGTAACATTCATCAACATTAAAATTTCAGATTCTACATAAGAGTGGCACGTAATAAAACGTTCTTTATTTAAAATTTCTGCAATGGTTTGCAGTTCTAGATCAACTCTCGGTGCTTTTCCTTTTTTAGAGCCGGTATTGAATTTTTTCCAGTTTTCATCATATTCTTTTGCAAGTTGAAAATAATCAGTAAAAACTTGTTCAACTCCCATTCTGGTTTGTGGAAAACGAGTAGGATTATCAATTCCCCAATTGGCTTGTTTAACATTTTCTCCCAATGCAAATTTGATAAACTTAGGCTGATTTTTATACAACATTTCGTCTGGAGAAGAACCCCATTTCCATTTTACAATCGCAGAACGTCCACCAATAGGGTTTGCTGATCCGTGTAATAATTGCGAAATAGTTACACCTCCTGCAAGATCTCTATAAATATTAATGTCTTCAGAGTTTACGACATCTTGAATAGTAACTTCGGCAGTAGAATTATGTCCGCTCTCATTCACACCTTTTGAAATGGCAATATGGGAGTGCTCGTCGATAATACCGCTTGTAATATGCTTGCCTTTTGCATCAATAATAGTTGCAGAAGCGTCAGAGAGATTTTTACCAACCGCAGCGATTTTTCCGTTTTTTATTAAAACATCAGTTTCCGTTAAAATCCCATCTTTTTCATTCGTCCAAACAGTAGCATTTTTAAACAATAAAGTTTGTGCAGTTTGTTTTTTAGCATCTCCAAAAGCAATATTAGGATACGTTACAGGAATAATACTGTTAGGTTTTTCTACTTTAGCAGAATCTTTTACAGCAACAAACGGACTTGTTTTTACCGCATTCCAAACCAATTCATCTCCATTGGATAAAACCGCTTTTCCAGACAAACTTTCTGGTTTTTCAATAAATCCTGTTAAACGTGTAAAAGTAGACTTAGTAGAATCTGCTGGTTTAATAACTAGAGAAATCCAATTTTTAGAAACTCCAAAAGTTGTTTTTAGTTTTTTGGCATCAACGGTAGTTATTTCAGATTTAGGACTATCCGCGGTTCCGTTAATTTTCCATTTATAGCTGTCCTTTCCAATAGTTAAATCATAATTACCGCGAATATCTTTTGCATTAATATCGGTTACTATAAATTTATTTCCTTGAACCCAGTTTTCAAATAAGATTGTTTTTTCGTCAAAAACCTCTCCCGAAGTAATAATGAAATTGGCATAACTGCCTGTTTTTAAACTTCCAACTTCATTACTTTTTCCTAAAATAGCAGCAGGAATTGTAGTTAGTGCTTCTAATGCTTTTGTTTTATCAAAACCATATTTAATTGCTTTTAAAAGATTGGGTTTAAAATCTTCAACTTTTTTTAGCTTGTCTGTAGTCAAGGCAAAAACAATTCCGTTGTCTGAAAGTACTTTTAAGTTCGTTGGTGCTTGATTCCAAAAGCGCATATCAGCCAGTTCAATCTGATTAGATAAATAAGGATTTGTGACATCATATGCTTCTGGAAAACTTATCGGGATAATAAATTTAGCATTTGTGTTTTTAATTTCTTCTATTCTTTCAAATTCATTGCCGCTTCCTTTTAGAATATAGTTTAAACCAAATTCTTTGGCAATTTTTGTTGCTCTTAAGCTATTTAATTTGTCTTCTGAAGCAAAAATTTGAACTAGTTTTTCATTGTTTGCCAATGCTTCTAAAGATAAATCTTTGGTTTCAGAATTTCCTTTTTTGTACCAATCCAAATCTAAATACATTTGGCGTAACAATGCCATCATACCCATTAGCGAGCTTGGATAAGCTTGATTGGTTAGTGCACTTCTGGTAAAGGCAAAATGGTTGGTCAATTTGTTGGCAATAATTTGTTTACTGTTGTCAGTATTATTTAAAGCAACCAAAGCACCGGTTCCTTGAGCAACTCCATCAGGAATATGCGTTCCAACAACTCCAAAACCCGCTTTTAATAATTCTTCGGCTTTAGGCTGGTCGTATTTAAAAGTTTCATACGAGTTTACTTCCGGAAGTATACTTTCGTTCCAGTAATAACCCGTTTTTTTTGTGTCATACAAAGGGCTGCGATCACGTCCTCGCGTTAAGTTAGATTTTGGTTTTTCGACTCCAAAAGAAGTATAAATATCAATAAACGAAGGATAAATTGTTTTTCCTGTCAGATCAATTGTAATACTGTTTTTAGGAATCGAAATTGTATTTCCAACGGCAACAACTTTACCGTCTTGAATGAGTAAAGTTCCTTTTTCGATTTTTTGCGTTGGAGTTACATAAATCGTTGCATTGGTGAATACTGTGTAGTTTTTAATTTTGTTATGTACACTTTCATTAACAGGGAAATAATCTTGCGCATGTATTTTTGTTAAAAACATGGTCAAAAAGAGTAATAGTACAGGTTTTTTCATGGATAATTGGGCTAATTTTTCATAAAAATAACAATTATTAGTATTTAAGCAAGCGTAAAATTTGAAAAGTGTTTTTTGTTAGGTAGAAATTAATAACTGGCTCAGTTAAAACAGAAGCTTAAAATTTTTGTGTAGTAAAATATTTACAAATAATAATAAGGTTTCCGTTTAAATTAAATACTTTTACTTTTCATTAAAGATATTATGTTAGTAAAAGTTTACGGAAGTGCTGTTTTTGGAGTTGAAGCAACAACGATTACGATCGAGGTGCATATGGATAAAGGAATTGGTTATCATTTAGTTGGTCTTCCTGATAATGCAATTAAAGAAAGTAGTTTTAGAATTGCGGCAGCGCTTAAAAACAATGGATTAAGCTTACCAGGAAAAAGAATCACAATAAATATGGCGCCCGCGGATCTTCGTAAAGAAGGTTCTGCCTATGATTTACCTCTTGCAATGGGAATTTTGGTTGGTTCAGATCAGATAAAAGCTCCGGAAATTGACCATTATATTATTATGGGTGAACTTTCTCTTGATGGAAGTTTACAGCCTATTCGAGGCGCTTTGCCTATTGCTATAAAAGCAAAAGAAGAAGGATATAAAGGTTTCTTTCTGCCCATTCAAAATGTAAAAGAAGCGGCAATTGTTGCCGGTTTAGATGTTTACGGTGTTTCTAATCTACAAGAAATAATTGATTTTTTTGATGGAAAAGGTACTCTTGAACCAACAGTAATTGATACTCGAGAAGAGTTTTACAAAACACTAGATTTTCCTGAACATGATTTTTCTGATGTTCGCGGACAGGAAAGTATAAAACGTTGTATGGAAATTGCTGCGGCAGGAGGGCATAATATTATTTTAATTGGTCCGCCCGGAGCGGGTAAAACGATGCTCGCAAAACGTGTTCCGAGTATTTTACCGCCAATGACATTGCGAGAAGCACTTGAAACTACTAAAATTCACAGTGTTGCCGGAAAGTTGAAAGAAGTAGGTTTAATGAATCAGCGCCCCTTTAGAAGTCCGCATCATACTATTTCGAATGTGGCACTAGTTGGAGGAGGAAGTTATCCGCAGCCGGGAGAAATTTCAATGGCACATAATGGCGTTTTGTTTTTAGACGAATTGCCAGAATTTAAACGTGATGTTTTAGAAGTAATGCGGCAGCCGTTAGAAGATCGTGAAGTAACAATTTCAAGAGCGAAATTTACCGTAACTTATCCCTCATCATTTATGCTTGTGGCGAGTATGAATCCCAGTCCGAGTGGTTTTTTTAATGATCCAAGTATGCCAAATACTTCATCGCCGCACGAAATGCAGCGTTACATGAGCAAAATTTCTGGCCCGCTTTTAGATCGAATCGATATTCATATTGAAGTTACACCAGTTCCATTTGATAAATTAGCTGACGACCGAAAAGCTGAAAGCAGTGTCGAAATTCGTAAGCGTGTCACAGCAGCACGTGAAATTCAGACCAAACGTTTTGAAAACGTAGAAAACATTCATTATAATGCACAAATGAGCAGTAAACTTATTAGGGAGTTTTGTGCTTTAGACGAACAATCTAAAGAACTTTTAAAAACGGCAATGGAACGTTTAAATCTTTCTGCAAGAGCTTACGATAGAATTTTGAAAGTATCCCGCACTATTGCCGATTTAGATAATTCGGAAAATATAATTTCGCAGCATATTGCCGAGGCGATTCAATATCGAAGTTTGGATCGTGAGGGATGGTTGGGGTAATTTTACACTTCAGATTTCAGATCTTAGATTTTTGATTGTAATGGGTTGGAGTTAAAACTTTGACAAAGTTCCCGTAATCTTGTCATTCCGAGGAACGAGGAATCGAACTAGAAAGTCGACAACAGCGTGTGCCCAGCATATGTGATTTCTCGTTCCTAGAAATGACAAATTTTAATATAATTCAATAAAATCCTCAATATGTATTTCCTCCAAAAAAACAGCATCGTGCGAAATTTGTGAAACCAATATCTGAGAATCTAGGTATGAGTTGCTTCTTGAATTGGAATTAAAATAAAAGGAATAAAATTAAAAAAAATTGTGAGGAGTTGATGTTTCTAAAAAATAGATTGTAGAAATTAATCAGCTGAAAATAATGGATAAAATGCATTAGTAAATGATGTTTATTTTGGATAAATTTAGTTAATTAAGAAATATGGCATTACTATTAATTAAAAATGTAAGATATTGCTGTGTAGTGATTTATCTTTTTGGTAAAGCAAATATTGTTAATTAATAGTTAATAAAACAAGATTTTTCTTAAAATTAAGCGAATAATTTTAATATTTACAAAAGGTTAACCAAAAATATTTGTAAAATTTAAATCAATTTAATTATGAAAAAATTAGTATTTACTGCTCTTTCGGTGGTAGCGTTTAGTAGTACAATAATGGCAAATACAATCAATGTAGAGTCTGAAGCAGATTACACTCTTTATACAACTAGTTGCACAGATGTGTATCATAGCACTTACATTGAATTTGTAGATGCAGGTTTACCTTATGATGCTCCTGGTGAAGCTTGGGCAGCTTATAAAGAGTGTATGGGGCATTAAAAATTATTGATATTAATAATCCGTTTAGATATTTAGTCTAAACGGATTAAAATTAAATTTTATGAAATATAAGTATATTGTTTTTTTCTTTTTTCTTTTGCATTAACTGCTCAAAATCTAGCCAAAGTAAATTATATAGTTTTACCTCAGGGAGGCTCTTTGGAAAAAAATGAAGTCGTCGTAAAAAGTAAATTGCGTGTGGATGGGATTGATGAAGAACTCAAGAAATTAGAATATGAGTTATTGATAAAAAATAACAAATCTTTTTTTTATCTAATTTCTGCATTGGATATTAACGAAAGGATTACAAGAATCGCTAAGATGTTTGCTGGAAAATATGATTATTATAGGGATAATGATAAAAAGACAGTTTTAAAAGTTATTGATTTTTCTGGAGAAACCTTTAATGTGTTATCGGAAGTAGATAATAATTGGCAACTTACAAATGAAACTAAAACAATAAATGGTTATTTATGTTATAAGGCATTAATACAAAAAAAAATTACCTATGAAAAAAACAAATAATAGGATAGAAGTAATAGCTTGGTATTGTCCAACTATACCATTAAGTTATGGACCAAAAGAGTTTGGCGGATTACCAGGTTTGATATTAGAATTGCACGACGACAAAATAGTCTATTTAGTCTCAAAAATAGATATAAATTCAAATTTAGATATTAAGATTAATGAAGTAAAAGGAAAGATAATTACAGAAGAAAATTTTGATAAGATAGTAGAGCAGACTCATCAGAATAATATGAATGCTATGCCAAAATAATGTTTGTGAATGATTCGTTATATACTATTCTTGCTTTTTTTCGACTATTTCTTTTTCTCAGACAAAAAGCTTTATAGGTGTGGTTTCTGACGATATAAATAAACCATTAGAATCAGCAAATGTAATTGCTAAGCCATTACAGGAAAAAGCAAGTCTCAAATTTTCTATTTCAGATCGCAAAGGGCGTTACCGTTTAGAACTCGATAAAGAGGTGAGGTATGAGATTACGGTTTCTTATATTGGGTTTGTAGAAGAAGTACTTATATTAGAACCTGAATCGGATAAAATGTCTCATGATTTTAAATTAAAAACCACTGGCGAAAATCTTAAAGAAATTGTGATTAAACATGACTTTAAACCAATTATAGTAAAAAAAGACACCTTGATTTTTGACGTGAATACTTTCTCAAATGGGAGTGAACGCAAAATGAAAGAAATATTGGAAAAATTACCAGGAGTAGAAGTAGATAAAAATGGGACAGTAACAGTACAAGGAAAAAAGGTAACGAAAATGCTAGTGGAAGGGAAATCTTTTTTTGGTGGTGGATCGAAATTAGCAGTAGAGAATATTCCAGCAAACGCACTCGATAAAATTGAAGTAATTGATAATTTTAATGAAGTAGGATTTATGAAGCAAGTTTCAGATAGTGATGATCTTGCTATGAATGTAAAGTTAAAGGAAGATAAGAAAAAATTTGTTTTTGGGGATTTACAGGCAAGCGCAGAAGTGGGTACTGAGGATAATGGTTTTTATTTGGCACATGCCGCTTTGTTTTATTATGCTCCAAAGACCAATATTAGTTTCATTGGAGATGCTAATAACATAGGCAAGAGCACTTTTACTTTTGATGATTTAATGCGTTTTGGAGGAGGCTTTAGTAGTTTTCTTTCAGGAAGAAAATCACTAACTAATTTGCGTACTTTTTCTAATGATAATACGGATGTAGTTCAAAGCAAATCACAATTTAGCGCCTTTAATTTTAGTCATGATTTCTCACCAAAATTTACTTTATCTGGATTCGGAATATTTTCTAAAATTTTTACGGCTTCGAGGATAGATAATACTATTGAATATCTGAATAACAATAGTACAGTTGATTATGAAAATAAAATAAGAAACGCAGATAATACAGCTGTTTTAGGAATAGGAAATGTAAAACTGGATTATTCTCCCACAACTAAAGAAAAATGGTATTATAATGGACAATATCAGTCTAGTACTAATGATTTGACAAGTGTTTTGAATTCTGTAACAGATTTAGGTTCAAGTATTTTTGAAACAATCAATAAAGCTGACAATGCATCAGTAAAGCAATATATTGAATGGCATAAAAATTACAATGAGCACCACACAACGACCTTTGTAGTCAATCAGGCTTATGATAAAATTACTCCCACAAATAATTGGTTTACAAATCAACCTTTTTTACAGGGATTAATCCCATTAAATT
>NZ_NRQU01000048.1 GCF_004119495.1 Flavobacterium sp. YO12
GTTGATCGTCCAAGTTCCTGATGGTAAACCATTCAATACAACACTTCCTGTAGCAACTGTACATGTCGGCTGTGTTGTGATTCCAACTGCTGGTGCAGCTGGATTTGGGGTAGTCGCTACATTAACTGTATTACTATTTGTTGAACAGTTTGATGCATTAGTAGCCGCTACATAATATCCATTTCCTGCAATAAGATTTGACCATGTTAAACCTGATCCAGTTCCAGGTATTGATCCTTGAACTGGTGTATTGCTTGAATTATATAATTGATAATTTACTCCGCTTACTGAAGTTGAAGAGGTAATTGTACCGTTTCCTCCAGGTGAAACACAAATAGTACTTCCTGTTAATGCTAATGCAGCTGGAAAAGTACTTATAGTAATAACAGCGTTTCCTGTCATTGTAGCAGTACAAGATGTTCCCGAATTAGTATTAGTTGCAACAACAGTATAAGTTCCTGCTGCTGTTTTTGTTCCAAAACTGATCGCAGTACCCGTTCCTATAACAGGAGTTCCATTATTCACTCCTCCTAATTGTAATTGATAACTTACTCCACTATCTGAATTGCTTAATCCAACTGCAAATCCTATTCCTCCTGTACAATATGTTCCACCACCTGTAACCGCATATGCTGTTGGAAGTGGATATACTGTAGCTGCTACTGCAACTCTAGATCCGGTAGTACAATTATTACTAGTAGCGTCTACATAATAAGTAGTAGTTGCAGATAAATTCGGTGTAGTAAAATTTGTACCTGTTCCTAACGAGATTCCTCCTGTCACGTTGCTATACCAGTTGATTGTCCCTGCCGAGGCTGATGCAGACAAAATAACTGTTTCTCCTGCACATCCTGACCTAGGAGTTGTACTAGTAATTGTTGGTGTCGTATTTACTGTTGCTGTAACTTTAGTTCTAACTGCAGAAGTACATCCGTTAGCTACAGCCTCTACATAATAATCTGTAGTTGTAGATAAACTTGGTGTTTTATAACTTGTTCCTGTCGCTACTATAGATCCTCCTGTTGCTGCAGTATACCAATTGATTGTTCCTGATGAAGCCGTTGCTTCTAAAGTAACCGATCCTGAATCACATCGTGATGCTGGTACTATTCCTGTTATAGTTGGTTTTTCATTAATGACAAAGTTAACTGCCGTTCTACAACTTGGATTACTAGAACATGCCGCATAAAAAGTAACAGATTTAGCTGTATTTGTATCTTGTATCCCTGAACCTGCAACTCCCACAGGGTTAAAAGAGTTTCCTGAGCCTATTGACGTACCGCCAGATGCTACAGTATACCAATTAATAGTTCCCGGAGTCTGTAACATTATCTGTCCCCCATTAGGTGATTGGGTTATTTTCCATGAAAAATTACCTGAAAATGTCCCCGTACCGTTTGCATTTGAATAGGTAGTAGATATTAAGGTATAAGTAATTCCAATTTGTAAATTCATAGCTCCTGGACCTGATCCGGTGGTGCCTAATCGAGGGAGTCTACTTCCTGCGCTATCATCATCACCCTTAATCCAATTACCTGTTGAACAACTACCAGGTACAAAAGCTCCCGAAACAATATACCCCATAGGATCACTACTAGCACTAGTATCCATCTCAAATATATAATAGCCAGAAGTACTTACTTGGAAAGGAATGGCAACGTAATTTCTACTACTATTATTATCAAACCCACAACTACTAGAATTACTCATACTAGTGGTAGGTCTTAAAGCTGTTGGGTCAGTAGTCGCACTCCAAGTACCTGATATTGTAGTTCCTGAATTCACAAAATTACTAGAACATGTAGATGTAGCTGTTAACAATCCAGATCCTCCTACACAAATTGAAACCCCCGTAGCTGTAGGTGCTCCTGAAACCGCAGTAATTGATATCCCAGTAGTTGGAAGCGAAGTACATCCCTGTGCATTGGTTGTGGTTATTTGATAAGTTCCTGATACCAAGCCAGGGAAAACACCAGTTGCATTATTTGTTGATGCAGTTACTGGATTTGTTCCTGTTAAAGTATAACTTACGTTCGGGCCATTCGCAGGTGCTGTAACCGTTATAGTTCCAGTTGGAGTTGTACAATTTCCCTGAGTTGTATTAACTGTTGGAGCTGCTGGCAGTGCCAAAATTGTAATATCATCAACTATTATTGTTGAACCAGTGCCATTAAAATTTGTTCCCGGAACATCTGCTTGGTTCGCTCCTTCATATTTTTTATTTACTGTACCATATCCATTTAAAGCAGCAGTTATTTTTCTAGTGGCATCTAGCCTTCGAGTTGGATCTAAGTACTGAGCTTGCGCACTAGAACTATGTTTCCCTGCAGCAAGTGTACCTGATATTCTTCCAACTAAAGTTATAGTGACAACTCCGTTTTGTGCAATATTAAAATTTCCAATTAAAGGATTATTAGCTGAGCCTGTACTAGACAAAGCCCCAGAGGGACCTGAAGCCTCCGTTGAATAAGATGCTGTTGCAGCATCAAATTCAATACTTGCTGGAAAAGAGAAATCTAATAAAACTCCAGCCGCATTTCCTGCTCCAGTATTCTTTATTTGAATCTCATATGTAACTTTCTCACCAATCGAACCACATACTTCACTTGTTGTTAATGCCCTTACTGTTGTCTCCAAAATAGGAAAACAACTTGCATTTACTTGTAAATTAGGCGGTAGATCCTGAGAAGTAAAAGTCGATACATGTCCATCTGTTCCAGGCTCTGCTCCATGGGATGTACTACCAACGTTATTAGCAGCTCCTCTTGTCACTCCAGCTCCCCCTCCATTTACATTTGTAGTAATTGCTACTGAACCGACAATATTGTGTCTAATAACCCCACCACCACCACCACCACCGGGCCCGTGTTCATTGTTAGTATCTCTTTCTGTATTTCCTCCATTTCCTCCCTTTGCATTAATGGTAATAGCCCCTGTGCTACTATTAGAAATATTTAATAATACCGTTCCTCCTGCTCCTGCTCCTCCGGCACCATCTGGTGAACCTGAGTAAACTCCCGGAGCTCCATCTCCACCATTGGCTTCAATTGTTCCCGTCCCTTGAACAGTCCCTGCATTAATAAGTACAATAGCACCTCCAACACCTCCTTTCACTCCATCAACAGCATTATTGGCATCACCGGCACCACCACCACCCCCCATAATAAGGCGAGTTAATGGTGGTATAGTTTGAGTATAAGATTTAAAGCCCGGCCTTCCTCCTCCTGTAAAGTTTGGCCAGCGATCTCCTCCAGGAAATCCCTGCCAGCCATAACCACCTAAACCGCCGAAACCGCCGTTACCGCCGCCGCCGCCGCCTGTATTATGATCGTTACCACCTCCACCTGCGTTAGCAGGGGCTCCTCTACCTGCAGAACCTCCCGGCATGCCTTCAACAACATTATCAACCTGATTAAAACCGTCCCACATAAATCGAGGGGTTCCTGCAATTCCTTCTCCTTTTCCAGAAACAATCGTATTTGAAGTATTCGCTACGTATATAGATGCATTATTTGCACCTGAATAAGCTTGAGGACTAAATCCTCCTCTAAATCCTCTCGCATTTCCATCAATTTTCTTTCCGTTAAAATTGAATGTTCCTGAAACATTAAAAGCAATTACGCCACCCGCAACTCCATTAAAGGGCGGTGTAGTTATGTCCGAATTTAGCGTTAAATTAGAATATTGAGGCACCCTTATAACCTGAAATGTCTTCTTCCCTGTTGATGTTGTCGCAATTGCATTATAAAAACTATTTCTAACACCGTTATTGCTTCCTGTGCCTTTAAATGTTAAGTTCCCTCCCGTTATTGGTACATTATTTGTCGCAATAACATACTCAAAAACACCAGTATTACCAATATTAGTAAATCCCGTACCCCCTTTAGAGTCTGAACCACTCGTTGTAATTCCTGAACCATAATTAGCATTATCTCTATAATCGATTGTAGCATCCTGCATTTGAATAATTAAGATCAAATCTCCTGCAGAAATTGGAGTTCCACCAAAATTATTATTATGCCTGTCTGTATCTGGTACTTTACCTAATAAAATAGATTGAGCCCCAGCATTTAAAGTGATATCACCGCTAATTGGGAAATAAGTATTTACAGAACCTGTTATCGCTATAGGGCCATCAACTCCAGGTGTACCACAAACTTGTGCAAATGTATTTATAGATGCTGACAGAAATAACAAAACAACAAAAATGAACCTAGCAAAACTAGGCATGCTAAAAGTAAAGTTACGCATAGACAAACAGGGTATTAGTTGGGAGTATAGAAAATTTGGAAGCTGAAAACCAAAATTTGGCCTTCAGATTATAATACAGATACGAAAAAATAATGTAAACGGATTTAGGATAATTGAAAAAGAGCTTTTCAAAATCGCACAAAAGATAGTTAAGCGTTTGGACCATAATGCATTTAGGTTCAAGACACAATGTCTTTGGGGGTTAGTTAAGTAAATTTGGTGCTGCGAAAGTATACAAAGACCTCAATACTAACTACATTAGTCGATAAACTACATGAAAAAACGTTGAAATGCACAATCCTTAAAAACAAATTAACCTTTAAACCTTAAAAACATAACAATCTGACAACAAAACAGCAGAAATTTCTTAAAATTTTACAGAAAAAACAGCATGACGAGATTTGAATGATTAATCCGTAAAATTATCCTACAAAATAGATGGTGCCAAAACAAACAAAACACACATAACTAATTAAAAATCAATATTGTGTGTTTTTATTTTATAAGAAGAAAAGTTTCTTTAAATAGGAATGTAAAATAGAAAGAGTAAATTTATTCTAGGAAATTAATATTTCGCCTAAGTCCATCAAATTTTGTTCTTTTAATAGGCGAATTTTTAAAAACTAACCGAAAAGTTTCTTCGGTAATTTCAAGCCAATCTTTTTTAGAGAAAGAAAGCAATTCTGGGTTCGGATTAAACAATGGTTCTGAATGTGGTTTAGAAAATCGATTCCAAGGACAAACATCTTGACAAGTGTCGCATCCAAACATCCATTCGTCAAATTTTCCCTTCATTTCATGTGGCATATTTTCTTTCAATTCAATAGTATAATACGATATACATTTACTGCCATCGACCACATATGGTGCGACTATAGCTTGTGTGGGACAAGCATCAATACAAGCTGTGCAAGAACCGCAATGATCCGTTACTGCATGATCATATTCTAACTCTAAATCTAAAATAAGTTCTGCTATAAAGTAGAAAGAACCAACTTTTTGAGTAATTAAATTACTGTTTTTGCCAATCCATCCTAAACCGCTTTTTGCCGCCCAGGCTTTATCCAAAACTGGCGCAGAATCAACAAAAGCGCGACCAGAAACTTCTCCAATATTCTCTTGAATTGAATGAAGAAATTCTTTTAATTTTTCTTTTATAACAAAATGATAATCCTGACCGTATGCATATTTGGAAATTTTAAAACTTTCCTCATTTTGAACTTCCGAAGGATAGTAATTAAGCAATAGAGAAACAACGCTTTTTGCATCATCAACCAATAAAGTTGGGTCAAGTCTCTTATCAAAATGATTCTCCATATAGGCCATTTGACCATTGTAATTGTTTTTTAGATACTTCTCAAGCCGTGGAGCTTCTTGTTCTAAAAAACCAGCTTTAGATATTCCACACGAAATAAAGCCAAGTCGTTTAGCTTCAGATTTTATAAATTTTGAATATGTCTCTTTAGAATTAATCAGCATCTTTTAGAGAATGAGGCTTTAACATTAACAGGTTTTAAAGTAATTAATGGATTAAACAGTATTACACTGTCATTAGATTTAATCACATATTTTTTTACAATTTGAGATATTGTAAGACACATTTCATAAATGGCAAAGCCAGTTC
Organism: Flavobacterium sp. YO12; assembly: GCF_004119495.1. GTDB lineage: Bacteria > Bacteroidota > Bacteroidia > Flavobacteriales > Flavobacteriaceae > Flavobacterium. The sequence continues at coordinate 5,876 of NZ_NRQU01000048.1, forward strand.
CAATACACATCCTTGGTCCTGCACCAAAGGGATAAAAATATTGCATTGACTCTTTTTTTTGCTCACCTAGAAATCGTTCAGGAATGAATTCATCTGGATTCTTCCAATATTTAGGATTGCGGTGCAGTTCATAAAAAGAAACACCTATAAGAGTATCTTTCTTTATTTTAAACTGCCCAAAAGAATCATCTTCAAGATTCTGTCTGTCTGTAATCCAAGCGGGCGGATATAAACGCATAGATTCGTTCAAAACGGCATTCAAATAGGTCATTTTTTGAAGTTGCTCGATAACATTTTCAGTTTGCGATTCAATTTGACAAATTTCTTCAAAAACTTTTTCTTGTACTTCTGGATTACTGCCTAACAAATGAAGTGTAAATGTTAAAGCATTTGCAGTTGTTTCATGTCCTGCAATAAACAAAACTTTAATTTCATCAATCAATTGCTCTACAGACATGCTTTCACCAGTATCTTCGTATCTGGTATCTAAAAGCATATTCAATAAATCATTTATTTCTTCCTTTGAAGCTTTTCGTTCCTCTATAATTTCACGAATAATACTATTATTCTCTTCTGCTAACTTGAGATGCTTTTTTACTTGACCACTTAATGAGAACCACCAAGCCTTATGCGGAAGCCGAATTTCTTTAATTAAAAAATGCTGTACTTCTTCAATAATAAATTTAATTCGTTCGAATTTATTTTCCGCAGTTTCAAGCTGAAACAAAGATTTTGCCACAACATTAAATGCCAGATTACTCATTATTGGAAAAAGATCTATCGGCTTTTCTTCACCGAGATTATCCAATTCTGCACTAATAGTTATATTCATATTATCAACCAACTGATTCATTTTTTGTTTATGAAAAGCTGGTTGGATAAGACGTCTCTGCTTTAACCAAAAATCACCATCGCTGGTTAAAAGACCTTTCCCTAAATACTTAGAAAGATATACAGATTGAAATTTAGATTTATGATAATTCTTTTGATTTTTAACTAAAATATATTGCGCAATTTCATTATCTCTCGACAAAATGATATGCTTTGAGAAACCAATTCTAATGGAGAAAGAATCTCCAAATTTCTCAAAATATCTATTATGAAAAGGAATCGGATTTTTTCTAACCCCTTCAGCATCTTTAAAAAATCGAACTATTGATAATTTATTTGGGTACTTATATTTTACATTATTAGACATAACTGCTAAAACAAACCTCCTTGAATATTTGTATTTAACTTACCTAAATGTTTATATGCTTTGTCCGTAACTTCACGACCACGAGGCGTACGCATAATAAATCCCTCTTGAATCAAGAAAGGCTCGTACACTTCCTCAATAGTTTCGCTGCTTTCAGATACGGCTGTAGCCAAAGTAGATAGCCCGACCGGCCCTCCCTTAAACTTATTTATAATAGTTAATAGTATTTTATTATCCATTTCATCTAAACCATGCGCATCAACATTTAAAGCTTTTAATGCGTAACGAGAAATCTCAATATCAATAGTACCATTACCTTTTATTTGTGCAAAATCACGAACTCGTCGCAGTAGTGCATTTGCTATACGAGGAGTTCCGCGGCTGCGGCCTGCAATTTCAATTGCAGCTTCAAGATCTATAGGCATTTTTAATATCCCTGCACTTCTTTCTACAATTGTTGTCAAAAGTTCAGTAGAATAATATTGTAATCGAGATGAGATACCAAAACGTGCTCTCATTGGAGCCGTTAATAATCCTGAACGAGTTGTTGCGCCAATCAAAGTAAACGGATTCAAATTGATCTGCACTGTTCTAGCATTTGGGCCAGATTCAATCATAATATCAATTTTGAAATCTTCCATTGCCGAATACAAATATTCTTCAACGATAGGACTTAAACGATGAATTTCATCAATAAACAAAACATCTCTTTCATCAAGATTTGTTAACAATCCTGCTAAATCACCAGGTTTATCTAAAACGGGGCCAGAAGTAATTTTTATTCCAACCTCTAATTCATTTGCCAGAATATTAGCCAAAGTCGTTTTTCCAAGTCCTGGAGGTCCATGGAATAACGCATGATCAAGCGCCTCGCCACGTTGATTTGCAGCGGCAACAAAAACTTTTAAGTTTTCTAAAACCTGATCTTGTCCAGCAAAGTCATCAAATGACAATGGGCGTAATCTCTTTTCAAGATCTAATTCTTCTGGGTTATATCCTTTGGTTGTTGGATCTAAATTCTCATTCATTTTACAAAGATATACAAAGTAAATCAGTATGTAAACAGTAACAATTTAACTATTTAAAATAACACATAAAAAAAAGACTGTCATCTCTGACAGTCTTTCTATTATTTTAGTGGTGTAAAACTTCTTCACCTTCTTTCATTGGTACATTTTGAGGAACAAAATCTACATCATGATTTGGGTTACTATAGTCATACGGCCAACGATATACGTGAGGAATTTCACCTGGCCAGTTTCCGTGAATATGTTCAACAGGTGTAGTCCACTCTAATGTTGTAGATCTCCAAGGATTTTGAACTGCTTTCTTACCGTAGAAAATACTACTAAAGAAGTTGTACAAGAATACTAATTGGAAAGCTCCTCCTACAAGAGCGAATGTTGTAATTAAAACATTCACATTTTGCAAATCATCAAATAATGGGAAGTTAGTATTTGTATAATAACGTCTTGGTAAACCAGCTAATCCGATAAAGTGCATTGGGAAGAAAACCCCATAAGCACAAACTGCAGTAATCCAAAAGTGAATATAACCTAAGTTTTTATTTAACATTCTTCCGTACATTTTAGGGAACCAGTGGTAAATACCAGCAAACATTCCGTAAAGTGCAGAGATACCCATTACCAAGTGAAAGTGAGCAATTACGAAGTAAGTATCGTGAACGTTAATATCTAAAGTACTATCTCCTAAAATGATTCCAGTTAAACCTCCAGTGATGAAAGTAGAAACCATTCCAATAGAGAACAACATTGCAGGGTTAAACTGTAAGTTACCTTTCCATAAAGTTGTAATCCAGTTGAACGCTTTTACAGCAGATGGAATTGCAATTAACAAAGTTGTAAAGGTAAACACAGATCCTAAGAAAGGATTCATTCCAGAGATAAACATATGGTGCCCCCATACAATAGTTGATAAAAATGCAATTGCAAGAACTGACATAATCATCGCTCTATATCCGAAGATTGGTTTACGAGAGTTCGTAGCCATAATTTCAGAAACAAGACCCATCGCTGGTAAGATTACGATATAAACCTCAGGGTGACCTAAGAACCAGAATAAGTGCTCAAACAATACTGGAGAACCACCTTGGTAATGTAAAACCTCTCCTGCAATATAGATATCAGATAAGAAGAATGAAGTACCAAAACTTCTATCGAAAATCAATAATAAAGCTGCAGATAATAAAACCGGGAACGAAATAACACCAATAATAGCTGTTACGAAAAACGTCCAGATTGTAAGTGGAAGTCTAGTCATAGACATTCCTTTTGTTCTTAAGTTAATAACCGTTACGATGTAGTTTAATGATCCCATTAAAGAAGATGCAATAAAGATAGCCATCGAAACTAACCATAAAGTCATACCAGTTCCAGATCCAGGGATCGCTTGTGGTAAAGCGCTTAATGGTGGGTAAATTGTCCAACCTGCAGAAGCTGGTCCAGCCTCAACAAATAAAGAACATAACATAACTACAGCAGATAAGAAAAACAACCAGTATGAAATCATATTCATAAATCCAGAAGCCATATCTCGCGCTCCAATTTGAAGCGGAATAAGTAAGTTACTAAAAGTCCCACTTAAACCAGCTGTCAGTACAAAGAATACCATAATGGTACCGTGAATTGTAACTAAAGCTAGATAAATATCATTTGCCATTACACCATCAGGTGCAAATTTATCTCCTAATAAAACATTAAAGATTTTAAAAGACTCTTCTGGCCAAGCCAATTGCATTCTGAAAAGCAAAGACATAGCGATACCAATAATCCCCATGATAATACCTGTAATCAAGTATTGCTTAGCGATCATTTTGTGATCAATACTAAAAATATATTTAGTAATGAACGTGTCTTTATGATGATGTTCGTGCTCGTGATCGTGTCCGTGATCGTGACCGTGCGCTTCTGCTGACATATATGTGTACTTTAAATTTTCTTAATAATATTATTTCATCGCAACTTTAGCTACAGCTGCTTTAACTGTATCTACAACTGCTTTTACAGTATCGATAACTTTTGCAGTAGTATCACTTGGTGCAGCACCTTCTGCTTCAGGCTTTTTAGCAGCTGCTGCCGCTTTAATATCCTGAGCTAAAGTAGTTTTCTCGCTTAACCATTTTTTATATTCTTCTGGAGTATCTACAACAACTTTCATTTGCATGTTATAGTGTGAAGCTCCACAAATTTTATTACATAATAATAAATAATCAAATGTATAAGGATCTAAAGCTGTACCACCTTTTGCAACTAACTCAATACTTTTTTCAGCTCTTAATTTGTTGATGTTTGCAACTTTCTCAACCATAAATGGCAACTCTCTGTATTCAGCAGTAGTATAAGTTGGCACAAAAGCAAACTCAGTAACCATACCAGGAACACAGTTCATTTGTGCTCTAAAGTGAGGAAAATAAGCTGAATGCAGTACATCTTGAGAACGCATTTTAAAATGCACTTTTTTACCTTTAGGAATATGAAGCTCAGAAACTACAATATCATCTTGTGAATTAGGGTCAGACATATCAACTCCTAATGTATTAATTCCTTCAATTAAACGAACGTTTGCTTTTCCTAAAACATTATCTTGACCTGCATATCTTGCAGTCCATTTAAACTGTTGAGCATATAATTCGATCTCTACAACATCTTCATCTTTATCAACAAACATGATATTATTCCAAGCGTATAATCCATAAAGAATTAAACAAGCTAGAACTACAGATGGAATGATACTCCAAATTGCTTCTAATTTATTACTATCTGCAAAGAATAAAGCTTTTTTATCTTTATGTCCTCTATTTTTAAAAGAAAACCAATGTAATAAGCCTTGAGTAATAACTTGTACTGTAAAAATTAATACCCAGGTAATATTCATCAAATTATCTACTAAAAGACCATGCTCTGAAGCTGGTGTATGAAGTACTAAATTACCCCATTTTAGTAAACCATAAATAGTAAATATATAAATGAAAGCTAAGAAGCCAAACATAATATATCCCTGAATATTATTATCATTATCTGATGCAACCTGAGAATCGTCCGAAGAAGATCCTACTTGAGTAAGATCAAATATCTTGGTCAATTGCCATAATGCAACTGCTAATAAAACTAAAACTACAATTACCAACAAACTTGTCATCTGTTTATTTCTTTAAATATTAATAATGAAAAATGTTTACTTTCTTCTATGAAAGGATTTCTTTTTGCAACCAAAGGAGATTTAGTTAATGCAGTAAATACTGTAAAAATAAACAATCCTAAAAAGAAAAGAATAGACGCAATTTCAGAAACTCCAATAAACCATTTATCTCCTACTGTACCAGGCATAATCATATTAAAGAAATCAATATAATGTCCTAATAAAATAACAATACCAGCCATTACAATAATCCAACTTAGACGTTTGAAATCTGTATTGATTAAGATTAACAATGGGAAAACAAAATTCATAACCACAGCACCAAAGAATGGCAAGTTATACAATTGAATTCTTGTGATGAAATAAGTAACCTCCTCAGGAATATTTGCATACCAAATTAACATAAACTGAGAGAACCATAAGTATGTCCAGAAAATACTAATACCAAACATGAATTTAGCTAAATCGTGAATGTGGCTTGTATTAACAAACTCTAAATATCCTTTAGATTTTAAATAAATAGTCACTAAAGCGATTGTTGTGATTCCACTTACAAAGAAAGAAGCAAAAACATACCATCCGAATAATGTACTAAACCAGTGTGGGTCAAATGACATAATCCAATCCCATGACATAATAGATTCAGACACAATAAAGAATACTAAGAATCCTGCTGATGCCTTAAAGTTCTTCTTGTAGTACAAATCGTCATTAGCTTCGTCTTGAGCTAAACAATTTTTTCTAGAGAAATAATTGTATAAATTCCATCCTAATAAAAAGATACCTGCTCTAACAATCCAAAATGGAAAGTTTAAATATCCTGATTTACCAGCAATAATTGCATCATAATTAGGGCTTTTCGGATCCGTAACACCTTCACCCAACCATACAAAAATATGATTAAAATGCAGTCCGCAAAGAACCAATATAATAAAGAAAATTACAGAACCAACTGGTAAATAAGCTGTAATACCTTGCATTACTCTAAACAAAACTGGAGACCAACCTGCTTGTGCAACTTGTTGAATAGCATAAAATGCTAAAACTCCCATTGAAAGCAACAAAAAGAAAATACAAGCTACATACAATGCAGACCATGGTTTATTTTGTAGTTGGTGCAGTACATGGTTTAAATGTTCTGTATGTTCATCAGCGGCATTAACTTTTGCATGTTCACCACCTTTATGTGAATCATGAGATGCCTCAGCAGTTTCGTGATGCCCAGCTTCTGTATGAGAAGCTTCTGCTGTTGCTTCATGTGCAGCACCATGAGAACCATGAGCATCTGCAGCAAGAATTTTTTCAACTTCTTGAATATCTTTAGGAGCAGTTAAAAAACCATATCCTATTCCTAATATACCAACGATCATTAGGATGAAAGAAAAAGTTTTTAATTTACTTGAAAATGTATACATATCTATTACGATCAGTTTGTTCAACAATTATAATTGGCTTTTTAGTTTTAGAACATAGTCAGCAACTAACCAACGTTCGTGGGCACTTAATTGATTTGCATGCGAACCCATTGCATTTAAACCATAAGTCTCAACATGAAAGATACTTCCTTCGGTGATCTCTCTGTCTTTATAGCTAGGTACTCCAAGAAATTTCTCTCTTTCAACTAATTTACCTTTACCATTTCCAGTTGCACCATGGCAGCTTATACAGTAAATATCGAAAAGTTCTTTTCCTTTTTCAGAACTTTTTTCTGCTTCAGTCAAAGGCGATTTTAAATTAGCTTTCGCCAATTCATAACCTGCAGTTGAATTTTCATACTCATAAGGCTCAAAACCTCTATTGATAGTTCCTTCTACAGGAAGCTGTCCTTCTTTACCACCCTTAAATACTTTTGCCTCTGCATATGGCTCATACGCCAAAGACTCATACATATTAGGGAAATACTGATAGTTTGGTGCCGAATTATTGTGGCAAGATGAAACTAAAATAGTTATACCAACTAAAAGTGTTATTTTATATATCCTTTTCATAGCTACAATTAATTCTTTTCAATTACTTTAACTTCAACAGCTCCAGTTCCTTCGAAAAAAGTAACTAGTTCTGCTTCATTATTATTCACAGCAACTTCCATTAAAAAATGGTCATCTGTTGTTCTTACATCTGGATTTTCAGCTTCTTTAAAAGGCCATAATCTACTTCTCATATAAAAAGTAATAACCATTAAGTGGGCTGCAAAAAACACAGTCATCTCAAACATAATAGGCACAAAAGAAGGCATATTTTGAATGAAGCTAAAACTAGGCTTCCCTCCAATATCTTGCGGCCAATCGTGAATCATGATATAACTCATCATAAATGTAGCAAATGAAATACCAACACATCCGTAAAGAAAAGAACAAATTGCTAATCTTGTTGGTGCTAAACCCATTGCTTTATCCAATCCGTGAACAGGAAATGGAGTAAAAACCTCTTCAATATGATGATGTGCAGCTCTAGTTTTCTTTACTGCATCCATCAAAATATCATCGTCATTATAAATGGCGTATATTACTTTATTACTCATGATGTGAATCTTTATTTTTTGCTCTTTCTCTAATGTAATTATCTCCTGTTCCTTTTAGAATTGTTTTAACCTCTGCCTGTGCAATTACAGGGAATGTTCTAGAGTATAATAAAAACAATACAAAGAAGAAACCAATTGTTCCGATGAAAATTCCAATATCAACAAATGTTGGTGAGAACATTGTCCAAGAAGATGGAAGATAATCTCTATGTAAAGAAGTAACAATAATTACGAATCTTTCAAACCACATTCCGATGTTTACCACAATCGAAATAATAAATGAGAACATGATACTTGTTCTTAGTTTTTTGAACCACATAAACTGTGGAGAGAAAACGTTACAAGTCATCATTGACCAATATGCCCACCAGTAAGGTCCAGTAGCTCTGTTTAAGAACGCATATTGCTCATACTCCACTCCAGAATACCAAGCTACGAATAACTCAGTGATATAAGCAACACCTACAATCGAACCTGTAATCATAATAATGATATTCATCAATTCGATGTGTTGTAATGTGATATACGCTTCAAGATTAGAAACTTTTCTCATAACGATTAACAATGTATTTACCATCGCAAATCCTGAGAATACTGCTCCAGCAACGAAGTATGGAGGGAAAATTGTTGTATGCCATCCTGGAATTACAGAAGTAGCAAAGTCCATCGATACAATTGTATGTACAGAAAGTACAAGAGGAGTTGCTAAACCAGCTAATACCAATGATACTTCTTCAAAACGCTGCCAATCTTTAGCTCTACCACTCCATCCAAAACTTAAGATAGAATAAACTCTTTTATTAAACGGAGTTATAGCTCTATCACGAAGCATTGCAAAATCAGGTAATAAACCAGTCCACCAGAAAACCAATGATACTGAAAGATAAGTTGAAATCGCAAATACGTCCCAAAGTAATGGTGAGTTAAAGTTTACCCATAAAGATCCAAACTGGTTTGGAATAGGTAAAACCCAGTATGCTAACCATGGACGCCCCATGTGAATAATTGGAAATAAACCTGCTTGAACTACTGAGAAAATAGTCATAGCTTCTGCAGAACGGTTAATAGCCATTCTCCAACGTTGACGGAAAAGTAATAGTACTGCAGAAATCAAAGTTCCAGCGTGACCAATACCAACCCACCAAACGAAGTTAGTAATATCCCAAGCCCAACCAACTGTTTTATTTAATCCCCATGTTCCAATACCGGTAGATACGGTGTAAATTATACAACCTAACCCCCAAAGGAAGGCTATTAATGCGATTGAAAATACAATCCACCATTGTTTATTTGCAGGACCTTCAACAGGTGCTGCCACATCTACAGTTACATCGTGATATGATTTATCACCTATAACTAAAGGTTTTCTAATGGGTGCTTCGTAGTGAGACGACATAATCCTTTATATTGTTTCTTATTAATAATTTATTCTAAGTATTTCTAACTTTAACATGGTAAACCACATTAGGTTTTGTTCCTACATGCTCTAATAAATGATATGATCTATCATCAGCCGCTAATTTAGCAACTTTACTTTCGGCATCATTAACATCACCAAATATCATTGCTCCAGAAGAACAAGCACTTGAACAAGCTGTTTGGAATTCTCCATCAACAATTGAACGGCCTTCTTTTTTAGCATTTAATATAGTAGCTTGTGTCATTTGAATACACATAGAACATTTTTCCATAACACCACGTGAACGTACATTTACGTCTGGATTCAATACCATACGACCTAAATCATCATTCATGTGATAATCGAATTCACTGTTTTTGTTGTATAAGAACCAGTTAAAACGACGAACTTTATAAGGACAGTTATTAGCACAGTAACGAGTACCAACACATCTGTTGTATGCCATGTGGTTTTGACCTTGACGACCGTGTGAAGTCGCAGCAACCGGACAAACTGTTTCACAAGGTGCGTGATTACAGTGCTGACACATTACAGGTTGGAATGCTACTTGAGGATTATCTCCAGGTTTTTCCATTTCATTGAATGTAGACAATGAACTAGATAAACCAGCAATACCTTCTTTTCTTTCGTTATCTCCAGCAAAAGTACTTTCAGAAGAATAATATCTGTCAATACGCAGCCAGTGCATATCACGACTTCTTCTAACTTCAGATTTACCTACTACAGGAACGTTGTTTTCTGCATGACAAGCAATAACACATGCCCCACATCCAGTACAAGCGTTCAAGTCGATTGATAAGTTAAAGTGATGTCCAGTAGAACGATCAAATGATTCCCATAAATCAACAGTAGTAGCTTCAACTTCTTGGTGATCTAAAGATACCATTGGTTGTTCGTTCCAATGTTTAGCATCTTCAGTATTAAATATTTTTAAAGTTGTTTCTTTAATAATATCTCCTCTTCCCATTAATGTTTTTTGCCCTTGAACACATGCAAACTCATGCTCTCCATTAGCTTTCACAATCGAAACAGCTTGAACATTATTGAAGTTTTTATATAAAGCGTAAGCATTAATACCTACTTGCATTTCTTCTTTTAAAGCCGCTTTGCGACCGTAACCTACAGCTAAACCAACTGTACCAACTGCTTGTCCAGGTTGAACAATTACAGGTACATTTTCTAATTTAGTTCCATCTGCAGTAGTAATAGTAGCATAACTACCATTCAAACCACCGTTTGCAACAATTTCATTTGATAAATTAAATTTCTTTGCATCTGCATTAGAAACCGTAACATAGTTATCCCACGAAACTCTTGTAATTGGATCTGGAAACTCTTGCAACCAAGGATTGTTTGCATGTTGTCCATCTCCCATTCCAGTTTTAGTATATAAAACTAATTCAAGCTCTCCAGCAGCTTTTGATTTTGAAAGTGCACTTGCAGCACCTGCATAATCATAAGAACCACCATTTAAAGCACTTGAACCGTATGCAAAAACACCATCATGCAAAACTTTGTTCCAAGAAGATCCTGCGATAATTGACCCTGAATTGGCTTTAAGGTAATCGTAGAAATTTCCTGTAACACCATTTAATGACAATAAAACATCTTGAAGTTGTTTTGTATCAAAAATTGGACGAATTGTAGGTTGTGTTAAACTATAAGTTCCTTTTGTAATCACTAAATCTCCCCATGACTCTAAATAATGAGGAACTGGTGCAGCGATTGTTGATATAGCAGCAGTTTCATCTTCTTTTAAAGATAAAGCAACTGACGTTTTTACCTTTTTCAATCCAGAAACAAAAGAAGCAGAATCAGCTAAAGTATAAACAGGATTAACTCCACTCATAATTAAAGTATGAACACTTCCTGCATTCATATCTTTTAACAATTGAGCAACTACAGCATTAGAACCTTTTCTAATTTGTCTTGTTTCAGCTGTATTAAAAGCTTCACTAGACAATGCTTGATTAATAGCTAAAACTAATAATTGTGCATTCTTATCCTCTAAGCCAGATACTAAAATTCCTTTAGAACCAGCTGCTTTTAATTGTTGAGCTGCTTTTTCAACTTCCGCTTTAAACTTAGCATCTAAAGAAACCGGAACAGAACCACCAACAACAACATTATAAATTTGAACTAAAGCTTGTTTTTGATCAGCTGTCGTCATTGGAACACGCTTATCAGCTGCAGCTCCAGATAATGTCATATTTGATTCAAACTGAAAATGACGAGACATTTTTCCGTTTTGAGGAATACGTCCTTTTGCATATCCAGCATCATATCCACCACCTTGCCAATCTCCTAAGAAATCAGCACCAACAGATACAATTAATGAAGCTTTTGAAAAATCATAATCTACTAAAGCTCTTTCACCATAAACAGTTTCAAAAGCATCTAGCGCATCAGATGAAGAAACCGCATCGTAAACTACATGTTTAGCATTTGGATTTTTAGCAATAAACTCACCTATTAATTTCTCAGTAGATGGACTTGCTAATGTATTTGTTAATAATACTACTTGACCTCCTTTTGCTTTTGCATCAGCTAAACTTGATTTAATTTTTAAATCAACTGCTGACCAGCTGCTATTTTTTCCATCTAATTTAGGTTCTTTCAAACGCATACTATCGTATAATCCTAAGATAGATGCATGAATTCTAGCATTAGCAGAAAATTTAGCTCCAGAAATAGTATTGTTCTCAATTTTAATTGGACGACCCTCACGAGTTTTTACCAAAAGATTTGCAAAATCAAAACCATCAAAAACAGTAGTTGCATAAAAATCTGCAACACCAGGAATGATTTGCTCTGGTTGTAATACATAAGGGATAGACTTGTGCACAGGACCTTCACAAGCAGCAAGTGTAACTGCCGCAGTACTAAATCCTACGTACTTTAAAAAGTCACGACGTGAAGTTCCAGATGTAGCTAAAGCATCTGCATTTCCTAAAAATTCATCAGTAGGAATTTCTTCAACAAATTCGTTATTTCTAAGCGCCTCAACAATAGAACTATTTTCTAGTTCTTCAACACTTTTCCAGTATTTTTTGTTTGATGACATTGTATATAAATATTAAAATCTTAATAATTCGATTAATAGTGGCATTTACCGCATTCTAAACCTCCCATTTGCGCTGCAGTTAATTTCTCTACACCGTATTTTTTAGAAAGTTCAGCATGAATTTTATCATAATATGCATTTCCTTCCATCTTAACATCAGTTTTTCTATGGCAATCAACACACCATCCCATTGTTAATTTAGAGTATTGCTTCATGATTTCAAATTCTTGTACCGGACCGTGACAAGTTTGACATTCAACTCCTGCAACAGAAACGTGTTGAGAGTGATTGAAATAAACAAAATCAGGAAGATTATGAATACGAACCCATTTTACAGGCTTAGTTTTTCCAGTATAAGCCTGTTTAGTCTTATCCCATCCAACAGCATCATATAATTTTTGAATTTCTCCATCGTAGAATGCTTTACTGTACTCTGCAGTAGCAGTAGTCTCAGCAACTTCAGAAATATTTTTATGACAGTTCATACAAACATTCAATGAAGGAATACCAGCAGTTTTACTTACACGTGCAGCAGAGTGACAATATTTACAATTGATCTCATTATCTCCAGCGTGAATTTTGTGAGAATAGTGAATTGGCTGAATTGGCTCATAATTTTGATCAACACCTACCTGCATCAAGTAACCGTATACAAAATAACCACTAGCTAAAAGTAAAAATATAGAAGTAACTAAAACTAAAAATTGATTTTTAGCAAAAGCTTTCCAAATTGGAGTTCTGCCTTCTTTTGGCGCAACTTCAATTCCGTTATTACTTGCAACTTTAGTTAATACTTTGTTCACCATGAACAACATAACAACTAAAATAGCCATCACAAGAGCAAGAGCTCCTAAAATAATATTGTTAGAAATACCGCCGCCTTCAACTTTTTGTCCAGGAGGAACAGTTCCTGGCGCACCAGCAGCAGGCTCAGCTTTTTTCTCAGAAGTAAAAGCAATAATATTATCAATATCGCCTTCAGATAATTGAGGAAAAGAAGTCATTACTGCTTTATTGTTTTCCTCAAAAAGTTTAACCGCAACAGGATCACCTGACTTAATCATGTCAGAACTGTTATGCACCCATTTATAAAGCCAAGCTTTATCGTGCTTATCCGCAATTCCTCTTAAAGCAGGACCTGTTGATTTAGCATCTAATTTGTGACATGCAGCGCAATTTGCATTAAAAAGTTCTTTCCCTTTTACTGGATCACCACCTGTAGTCGCAGCCGGAGCAGCAGCTTCAGGAGCCGCAGGAGCAGCAGGATCTTGAGCAAATGAAGTTAGGGAGAAAATTAACGTTAGCGATAAACTAAGTAATAATTTTCTGGAGATCGAATTATGGTTACCCACCTTTTTCATATAGTATAATAATTATCTACTAATTTTTGGTATGATTTTTTCTGTAGTAAATCAGACTAAAATTAATACCTTCTTTTAAAACTTGCACAAAAATACGACTTATGAACTATTCTCAAAACCTTAAAATACTCTTAAATATCAATTTATATCAATTCTAAATAATATTAAAATTTTCCATACAAACTTTAAATATTATTTTTGCACAAAAACCATCACATTATGAGAATTTTAACCCCTTCAAAAAACGTTTTCTTAACATTAGCAATCTTTGCTTTAGCAAACAATATTCATGCTCAAGATCAAAATTTAACAGTAAATCAAGATCCCAAATTTGAGCAATTAATGAACGAGAAACGTAAATTTAACACATCAATAAGTACAAATGATTCTTATAGAATTCAAATTTTCAGCGGGAAAAGCGACGAAGCAAAAAAAACGCTGGCTGACTTTAAAAGAGAATACTCAAACATTGATGGCACAATAATTTTCAATACGCCAAACTACAAAGTAATTGTAGGCAGTTTTAAGTCAAGAATTGAAGCAGAAAGAAATCTAGCAGACATCAAGAAAAAATACAAAAATGTATTCCTGCTAAAGCCGAATAAATAAAAAACAAAAACAACAAGAAATAAAGAACCACAAAAGCAACTCTCCACTGAGTTTTTTTTGTGGTTTTTTATTATAACGAGGTATTTAAAAATACCAAACAAAAACCAACATCTAAACACAAAGCCCAAATCCAAAATTTATTTTTTTTTCATTTTCAGCAGTAACTACTTCGTTTTATCATAACCAAACATCATAACAAAAGCACCACTCCTAAAAACCATTTCTGACAACTTGCCACCAGACCAAAACAGCGCTTTGTTTATCAAAAAAAACAACCCTATACACCAAACTTCCACAAACCACCCTTACAATTACTCTTTTTCAACCTTTGACTTCCATAATCTCTTTAAAACGAACCTATCAACACATCCTATTAATCAAACCCAACAACACGCAGCAAGACATCCTACAAAGAAAACATCAAAACATATTACCTAGCAAAAAAAATCTCTTATCAATGCCAAACAGTTTTAAACAAAAAAAATCCCGAAAAAATCGGGATTTATATCTAAAATAGAAATTCTACTATTTAAGTTTCTTTTTGATAGCAACTTCATGATAAGCCTCAATAACATCATTCATTTCAATATCATTGAATCCTTTTATTTGGATACCACAGTCATAACCTTTAGAAACTTCTTTAACATCATCTTTAAAACGTTTTAAAGCAACTAATTCTCCGGTATGTACCACAACTCCATCTCTAATAACTCTAATTTTAGAGCTTCTTAAAATCTTACCGTCAGTTACCATACATCCTGCAATTGAACCAACTTTAGAAATTTTGAAAATCTCACGAATCTCAGCCGTTCCTAAAATTTCCTCTTTCATTTCAGGAGCTAACATTCCTTCCATTGCATCTTTCAAGTCATCGATAGCTGCATAAATAATAGAATAATAACGGATATCAATTTCTTCTTTATCAGCAAGCTGTCTAGCATTTCCAGCAGGACGAACGTTAAATCCAATAATGATCGCATCAGAAGCAGAGGCCAACATAACGTCAGTTTCTGTAATTGCACCAACACCTTTATGGATAATATTAATTTGAATTTCTTCAGTAGAAAGTTTAGAGAACGAATCTGATAATGCTTCAACAGATCCATCAACGTCTCCTTTAAGGATTACGTTCAATTCTTTAAACTGACCAAGAGCAATACGACGACCAATTTCATCAAGTGTAATATGACGTTGTGTACGCACAGATTGTTCACGCATTAACTGAGAACGTTTAGACGCAATTTGCTTAGCCTCTTTTTCATCTTCGAATACATTAAACTTATCACCAGCAGTTGCAGCACCATCTAAACCTAAAACAGATACCGGAGTCGAAGGACCAGCTTCTAAAACTGTATGACCTCTTTCATCATGCATTGCTTTAACTTTTCCATGGTGTTTTCCAGCAAGCATATAATCTCCAATTTTCAACGTACCTTGTTGTACTAAAATTGTCGAAACATAACCTTTTCCTTTATCCAAGAAAGCCTCAACAACAGTTCCTTGTGCAGCTTTATTTGGATTCGCTTTTAAATCTAAGATTTCAGCTTCTAATAAAACTTTCTCTAATAATTCTTTTACTCCTGTTCCAACTTTCGCAGAAATATCATGTGACTGAATTTTTCCACCCCAATCTTCAACAAGTAAATTCATACTGGCCAA
This sequence comes from Flavobacterium sp. YO12, assembly GCF_004119495.1. GTDB lineage: Bacteria > Bacteroidota > Bacteroidia > Flavobacteriales > Flavobacteriaceae > Flavobacterium. Next base: position 21,866 of record NZ_NRQU01000048.1, read on the forward strand.
ACGCTCTTTAATTTTCTCAACATTAGCATTTGGTTTATCAATTTTATTGATTGCAAATATAATTGGCACTCCCGCAGCTTGTGCGTGAGAAATTGCCTCTTTTGTTTGCGGCATGATATCATCATCCGCAGCTACTACGATAATAGCGATATCTGTAACTTGAGCTCCACGTGCACGCATCGCGGTAAACGCCTCGTGACCTGGTGTATCTAAGAATGCAATTTTCTGACCATTATCAAGAGTAACTCCATAAGCCCCAATGTGCTGTGTAATACCACCCGACTCTCCAGCGATAACATTTTCTTTACGAATATAATCCAGTAAAGATGTTTTACCGTGGTCAACGTGCCCCATTACAGTAACAATAGGCGCTCTAGTTACTAAATCTTCTTCTTTATCTTCAACTACCTCGATAGCTTCCTCGATATCAACAGTAATAAACTCAACTTCGTAACCAAATTCATCAGCTACAATTGTTAATGTTTCAGCATCTAAACGCTGATTCATAGTAACCATGATACCCAAAGACATACAAGTTCCAATTACTTTTGTAATCGGCACATCCATCATGATGGCAATTTCACCTACAGTAACAAATTCAGTAACTTTAATTGTTTTACTTCCTTCGTCAAGAGCTCTTTGCTCATCATCAGATTTCTGACGGTGCGTTTCTCTTTTATCTCTTCTATATTTAGCCGCTTTAGATTTCCCTCCTTTACCTTGAAGTTTTTCAAGAGTCTCTCTAATTTGGTTTTTTACTTCTTCTTCAGTAGGCTCAACTTTAGCTACAATAGCCGGACGGTTTCCTTTTACAAAACCAGGTCTCGCACTTCTGTTTGCATTAAATCCGCCACCGCCGTTGTTTGGCGTTATCTTGTTTGGATTTGGAGTCCCCGGTGCATTACCAGCCCCTTGAGGTTTTGGCGCCCCTGGAGTTCCTTGTTTAGGAGCAATCCTTTTACGCTTATTCTTATTAGCATTATTCCCAACACCTGGCGCACCCGGTTTATTAGGCGTAATTTTAGGATCTTCTTTCTTTTTCTTAGGTTTATTAAATTGAGATAAGTCAATTGTCTGCCCCGTAAGAGTTGTTCCAGATAATTTCTGGTATTGAGTAGTGATTGTTTCTTCGGCAGTTGCAGGATCTGTTGAAACAATAGGCTCTTGCGCTGTTTTTGAAACTTCAGCTTTAACTTCTTTTTTCTCTGTAATAATAGGTTTCTCTACCTTTTTTTCTTCAGAAACTACAGGAGCCGCTGGCTCAGGCTGTACAACTTCTTTCTGAACTGGTTTTTCTGGTTGAGTTGGAGTAATAACTGCTTTTGGCTCTTCAGCTTTAACTGGCTCCTCAGTAGGAGTAGAAACAACTGCAGGTTTCTTCGGATTTAAATCTATTTTACCTACTTGCACAGGTCCAGTTACAACCGCTCTCGCTTTTATAATCTCCTGTTGCTTTTGGCGCTCCTCATCTTGTCTGCGTTTGTCTTCAATTTCTTTCTCACGCTCTACACGTAATGCTTCTTTTTCTTTTCTTTTCTCTTCTCCAACCTCTTTAGAAGCTTCCTTATTCCCCTTATCGCCCGCAAATTGGCTTTGCAGGATATTAAACTCACTGTCAGAAATTTTCGCGTTTGGATTTGCATCAATAGCAATACCCTTATCTTTTAGATAATCAACAGCTCTTTCTAACGAGATATTTAATTCCCTTAAAACCTTATTTATTCTTATTACTCTCTCTTCAGACATATAACCTTTTTATTATTACCTTTTTCGTTGTGTTGTTAGAGCCAGACTTCAGCCATTAACTAGCTGTCAAACTCTTCTTTTAGTATCTTCATAACATCTAGAATCGTTTCCTCTTCTAAATCTGTTCTTCTTACTAAATCTTCTACTTCTTGTTTTAAAATACTTTTTGCAGTATCTAAACCTATCTTAGCAAATTCTTCGATTACCCATTCTTCAATTTCATCTGAAAACTCTGTTAATTCAACATCGTCTTCATCTGCAACTGTACCAGCAACATCACCTTCACGAATAACATCTAATTCATAACCCGTCAATTGACCCGCTAATTTAATATTGTGACCACCTCTACCAATCGCCTTAGAAACTTCTTCTAATTTCAAGAATACTTCAGCTCTTTTATTTTCTTCATCAATTTTGATTGAAGAAACTTTCGCAGGGCTTAATGCTCTTGTAATAAACAATTGAATGTTATTTGTGTAGTTAATTACGTCAATATTTTCGTTTCCTAATTCACGAACAATTCCATGAATACGAGAACCTTTCATACCAACACAAGCTCCAACTGGATCAATTCTATCATCATAAGAATCTACCGCTACTTTTGCTTTTTCACCAGGAATACGCACTACATTTTTAACTGTAATCAAACCGTCGAATACTTCTGGAATTTCTTGTTCAAATAATTTTTCTAAGAACTTCTCAGAAGTTCTAGACATAATAATTTGAGGTTTGTTTCCTTTCAATTCAACGCTTTCAATGATTCCACGAACATTATCTCCTTTACGGAAAAAGTCAGATGGAATTTGTTTTTCTTTTGGAAGTACAATTTCGTTTCCTTCATCATCAACTAAGATAACTACTCTTGGACGCACGTGGTGTACTTCTGCAGTATAAATATCACCAATAATATCTTTAAATTGTTTATAAAGATTTGTATTATCGTGTTCGTGAATTTTAGATATTAAGTTTTGACGCAAAGCCAAAATAGCTCTTCTCCCTAAATCAATCAATTTAACCTCTTCAGAAACTTCTTCACCAATTTCAAAATCCGCTTCAATCATTCTTGCTTCAGTCAAAGTAATCTCTTCGTTTTCAAAATCAAGATCTTCGTCAGCAACAATTACTCTTCTTCTCCAAATCTCCATATCTCCTTTATCAGGATTTATAATGATGTCGAAGTTATCATCAGAACCGTATTTTTTCTTTAATGCATTTCTAAACACGTCCTCTAAAATTGCCATAAGCGTTACACGATCAATAAGTTTATTGTCTTTAAACTCTGAGAATGAATCGATTAATGCTAAATTTTCCATGCGAATTCTTTAATTAAAATGTTACTGTAACAATTGCCTCTTTAATTTCTGTATAAGGTATTTGCTGCTCTTTTTGAACTGTTTCTTTTCCTTTTCCTATTTTTTTCGGTTCTCTTGCTTCCCAAGACAAAATTATAAAAACATCGTTAGCTTCTACTAATTCTGCTTCAATTTTTTCAGTATTTGTAGTAACAATCAATGTTCTACCAATATTTTTCTTGTATTGTCTTACCAATTTCAAAGGAGACCCTACTCCAACTGATGCTACTTCAAGAGAAAAATCTTGTTCTTCACGATCCAAGTTATTCTCAATTGCTCGACTAATATCGATGCAATCCTGCAGCGCCACTCCTGTATCACCATCTAAACCTACACTAATTTTAAAAGCATCAGAAACAGCCAAATCAATCAAAAAGATTGACGGCTTTTCTAAAAGAGCCTCCGCAATTAATCCGTTTACTTTTTCTTTAAATGTCATAATTTTATAAAAAGAGGGGACACTTAGTCCCCTCATTATTTAGATTTTAATAAATAACGGTGCAAATATAGTGATTTTTTTATAAATCAAAATAAATAGATCGCTCTAAAAATATTTCTTATCTTTATAGAAGCATTAATTTAACAGAATTTCTCATTATTTAACCCAAAAACCATGAAACAAATTCTAGTACCTACTGATTTCTCTGAACACGCAGAAGACGCCTTAAAAGTCGCTGCGCAAATTGCCAAAAAAAACAACTCCGAAATCATCATCCTTCATATGCTTGAACTTCCAAGCCAAATGAACGATGCCGTTTTAGGCGGCACCAGCATTCCCGAAACCATGCTATTCATGAAAAAAGCAAACGAAATGCTGGACGAAATTTCATCAAAACCATACCTAGACGGCATTCAAGTGACTGAAATCGTAAAAATGGACAGGCCGATTCACGGAATCACTCAAGTAAGCAAAGACCACAATATAGATTTAATTGTAATGGGATCTCACGGCTCTTCTGGCGTTGAAGAATTACTAATAGGCTCCAACACCGAAAAAGTAGTACGCAATTCTGATATTCCTGTTTTGGTAATCAAAAAAGACATCAAAAATTTTAATGCATCCAATATCGTATTTGCTTCTGATTTTTCAGAAGAAGCAAAAAAACCATTCAAAAAACTCCTTGACTTTGCCAAAACATTCCAATCAAAATTGCATTTAGTTATAATTTGCACGCCAAACAGCTTTAAAACTACACACGCAGCAGAAAAAGCTATAACCGATTTCATCACGGAGTTTAACCTCTCAGATTACACCACAAATATTTACAACGATACTAATATCGAAAAAGGAATCATAAACTTTTCTAACAAGATAAACGCAGATATCATTGGAATGTGTACACACGGAAGAACTGGTTTTGCGCACTTTTTTAACGGAAGTATCAGCGAAGGCTTAGTAAATCACGCCGTTAAACCTATTATTACTTTTAAAATATAAAAAACATCCAAGCAAAATAAACACACTTAAATTTACGGCATAAAAAAAACCTCTCGAATGAGAGGCTTTTTATGTTGGTCTACTAGGACTCGAACCTAGAAAGACTGCACCAAAAACAGTTGTGTTACCATTACACCATAGACCAATAGCGTTGTTAAGCGGGTGCAAAATTATAACTTTATTTAGTTTATGCAAATTTTTAGAGATATTTTTTTTTGCATAAAAAAAGCCTCTCGAATGAGAGGCTTTTTATGTTGGTCTACTAGGACTCGAACCTAGAAAGACTGCACCAAAAACAGTTGTGTTACCATTACACCATAGACCAGCAGTGCTGTTAAGCGAGTGCAAATTTAAGCCTTTATTTAATTTGCACAAGCTTTTTTATCAAAAAAAATCATTTTTTTTTCATTTTTTACCTTCATACTTATTCAAAACATCAGAAGACACTCATAAACAACAAATTACTCTTCACTCATACTTTTATAGAATTTTTTGTTAATGCTCGTTTCTTTACACAAAAAAACATTTTCTTTGTAGGATTAAAAACATTCAAAATTTTAACACCTAAATATGGCACAATTCAATTTCAATAAATGGAATACAATTATTGGTTGGTTTGCATTTGCAATCGCTTTAATCACCTATACATTAACAGTTGAACCTACCATGAGTTTTTGGGATTGCGGGGAATACATAGCCACAGCGGCAAAATTAGAAGTAGGTCACCCTCCGGGAGCGCCTTTATTTCAAATGATGGGTGCCTTTTTTGCAATGTTTGCCATAGATGCGCAGCATGTAGCCTTAATGGTAAATATGATGTCTGTTTTTTCTAGCGCCTTTACAATATTATTCATGTTCTGGTCATCATCTATGATTTTAAAGAAAATCGTAGCTCGTTTTGCCGAAATTGACCAAAACAATTCTATTGTAATTCTAGGAAGTTCTTTTGTAGGAGCATTAGCTTACACTTTCTCAGACAGCTTTTGGTTTAATGCCGTTGAAGCCGAAGTATATGCAATGGCTTCATTACTTATAGCATTACTTTTCTGGCTGGGATTACGCTGGGAACAAGATATGGACAAGCCAAAAGGAAACAAATGGCTATTAATAATATCTTTAGTTGTTGGACTTTCGTTTGGTGTGCACTTTATGGCATTATTAACGATTCCATCAATCGGATTTCTTTATTATTTTAAGCATTACGAAAAAGTTACCATTAAAAACTTCCTTATTGCAAATGTTGTAGTAATTGGAATTTTGTTGTTTATCTTTAAGTTACTATTGCCTTTAACAATGGCATTTTTTGGTAAAACTGAAATTTTCATGGTAAACAGCATGGGATTACCATTTAATTCAGGAACTATTTTTGTTGTTTTACTTCTAGTTGCATTCTTCTATTTTGGATTAAAATTTACCAAACAAAAAGGTTTAATTTTTTACAACACTATTATACTTTGCATCTTATTTATATTTATAGGTTTTTCGACTTGGATGATGCTTCCTGTGCGTGCTAACGCAAATACAGTTATCAATGAAAACAAGCCATCGGATGCTGCCGAAGTTTTAGCTTACTATAATCGTGAGCAATATGGAGTAAACCCATTATTCTATGGTCCTCAATACACTGAAGTTTTCGCAGGTCTGGATGCCAAAAATCCATACTTAGACAAAAAACCTAACTACGAGAGAGACGATAAAACTGGTAAATATATCATTACCAACAATTATAAAAATGCAGATCAAAATTCTGATGACAATCAGAAAACAATTCTGCCAAGAATGTGGAGTACCGAAACTGGACACATCCAGAACTACATCAGCTTTACAAATCCGCCTAAATTCAGAATCAACCCTAATTACAATTATGAAGATGATTTAGCAAAATACGGAATTGACGCAAGCCAATTGAGCGAAGACGAATACAACAAAGCAACTGCTCAATTAAGAAATGAAGTTGAAAAAACGATTTCTGAATTTAAACATGCTTTCGCTCAAAAACAAATTGACAACGAAGGCTATGTTAAATTCTTACAAAGCTATAAAGACTATTTAATAATCGAAAAACCTTCAACTGTTGATAATTTCAGTTTCATGTTCGAATATCAATTCGGATATATGTACTGGAGATATTTAATGTGGAATTTTGTTGGACGCCAAAGTGATGTTCAAGGAAAATATGACAATTTAGACGGAAACTGGATTAGTGGAATCAAAGCTCTTGACTCTGTACATTTAGGATCTCAAGACAACTTACCTTCTGACGTTTTAAACAACAAAGGAAGAAATGTTTATTTTTTCCTTCCGTTTATCTTAGGTTTAATTGGATTAATGTACCATGCCAACAAAGATCTTAAAAGTTTTTATGTGCTTTTAGCGTTATTCTTATTTACCGGAATTGCATTAAAAATTTACCTGAACGAAAGACCTTTTGAACCTCGAGAAAGAGATTATGCTTTGGTAGGATCATTCTATGTCTTTGCAATTTGGATTGGTTTTGGAGTTTACTCTTTATACGAAAGTATCCAAAAATATATTACTCCAAAAATTGCAGGACCTATTATTATTGCCGGAAGTTTATTAGCCGCTCCTGTTTTAATGGCAGCGCAAAACTGGGATGATCATGATAGATCAAACAGATATACTGCTGTTGCAATGGCTAAAGCTTATTTAAGTTCATGCGATAAAGATGCCATTTTGTTTACTATTGGAGACAATGATACCTTCCCTCTCTGGTACGCCCAAGAAATTGAGCATTTCAGAACAGATGTAAAAATTGTAAATACCAGTCTTTTCATGACAGATTGGTATATAGACCAAATGAAAGCAAAATCATATGAATCTGACCCTCTGCCTATATCATTTACACATGAGCAATATGTTGGAGACAAATTAGATTACGTGGCTCATATTCCAAAGATAGAAACACGCTGGAACATAACTGATTTTATCGATTTTATCAAAAACCCTAAATCAACTGTAGGATTACAAAATGGGCAGACAATTCATTTTTACCCAACAAATAAGATTAGAGTAAACATTGATAAAAATGCTATTATTAAAAACAAAGTTGTAAATCCTAAATACAATGACTCTATTGTTCCTTATATGGACATAGACATTAAAGGGAGTGCAATCTACAAAAATAGATTAATGATGCTTGACATCTTAGCTAATAACAATTGGAAACGACCAATTTATTTTAGTGGAGGCGCTTTTGATGACGAGGATTATTTATGGTTGAAAAACTATTTACAGCTAGATGGAATGGTTTACAAACTGGTTCCTATTAAAAATGTTCCTTCTAAAGATGGCGGACCAATGGACATGGGACAAATTGACGCCGATAAAATGTATAACATTGTAATGAAATGGGACTGGGGCAACAGTGAAAGTGAAAAAATCTATCATGATCCAGAAACTAGAAGAAACAGCATTACTTATAGAACAAATTTATCTCGTTTAATGAACGAACTTATTGCCGAAGGTAAAATTGACAAAGCTAAAAACATTATCAATTTAGCGATTACAAAAATGCCGTTAGACAAGTTTGGTTATTACTCTTTAGTTGAGCCATTTGCTGGTGGATATTACAAAGTAGGAGAAAAAGATAAAGCACACGATTTATTAGAAAAGCTAGTTAATAAGTACAGAGAAAATCTAGATTATTACAAAACTTTGAGCGGTTCTGATCAAACAGATTTAGCTATTGACATTATCACTGATATTGAACGATACAGAAGCCTGCTGCAAGTAATGAAAGAAAACAACGATAAAGCTTTTTACGAAAAACACAAAACAACGTTTAATACGTATGTAAATATTTTTGAGCGTTTTGGACGCGAAAAAGAATAATATACGAAAAATATATTAATTAAAAAAATGCAGTACTGCTTGATAAACAGTGCTGCATTTTTTAAATTTACTTATCTCTAAATAAGTTAACAATGAGCTTTTATTGGGTAAAAACTAATTCATTCATAAAAACGGTGTTTTCTAAATATTGTTGGGACATTCCAAACAACGAAAAGAAAATATACCTAACCTTTGATGATGGCCCAACTCCAGAGATTACAGATTGGGTATTAGCTGAATTGAGAAAATTTGATGCAAAAGCTACCTTTTTTTGTATTGGAAAAAACATTAAAGCCAACTTATCCTTGTTTGAAAAGCTTATAACTGACGGACACAGCATAGGAAACCACACCATGAACCATGTTAATGGATGGAAAAGTAATAATGATGACTATATTGAAAATGTAAAAAACTGCGCTGCTATTTTAGAAGAAGAAAAAACATGTAATTTATTATTTCGCCCGCCTTATGGGAAGATCAAAAAGGCACAATCTAAAATTTTACGAAAATTAGGCTATAAAATAATTATGTGGGATGTTTTGAGCGCTGACTTTGACCAAAGTATTACTCCTGAAAAATGCCTCGAAAACGTTACAAAAAATGTAAAATCAGGAAGTGTAATTGTATTTCATGACAGCATAAAAGCTTCACCAAATTTAAAATTTGCTCTTCCAAAAACACTGCATTTCTTAAAAGAAAACGGCTATAAGTTTGATATTATTCACTAAATAATATGACTACCTTAACTTTTAAAAATCAAATTGATCTTGAACAATACCGATAAGAGTATTTGCATCAAGTTCTCCAGACTGTCTCCAGATCATTTGCCCTTCTTTATAAATCATCAATGTAGGTAAGCCCTTAATTCGCAATGCCTCAGCCAATTCTTGATTCTTATCTACATCAATTTTAATTACCTTAGCTTTGTCGCCTAGCGCAGCCGCAACATCCTTAATAACAGGATGCATCGATACTGATGATTCGTTCCAATCTGTGTAAAAGTCAATTAACACTGGAACCTGAGCATTTATAAGTTCTCCAAATTTTGACATAAAACCAAAAATTTAATTCTTTTAATCTAGTTAAAAAAGATAATTAATACAAATGTAGCATTTTTAACGAATTAAGCCACATTGTTCCCCTTTTTTAGTTCAATGACCGTTATTTCAGGCATAATTCCAACTCTTCCAGGATAAGCATGAAAACCAAACCCGCGGTTAACATAAACGTATCTTTTAGACTCTTCGTATAATCCTGCCCATTGTTTATAAATATATTGTGCGAGACTCCATTTAAAATACCCTGGAATCTCAATTCCAAATTGCATGCCATGAGTATGACCAGACAAGGTTAAATGAAAGTTTTTAGGATGTTTTTTTACCTCATATTCCCAATGACTAGGATCATGACTCATTAAAACTTTGAAATCATCTTGATTTACCTGCTCTGAAGCTTTATTTAAATCCCCGGCTTTCTTAAAATTTGCTCCCCAGTTTTCTACACCAATTAAAGCGATTTTATCATCACCTTTCTGAATATATCTATGTTCATTAAGCATTAAGTCAAACCCAATTTGACCATAAAGATTTTTTATGCCCTCAAAGTTCTCCCTTTTTTCTTTCTCAGAAGACCAAGTAACATACTCGCCATAATCATGATTTCCCAAAACAGAAAATTTACCATATTTATACTCTTTAATACGGTTGAACGTTTCCAGCCAGGGATACATTTCTTTAGCATGAGTATTTACAATATCTCCTGTGAACAAAATCATGTCAGATTCCTGCTCATTTATTAAATCAATTGCATAATTTATCTTTTCAGGATTATCAAAACTTCCGCTGTGTACATCTGAAATCTGAGTAATTTTAAAACCATCAAATGCATCTGGCAAATCTGGAAAAAAAATAGTTTGCTTGATTACCTTAAAATTATATTTTCCTTCAAATATTCCATAAATCAACGATAAAAAAGGCACTGCAGCCAATCCTAATGCTATCTGACTTACAAACTTTCGTCTCTCGGGCATCATTTCCTTACGCGGCGCATTATAAATAAAATAATTCAAAATACTAGCACCAATTCTAAAAATGTCTTCACTAAATAAAACTAATGTAATTACAATTTTCGGTACATAAACAAGTAACATTAAACCTGTTGTAAACATAAATTGTTTGGTTTGCCCAACAGATCGATCTACCTGAGAAAAAGAATAAATTATAAATACAAGAAGCAGTGCACTAATAATTTGATAAGCAGTTAAAACCCATCTTAATTTAATTAAAGTTCGGAAAGCTTGATAGGAATAGAACTCAATAAGCAAAAATAGAGCACATAGAATTACAAAACGAAGGATCATTTATTTACAGTTTTAAGCAAAGTAACAAAGAATGAAAATTTTATCGCTTTTTATTATCAAAAATTTAACTCAAACAAAAACAAAAGCCGATAGATTACTCTATCAGCTTTTTTATTACAATTTTTTTTCTAAAACCTTATGCCTAGCATAGGTTACTTTAGCAAACTAATGCTTTTTATTTTTTTGCTTTTGCTGCTTCTGGCTTAGCTGTTTCTGCTTTTGCAGTTTTCTTGTCCGCTTTTTTGTCTTTTTTAGGAGCTTTAGCCTCTTTTACTGGTGCAGCTTTTGCTGGAGTTGTTTGAGCGTTTATCATAGCAGTTGTTCCTAGAACAGCAATTGCTAACATTACTAATTTTTTCATGATTGTTTTTTTTTTGTTGATTATTATCTCTTATTTATAACCCAAAGGTAAAACCGTAAAATGAAGACAACATGAAGTTTTGCAAGTAAGAAAAATTTTAACAAATAATTAGATTTTAGCCATGTCAGGGAAAGATAAAGTAAAAATTGTTCCCTCATTTATATTTGACACAACTTTGATTTCAATATGATGAAAAACAGCTATACTTTTTGCTATCGCAAGACCCAGCCCCTGCCCTTCCTGATCAGAGCTAACTCTCGCAAACCTATTAAAGATGTTTTCAATTTGAGAATCACTCATCCCAATACCAGAATCTGCAATTGAAATATAATATTGATTTTGAATAAAACCATCGCCGACTATAATACTTCCGTTTGGTTTATTATACTTAATTGCATTGGTTACCAAATTATAAATAAGAATATGAAGCAAGGTTTTATTTCCTCTAAAAATCAAATCGTTCTTCATTTCATTTACAAATCGAATTCCTCTATCTTCAATTCGATCTTGCAGATCCTCCTCGACATCATTTATAATTTCATGAAAATTAATTTCCTCATTCGCTTCATATTGATTGTTTTCTATTCTAGAAATCAACAATAGATTATTGATGATTTTTTTCAGCATATCTAATGTCTTTAGCGAGCCAGCTATTTTATCAAAAGCGTTCTCATCTAAAGATTCATTCTGTAATAAATTCTCAAACTTGTTTTTAAGCAAAGCAATTGGTGTAAGAAGCTCGTGAGAAACATTCGAAATAAACTGTTTTTCTTTTTTAAACAGTTCCGAAATACGATCCATCATTTGGTTTAAAACCAAATCCAACTCTCTAAAATCACGTGATTTTGCTTTTATAGGCGTATGGTCAAAAACTTCAGGTTCATTGACACGCCTTATTTTTGTATCAATAATTTTATAAAATGGTTTCAATAAATACTCGATATAAACCGTATCGGCTAAAAAAGTCACTAAAAGAATGACAAACAAAACTATAATAATAAAAAACCTAATTATAAAAGTAAGATCATTTACCTCGCCAAGACTGCTGCCAATTTCAAGCTGATAACTTTCATTCCCAAAACTAAAATGATGTGTTAGAATTCTATATTCATTTTCTTCCCCTTCAATAATGCGAAATTCATTTGTAAAGGTTGTTTTCTTTTGATTAGGTTTAATTGGAGCTTTTGAAAGAACCAAGAACTCACTATGAAGTGTCGAAAACTGCGAATAAGTCTCGGTCGAATCGCCTTCATTTTCGATAAAATCATTAATTTCCTGCTGATTTAAATGCTCTATAAACTTTTCTTTTTTCTCAATAAGACCATTATTGATATGTCTATAAACCACCTTTTCGACTAAAATAGGAAGCATCAACCATAAAATTAAAATGACCAACAAGCGTGTCAGTGCATTAAAAATCGCTAATTGATGTTTTATTTTCACAATACTTGTTTATTCATTAATACGATAACCTACATTTCTAACAGTTTCAAACCAATCTATTGGCGCATGTTTATCTAATTTTTTTCGAAGATTTCGAACATGAACATCAATAAAATTAGAATCTGAATTAACCTCCAAAATATCCCCCCAAATATGCTCGGTTAATTGTAATCTCGTAATTACACGATTTTTATTCAAAACAAGATACTGAAAAATGTCGAACTCTTTTTTGGTCAAGTTTATCGCAATTTCATCAAAACTAACTTTGTAATCCTGAAGCTGCAACAAAAATCCGTGTATACTTAAATTATTCAAAGTAAAGCCATGAATTCTGCGGATTACAGCAAATAATCTTGCTCCAAGTTCCGTAAGTGCAAAAGGTTTTGTCAAATAATCATCGGCACCTAAATGAAGACCATTAATTCTGTCATCCAATTCCCCCCTAGCTGTAAGAACAATAACTGCAATTTTTGATTTTGTTTTACGAACTGCCTGTAAAACCTCAAAACCATCACCATCCGGCAATCCTAAATCAAGCAGCATTGCATCATAATCATTACTGTTAAACTCATCAAGAGCATCCGCGCAGTTATTTGCAATTTTACAAACATAACCCGCATTGCAAAGAAAGTCGTATACCTCTACAGCAAGCTCTTTATTATCTTCAACAATCAAAACATTCATAAAAAACATCTTTTAAGTGCAACTAAAATTAATCAATTATCAAAAATCAAATGACACATTATTAAAAAATTAACGAACAAAAAAAGCTGACAAATTTCTTCATCAGCTTTCTTCAACCGCATTCTCCACAATCATTAATCCTACTTTGCCTCCTTACAATCTTATGAAGACAAAGCGTTAGCAATGTTTATTTTTTCACGGTAGCAGTTTCTTCTTTTGGAGTTTCAGCTTTTGCTTTTTTGTTTGATTTATGATGGTGTTTTGTAGCTTTCACCTCTTTTGCAGGAGTCGCCTGAGTTGGAGTTGTTTGAGCACTAACCATTACACTTGTTCCTAAAACTGCTGCTAATACAATAAATAAATTTTTCATGATTTCTAATTTTTTTAATTAATTACACTTGTTTT
>NZ_NRQU01000049.1 GCF_004119495.1 Flavobacterium sp. YO12
TTTTGTGATATAAAGTTAGAAAAAACTCTGAACCTTTGTAACTCTGAACCTTTGTGCCTTAAAAATAAGAACCTTATTTCTTATCAACTACAGGTCTATTTTCTCTATTAGCTAAATCCCAAGCAACAACAAAAGCAAGTTTTGTTCTTTTAGTTAAAGCGTCGTATTCAATTTTTTCAGGATTGTCGTCTTTTCCGTGGTAATCTTCGTGAACTCCGTTGAAGAAGAAAACAGAAGGAATACCATGTTTAGCAAAGTTATAATGATCAGAACGCTCGTAGAAATGATTTGGATCTTTTGGATCATTGAATTTAAAATCTAAATCTACTTTAGTGTATTTTTCATTTTGAGATACTACAGCATTGTGTAAATCCGATGATAATCGATCAGCACCAATTACATAAACATAATTGTTTGTTTTAGCATGTTCTACGTCACGACGACCAATCATATCAATATTGATATCGGCAACAGTATTGGCAAGTGGAAATAAAGGATTTTCAGAGTAATAACGTGAACCATGTAAACCATGTTCTTCGCCAGTTACGTGAAGGAATAAAATTGAACGTTTTGGTCCGTGCCCTTGTTTTTTTGCTTTGGCAAATGCCTTAGCCATTTCTATAACCGCAACAGTTCCAGAACCGTCATCATCGGCACCGTTATATATGTCTTCACCTTTAATGCCTACGTGGTCGTAATGCGCTGAAATTACTAAAACTTCATTTGGTTTTTCAGATCCTTCAATATATGCCCAGATGTTTTCAGAGTCTGGTAAGTTTTCGTTACGTCTTGCATTTAGGAAAGATGCAGGGATATGCTGGTAATAATCTTTTGCTCCTTTTGGGAATGAAACACCGCTTTTTTTGTATTGCTCAATCATATATAATCCAGCCTTTTTTTGTCCGGGAGAACCCGTTTCTCGACCTTGCATTTCATCTGATGCAACAACATACAGCATTTTTTTTAGGTCTTTTTCAGAAATCGAGTTTAAGTATTTCGTTGGATCTGAGTTGTCTTTTGATGCAGCAGATTGGGTGTTTTTACACGAAAACGCTGAGGCAATTAATAATAAAACTACAATTTTTTTCATTTGGTATTAGTGTAAATTGATAAATGTGTAAAAAGCAAAAGCAATTAGTAAAAATAGAATAAAAAAATGAATTTATGAAAAATAATACTACGCTTTTGGTAAAGGATACAATTCTCGATTCTCCGTAAAATCTATGATGCGCTGGGAAAAAATAATAAAACGCCCACATGACTCCTGCAAATGTGAAACAGTCAATTACGATAGAAAGAAAAGAATTGTTTATTGCGTTTCCTATTTTTCCAACGGAGAAAAGTACTAGAAAAATCAGTAGTAAAAACGAAAAATAATGCAGCGTAAATATACCATGGTCAAAATAGTACCAACGCTTTTTATTATGAAAGATCCATAAAAAGAAAGCGAAAAATGGCATGATAATAAACAAAACTTTGGGTAAGTTATGTATAAAAGACTCTATGAATTTATTGAAAAGTTCTTGATTCGTATTTTTATCCTTTATGATTTGTATTTTTCTGTTTATCCAATAACTAAAATCAGAAAGTTTCTCGGATTTTGAACCATATTTTTGAATGGAGTCGATTTGTTTAACAGATTTGTATCCTAAATTGATAAGACTATCGTCACTTGATTTTGGATTGTCCAGCATATTCTGAATCGCTTTTTTGTCTTCTGGTGATACTGATTCAGAATTTAATAAGGCTTTTACGTTTTCATTTTCTTTTAATGAATTTGTCTGCTTTGAAATTTCTTTTTGAACCTTTTCTGTTTTTACAGATTCGCTTGTGTCTTCTTCTACATGAATAGGAAACATAGCTATTAACAGAAAGGTTATAAAACTTATAAAAATATAAAGTCTTACCGGAGCCAAATAGGATAATCGTTTTCCTGAAAGATATTCTTTAGTTAAAGTTGAAGGTTTTAAAAGAAGGTTTTTTATTGTTTTCCAAAATGCATTTTCATAGTGTGTTAGATCTTCAATGAAATGAATAAATAAATGATGAAAAGTTTTACGGGAATCACTGTTTTCTTGTCCGCAGTTAGGACAGAACTTTTGTTCAACAACATGTCTGCAGTTCAAGCAGGTTTTGTCTTCTCTAATTTTGTTGTGTGACATTGGTGTATTAATTGTTTTGATTTTGGTTTTTTGATTGGTATTTTAAGATTTACTTTTTAAGCACTTCATTTAGAAAAAGCTGTAAATGCTCAAACGCTCTTTTTGCCGCAACGGGATTATAAGCAGCACCTTTTGAATTATCATTTCCAGCTTCAGGATTTGTAAACGAGTGTACCGAATTTGCATAATAAATCATCTGCCAATCGGCTTTAGAATCACGCATTTCCTGCTGAAATGATGCCACTTCATCTTTTGATACAAACGGATCATCAGCACCATGACAAATAAGAACTTTAGTAGTAATTGGTTCGGTTTTTCTAGAAGCATCTTTTCCTAAACCTCCATGAAACGAAGCAACACCTTTAAGTTTTAAACCTCCGCGAGCGGCTTCTAAAACTCCTGTTCCTCCAAAACAATACCCAATAGCGGCAATATTGTCTTGGTTTGCGCCTAATTTTATTAATTCATAAAGTGCAATATCAATTCTTTTTTGGTATACTTCATAATTTGTTTTATAATAACCGGCTTGTTTTCCAGCTTCAGAAGTGTTTTTAGGAACATTTCCTTCGCCATAAATATCAGCTATAAAAACATTATAGCCCAGTTTGGCTAAATTTTCGGCAATTCCTTTAGAAGCAGAATCAATTCCAAGCCATGCTGGAAGCAATAAAATGCTTGGGTTTTCGATACTTTTTTTAGCCGCTTTTATATATAAGCCATTTAAAACCTGCTTGCCGTCAGAATATTTTATTGGTTTCAATTGTGCATTCATTAGAGTAGTATTTAGTAAAATTCCTAAAACAAATAGCTGTATGATTTTCATAAAATGATATTTTTAAGACAAATATGAGGAATATTACAATAAAAAAAAACCTCAAAAGACATTTCTTCTGAGGTTTGTTTATTTAAAGCAGACTTTAGAGATTATTCTCCTGGATGATAAGTACGTTCTGCATTTTTTTCGACGTCCTCTTTATAAAATAAAACATCTTTAAATTGTCCATTTTGATACATTTGGGCTTGATCAAAAAAATGTTTTGAGTTTATGTCACCGCTATTTCCTCCTGCTAATAAAGATTTCGCTTTTATCTTTGATCCAAATTCAACCACGCAGACAAAACTATTGCCATTGTAACCGTAACGTTTTTTAGAACCATTTTGGTAACTGCTTTTAAAAGAAGGAAGACTTCCCCAAGAACCGGGGCCATAAGCAATTGGTAAACTTGGTTTCGAATCGTCGTATTTTAAATTAATATCACCATTAGAACGTTGAAAACGATTAATTTCTCCCCACGGAATCTGCCATGTTCCCCATTTTGCTTTTAGATCTTTTACTACTGCCTGCAATTGTGGAACTAATTGGTCTGCAGTCGCATTTTTAGCAAATTTTTTAGTGTTTTCTACCTGATCAGTTTCTCCTTCATTAACATAAGCTTTTTGAATGATAGGATCTAGTTTGTATGCCCATTCGACTGCTAGAGTTGTTGCTATAGAATTTTCTTTGGCATAATAATCCCAGTTTTTTAAAATAGAGATTGGTTCAGCAAGTTCAATGTAGGCTGCATCAGTTGGTTTTATATTTTTTTCGAAAACTTCTGTTAAAGCAGGAATTAAGATTTCAAAAATAGATAGTTTAGAATCGTAACCGTCTGTAATAACTTCGTCTAAAGTGTATTTTTTGTCTTGGCTAAAAATACGAACAGCATTTATTCCCCTAAAATTTTCTCCATCAGGAGCCATATAGGCAGGGTAGTCTTCTTTTTTTGGACTGTTAGTTCCTGCAGCGGTGTATGGTGTTGAGTTACAGTTTTGAAGCCAGCCATTTGTTGGATTATACAAATGAACTGTTTCATTCACGTCGTGCAGTCCTTTCCATTGTGTCGCAGAAATCGATCCGTCAACTACTTTTGACCAATTGAGTTTTTTATCTCTTACCGGAATAAAGTTTCCATGCCAATAAGCAATATTTCCTTTACTGTCCGCATAAACAGTATTGTTGGAAGTATTGGCTTTCAAATCCATTGCTTTTTTATAGTCGTTAAAATCTGTTGATTTAGTTCTAACCCAGCTTTGAATTAAACTATTCATTGAGCGGTTATTAGATTTTAAACTTATCCATTTTCCGTCTCGTTTAGCCATTATTGGACCATTATTGGTAAAATAAGTTTTAAATGTTTTAGGAACTAGTTTTCCATCCTCTAAATACTTAATGGTGATTTCTTTCTCAATTACAGGAATTAATTTTTTGTCGTATTCGTAGAACAGTTTATTTTTTTTCAAAATAATTTTTTCCGCATACATATCGGCAACATCTACATTTGAAGAAGTGTGCATCCAGCCGCAGTTTTCATTAAATCCTTGATAGATAAAAAATTGCCCCCAGGTCACGGCGCCATAAGCATTTAAACCTTCTTCACTCGAAACTTGTACTTCGGGTCTAAAATAAAAAGTAGTATGAGGATTAATATAAAGAATAGCATTTCCAGAAGCCGTTTTTGAAGGAGCAAAGGCAAATCCATTTGAACCAGTCTGTACATTTTTTTCTCTTTCTACGTAGGCTGTTTTTTCATTACTGCCCGAGTAAAAAGCTTTTAATTCTCCTACTGAAAGATCGGCTGTACTAATTGCACCAATACTGCCATCTGTCCAAA
This sequence comes from Flavobacterium sp. YO12, assembly GCF_004119495.1. GTDB lineage: Bacteria > Bacteroidota > Bacteroidia > Flavobacteriales > Flavobacteriaceae > Flavobacterium. The sequence continues at coordinate 4,814 of NZ_NRQU01000049.1, forward strand.
GTAAAGGAAACCAAGGCTCGAAATGAGTTAGTAAAAGAGGTTTTACTTCAGGATGTTTGTATAAGTAAAAATTGATTCCATCAGCATAACTATCCAATAGTTTTTTGAGCCATGGAGCGGCATTTTTATAATCGGTTTTAGCTTCGTTAATATCTATTAAAAGTTTTATTTCTAAATCATTATATAAAACAGATTGTCCTTTTATTTCAGAAAGACGACCTAGTTTTTCGATATAATTCATCTCAACACGTTTAAAGTCATCTTCGCATTGTGCATACATTAAACCAAAAACAGTCGCAGCATCCGTTTTTCCATAAATATGAGGAATTCCCCAATTATCACGAATTATGGTTACTTTTTGTGCCGTTTCCTGTAATTTTGCAATGTCTTTTTTACTTAGATTTTGAGAAAAAACAAACATAGAAAAGCAGCAAAAAAGAAGTGTTGTTTGTAACAATTTAGCAGAATAAATCATATTGTTTTTTTTACAAGGATACATTTCGTTTAAAGGCACATCCTAATTCAACCATCGAGTCTGTTTTTGCAATTCCAGGGATATTATCGATTTTTTCGTATAATATTTTTCGCATATGCTCGTGGTTTTTTGCCGTAATCTTAAGGTAAAGCGTAAAAGATCCAGTTACAAAATAACATTCTGTGATCTCTGGAATTGCTTTTAAGGCTTCAATAATTCTTTCCGAGTCAGAATCTTTATTGAGTGTAATTCCGGTAAAGGAAGCCCAGTCATAGCCAATTTGCTTTTCATTTAAAATAGGTTTGATGCCTGCAATTATGCCTTGTTCAAATAAACGATTAATACGTTGATGCACCATTGTATTCGAAATCTTCAAATTAGAAGCAATTGTCGAATAAGCTATTCTGCCATCTTTTTCTAATTCTTTGATAATTTTTACGTCAAACTCATCTAAAATATCCATGCGAAAATTTTTATTTTCTGTAAAGATAAAAATAAGTCTGATTTGTCTGGGTAATTATAAAAACAAAATGACTTAATATGTGTTTTAAAATTAATGTTTTGGTTTTTTAAAAGCTATTTTTAAGTTAAATTGTCTTGTTTTTGATTTAAAATAAATAATTTTTATACTTTTGCAGAAGTAAAAAAGAAATTATCATGGCAAATACTCAAGAAATACTTTCGGCAAAATCTGAGATTTTAATCGAGAAAGAGAATAAATACGGAGCTCACAATTACCATCCGCTTCCTGTGGTTTTAGAAAAGGGAGAAGGCGTTTATGTATGGGATGTTGACGGGAAAAAGTATTATGATTTTTTATCGGCATATTCAGCAGTAAATCAAGGGCATTGTCATCCTAAAATTGTGAAAGCAATGGTTGATCAAGCTCAAAAATTGACGCTTACTTCTCGTGCTTTTTACAATGATAAATTAGGAAACTACGAAGAATTTGTAACGAAGTATTTTGGTTTTGATAAAGTTTTACCAATGAATACAGGTGCAGAAGCTGTTGAAACCGCTCTTAAAGTATGTCGTAAATGGGCTTATGAAGTAAAAGGGATTCCAGAAAATCAAGCGCAGATCATTGTTTGCGAGAATAATTTTCACGGAAGAACAACTACAATTATTTCGTTTTCTAATGATGAATCGGCTCGTAAAAACTTTGGACCGTTTACAGATGGATTTATAAAAATTGAATATGATAATCTTGAAGCACTTGAAAAAGCTTTAGAATCATCAAAAACTATTGCAGGATTTTTAGTAGAGCCAATTCAAGGTGAAGCTGGTGTTTATGTACCGTCTGAAGGATATTTAGCAAAAGCAAAAGCACTGTGCGAAAAACATAATGTTTTATTTATTGCCGATGAGGTTCAAACAGGAATTGCGCGTACAGGAAAATTATTAGCGGTTCACCATGAAAATGTACAGCCTGATATTTTGATTTTGGGTAAAGCCATTTCGGGCGGAGTTTATCCAGTTTCGGCTGTTTTATGTAATGACGAAATTATGAATGTCATTAAACCGGGTCAGCATGGATCTACTTTTGGAGGAAATCCTGTTGCGGCGGCTGTTGCAATTGCAGCTTTGGAAGTTGTAAAAGAAGAAAATCTTGCTGAAAATGCAGAGCGTTTAGGTATTATTTTAAGAAAGGGATTAAACGAAATCGCTGAAAGAAATAATTTAATTACACTGGTTCGCGGTAAAGGACTTTTGAATGCTATTGTTATTAACTGCGATGAAGATTCTGATTTAGCTTGGCAGATTTGTCTAAAATTTAGAGATAACGGACTGCTTGCAAAACCAACTCATGGTAATAAAATTAGATTAGCACCACCTTTGGTAATGACAGAAACTCAAATACAAGAATGTCTGGTTATAATCGAAAAATCATTGAATGAATTTAAGTAATTAATTCAGCTTACTTTATTATATAAAAAGGCGATTGTTTAACTACAATCGCCTTTTGGTTATAATTACTTAAAATATCAAAAAAAGTAATTATCTCGTCGAATAGATGCGTGAGACATTTACTCTTAATTATATTAAAATCTTACTTTTTTAAGTTCCCACAATGTTTTGATAAAAGTATCAACGTCTTGTGTGGTATTGTAAAAAGCCAATGAAGGACGAACTGTAGTTTCAACTCCCATTCGTCGTAAAATAGGCTGTGCGCAATGATGACCGGTACGTACTGCAACACCTTCTTTATTCAAAGCCTGTCCAACTTGATCATTGCTGTAACCTTGTAAGTTAAAAGACAATACACTCGCTTTATCTTTTGCAGTTCCAATCAATCGTACACCTGGAATTTCTTTTAAAAGATTTGTTGCGTATTCCAGTAAATAATGCTCGTATTGTCCAATGGCATCGATACCTAATTTGGTAACATAATCGATTGCTGCGCCAAGACCAATAGCATCTGCAATATTTCCTGTTCCAGCTTCAAAACGATTAGGAGCTTTGTGGTATTTTATTTCCTCAAAAGTTACATCCTGAATCATGTTTCCGCCAGATTGATACGGTGGCATTTCATTTAATAAATCTTCTTTACCATACAAAGCGCCAATTCCGGTTGGACCAAAAAGCTTATGTCCAGAAAATACGAGCCAATCTGGATTTAAATCCTGTACATCAACTTTCATGTGCGAAACGGATTGTGCGCCGTCTATTAGAACTTTGGCACCTACAGCATGCGCCATTTCAGTAATTCTTTTAGCAGGAGTTACGGTACCAAGTGCGTTTGAAACTTGTGTAAAAGCAACCAAACGTGTTTTTGAGTTTAGCAGTTTTGCATATTCATCCAGCAAAATCTGACCATCGTCATCAACAGGAATTACTCTAAGTTTTAAACCTTTTTTGTCTGCTAGTCGTTTCCACGGAACTATATTGGCGTGATGTTCTAAATTACTTACGATAATTTCATCGCCGGCACTCAAATTTTGATCACCCCAAGTACACGCAACTAAATTTATTGCTTCTGTTGCACCTCGCACAAAAACAATTTCGTTTACCGAAGAGGCATTCAAGAATGTTTTTACTTTTTCACGAGCTGCTTCATAAGCATCAGAAGCTCTTGCGGCTAATTCATGTGCTGCACGATGAATGTTTGAGTTTTCATGTTCATAGAAATAAGCAATACGCTCAATTACCGATTTTGGTTTTTGAGTGGTAGCCGCATTATCAAACCAAACTAGTGGTTTTCCATTTACCGTTTCGCTTAAAATTGGAAAATCCTTTTTGATCAAATTGGCATCAAAATGAGAAGTTGTAAAACCGTTAATTTCTTTGTGGTCAAAAGTATTTCCAACTACTGCATTTGTATTTCTTTTATCAAAAGCAAACGGATTTTGATCTAAAAAGTAATATGAATTTGCAGCGTCATTTCCATTAAATGGAAAAGCTTCACGTTTTGTAAATTGTGTATCAACAAATGCTAAAGCTGCTTTTAGTTCAGTCTCAAAAGACGAATTTTCTGTTTGAAATGGCAGATATTCATTGTTTAAGAGCAACTGTGAAAAAAAGCTTTCTTCATTTAATTGTGGAGTTACTGCGTTTTTCAAATTAGTATCATAAAAACTAGTATGCGGATTGTTGAGGTTTAAATTATAATCTTCCTGAACTCCCGATGTTGTAACGCCGCTATTAGGATCAAATCCTGCTCCGGCATTAGGATATAATGCTGAAGCTCCTGAACCATAATTTGCAACTGTAGGTGAGGCTCCAAAACCACTAATTGCAGGCAAAGCCGAAGGGGCGTTTACTGTGCTTTGTGATGAAATTGGAGGGTCACCGCTGCCTAAATTGCCAGTTTGCAAAAACGTTTGTACAACTTTTGCGGCACGAGGATGTTCATTGCGATCTGGACTTAACGAGATTTCTTTAGGAAACTCGTTAGGCAGCGCCTTGAACAATTCGTTGGCTAAATGCTGTAAATCGTCAATGTTTGGCAAGCTGTTATTGTTAGTATTTGTACTCATGATATTTGCCTATTTCTACATCTTCTAAAACTGCGATCGCATCATCTACTAAAATGGCTAATGAACAATAAAGAGATACCAAATAAGAGGCAATTGCTTTTTCGTTTATTCCCATAAAACGAACTGATAATCCCGGAGATTGCTCGCCTTGCAGTCCCGGTTGAATAAGACCGATAACACCTTGACGACTTTCGCCGGTACGCAATAAAATGATTTTTGATTTTCCGTTTTTAATTGGCAGTTTATCCGATGGAATCAGCGGAATACCTCTCCAAGTCAAAAATTGAGATCCAAATAAAGACGTAGTTGGCGGCGGTACACCACGACGTGTACATTCGCGTCCAAAAGCAGCAATAGCTAATGGATGCAGCAAGAAAAAACCAGGTTCTTTCCATACTTTAGTCAGTAACTCGTCTAAATCGTCTGGAGTTGGTGCGCCCGTTCTGGTTTTTATAATTTGAGAGGGTGCAACATTACTCAATAAGCCATAATCTTTGTTATTGATTAATTCGCTTTCCTGACGCTCTTTAATCGTTTCTATTGCCAGTCGAAGCTGCTCAGAAATTTGATTATAAGGTTTGCTGTACAAGTCAGAAACACGAGTATGTACTTCGACAATAGTTTGTACGGCAGCAAGATTATATTCTCGAGGATTCTCGATATAATCAACAAAGGTATTTGGTAAAACCCTTTCGTCTCGTGCAGAACAGTCAACTTGTATATGATTGGCATCTTTTACTTTGTTCAAACGAAAAACTCCAGATTCTACGGGAGTCCAATGTAAAAGATGCGTCAGCCAGCGTGGACTGATAGTTCCAATTTGAGGAACTGTACGTGTAGCAATTGCTAATTGTCTAGCAGCTACATCTCCTAATGCGGTCTGCTGTTGTTTTGATTCCGCCATGATTTAAAGGTTTAAAAGGTTAATTGATTTTTGATTAAAAATGCTTATTATTAGATGTTTAGAAAATTTTTTTAATTTGATATATAAATTTAGATTAAAAATAAAAGCACTCAAAATAAATTGGATTTAATTTATGGTAAAATTGTTTTTAAATTATTGATATACAGTGTTTATGAATCGGTTATTCACTAAATGCAATAGAATTATTGTCTTTTATTTTAATTTCATTTTTGTGATATACGATTGAATTTGACGGGACAGTATAAGTAAGCCAGACATTTCCGCCAATGATCGAATCGCTTCCTACAACCGTTTGTCCGCCCAAAATGGTGCTGTTCGAATAAATAATAACATTGTTCTCAATAGTTGGATGTCTTTTAATGAAAGCATCTTCTTTTTTTACACTCAAAGCACCCAGCGTAACACCTTGAAAAAGTTGTACATTATCGCCTATAACAGTGGTTTCTCCAATTACAATTCCAGTTCCGTGGTCAATTGCAAAATCATTTCCTATTTGTGCGCCCGGATGAATTTCTATACTGGTTTTAATATGTGCATATTCTGAGATAGTTCTTGCTAAAAGCTTTAAATCCTGTTTCCATAATTGATGTGAAAATCGGTATATCGCAATAGCAAAAAAGCCGGGATATGAATACAATACTTCTTCGAGCGATTTTGCGGCTGGATCTTTTGTAAAAATGCTTAAAGCATCATTTATCGTCTTTTTATGCAAATGCGGTATGGCGTTAAAAAAAGTCAGTGTCTGCTCTTTATCAGGATCGTTTCTTTGCGAAAAATCTTGAACTAATTCATCAAAACGCTTTTTCAATTGATTGAATTTGTATTTAATTGTAGCTTCAGATTCGTATGATTTTGACGTATTTGAAAACAAAATGACGAATAAGTCATCAATAAACAGGTGGATTAATTTCTTCTCTGGAAGTATTAGTAATTCCTGATGCTGTTTTGCTATTTCTTGATAAAATGAATTCATAATAAAGTGTTTTTTGGTTAGTAACTAACATTTACGAGAAATCAACTAATCTGAATTTGTACTTTTAAAATAGGCTAAATGTCTGAGTTTTTAGGTGTCGAAAATTTCTCTCTTATATAATAAACAGGTATTCCAATTCCTGCAATGATCAATCCAGGCCAAGTGTAAGTAGGTTTGTAAATGATTAATAAAATGCAAAAAGCTGATCCTAAAAGAATATAAATGGCGGGCAAAAACGGATATCCAAAAGCTTTATAAGGGCGTTCGTGTTTAGGTTTGTTAATACGCAGCACAAAAATTCCAGCAATAGTGATAACGTAAAACAAAACCACGACAAAAGAAATCATGTCTAGCAAATTGCCGTAACGTCCGCTTAAACTCAAAATTACGGCCATAAAAAACTGTATCCAAAGTGCATTTGCAGGAACTGAATGTTTGTTTAATATCGCCGTTTTTTTGAAGAACAAACCGTCTTTTGCCATACTTTGATAAACTCTTGCGCCCGATAAAATCATTCCGTTAGCACAACCAAACGAAGCAATTAAAATCATTAAGGCAATAATCGAAGTTCCGCTTGAACCAAAAATAGCCTGCGCAGCCGCAATTCCAACGCGATCTTTTTCTGGTGTTCCAATAGCTTCAACAGGTAAAACAGCGGTAAACATTACATTTAATGAAACATAAATTAGGGTTACAACTGCAGTTCCTAGAAGTAAACTCAAACCAATATTGCGTTTTGGATTTTTTATTTCGTCAGATACAAAAGTTACATTGTTCCATGCGTCGTAACTAATTACCGTTCCTACTAATGCCGAAGCTATTGCACCCCAAAATGCTGGTGTATTCGTATATTGTAAAAAAGTGCCGTCAGGATTTAGCTTTTGAAGATGAAATGGATTCGTCCAGTTTGTCTGCCAGATTTCGGGTTTAAAAAATATAAATCCGAAAATAATTAATGCTAATAAGCTGATCAACTTAGTTCCTGTAAAAAACTTCTGAATGACCTTTCCTAGTTTTACACCTTTGGTATTTATATAAGTCAGAATAAATAACAAGACAATAGAGGAGAGCTGTGCCGGAGAAATTGTAAACGATTCTCCAATTCTAAAAGCAATCAAATCTTCACTAAAAAACGGAAAAAAGTAAGCCAGAAATTTAAAGAACGAAACACAAACTGCGGCAATTGTTCCTGTTTGAATAACCGTAAATAAACTCCAGCCGTAAACAAAAGCAACAAGAGGATTGTAAGCTTCTTTTAAATAAACATATTGACCTCCTGATTTAGGAAACATACCGCTTAATTCACCATAACTTACCGCAGCGATCAAAGTCATGAAACCGCCAATGAGCCAAACTAAAATAAGCCATCCTGCTGATCCTACGTTTCGGGTAACATCAGCACTCACAATAAAAATTCCAGAACCAATCATTCCGCTGGCAACCAATAAGGCTGCATCGGCAAGACCGAGTTCTCTTTTGTATTCTTGTTTTTTTTCTATTTCAGACATTCTAAATTTTATTTTTATAACTAAACCAATTCAGCATTGGTTAAAGGTGTTGTAGGTGTTTCTTGCGGAATTCTTCCTTGTAAATGCGGTAAAGAGGCATTTGGTAAACGGGGTAAAACTAGTTTTGCAAAATAGTTGGCTTCTTCAATCAAAGGAAATCCTGAGAAAATGAAAGAACGAAAACCCATATCCATATAGCGATTTAGTTTTTCTATAATTTGATCAGCACTTCCAACTAAACCGCTTCCGCAGCCAGAAAAAACTTTACCAATATCTGTCCATAAAATATCCTCGACATAACCATCATCATCTGCAGTTTCTCTTAATTCGTCTTGTTTTAAAACACCTAATGAACGTGAATCTTCACCGCGGCTTCTAATTTCTAAACCTCGCTTTTCGTCAAACTTTGAAATCAGTTTTTTGGCGTAAGCTTTTGCTTCTTCTTGTGTTTCACGAACAATTACATGTATTCTTAATCCAAAATCAATAGTTCTTCCTTCAGCAGCAGCGCGTTCGCTCATTTCCTTAAGAGTGGCATACATCGATTCTTCAGATTCCGGCCAAGTCAAAAACACATCGCAATGTTTGGCGCAAACAGCTCTGGAACCAGGTGAAGTTCCTCCAAAATACAATAACGGACCACCGTTTTGCTGATACGATTTTACAGGATCAGAAGGCAGATCAAACTGATAAATTTCGCCTTTGTGAGAGATTCGGTCTTGCGTCCAGCCTTGCTGTAAAATCTGAATTACTTCAGAACATCTTTGGTATCTTACATTTGGATCTTCGCGTGTTCCGGGTAAATCAGAATTAATGATATTCAAAATCAGTCTTCCTTTCAGCATATGATCCAGCGAAGAAATGGCTCGCGCTAACATGGGCGGATGTACTTCGCCGGTACGAATTGCGAGCAAAAATGTAATTTTGTTGGTTTCGGGCGCAACACTTGCCGCAAAAGCCAATCCGTCTTGACCGACAGTATAAGCAGATGGATATAAAATATTGCTGAAACCTAATTTTTCAGCTTCCAGCGTAATGTCACGGCAATGCTCGTAGCTGCTGCGACGATCATTGTCTAAAATGCCTAAATATTCTGTATCGCCGCCAATAATATCATTAAACCAAGAAATCTCTGCGACTCTTTCGGGTGTTCTAATGGCGACAGTTTCAATTTTTCCCTCAATCATTTTTTTTCTTCTTTTTTAAGCTCTTTTTTATTTTTGTATTCTTTTTATCTTGTGAGTTTATTGTATCAGTTTCACTAAACCAGAAAAATTCAGAAGACTTTTTTGGTGTTCTCATTGATACAGCTGGTGCAGGATTAATGTTGATCTGATTCATTTTTTTAAGTTTTAAATAGTTATTTTTTAAAAACTGTTTTTCCTTCTTTAATCGTTTCCAAAACAATTATGTCTTTTATTTTAGAAGGCTCAACTTTAGTTAAATCATCAGAAAGAACCACTAAATCAGCTAGTTTTCCAGTTTCTATAGAACCTTTGCTGTTTTCTTCAAAATATTGATATGCTCCGTTTATGGTAATAGCGCGTAAACCTTCGATAGGAGTAAGGCGTTCGTCAGGACCAATAACTTGTCCAGAACGTGATTTTCTTTCTACAGATGTCCACAGCAAAAACAATTGGTTTAGCGGTGTAACAGGATAATCAGTATGGTTTGTAGCGACAACTCCTTTTTTAATAGCTGTTTTTAAAGGGCTTAAGAAGTTTGCTCTTTCTGGACCTAAGTTGCGAACGTGTACGTCTCCCCAAAAAAAGGCGTGATTACTAAATAAAGCGGCAATTATACCCAGTTTTTTGTAGCCGTCTAATTGATCTGGTCGTACAAATTGTGAGTGAATAGTTACGGGTCTGCGATCGTTACTGTTTGTGTTTAAAGATTTATTAGCATTTTCGATTGCTTTTAAATACATATCGATGGTCGCATCTCCGTTGCAATGCACAAACGGACGAACATTGTTTTGAAAAGCTTTAATTACAAGGTCATTAAATTGATCTTGTGTAATGTTTGGGAAACCTGTACATTGATCATGATTACAACCTGGTACTTCTACTAAATATGATTTACTAAAAAAAGCTGTTTTACCTTGTGGAGAACCATCGGCAATCATTTTTGTTCCTGCTAGTTTTAAGTGATTTTTCAGTATACCAAATTTAAACTCAGGATTTTCTAGTACTTTTTCTAAAGTTGGATAGCCAGGTAATGCTTCAATATCAATAAACAAAGCATTTTTTTCGGCTGCTTTATGCAATAATTGCAGTGACTCATAACTTGTATATCCATCCTGAGCTGTGGTAATACCATTGCTTGCATAAAATAATTGCTGTTCATTTAAACTTTTTATCTGCTCTTCTAAAGATGGTGCTGGTTTTGCAGGTCTTTTTAATAATCTACTGGCATTTTCTTGTAATAAACCTGTAGGTTCATTTGTGCCTTTTTTTCTTTCGATGGCACCGCCGGCTGGGTTTGGAGTACTTGCATCAATTCCTGAAATTTTTAAAGCATAAGAATTTGAAACAGACATATGCCCGTTGATGTTCGTAATCGTTACGGGATTATTAGGAAATGCAGCATCAAGATCTTCTTTATTAGGATGTCTTTTTTCTTCTAATTGATCTTGATCGTATCCATAAGCATCAATCCATTCGCCTGGAGCGAGATTTTTTTGCTTCTGAAAATCCTGAATACGACTTACCAAATCGGCAATGTTTTTAACTGTACCCATTGGCGGTGAACCTACATTTACGGTAGTCGATCTTGATAATCCCATAAAATGGCTGTGTCCGTCAATAAATCCGGGAACCACAGTTTTGCCTTTTAAGTCAACAACAATTGTTTTTTTGTCTTTTAGTTTTTCAATTGTGCTATTGCTGCCAACTGCCAGAATTTTTCCATTACTTACTGCAACGGCTTGTGCTGTGCTGCTTTTGGCATCAACAGTAATTATATTTCCATTGATAAAAACCTTATCAGCTGTATTTTTTTGTTGAGCGGTAATAATCGTCGAAGCGAAGATTACAGCCAGATATTTAAAATTATTTTTCATTTCGTTATTTTTTTATTGATATTTTCTAAAGTGTTTTTTTATCTCGGAGCCAGTTTGTTATAAGCCAATTCATTACTAGGAATTGCCCAAACATAATTGCCTGCTGTTGGCAGCACTTCTGGAGCTACACCTGCATTTCCTGTTTTTCCTGGAAGAGTCTGCACGCGTCGCAATAAGTCTGGTGTACGGAATCCTTCGCCAACTAATTCTATTCTTCTTTCCGTTAAAATAGTGGCAATCAATTCGTCTTTTGTCGTAACACCAGTTGTAAAAACATAGGCGGCATCAGAACGATTTCGTACAGCAGATAATAAAGTTCTAGCCAAAGGAAGATTGTTATTCTGCGCAGCGGCTTCGGCATAGTTTAATATGATTTCGGCGTATCTAATAACGGGTACAAAATCAGTAAAAGGAGCGCTGTTTTTCTTGAATTTGTTTAGCAGTTTCTGACCAGTTGAATTGGTAATTACTAAAGCTTTTCTAGCATCTGTTGAGGTTGGCGAAGCAAAAACATCATTTGCAATAATTCCAGCACTATTAAAATAAAGAACTGGAGTTAAGTAATTTGGTCCTAGAGCACTTTGTAAACCTGGTGCTTCTGCAGCAGTTGTAAACGGAATGGTAAATATCGCTTCGCTACCTACATAAAGACCTCCAAAAACAGTTGCAATATTGGGCTCTAAACGATGTGTTAAACTTCCTGATACATATTGAAATGGTGCTGACTGCGGTACAATCTTACTTGCTTCTGAAACTACTTTTGCATAATCGCCTTTACTTAAATAGGCTCTCGTTTTTAAGGCAATCGCTGTAGCTTTATGTGCTCGCGAAGCGTTAAGAATTGCAGTTGAATAACTTTCTGGCAAATCAGCTTCGGCTTCGTCAAGATCTTTTAGTATTTGAGTGTAAACATCGGCAACCGAGCTAAAAGCGAAGTCATTAAGTCCGCCAGATGTGTTTCCTTTTAAGCGCAGCGGAAGCGCTGGCGCAGCACTATTTTGAGCGTAAGGTTTTGCATAAGTCTGCACTAAACTCAGGTACGAAATGGCTCTGATAAACTTGGCTTCGGCAATATAATTTTTGCGTAAATCATCGGTAACAACAGTTGTATTTGCTAAATTATCGATTAGTATATTCGAAAAATTAATCGCAGTATAAGCAACACTCCAAACAGAGTTTACAAAATCTCCAGATGAGGTTATAGACTGATTCCAAACATTGGCACCAGTTGAGTTATTTCCGTCATTTTGGCTAAATTCATTTCCTCGCTGCTCATTAAAAATAATGAATCGGCCGCCATACAATGACGGATTGCTTAATTGGGCATAAAGTCCATTTACCTGTGCCAAAATCTTGGCAGGTGTGCTAAAAGCAGTTTCTGTAGAAATACTTGTTTCCGGCACCGTATCTAAAGAATCATCACTGCATCCTGCCAATAATAGGGCTATAAATGGAGTAATAATAAAGGCTTTTGTGATGCTTTTTCTATAATTTTTATAATTGAAATTCATGATGTTTTTATTTAATGGTATAATTAATTAGCGCCTAGAAACCTACATTAAGACCTAATGTAAATACAGATGAGTTAGCTGGCACGTTTTGATCTTTTCCAGAATTAATTGAATTTCCGTTTATTGAAATCTCAGGATCTGAACCTCTGTATTTAGTCCAAGTCAATAAATTTGATCCCTGAGCATATACTTTTGCAGATGAGATGTATTTATTAATCAATTCATTTTTAACTGGAATTCTGTAACTTAAAATGATGTTTTTAAGTTTTAAATACGATCCGTCTTCAACATAAGCTGAGTTGCTTGATGAGAAACCTCCAGAAAAACTATCGCCATACACTAGTTTTGGAACATCGGTAACTTGTCCCGGTGTTGTCCAACGGTCTTTTATGAAAGTTCCGTTGTTAAAAAAGCGCTGATCTGATAAAGTAGATCTTGTACCGTTGTACAATTTGTTTCCTCCAGAAAAAGTAAGTCCAATCGTTAAATCGAAATTTCGATAAGATAGATTATTGTTCAAACCACCATAATAAGTTGGCAAAGACGGGCCTTGAATACGTCCGTCACGATAGTTGTCGATGGCAGGAGCTGCAGTACCGTTTAAATAGGTAAAAGCTTTTGTAAGTGCATTGTATTGCACCTCTTCGTTATTTGCATTTACATAAACTCGGTTTCCGTTTTCAGGATTTACTCCAGTTGTTGGAACCGCAAAAATTGAACCTACCGAATAACCTTCTCTAGTAATATTCTGGATTCCGAAAGTGCTCAAAGCTGTTGGATAAATATCGCCGTATCCTCCAAGAGAAGTAACTTTGTTTTTGATCGTAGATAAATTCAAACTCGCATTCCATTGAAAATCATTGTCATCAATAATATTCGCATTCACAGTAAGCTCAAAACCTTTATTGTAAAGAGAACCTACGTTTGCAGCAATAGAGTTATTTGGGATTCCTTGTGATAACGCTTGAGGAGCATTTAAAATTAAATCGTTGATATTGTTTTTATAATAATCTGCTTCAATAGTAATTCGATTATTGAATAAAGCCAAATTAACTCCAAAATCAAACTTTTTGCTGGTTTCCCACTTTAAGTTAGAATTTCCAGATTGAGAGAAGTTAAGAGTAGGCACTCCTGCATAAGTTCCTGCTGTATATTGTGATAACGAAGCATAATCGTTCAATTCGCTGTTACCCACAATTCCGTAGCTGGCACGCACTTTAAAGGCATTCAGCACTTCTTTGATAGACGAGTTTTTATAAAAATCTTCTTCAGATATATTCCATCCCACCGAAGCACCTCCAAAATTTCCCCATTTATTGCCGCTTGCCAATGCTGATAATCCGTCTCTTCTGAAGTTAAGATTCAATAAATATTTTTTGTCATAATCGTAAGCAATACTGCTGAAATAAGAAAGCAAAACATTTTCAGTTTGAACCGAAACACCAGGGCTTATAGTTGTAAATCCGCCTTGAAAACTGGTAAAAAACGGATCTGTAAGTCCTGTTTTTATTGCTCCCCAGCCATCAATTGTTCTAACATTTTTTTCCTGTCCTAAAAGCGCTTTTAAATTATGTTTTTCATTAAATACAATAGAGTAGGTAAGTGTATTAGTCCAGTTTGATCTTTGGTATTTTGTGTTCGAATTGGTAGCCGCTCCTTTGGTTGAAAAGCCGTCACCACTGTATGGGTTTCTAAATTCTTTGTTTTCGACAACAAAATTATTAATGCCGTAAACGGTCTTGAATTTTAAGTTTTTAAGGATTTCAAGTTCCGCATAAACACTTCCGATAAAAGTATTGTTCTCAGAAGTATTTTTGTCTAAATCTAAAATCGTCTGCAGGTTGTAAGCATTAAAAACGCCTAATGATGGACTATTTGGACCATATCCAATATTTCCGTTGGCTGGATTTATGTTGTACGAACCATCAGCATTATAAACTGAAACGTTTGATGGCAAAATATAAGTAAGTCTTCCAAGCGGCTGCAATCCTATGTATTGTGTATTAACACTGTTTCCAGATGAAGAAGCAACAGAATTGGGAGTCGAAGAACCTGAATTTGGTCCTGAATTCAGCGTATTATTATAAGAGAAATTAGTTCCTAAAATAAACGAATTAGTTACTTTTTGCTCAAAGTTTAGTCGAATTCCCTGTCTTTTAAATTCGTTAGTTTTCAAAATACCATTTTGATCTGAATAGTTTGCCGATACAAAATAGTTGGTAGAATTTGTCGCGCCAGAAAAACTCAAGTTGTGGTTTTGAGAAACACCTGTATGATAAGCAACATCATACCAATTAGTTTCTTGTGTAGATCCGTCAGCATTTTGTCCTAAAGCAAAACCAGGTGTAAGTCCGGCATTTGTTCTAGCTTCATTTTTGATGGTTACATAATCCTGAGCGTTTAAAAGTTTTGGTAAATTATTGGCTTTGTTCCAGCTTACCCAAACATCATAATTAATATTTACTTTTCCTTTTTTCCTTTTTTAGTAGTAATTACAATAACTCCATTTGCTGCACGCGAACCATAAACTGCCGCAGCCGATGCATCTTTTAAAACATCGATAGATTCAATATCATTCGGATTAATATCTGATAATGGATTATTGCCAATTGCTCCGCCTGCAGTTCCTGTAAATACGGTTACTCCATCAACAATAATAAGCGGATATAACGAACTGGTGATAGAGTTTATTCCTCGAATTCTAATAACTGGAGTATTGTTTAACGAACCGCTTGGCTGTACAATATTTAGTCCTGATGCCTGACCGCCCAATAATTGGTCAAAACTTTGTGCAGGACGATTTGCTATTTGTTTAGCATCGATTTTTGCAGTAGAACCTGTAAAGGTTTTTTTTGCCGAAGTTCCGTATCCTACAACAACAATTTCGTCTAATTTTTCTACCTGTTCAGTCAGTTTTATTACAATTGGACTTCCGTCTACTACAACTTCTTTAGGAAGATATCCGATATAGCTGATTTGTAATGTGTAAGGAAATTTTTGACCTGTTTGAAAATAAAATTTTCCGTCTAAATCTGTTTCTACGCCGTGAGTGGTTCCTTTAATGTTTACAGAAGCACCTATAACAGGCTGATTGGTTATTTGATCGACTATGGTTCCATTTAGTTTAGATTGAATTGTAGGCTCTGTGTTTTGAGCTTTAATTCCAACTGAGATAAACAAAATGCTAATCCATAAAATAAGTTTTGTACTTTTTTTCATTCTTGGTAATAGGTTTTTGTAATTAAAAAATGCACAAAGAGGTTCGTTTAACCCCTTGTCTACATTGTTTTATTTTAGTGATAAATATTCTTTAATTCCGTCTTATTTCTGTTGCCGCAGAAACGTGTTTACGTGTAGTTGAAGTGGTTGTTTTTTGTCATGTTTGTTGGTGTTAGTTATTATTTTGATGATTTATGGTTATGATACAGCAATCCTTATTGATCCAAAAAGTATTGAATCAAAACGATTAAATTATGTCAGTAAGAAACCTAAGGCTTTAAGAAAATCGTTTTTAAGGTTTTGTGGAAAAAACAATTAAAAACGAAATGTTTATGAAGAATTAACAACAGAAGCACATATAACGAAAAGTGTTATAGGTATACTTTTTAGGAAGAATAAAAGATGATATGCTAACGGTTGTTTTCAAAATACAGTTGTTTATAGTTTTAAACTCTACTAATTCTATAGACAAAGTTAAATTTAATATAATAAAAACCAAAAGTTTTTTAAATTTTATTTAAATATTTAGAAAACAGATACTTATAAAATGATAGGGGTTTGTGTTTAATTATCTGATTTATAGGTTTTTAAAAATAAAATATTTAAAATAAAAAAAGACAAAAAAATAAGTTTGAGAGATCTTTTTTTACTTATTTTTCTGTCTTTTAATGTTTTATGAAATGCGAAAATTGCTATTCTGATCTTTAAATTAATTAATAAAAGTTCTATGTGCTGGAAAAACTAGACGCAAGCTGTTTTTAATTTTAAAAATCATTTTTTCAAAGCTGCACCGCCAGGCATAACTTCCGTTTTTAATTTAAACTTACTGTATTCAACAACACCTGTTTTATCGGCCCAGTCAAAATATTTTGCGGAAAGATCATTTACAATTCCGAGGTTTTGCTGTGCTACATTATTTGTTTCGCCGCGATCTGTTTCAAGATCATAAAGTTCCCATTGATAGGCAGGATATGTCGAAACTAGTTTCCATTTTCCGTCTCTTACCGCTCTGTTTCCAGCTCTTTCCCAAAATAATGGAGCACCGCGATTTACTTCAGAAACATTGTCGAACAAAACGGGCAGCAAACTTTTCCCCGCTAACGGATTTGAGGTAACGCCATTGTATTCTGTTGGATAAGTAATCCCAGCCAATTCATAAAAAGTAGGAGCAAGGTCAATAATATGTCCTGTTCCTTTATCGATTCGTCCTGCTTTTATTTTTGATGGATACCAAGCGATAAACGGCGAACTAAAACCGCCTTCATGCATATTGTTTTTATACTGCTGTAGTGGTGTGTTCGACAAGTAAGCCCAGTTTTGCTCTTGATAATCAAACGATCCAGAAGTTCCAACCGGCCCGTCATTTCGAACTAAACCTCGCCCTAACGGATTGTAAGTATTAAAACCGCCTTGCGCACCATTGTCTGAAATGAAAATAATTAAAGTGTTTTTATCCTTTTTTAAAGCTTTCAATTTGTTTAAAACTTTCCCCACATTTTGATCCATGTTGTCAACCATAGCGGCGTAAACCTCCATTTTTGCTTTCCAAAATTGTTTTTCATCATACGACAATTTACTCCATTCAGGAACTTCTGGATCTCTAGGAGCAACGGTTTGATTGGCTGGTAAAATTCCGTTTGCTTTAAGTTTTTCAATTCTTTTTTCTCTTAAAACATCCCAACCCTCGTCAAATTTTCCTCTGTATTTGGCAATATCAACTGGTTTTGCCTGTAAAGGCCAATGTGGAGCTGTAAAAGCGAGATACAAAAAGAAGGGTTTGTTCTCTTTGTTTTGCTCATCAAGAAAAGTGACAGCATTATTTCCTATTTCATCTGTAAAATAATAAGAATCGTCTTTTGGATGTAATTCTTCATTATTGCGAATCAATTTTACGGGATATGGCGTTTTTCCAAAAGGCAGCGGTTTGGTATCAAAATAGTTTGAAGCACCTTTTAAAATACCATAAAATTTATCAAAACCTCTTTGGTTTGGCCATTGCGATTGATCTTCAGATCCTACGTGCCATTTTCCAGAAAGTAAAGTGCTATAACCGCCGGAACGAAAAACCTCTCCTAAAGTCAATGATTCTTTATTTAAATAACCTTGGTAAGCAGGAAGTCCTAAATTGACATCAAAAAATCCCATTCCGGCTTTATGCTGATATTGTCCCGTAAGTAACGAAGCACGCGTTGGTGCGCAAATCGAGTTATTGTAAAATTCGCGTAAACGTAAACCTTCGCTGGCGAGTTTATCGAGATAGGGTGTTTTAATTTCGGAACCATAATTTCCTAAATCAGAATATCCCATATCATCAACCATTATTAAAATAATATTGGGTTTTGTGGTTTCTTGAGTTGTTTTATTTTGTGCCGAAACTAAAGCTGTTGCGACGAACAGCAGGTTTAATGTAATAAGTGTTTTTTTCATTTTAGTTGATATTTTAATGCATTTGAAATGACAGGTGAAACTTTGATAATGTTTATATTCATGTTAGTTAGTTCATTCTGTTAGGCTTGGCGATGACAATAATGGATATTATTTTTATTATTGGCTATATGTTTTATTTTGAGTGAAACGACTTTTATAAACAATCCAAACTATGTTTCTATCTGTTTAAAAAAATAGGTATTTAGGATTAAATCATTTATTAAACAGTAAAAAAGCAATAAGCAGCGTAACAATCACATTGAATAATTGTGCAATTAAAAAGGCATATAAAGGTTTTCGGCTGTTGTTGTTTAATAAATCTTTAAAATTGGTTTCGAGACCAATACTTGTAAAAGCTAGGGCAAACCAAATTCCCTGCAGATTTTTTAAACTGTCTTTTACTTCATCTCTAGTTTCGGCTGTAAGCAGGAAAGAAAAGAGTAAAGAGGCTGCAATAAAGCCAATTACGAATTTAGGAAAACGTTCCCAGATTACTTTTAAGGTTGGTTTAGATGCTGCAGCTTCAGCCGAAGAATTATGTGAATAAGTCCAATATACAGAGATTGCAAAAGCAGCAATTCCTAATAATACGTTTTGAGAGAATTTTACAATAGTGCTGATTTTTAGAGCGGTTTCGCCAACTAATGAACCTGAAGCAACAACTGCTCCCGAGGTGTCGATGCTTCCGCCCAGCCATGCTCCCGTAACTTCTTCGGGAAAATTGAAATATTTGGCAATTATGGGCATAAAAATCATCATTGGAATTGCGGTTACCAATACAATCGAAATAACATAGGATAGCTTTTTTGAATCGCCTTTGATGGCACCCGAGGTCGCGATCGCTGCAGAAACTCCGCAAATCGAAACAGCACTCGAAATCATCATCGTTAATTCGTCGTCGACTTTTAGTTTTTTACACAGCCAAAAAGCAAAATACCAAACGGATAAAACGACTATTAGAGCCTGAATTAATCCTAAAGAACCTGCTTTTAAAATGTCTGAAAAAATAACACTGGTTCCTAATAAAACCAATCCGATTTTGACAAATACTTCGGTAGAAAGTGCTGATTTGAACCAATCGGGAAGTTTAAAAAAATTGCTGATGGCTAAACCAATAATTAAACTAAAAATTACGGCTTCGAGATTAAGTCCTTTTACGTCGGTATTTCCAGCAATAATGAGCGCAATAAGGGTTAATAGATAAACTATTGGAAATCCTAACAGAAAATGTTTTACTGATTTCCCAATTAAAAATGCTCCAAATGCTCCAATGATAATGAGATATAAAAATTGAAATAAGAGAATTTTGAGATTTGCAGCGTCGAAGACATCAGCGAGTAAATCGGTTTGATTTGACCATTTGAAAACGGGAACTTCGGGTAGAAAAACAAATAGCGAAAGTCCGATTATTATAAATCCGAGAATAACGACGGTCCAATCTTCGTGAATGGTGAATGTTTTGGTTTGGGTTGACATTGTTTATTTTATTATCCTTACAGGTTTTCAAAACCTGTAAGGTATTTATGTGTTATTGATTCTAAACGCTTAACAGGTTTTTAAAACCGGTTAGGACATCTAAATTTTGGTTTTGCTTATAGGTTACAAATCGACAAAGTATTTTTGTTTTCCAAAATCAAATTCGTAATAAGTTAGATTTGGCCATAAAGGTTTTATCAAACTCTTTTCCCAGTTTTGTAAAGCATTTTCTAATTCTTTTACTTTTTGCTGATTTTGCTGAGCGAGATCTTTTGTCTCCGATTTATCTGAAGCAAGATTATAAAGCCATTTTTCATGTGTTTTTCCGCTTATGATCAATTTCCAATCGCCGCTTCTTATGGCTTTTGCATCGCCGGAACGCCAGTATAAATCTTTGTGTGCGATCTTGTTTTCATTTACAGTTTTTACTAAATCAACACCATCATAAACTCGGTCTTTTGGTAAATTAGAATGTATGGCAGCGGCAATCGTGCTAAAAATATCTAATGTGCTTACAGGAGTTTTATAGATCGTGTGCGGTTTGATTTTTCCCTTCCACGAAAGTGCAAACGGAACATTAACTCCGCCTTCAAAATGAGAAAACTTTCCTGCTTTTAATGGGGCGTTTGTAGTGGCAAAAGTATAATCGGCTCCGCCATTATCGCTGGCAAAAAAGATTAGTGTATTATCTTCCAGACCTTCTTTTTTTACTTTTGCTCTAATTCTTCCTATGGCATCATCAAGCGCACTGATCATAGCAAAATAAACGCGTTTGTTTTCGTCTTTTACATTCGGGAAACGATCGTAATATTTTTTACGAACTTGAAATGGCGTGTGCGGCGCATTGAACGGAACATAAAGCAAGAAAGGTTTGGTTTTGTTTTTATCAATAAAAGCTTCAGCTTCATCTGCAAATGTTTCGGTTAAATACGCTTTATTATGAACTATTGTAGTATCACGACGAATTTGTCCAATGCCAACTCGGCCTTTTCCCCAAATCATTTTATCGGTAAAATCTTTGTGATGATGGTTAATAATATCTGGATTGTCATCTTCGGGAGTGTAAAGTGAAAACGCTTGATAAAATCCGTAATGGTAATCAAAACCACGATCTAAAGGAAAAAATCCTTTGTTGTGCCCAAGATGCCATTTACCAATAATTGCGGTGCTGTAGCCTTGTTTTTTGGCAAGATCGGCAAATGTAATTTCAGATTGTGGTAAACCTTGAGTGGCTATTGAAGCTTCATTCGGATACTTTATTTTTGCATTTAATCGCCAGTTATTGGTGTTGATTAAATATTTAAAACCATAATATTCTAAGTTATTTTTAGGATAACGATCTCCGGGTTGATATTCATGTCCAAAACGTTCCTGATAACGCCCAGTTAAAATTCCCGCACGCGAAGGCGAACAAATAGAAGCGGAAACATAACCGTCTTGAAATGTAACTCCTGACGCTGCCAGAGAATCGATATTTGGAGTTGGTGTAGATTTTCCTCCGTACAACGAAATATCATATTTTCCTAAATCATCTGCAAGGAGAATAATGATATTTGGCTTTTTTAAAGTGCTGTCTGCTGGAACTTTTTCAGCTAGAAAGTTTGTTTTTCCTTCAAGCAGTTTTTTGTCTGGTTGTATTAGAGTTCCATCTGTATTGATGGGCCAGAATAAAAAGGCTGCGAAAATAAGAAGCACTATTAAAATGGATAGTATAATCTTGGTTGTTTTTTTATAGGTTGCCATAAGGTTAGTTTTTAATGCTGTTTGAAGTTTGAAAACATTGTTTTTAAACACATAGAAACATAGTATTTAGAGTGCTAGAAAAAGATGTTTCACTTAAAATAAAACGCATAGCATTATGTGAAGAAATCGTGATTTCTTTAAATGATCTTTAAGCTGAGTTTTAAATCTATGTTTCTATGTGTTAAAAAATATTATCTAGAAGCTAAAGCCGCATCAACATCGTTTTTCAAATCGGCGGAACCTTCTTTTTTAAATACAATTTTTCTGTTTTTGTATAAAATCAAAGTAGGGAAAACTTTTATTGTTTTTAAGTCGGCAATTACCTGCGGGCTGTCTTCAAGATCAATTTCTACGATTTTTAAAGTATTGCCATATTGTGCTTTAATAGTTTCTAAAACTGGTTTTACTTTTTTGCAGGCACCACAATAAACGGAACCTATATCCACTAAAACATCTTTGTTTTCGGCAATAATTTTTTTGTATTCTGCGAGTGTTAATTTGCTTTTAGAATTAGAAAAGAAAGGTTTTCCGTTACCAATCCAGTTTGCAATTCCGCCTTCTAAACTATAAGCTTCCTTAAAACCTTTTTTTAATAAATCATCAGCGAGCCAAACACTTCTTCCTGCACCAATAGAATAGGTAAATACAGGTTTTGTTTTATCTAGTTTTGCTATTTGTTCAGTATAATCTTTTGATTCCAGATTAAAATTTACGGCGCCAATAATATGATTTAAAGCAAATTCATCAGAACCTCTTGCATCGATTATCTGCGGATTTTTTTCGGCTTTAATTTTTGCATAAAACTGTTCTAACGAAATAGTGTTTGAACTTTTATTTTGTGAAAACCCTATAAAGGTAAAAAGTAATAATAGAGCTACAATGCTGTTTCTTAATGTTTTATTTTTCATAATCAGTAGTTTTAAAAAGTAAGCAGTGTATTCAATTTAAATTTTGAATGCACCGCTTAATTTTGTTTCTTAAGATTGAACTTGTTCTAAAATTGGAGCAGGAGTATCTGCAGCTAAAACAGGTTTTGGTTTTAACGGAACAGATAAAACTCCTTCTGCCAAAGCGCTTCCTTCTTTTTTAGATTTGAATATTGGCCATAAAAACTGTGCATACCATTCTTCTTGTTTATAGGATTTGATTCCGTAGGATTTTGGGAATTTTCGGGTAATTAATCCAGTTCCAAAAATGACATCCCAAATGAAAAACATATTCCCAAAGTTTCCTTTAAAATGTCCAATGCCGTCTCCGCTCGTATCTGCATGATGTGCATGATGCGTGGCTGGTGTAGAAATTAAACGTTCTAAAACCCAAGCAATAGGATGAAGCACTTTGTATTTGTAAAGCGGTTTATCCCAAGCAATACTTGAGTGTGCGCCAAGTGTGATAAAACTTTTTATTACTAAGACAAACAAAGCGGGTAATCCTAAACCTAAATAGGTTAAAGTTGCGGTTAAATATATCTGAGAGAAAAACACTGTATAAATGAAGTTTTGTCTAGAAAGCATCGCCATTCCCATATAAGGAGCGGAATGATGTGTTCTATGAAAACGCCACAAAAAAGGTACTTGATGATGAAGTCTGTGGTACCAATACTGCGTTAAATCATCGGCTACGGCAATTAGGAAAAATGCTCCCCAAAACGGAACCCATGATAATGAGTTTTCGAGATTTGGAATTAAAAAAGGTAAAACGGTTAAGCTGAAAAAGGCAATAATAGGAGGTAAAAGTAGTTTTGGAGCCAAGAAAGAAACAATATCAATTTTGCGTTCTTCACCCGTCCACTGATCGTCATATAAACCCGCTGCAAATTCTATAACTCCCAGAACAAGCATGAAAACCGTTAATCCCCAAGTTCTGATATTGGCGAATGCGGGTTTTGCAAATTCTAGAAAAGAAGGTACAGTAAGATGCGATTCTGTTACGGGATTATTACTTAACTTGAAATATAAATATATTGCCAAAACGGGCAATGTGTATAACAAAAGACTGATGGCTAAATCTCTTGTTAGTTTTGAGTTTTGTACTGCTGCCATGATTTTTTATTTTAAAAATTGATTAATTACTGCCAGTCCTCCGGCTAATATTGCCAGCGGAACTAAAAATAGGATTGTGCCTACGACAATCTTTTTTCCTATAATGATATAATCTACTCGTTTCATGCTGTTTTATTTTTTTGATTTCAAAATTGAATCAGGTCTTTTAGTTTGATAAAAAGACCTGATTACTATTTTTAGTGTGTGGCTCCAGAACCTGATTGCGTTGCTTTTCTAGCAAGTTCCTGCAAGGTTTTGCCTTTGTCTTGACCGTTGTTATGAATTCTGCGGTTAAAAACATCCTGCCAGTCAATCAGCGGATAAAGATTATTTTCTTTTGCCTGCTCATCAAATAGTTTTTTAAGCTCGGCTAATTTTTCTGGATACTTTTTTGCGAGATTATTACGCTCGTTAAAATCTTCGTTCAGATTGTATAATTCCCAAACATCATTGTCGAAATTGCTTGGTTCTGGTTTTTCATTTTTGCCTAAAGAACTTTTCAAAGCAAAGGAATCTGGTAAATGTGCTGCCGCAGCTTTCCATCCGTCTTTATAAATGGCTCTGTTTCCAAAAATGTAATAATATTGAACTTTGTGCAGCGACTCGGCTTTTGGATTGTCTAAAGAAGCTTGAAATGATGAACCTTGAATAATATCCTGTTTAATTTCACGAATATATTCTGGCGCTTTTATCCCAGCAATGTCTAAAGTTGTTGGAAGCAAATCGGTTACGTGGCTGTATTGATTTCTAATACCGCCCTTGTCTTTAATTCCGTTTGGATAAAATACAATAAGCGGATTACGAGTTCCTCCTTCAGAATGTGCGTCTTGTTTCCAGTTTTTAAAAGGAACATTTGTGGCTTGTGCCCATCCTAATGGATAATTGGTATTTAAACCTTTTGCAGTTCCAATTTCTCCAATATTATCTAAATTACTTTGCAGATTTTGCTCATCAGATTTTCCTTGAGAGAATAAACTTTGATTAATTGTACCTTGCAAAGTCCCTTCTTTACTGGCGCCATTATCTCCAATAGCAACAAAAATCAAAGTATTGTCTAATTGGTTGCTTTCTTTTAAATAATTTACAACTCTTCCAATTTCATAATCTGTATAGGTTAAATAACCTGCATATACTTCCATGAATCTAGCATATACTTTCTTTTGATCTGGCGTTAGTTTTTTCCAATCTGTGATTAATGGGTTGCGCTCTGGTAAAACGGCATTTGCAGGGACAACTCCTAGTTTCTTTTGGTTAGCCAATACCTTTTCGCGGTAAGCGTCATAACCTTCATCAAATTTTCCTTTGTAAGCATCGCTCCATTTTTCAGCAACTTGATGTGGTGCATGAACTGCGCCTGGTGCATAGTATAAAAAGAATGGTTTTCCGGGTGCTGCTTTTTGTTGTTTTTGAATATAACTAATTGCTTTATCAGTAATTAACTCACTTAAATGGCGTCCATCAGGTTTAACATGAACCTGATCTTCTACTAAATCAGGATTGTACTGATCCGTTTGCGAACCTAAGAATCCGTAAAAATGTTCGAAACCTTTTCCTGTCGGCCATCTGTCAAATGGTCCTGCATCTGTAGCTTCTTCATCTGGAGTAACACCATATTTACCAACTGCAAATGTGTTGTAACCATTGTCACGTAAAATTTCTGCGATCGTTCCTTTATCAGATGGAATACGTCCGTCCCAGCCTGGGAATCCTGCTGACATTACGGTGTGAGAAAAACCGCTTACGTGAACTCTTGCAGAGTTTCTTCCAGTTAATAATGCGGCACGGGTAGGAGCACAAATTGCTGTAGTATGAAAGTTGGTGTAACGCAAACCATTGTTTGCCAAATTGTCAAATGTTGGAGTTTGAATTAATCCGCCAAAAGCACTTGACGCTCCAAAACCTACATCGTCTAGTAATATCCAAACAATGTTTGGTGCACCTTTTGGAGCTTTTACGGGATCAGGCCAATATTCTTTAGACTCGGCTAAAGTTTTGCCAATTACACCTTTAAATTCTGCATTAGGATTTGTTTGGCTAAAGCCGAATTGTGCGACAAGTAATGCAGTAATCAAAAGCCCTTTTTTAGGACTTTTGATTGTGATGTTATTTTTTGAATTTTTCATTTTTACTTCGTTTTTTGGTTGTATGTTAATTAATATCCAGGGTTTTGTGGTAAGCCGTCAGGGTTAATATTTCGTTCGCTTTGCGGAATCGGATAGAGGTTATTTCTTTCTGAAACAGAGTTTTTAGCCGTTACTTTTTTAACTTCGGTAACCAATGTTCCCCATCTTACTAAGTCAAACCATCTTTGTCCTTCTTGAACAAATTCTTTTTTGCGCTCTTCTTGTATGGCTGCTCTAAAAGTTGTTTGAGTTAAACCTTTTAAATCTACTGCTGCATCAGGAGTAGTTATAGGTTTACCAAAAGCTCTTCTTCTTACTTGATTAATCAATTCGTACGCTTCGGGAGTTGGCGTTCCTTGCTCATTGATTGCTTCCGCCAGAGATAATAAAATATCGGCATAGCGAATTACAGGAAAGTTGATTGCTACGTTACCCGGAGTTGCCAAATTGGTTAAGTCCAAATACTTTTTGAAAATTGGTTTAGGAAAAGTGTACAAAGTTCCCGTTGCTGGATTAGGAAGTTGTTTGGCATAACTGACATCTCTTCGTGTGTCTCCAACAGCATAAATATCATAGAACAAGGCTACATCCGAAATAATATCAGCAGGTTCTGTCGCAGTAAATCCTGTAAAAGATGTGGCTTGAAAAGTACTTCCGCTAGATCCATTTCCTGCTTGATTTGGTTCAAACTGAACAGAGAAAATATGTTCTTTTCCATTCTTTTTTGTTTTCGTAAAGATGTCTTGAAAACTTTCAAACAATGCATATCCATAACCGCCGTTTATAACTTCTCTAGCTTTTAAAACAGCATTTGGCCAATCTTTTCGAGTTAAATAAACTTTAGCCAAAATAGCTTTTGCTGCTCCAGAAGTTGCACGGCCTGCATCAGCAGCTGGGTAAGTTGGAGGCAGACTTTCGGCATCTTTTAAATCCGCAATGATTTGTGCATATACTTCTTCAACTGGTTTTCTGTTTGCTTTTAAACTTTCTAATTGAATTGAAGTTGGTTCATGCAAAACGATTGGAACTGCGCCCCAAAGACGAACTGCTTGAAAGTATAGCAAGGCTCGAATAAATTTAGATTCGTTGATTAATCTCGTTTTAACAACTTCTGAACCTGATACTTTCGAAATGTTATCGATTGAAACATTGGCTCTGTTTATTCCCGCATAAATTTGACGCCAAGCTACTTGTACACGATCTGAAGTGGCATCGTGTGTTAAACTGCTTAATGCTCGCACCTGCGGATTTGTTGCTGAAACTCCTGCAGCCGCATAATCTGAAGCCATATCAGTCAGGAAGTAAAGGTTTCGACCAAATAAACTTTGTTCTCCCGGATCAAGGCTTAAAGAAGCATAAACTGCGGTTACACTTGCAATGGCATCGTCTTGGGTTTTAAAATAGTTGTCTTCGGTTACAAAAGAGGTTGGTGTTACCTCCAGCTCAGTGCACGATACCAGTAGTCCGGCACTTAAAAGGAATGTTATAATAATCTTTTTCATTTTATATTTTTTTTACTTAGAAAGTTACGTTCAAGCCGGAGATGAATGTTTTTGAGTTTGGATACGATCCAAAGTCAATTCCCGGATATAAGTTGTTTTGTTCGTATGAACTTACCTCTGGATCATAACCAGTGTATTTTGTCCATGTAATTAGATTTTCGGCAGAGACATAAAACTTTACGCTTTTGGTGCCCAATTTTTTAGAAACACTCTTTGGTAAAGTGTAGCCAAGCGTAATTAATTTTAATCGTAAGAAAGAAGCATCTTCAACGTAACGTTCAGAAACTATCCCTAAAGGAGAACTTGACGCTCTAGGTATTTCGTTGCTTGGATTTGTTGGTGTCCAGCGATCGACTAAAGTTGTAGCGGCGTTTGTACCAAGAGTCGAAATTTCTAATTGCTGGTTTAAAGCATTAAATACTTTTCCGCCATACGATCCTTGAAAAGAGAAATTCAAATCGAAGTCGTTGTATGAAATTGTATTGCTGAAACTTCCAACAAATTTTGGCTGTGATGTTCCAAGATCTCCTTTGTCAAGAGCTGTAATAACGCCGTCGCCATTAGTATCAACATATCTTCTGTCTCCCACTTTTGTATTGGCTAAACTGTTTATTTTTGGCTGTGTATTTACCTCTTCCTGCGTTTGAAAAATACCATTTGTCTTGTATCCCCAGAAAGTTCCCAGAGGCTTTCCAACTTTTACAATTACAGGCTGTTGCTGCAATAAAGAACCATTTGGTACAACTGGAAAAAATTGATCAACACCATTTCCTATGGCGGTTACTTTATTTTTGTTGGCAGAAAATACAATGTTTGAATTCCAAGAAAAGTTCTCCGTTTTTATATTTTCAGTAGTTAAACCAATCTCGATACCTTTATTTTCAACCCCGCCAATGTTTTGTAATACTGTTGCATATCCTGATGTTAACGGAATTGGAACGTTGATTAACAAATCGTTTGTCTTTTTATAATAAACATCAAAGACAAAGTTGATTTTTCGATCAAGTAAGGATAAATCTAAACCAACATTGTATTGATTTGTTTTTTCCCATTTCAAATCAGGATTTGCCAATCGGGTAGGAGCTAAACCAGTTTGTAAAGTTCCTCCAAAAGCATAATTTACAGAACCCATAGAAGCTAACGAAAGGTAGTTTCCAATTTCTTGATTCCCTGTTGTTCCTGCTGTAATTCTTAATTTAGCTTCGGTTACGCCTTTAATGTTATTGGCAAATTCTTCGTCAGTAATATTCCAAGAGAATCCTGCAGAAGGAAAGTAACCCCAAAGTGATTCTGATCCAAATCTAGACGAACCATCTGCACGAGCTGATAATGTAAAATTGTATTTTCCTCTATACGAATAATTTACTCTCGTTAACCATGATTTCAAAACACTTTCAAAAGCATCACTATATGGTTTTACGGCTACACCATCCTGAAGTGCATTATAAGTATTAGCATCATTTACAAAAGTATTTGCACCTGCATTAACTACTTCGCCTTTAGTGTATTGAAGTGTGTATCCGCCTAAAACCGAAAACTTATGGTTTTCACCAAAATTGGTGTTATAGTTTAATGTGTTTTCATTTAATACCGAACTTACTGTTCTGTCACCAACAGATGCTAAACCTTTTGTTCCCGCTCCGGTTGTTGTATTGGCTGGAGCATAATAATTTTGTTTTGTCCCAATTACATCGCCACTTACCGCAACTTTTGCCACCAGTTTTTTGGTTATTTTATATTCACCAAATAAGCTGGTTAAAATTCTGTTGATTTTAGTTTCATTAGTGGTGTTTTCTAAATCATTAATTGGATTTGGAACAAAACCATTTACAGAAGTTGCATAAGGGTTATTAGTTACATTATAACTTCCATCAGCATTTTTAATAGGAACAACGGGAGCTGTTAACAAAACGCTTACAATAGGATTTGGATTTCTTCCTGCTCCCGCGCCGCCATTTGTACCAACGCCATTTGAAACCGAATTACTGTAATTTGCGTTTACTCCAAATTTAAAATTCTGAGAATAGTTTCTTTCATAGTTTATACGAAGCGATATACGTTTAAAATCAGATCCCAAAACAATACCTTCTTGATCAAAATATCCTGCAGATACTGCATATCTTGATTTTTCATCACCTCCAGAAAATGACAATTGATGGTTTTGTACTGGAGCCGCAGTTCTAAAAGCCGCTGATTGCCAATCGTAACTTCCAGAGTTTTTAAAAGCTTCGATTTGTGCAGGAGAAAATGAAGGTGCTTGTCCAATACTTGCCTGAACATCATTTCGTAAACTTGCCCATTCGCTGGCGTTCATTACGTTAAGTTTTTTCGAAACATTTTGAAATCCAAAATAACCTTGATACGAAATATTATCTTGTCCTTTTGTTCCCTTTTTAGTTGTAATAATAACGACACCATTTGCACCTCTAGAACCATAAATTGCTGTAGCCGAAGCATCTTTTAGCACCTCAATAGATTCTATATCAACTGGGTTTATGGTAGACAATACATTTAAGCTGGCACCTGCAAATGATACTCCCGCTGAACTGTTGCTGTTGTCATTGTAAATTAAAATTCCATCTACAACATAAAGAGGTTCGTTACCCGCCGTAATCGAGTTTCCTCCTCTAATACGTACACTTGATGATGCGCCGGGTCTTCCAGAGCTTTGCGTTACAACAACTCCTGCAACAGCACCTCTTAATAAATTATCTGCAGATGAGGTTACTTGAGAGAGATTTGCTTTTGGTACAGAGGCTACAGAACCCGTAATATCTTTTCTTTTTTGAGTTCCGTACCCAACAACTACCAGTTCGTCCAGCTCCTGTCGTTCCTCTTTTAAATGAATAATTACAGGATTTTTGTCTACAATTATTTCAGTTTTTTTGTAACCGATGTAGGTTATTATTAAAGTGTAAGGTAATTTTTGACCAGTTTGAAAGTAGAATTTACCTTCAGCATCCGTTACAACTCCGTGAGTTGTACCTTTAATGTTTATTGATGCCCCAATGATGGGCTGATTTGTAATGTCGTCAACTACAGTTCCGTCGAGTTTAGATTGTATTAATGGTTTCGTATTTTGTGCCTGAAATTGCAGGGATGTTAACAAAAAAGTAACCCATAAAATGAGATTTATATTTTTTTTCATTTCTTTGTAATGGTTTTTAGTAATTAACAAGGCGCCCTGAAAGTTGATTTTTCAACTCTCTAATGTGTCCTTGATCTAGTGATAAATATTCTTTAAGCCTCGCCATTTCTGTTGCCGCAGAAATGGCTTTTTTTATTTACAGCAGCAGGTTTGCATCATTTTCATTTTAGTTTTTTTAGTTGTTAATTATTTTCTTTTTTAAAATTGAGATATATTCAAAGATCTTTTCTGAAGCTGTTTAGTGCCGCAAATAGAGGTTTGAACTATAAAATGTAATGTGGTGGTGAAATTTAAAAGTCTCGTTTTTTATTAGATTTTTAAAAACAATCTATTGTAAACGAATGATTTGCGTT
>NZ_NRQU01000050.1 GCF_004119495.1 Flavobacterium sp. YO12
CAATGAATCCGTCTCCAGAGGCCGAATATTTTTACAGATATGCGCAATCTTTAAAATCAACTGGGCAGCTTGCCAAAGCTGATAAAGTTCTCAACGAGTTTAATACAAAATACAAAAACGATTCCAGAGGTAAGCTTTATAAAGAAGATGTAAACTATCTCGATCAAATCAAATTAAACTCTGGGCGCTATAAAATTGAAGATGCCGGAATCAACTCTAAATATTCTGACTACGGAAGTTTTGTGTATGACAATAAAATCTATTTTGCATCGGCAAGAGATACTGGTAATTTCAGCCAAAGAAAACACAAATGGACAGGCGAATATTTTACTAACATCTACAATGCAGATATTGATGCCGAAAGCGGAAGTTCGACTAAAGTGAATAAAATAAAAACAGCAATAAATACAAAATTTCACGAATCGTCTCCCGCATTTACTAAAGACGGAAAGACCGTTTATTTTACAAGAAACAATTTTATTGATGGCAAAAAAGGAAAAGATGATAACAAAGTTACTCTAATCAAAATATACAAAGCCACACTCGAAAATGGAAAATGGACCAATATAACTGCTCTTCCTTTTACAAGTGACAGCTTTAGCACTGCTCATCCTGCTTTAAGTCCTGATGAAAAAACACTCTACTTTGCGTCTGATATGCCAGGAACAATAGGACAATCTGATATTTACAAAGTAAGCATCAACAGCAACGGCGGTTATGGCACTCCTGAAAATTTAGGAAAATCAATTAATACCGAAGGAAAAGAAACATTTCCTTATGTAACTAGTGAAAATGAAATTTATTTTGCTTCTGACGGGCATCCAGGACTTGGCGGACTTGATGTTTTTGTGGGACAATTACAAGATAATGGAACCGTAAGTGATATTCAAAACCTAGGAAGCGACATCAATTCACCTAATGATGATTTCGCCTATATTATTGATCCAACCACGAGAAGAGGTTATTTCAGTTCAAATAAAGCCGGCGGACATGGTTCTGATGATATTTATAAATTTCTAGAAACTAGAAGACTAAAATGTCTGCAGGAATTAACTGGTGTAATCACAGATGCGGAAAGCGGCATAATACTGCCTGGAACAAAACTTACTTTATATGACAGTCAGCAGGTTGTTGTAAGTACAACCATTTCAAATGCCGAAGGAAAATACAGTTTTGCAGTTGAATGTGGCAAATCATATAATGTAAGAGCTGTAAAAACAGATTATGCAACTAAAGAAGTAATGGTGAATATTGGAAAAGTAAGTGGAAAAACAGATCTGCCAATTGCTTTGGATAAAATCATTTGTAAAGTTGCTATCGGAGATGATTTAGGAAAATGCTTCGGAATAAAAATGATTTATTTTGACCTTGACAAATCAAACATCCGTGTTGAAGCTGCTTTAGACTTAGAAAAAATATTAGATGTATTGAATCAAAATCCAACTATGAAGTTAGATATTCGTTCGCATACAGACAGTAGAGCAACTCATCAATACAATGAAGCTTTATCTGACCGAAGAGCAAAATCAACCATTGCTTGGCTTATTAAAAACGGCGTAGCTAAAAATCGTCTGACCGGAAAAGGTTATGGAGAAACACAGCTCGTAAACAAATGTTCTGATGGAGTACCATGTACTGAAGAAGAACACCAAATGAACAGACGAAGCGAGTTCATTATAGTTGGATTATAATACTCCCAAAATATATTATATCAAAAAAGCTGTCTATAACTAGACAGCTTTTTTTACAAAAAAAAACGTTGTAACTCAGGAATTACAACGAAAACTAACCAACCAATTTGAAAGTTTTTCTTTAAATTTTTGCAAATATATTAGTGTAATATTTTTTTCCTGTTGTAGGATCGGTAGATATTGAAATACCAAAATGAGTATAATTTCCTTCGATATTTTCTTTGTGTCCCGGGCTGTCCAGCCAAGCTCTCACAGCTGCTTCAGAAGTTTTATAGTTATAAGCAACATTTTCTCCAACCGTTTTGGCG
Organism: Flavobacterium sp. YO12; assembly: GCF_004119495.1. Lineage (GTDB taxonomy): Bacteria > Bacteroidota > Bacteroidia > Flavobacteriales > Flavobacteriaceae > Flavobacterium. Next base: position 2,000 of record NZ_NRQU01000050.1, read on the forward strand.
CCTAGAACACTTTCAATGTTTTTAGACCTCAAAACAAAATCATTGTGATTTACGAGGTTGTTATCAATCATATATTTATTATGAACTTCACATTCATAAGAGATATGATTAATCTTTTCCAATGCATTTAAACCAATACTTTTCCGGTAATCGTTTATTAATTGCATTGTTTCTAATTCAGACGCATTGTAGCTGTAGTCTGTAATTAATTTTTCTGTACCCCCAGTACTTTCCGTACCTTCTGCGACTTCTGCCGAGCATGAGTTCATTGTGATCGAAATCACAATGAACAGCATGGCGCACATAACTTTTTTCATAATCTTAGTAGTTTAGTTTTAAAGTAAATGTTGGGGCAAAAACCTTAAATAATTATGTGACAATCTTTTTACATTTCTATATCAAACGTATTTAATTTATCGGTAAACTACAAAAAAAATCGACAAACTACATAAAATATTTTTAAACAAAAGTAAAAATCCTACAAATCAAGAAGAAAGACGCTCAATCTTCCATGAAAAATCAGATTGGCTTGTGTAGCGAATACGGTCGTGAAGTCTATTTGGTCTTCCCTGCCAAAATTCTACTTGTAAAGGAGTCACAATAAATCCACCCCAATTTTCAGGTCTTGGAATAGGTTTTCCTTCAAATTCATGTTCCAGCTTTTTTAGGTTTTCTTCTAAGAAAGTTCGAGACGGAATCACTTCGCTTTGATTAGAAACAATTGCTCCTAACTTACTCCCATCAGGACGAGAATCAAAATAACCGTCAGAAATATTTTCAGACGTTTTTTGGGCAATTCCTTTAATAATTACCTGACGTTCCATTTCCTGCCAGAAAAAAGACAAACAAACATTAGGATTGGCTTCTATAGCCTTTCCTTTTTCAGAATTATAATTGGTATAAAAGATAAAACCTTCCTCAGAGAATTTCTTTAATAAAACCACACGAGATTTAGGAAATCCGTCTAATCCAATCGTAGAAACAGTCATTGCATTGACTTCTCCGCTTCCGCCAAAATCCTCAACTTCATGAAACCATCTGTTAAAAAGATTAATTGGATCTTCAGGAATATTAGTTTCTAATAATTCACTTTTCTCGTAAGATTTTCTATAATTGCTTAAATCGTTCATGATTGTTGATTTTAGTTTATTTTTTTTCAAGTTTCAAGTATGTCAGGCTGAGCGAAGTCGAAGCCCTTCTTGTCTCAAAAGCCCTTCGACTTCCCTCAGGGTGACATACGTATATTAAAGTTTAAAACCTATGTAACTTTGCACCTTTGCAACTCACAAATTAAAATTCAAAACTCAAACCGTCATCTCCTAAAAGAACATTAGGAAAAACAGATTCTGCCTCTTGTTTAAAACGCTCAATTCCGTCGTATCGTGTCGAATAGTGCCCTAAAACCAATTGTTTTACATTTGCTTTTAATGCAATTTGCGCTGCTTCTTTTGCAGTCGAATGAAGCGTTTTTAGTGCCAAAGGAGCTTCAGACTCTAAAAAAGTAGATTCATGATATAAAACATCTACATTTTCAATAATCGGAATTATATCTTCGTTATAAACGGTATCAGAACAAAATGCATAACTCATTGACGGTATAGGATCAAACGATAATTTTTCGTTTTCTATTATAGTTCCATCATCAAGCTTAACATCTCCGCCATTTTTTATTTTTTGATAATAAGCAACATGGATATTATAGTGCTGAACTGCTTCTATGTTTAATTTTCTCTCTCCCGGTTTTTCCTGAAACAAGAATCCATTGGTATAAACACGATGTTTAAGCGGAATAGTTTTAACGATAACTTTAGCGTCTTCAAAAATTACTTCACTTTTCTTCGACTCCAATTCATGAAAAAACAAGCTATAAGTAGTCCAAGATTCCGTCAGCTTCAATTGAAGAAGAATTAATTCTTTAATTCCTTTTGGTCCGTAAATATGTAAATCGGTGGTTCTGCCTAAAAGAGAAAAAGTCGAAATGGTTCCAATTAATCCGTAAAGATGATCGCCATGAAGATGCGAAATAAAGATGTGATTAATTTTTGAGAATTTAATCTTGTTTTTTCGAAGCTGTACCTGAGTTCCTTCTCCGCAATCAATCAAAAATAAACGATTCTTGATTTCTAAAACCTGCGAAGTTGGGTTAGTAAGTGTTCTAGGAGTTGCGGCATAACAGCCAAGTATAGTTAGCTTCAATTTAATGTTTATTCGTTTATTTGGTGAATCGTTTAATCGCGTTAAATCATAATCAAAAACTTATCGATTAAACAGTTAAACAAATCAACGATTAACCGATTCTTTAAAATCCTAAGTCTCTTTCAATTTCTTCCATTTCGATAATATCGTGCGCTTCTAAAAGTGAAGGCACAACAACTAATTTATCTGAAACAGCATTAAAATCAAGATCAGAAACTACAATTACAAATGATTTTTTGGCTTTTTTCTGAGATTTAGCAAGAGGTAAAAAAAGTTTCAAATCATTTTCTGAAAGTTCAGAATCCGATAACAGATCGATTATAACATTATGTTTTTCAAAGGTTTTAAATTGCTGCGTTACTTTTTCTACAAAGCCATTAAAATCACCTTGTGTATTTTTTATTGTAACGGTATGTCCTTTTTGATCTACTTTCATTTTATAATTTATGCGCTAATATTTTTTGATGAGCTAAGTTACGAAGTTTTTCCAAGTTTCGGGTTTCAAGTTTCAAGTTTGTCTCAACTTTGTCAGGCTGAGCGAAGTCGAAGCCCTTATTTGCAAAACACATTTTGTACATAAAAGCCCTTCGACTTCGCTCAGGGTGACATTCGGGTATTCACGTTCCAACAACCTGAAACCTGAAACTTGAAACTAAATATTATTATTGAATCTTAGAAGCCAAAAGATAAATAACCGCCATTCTAATTGCTACACCATTTTCAACTTGATTCAAGATAACAGAATGGTCAGAATCTGCTACTTCAGATGTAATCTCTACTCCCCTGTTTATTGGTCCTGGGTGCATGATTACGATTTCTTTTCCAAGAGAATCTAAAAGCGGTTTATCAACTCCGTATTGCTGTGCGTACTCACGTGTTGATGGGAAAAAATTCACATCCATACGTTCGTTTTGTACACGAAGCATATTCGCAACGTCGCACCATTCTAAAGCTTTACGCAAATTTGGTTCAACCGTAACACCAAGTGATTCGATATATCTTGGAATCAACGTTTTTGGTCCGCAAACTTTAACTTCTGCGCCCTGCATTTGCAAAGCATATATATTGGATAAGGCTACTCTCGAATGCAGAATATCACCTACAATAACCACTTTTTTTCCAGCAACATCTCCCAGTTTTTCTCTGATAGAATAACTATCCAACAAAGCTTGAGTTGGATGTTCGTGCGCTCCATCTCCAGCATTTACAATACTCGCTTTGACATTTTTAGACAAAAAATAAGCCGCTCCGGGATTAGAGTGGCGCATTACAACCATATCTACTTTCATCGAAAGGATATTATTTACAGTATCAATCAGAGTTTCTCCTTTTTTAACAGATGATTGAGCTGCAGAAAAACTGATGACATCAGCAGACAAACGTTTCTGCGCTAATTCAAAAGAGAGTTTTGTTCTTGTACTGTTTTCAAAGAAAATATTGGCAATGGTAATATCTCGTAATGAAGGAACTTTTTTAATTGGTCGATTAATGACTTCTTTAAAATGATCTGCCGTTTCAAAAATCAGGTTAATATCATTCTCGTTGATATATTTTATTCCTAATAAATGATTTACGCTTAATTCTTTCATTTTTATTGTTTATTTGTTTATTCGTTGAATTGTTTAATCGTTTTTTTTCTAATCGGTTAATCGGCGTTGCTACCGATTAAACAATTAACCGGTTAACCGATTAAACTTAATTCGTCACTAAGTGAACAACATCTTCACCATCATTTTCTTTCCAGCTTACTATCACTTTTTCGCCATTAATAGCATCTACCTGACGACCTCTATAATCAGGCTGAATTGGTAAATGACGACTGAAACGTCTGTCAATTAAAACCAGTAATTCAATTTCTGAAGGTCTTCCAAAAGATTGAATTGCCGTTAAAGCAGAACGAATGCTTCGACCGGTAAACAAAACATCATCAATAAAAATGACTTTTTTGTTTTCGACTATAAAATTGATTTGGGTTTTATTGGCTTCAAGCGGTTTATCAGTACGACGAAAATCATCTCTAAAAAAAGTGATATCCAGATATCCCAAAGAAATTTCGGGAACCTTATATTCGTTTTCTAATATTTGTTTTAAACGTTCCGCTAAAAAAACACCTCTTGGCTGAATTCCCACTAAAATAGTTTCTGAGAAATCAAGATGTTTTTCGATTAACTGACAAGCCAAACGATGGAGTATGATAGTAACTTCTTTTGAATTAAGTAATACTTTTTGGCTCATAAGTAATTGTAATGTTTGGTTGGCAAATATACGAAATCAGAATTTATTTGTTGGGGTGTTGGGGTGGGAAATATCATTTTTTGTAATGAATGAGATTTCAACTATACAATCAAATCCAAATAAACCATTATATTTCTTATTTCTGAAAACATAATTTTCTTTTTGAAAAATATTTTGTTTTTAAAAAACATATTTTAGCAAAGAAAAACAGAAAATGAAAACCGAATAAAACTACAAATAATCTTAAATTTAATATGAAAAAAATCCTCTTTGTTTTAGTACAAATTCTATTAGTAAACCAAATAAATGCTCAGAAATTATCATCAGACTGGCAAAAAATGAGATTAAAAGGAACAATAAATAAAATAGTTGAAATACACGAGAGCTGCCCATCTGTAATGGTAGAAGGAGGCACATTTTATTGCCCAAAAGACACTACTAGTTATGAATTTAATCAAAAGGGATATTTAACAAAATCTATTTCTGAAAATGATAATAGAAAAAAATCAAATTTAAATGGATTAGAATATATTACTACTTATGAAAATGTTGAAGGTGTACAAAAGAAAAGTGCTGAAGATGTTTACAATGCAAAAAAACAATTAATCAAACAATCTATTTATTATGTTCATACTGCAAAAGAGCAGATATTAAATCAATGGGAGTATTTTTATGATAATAATGGAAATAAAATCAAGGAAAAAACTACAGAATGGTGGAATGGAAATATAACCGTTAACTTAAGTGATCTTAATAAATATGGAGATACAACAAAAAGACAAACTTTGAGAAATGATAAAATTGTTAGTGAAGAAGAGTTTGATTATAACTATACCAATGATAAATATGGCAACTGGATAAGTAAAACTTCATCGAGTGGTAATAATAGTGAAACCTGGACAAGAAAAATCTCTTATTATAAAAAATAAGATTTCCCCGCTCTGCGAAGTCTCCTGACTTCGCAGCGACAACAGTAGAACAAAACTAAAATCAATGGATAAATACCAAGAAACTTTTGAGACTTGGAATAAAATTGCAAATCTCTATGAAGATAAGTTTATGAATTTAAGCTTGTATAACGATACTTATGACTTCTTTTGCAACACTCTAACACAAGAACAAATAAACGTATTTGAAATTGGTTGTGGGCCAGGAAATATAACAAAATATTTACTATCCAAAAATCCCAACCTAAAAATTACAGGTATCGACATTGCTCCAAAAATGATCGAATTAGCTAAAGCTAATAATCCTTCAGCCAACTTTGAAGTAATGGATACAAGGGAACTTAGTTCCTTAGATCAAAAATTTGATGCCATTATGAGCGGCTTTTGTTTGCCTTATTTATCCGAAGAAGATTGTTCTAAACTGATAATTGACTCTGCGAAAATACTTTTAAACAATGGGATTTTATATTTAAGTTTTGTTCCCGGAAATCCTTCTCAATCCGGTTTTATTTCTGGAAGCACTGGTGATCGAACTTATTTTTATTATCATACTTTAGAAGATATAAAAAATCAGCTTTTTATAAATAACTTTGAAATCATTAAATTATTCGAAGTCAAATATCCAAAAGGTGAAGATGCGGAAATTCATACTATAATAATTGCTAAGAAAAATGGATAAGCAATTTAAAACCTTAAAATCATGAAAGCAAAAGTCATCTCAATTCCAGTTCTTAACCAAGAAACAGCATTACAGTTTTACACTGAAAAATTAGGTTTTATAAAAAAACACGATATCCCTTTAGGCGGAGATAATAGATGGCTGACGGTCGTTTCTAGAGAAGAACCAAACGGCGTTGAAATTCTGTTGGAACCATCACCCAATCATTTTGAGCCAGCTAAAACGTATCAAAAAGCGCTTTTTGAAGCAGGAATTCCGTGCACGCAATTTAATGTAGACAATCTTGAGGAAGAATACAATCGCCTTGCAAATCTGGGTGTAGCATTTAAAACAAATCCAGCAGAAATGGGAAATGTAAAAATTGCCATTTTAAACGATACTTGCGGTAATTATATTCAACTTATTGAGATGTTATCCTAAACCATAAAATGATAAAAAGTATGCAACAGTTTATAACAAAACCAAGAAACATCTTTCTGCTGGATGGTTTTGGTGCTTTACTTACTGCTGTATTACTATTTTTTGTACTTAGAAATTTCAATGCTTTTTTTGGTTTATCAAAAACCATTTTAGAATATCTTTCTTTATTAGCACTGACTTTTTCAATTTATTCTATTCTCTGTTACTTTTTAATTAAAAATAATTGGAAATCATTTTTAAAAACAATCTGCATTGCCAACATTCTATATTGTATTTTGACTTTTGGAATTGTTGTATACAACTGTAAAAGTATTTCTATTTTTGGTATAGCTTATTTTTTAGGAGAAATCATTATTATATCTGGACTTATATTACTCGAGATAAAAACGATTAGAAAACAATAGATTTTTATCTTTTTCAAAAGAAATACGGGCTGTTTTATTCCGTACGCAAAACTACTATACCATGTTTGGGTATATTGAAGTTTATCTTCTTTCCTATTGCTCCAATATTTTTACCTGACCATAAATCACGAATCTTCACTGATTTCTCAAGATTTACTAAATCTGATTTTAAAACAAATTGGTTTGCTTCATCTCCGCGATTCAAAATAGCAATCGCTTTTCCATCTTTTCCTTTTTCTCCCAGCAGTTTTTCCCAAACCTCAATATTTCCCTCTTTAAATATTCGTCTTGCTTGATAAAACCCTTTATCTTGGTTTAAAGCAATTACTTCTTTATTGGTAAGAATACCAACAGTTTCTTTTGACATAGTTCTTAAATCATTGCCTGCCAATAGTGGAGAATTCAACATGCACCACATCGAAAAATGACTTTTATCTTCCTCATAAGTCATTCCTCTGCCAACCTGCAACATATCCATATCGTTATAATGTCCGGGAGATGAGTATTTATACAAATCAACATTTAAATCTATAATCTTAAGTATAGACGAAAATTTATCATCAATATCATAGGAAATTCTCCAAGAATCTGCTTTATTGATCGCCCATTCGCCTGGAAACTTCCATCGGCAAACATTAAGAACAATTGCTTCATTCTTAGCTTTTACAGCCTTTAAAATTTTTAAGTATTCTGTTTTTTCATCGAGATTCATTTTCTCGCCGCCACACCAGTCTACTTTTAAAAAATCGCAGCCCCAATCGTCAAAAAAAGTTTTAGTATCTGCATCAAGATATCCATACATACCAACTCCAATACCTTTTTGATCATTATCGTAAATAGAGCCGCAAGTATTTCTTCCTGCATCGCTATATATTCCTGCTTTAAGTTTTTTGCTGTGAATATAATCCACTAAAACCTTCATTCCCGAAGGAAACTTTTGAGTATCAACAAAAAGATTCCCCATTGAATCTCTTCCGCCAAAATAACCATCATCTATATTTACATATCTATAACCAGCATCATATAACCCAGAAGTAATCATAGCATCAGCTTGCTCTCGAATCATTTTTTCATCGATATGCACTCTAAAATTATTCCAACTGCTCCAACCCATTATTGGCGATTTAGCTTCTTGAGCAAAAAGCAGCCCGTTGATAAAAAAGGCGAAAATTAGTTTGCATATTATTTTTTTTGAGGCAGTCTTCATTTTGTATGATTTCATGTTTGTTGCGATATAAAAGCCAATTGAATAGCTTTTAAAAATAGTATATTTCAGTTTAATAAATTAAAATAGTCCGAAATAAAAGTAATTTTAAAATACACAAACTCAAATATAAATACATTTATTGAAAATCTACAGCTATAAATAGTGTACTCCTCTGGAAACAGCAAACAAATATATTTTTTGGTACGAAAGAAACTAAAAACGCCAAATCCTAAAACATTTTCAAAAAATTCTATAACACATTTTCCTGATTCGTGAACTAATTTTATTTATGAAATTATAAAACTCAGAATCATGCAAAATAAAATACTAAGAATGTTAATGGTATTTGTAATACTGTTTTCATTTACAAGCTGCGAAATTATTGGAGACATTTTTAAAGCCGGAATGGGATTTGGAATATTTATCGTAATCTTTATCATTGCGATAATCATTTTCATTTTCGCTAAACTTTTTGGCAATAAATAGACATAAAAAAATCCCGTTATTCTCATAACGGGATTTTTACTATTAAAGATTATACATCTTTTTTCTTTGCTCTTGAATTTTTTCATCATCAAGATATTCGTCAAATGTCATGTAACGGTCAATTACTCCGTTTGGTGTAATTTCAACGATTCTGTTACCAACAGTTTGTGCAAACTCGTGGTCATGAGTAGTAAAAATTACTGAACCTTTAAAGTTTTTCAATGAGTTATTGAAAGCAGTAATCGATTCCAAATCTAAGTGATTTGTTGGTTCGTCCAGCATTAAAATATTTGCACGTTCCATCATCATTCTAGACAACATACAACGTACTTTTTCTCCTCCAGATAAAACTCTAGATGTTTTTAAAGCTTCTTCTCCAGAGAAAATCATCTTCCCAAGGAAACCTCTAATAAACACCTCATCACGCTCTTCTTCCGTTTTAGCATATTGACGTAACCAATCTACCAAAGTCAAATCATTTTCGAAGAAATCGTGGTTTTCAGCTGGTAAATAAGCTTGATTTGTTGTAATTCCCCAGTCAAAAGTTCCAGAATCTGCTTTTTGTTCGTTGTTTAAGATTTCATAGAAAGCAGTTGTAGCACGTGAATCTTTAGAGAAAAGAACGATCTTGTCGCCTTTTGCCATATTCAGGTTAATATCTTTAAATAAAACTTCTCCATCTACCGAAGCCGATAAGTTTTCTACATTCAAAATTTGATCTCCAGCTTCACGATCTTGATCGAAGATAATCGCAGGATAACGACGGCTTGAAGGTTTGATTTCAGAAATATTCAATTTCGAAATCATTTTTTTACGAGAAGTTGCTTGTTTCGATTTCGCAACGTTTGCACTAAAACGACGAATAAATTCTTCAAGCTCTTGTTTCTTCTCTTCTGCTTTTTTGTTTTGCTGTGCACGTTGTTTTGCCGCTAATTGGCTAGACTCGTACCAGAAAGTATAGTTTCCTGAGTAGTGATTGATTTTCCCGAAATCAATATCAGAAATGTGTGTACAAACCGCATCTAAAAAGTGACGGTCGTGAGATACAACGATTACAGTATTTTCGTAGTTTGCTAAGAAATTTTCTAACCAAGCGATTGTTTCAAAATCCAAATCGTTGGTAGGCTCATCCATAATCAATACATCAGGATTTCCAAAAAGTGCCTGCGCCAAAAGCACACGAACTTTCATTTTTCCTTCCATATCACTCATTAAAGTATAATGATGCTCTTCGTTAATTCCTAAGTTAGACAACATTGATGCAGCATCAGAATCAGCGTTCCATCCGTTCATTTCTTCAAATTGAACTTGAAGCTCCCCTATTCTGTCAGCATTTTTATCATTGTAGTCTAAATAAAGTTCATCCATTTCTTTTTTAACAGCGTACAAAACTTTATTTCCCATTAAAACGGTTTCCAAAACAGTATGCTCATCGAACATGTTGTGATTTTGGTTTAAAACCGACATACGTTTTCCTGGCTCTAAATGAATGTGCCCAGAAGTTGGGTCCATATCGCCCGAAATAATTTTAAGAAATGTAGATTTTCCAGCACCATTGGCTCCAATAACGCCGTAAATATTTCCGTGAGTGAATGTGGTATTTACTTCGTCAAACAAAATTCGTTTGCCAAATTGAACTGATAAATTATTGACTGTTAACATGAATGTCTTTTTAATTAATTTGGTGCAAAAGTACGGAAAAAGGTTCAGAGTTGCAAAGGTGCAAAGCGACTAAGTTTTTTGTTGCTGTTTAGGGGTTTCTCGCAGAGTAACGAAGACTTAAAGTTTTGTTTTACGCAGATGATTATTATGCAATCTTGTCATTTCGAGGAACGAGAAATCACACAAAAAGCTCCACTAAGCATGTCTTCAATCTTTGTCGATTAACTAGTGCTATTTCTCGTTCCTCGAAATGGCAAGATTGGGTTCTGATTGCGAATGATGGATTAAAATCCATCTCTACAATATACTTTGTTCCTGCGGAACTGTTCTACAATTTGCTTTGTTTTGCTAATGCTTCTTCTAAACTCTCGAAATTAGGAAGAACTTTAGCAATCATTCCTTCTTTATTGAGAATAAAATGTGTTGGAAATGAATTGAGTTGTAAAGCTTCATTCATATATACTTTCATATCAGGAATTACAGCATACGACAGAGGTTTTCTAATTAAGAATGCCTTTAATTGTTCTGCAGAATCTTCAGCCAGACTTATAAAAACAATATCCTTTCGGTCTTTGTATTCTTCAACTAATTTATTGACTTGTGGAAATTCTCTTATACAAGGTGTGCAGTGGATGTACCAGCATTTTATTACTATAATTTTTCCTTTCATGGATTCGTTTGTAACCAGATTTCCGTTTAAATCTTTAAACGAAAATTTAGGAAAAGCAGTCCCTTCCATCTGATAATTTTTAAGAGCATCAAAACCTATTTGATTTATAGTTGCTTTTATACTTGTATCTGATTTTGGCAGAATTTTAAATAGCTTATAATTATAAACTGATTCTTCTGATTTTAATCGAATTGGAATATAATTTCCATTTGCTAATTGGTCTAAAAAGTTTTCTTTTGAAATTTCTTTAGATTGTAAATCAAGCGCTGTAAAATCTCTCGAAAGCATGATTTTTTTACTTTGATAAACAGACCAATCGCTAAATGTTTTTTGAATTTGAATTGGATCGACTTCTGGACTTCCAATTTTAGTTTGACTAAAGGAAGTAGAGAAAACTAAAAATGATATTATAATAGTGAATGATATTTTCATGAAGATTTATGCGATAATTGTAAAACCAAAAGTACGGATTTCTTTTTAACCGCAATGTTTGCAAAGGATTTACGCAGAGTTCGTAAAGACAAAGTCTAGTTTTGTCATCTCGACGAAGTAGAGATCACACGAAAAACTCCTTAAAGAAAATCTCCAATCTTTGTCGATCAACTAGTGAGATTTGCTTCATCTATTCGCTATCACTTGAGTCTCCTTCATTAAAATAACAATATTGCGTTTTACTTTTATTTACAAAAAAACCTGACAACAAAAATTGCAGGTTTATAATGTAAGCCAAACCTGTTTCAAAAGTTATCTTACTAATCTAATTAACTTCTAACTGTAGGTAGAAAAGAAATATCCATATAATATTTCTTTGGATTACTCGGATCGATCATCACTTTTATTATATCGCTTTTTATAAACTCTGTTGGGTCAAACCAGATATTATCGCTTTCAAAAACATACATTTCGTTTGTTTGAGGATTAAGCCACTGACTGGATATTTGAAACGGATTTCTTCCATTTACAGCCATCCCGTAATTTAAGTGCACTTGAACAAATTTTGTTTCAATACGTTTGCCGTTATCTCGAAGATACTGTGTTTTTCTTTGCTTTAAAATCCCGAATAAAATAATCCCGAAACCAATTAAAAAGAAAACTGTTCCTAAAATCCCAAAAATTAACGGTCCAATCCATAATGAGGCAAATCCGTTAATACTGGCGTCTTTTGGTTCTGCAGGATCATACAAAACTTCAACACTTTCGCCTTCGCTGTAACTTGGAGGATTACTGCTGACTGATGATGTGAATTCTATTTTATTTCCTGCTTTTGTAGTAAAGCTAACTACTGGCGCATAAGTTGTAGAATTATCAGATCTTTTACTTATTAACTCTACAACGGTTCCTTGCACAGTTTCGGCTTTTTTCAAAAAGGCTTGTCTATCCTGATAAAAATAAAAAAGCACCTGCAAGCATAAGTGCTCCTATTGTTATAAATACATATTTAATTATGGCTATTGTTTTCATATTTTATTCTATAAAATAAGGTTATTATTAAATTATGTCTGCATTAAAAATGCAATAATAGATTAAATCTTCTGTTTATTAAAAGGTTGTAAATGTAATAATTTTATTATTAAACAAACAGATGTGCCATTAAAAAACACATCACAAATCAGACTAATTTGTTGTAGTTTTTCAAAAGAAAAAAAATGCAAAAACAATCCAATTAATTTAATTAAATTAGCAAAAAAATCTGACTAAAAAATGACATTCCCATTTCAATTTAAGCTCTTTAACGAAACCTTTTATTGGCACGCTTTATTTGAAACATTAGCCTTTTTTATTGGGATAAGGACATATTACTTTTTGAAGAAAAGAACAGTAGATCCTATTTCAGATATTAATCGTCTTATTATTTTAATTGGTGCAATGGTTGGTGCATTAATAGGCTCGAGAGTTATTGCGCTGCTTGAAAATCCTGCCGAAATAACACAGCAGACTTTTTTAACTTTTTTTCAGAACAAAACTGTTGCTGGAGGATTTTTAGGCGGATTGCTTGGGGTAGAACTTTTCAAAAAAATAATTGGGGTTAAAATCTCTTCGGGTGATTTATATGTAATTCCGATAATTGTGGCTTTATTTATTGGACGAATTGGCTGTTTTTCAATGGGCATTGCGGAACCTACTTACGGCATCGAAACTAGTTTTATTACTGGAATGGATCTGGGTGATGGGTTATACAGACATCCTGTAGCTTTGTATGAGATGTTTTTCATGCTTTTACTCTTTATCTTTTTCCAAAAAATAAAAAATAGAAAGCTCCCTAATGGTGACCGATTTAAACTATTTATGGTTTTGTACTTTTTATTTCGCTTTTTAATTGAATTTATAAAACCATATAATCCTTTATTTCTTCATTTAAGCAGTATTCAATGGAGCTCCATTTTTATTTTTATATACTACTCGAAATTTATTAATCGGGTTTTTAATCGTTTAAGCAAAACTTTACTTTTACAATAACTATACTTTTATCCTAATGAAAACCCGCGATTATATATTCTACGATTATACCAAAAGTTTATGCCCAACTTGCTTGGATCTTGTTGATACTAAAATTGTATTTCAGGACAATAAAGTCATGATGTTGAAACATTGCAAAACACATGGCGAATTGAAATCGATGATTGCTGATGATGTTGATTATTACAAGCAGATTCGTAATTATAATAAGCAATCTGAAATGCCCTTAAAGTTCAATACAAAAGTGCACTATGGCTGCCCTTATGATTGCGGGTTGTGTACAGACCATGAACAACACTCTTGCTTAACGATTGTTGAAGTTACAGATCGCTGCAATTTAGCCTGCCCGACTTGTTATGCAAATTCGGCTCCAAACTATGGAAGGCATCGTACCTTAGAAGAAATTGAAAATATGTTCGACACTGTTGTCGCTAATGAAGGGGAACCAGATGTTGTCCAAATTTCAGGAGGTGAACCAACTGTACATCCTGAATTTTTTAAGATTCTTGACATTGCTAAAAGCAAACCCATCAAGCATTTGATGCTAAATACGAATGGAATAAGAATTGCTAAAGACATTAAATTTGTTGAGACATTAGCCGGCTATATGCCTGATTTCGAAATCTACTTGCAATTTGACAGCTTTAAACCTGAAGTATTAGAAAAACTTCGCGGAGAAGATTTAACTGAAGTTCGTAAAAAAGCAATCGAACATTTAAATCAATTTAATATTTCGACTACTTTGGTAATTACACTTCAAAAAGGAGAAAATGACGATGAAATTGGTCAGATAATTGAATATGCTTTACAGCAAAAATGTGTTCGAGGTGTTACTTTTCAGCCTACACAAGTTGCTGGTCGAAACGATAATTATGATGATCTTTCAGGCCGTATCACTTTAACTGAGGTACGCAGGAAAATTTATGAGCAATATCCTCTATTTACACCACAAGATTTAATTCCGGTACCTTGTAATCCCGATGCTTTATGTATGGCTTATGCTTTAAAAATTGATGGAGAAGTTTTTCCGATGACTCACTTAATAAATCCCGAAGATCTACTAAACAACTCCAAAAACACTATTGTTTTTGAACATGACGAAAAACTAAAAACGCATATGCTGAATCTATTCAGCACAGGAATTTCTGTTGATTGTGCTGAAACCGAAATGAATGAATTAATGTGCTGCTTGCCAAGAGTGCAATCAGACACTTTAAACTATAATAATTTGTTCCGAATTTTAATAATGAATTTTATGGACGCGCATGATTTTGATGTTCGAGCTGTTAAAAAATCTTGTGTTCACATTGTAAGTGATAAGATGAAAATCATCCCTTTTGAAACCATGAATTTATTCTACAGAGATCATAAAATTGATAAGATTCGAGAAAAACTGAATGTTTAATTTACAATTTTTTTAAAATATGGAAGGATTAATATTTATTGGATTCATCCTCGCTGTGATGTTCTTAGTTGGATTGATTGGTTTAATTTCTGGAAAAGAAAACAAAAAATTCTTTTTAACAATTATGCTGATTCCAATAATCATTCTTGTAATTGGATTTGGCACCTGTGCCTTAATTATAAGTCAGCTTTAATTTAAAACATTATGAATAATCCTTTAGTAGCAATTGGCGGTATGGCTGCCTTTATAAGTGTAATTGCTTTTCTTGTTGGAATTTTACGCTTGATTATTATCTCACGAGATAGAAAAACTTCGTTGAAAATTATACTGTTCGCCATCATTGGTTTTGTAATTGGTTTTGGCACCTGCGCAGCAAACTTCAAACTGGGAAACATGCATTAATAAAAAAACCTGGTAATAAAATTACCAGGTTTTATAATGTTCGCATTTGGGTGAAAACCAAATAACAAATCACCCAAATTTGATCATTATTCTGAAATAAAATTTAGATTAAAAAATAAATAACCAAACTCAATTTTAACCGTTCCAATATTCTATTTCTGATTATCATAAAAGAGCTGTATTCAGTAGATTTTGCCCTATTTATCTCTGTCAGAAAACCTGACAGAGATAAAAAATTACTAAATAATTCAGGCAACACAACTTACTAAGTACTAACTCAAACCAAACTCATTATATTAATTTTTTAAGACTTTCATAAACTGATAATTCAACATCAGCATGGTCTTTACTGTTACATTGTTCAATTAAATTTTTAAGCTCATCCGCTTTTAATTGCGACTTATTATCTAACACAAGTAACAGTTCTTTCGATGCATCGCTTAAGCTTTTTGCTAAAGGTAAAAACGGCTGCACTAAAGGCGCATTTGTACTCAAATCCGTTAATTCTTTATGAAGCGCAATCCATCTGGTAAAGAATGCCGTTACTTTAGCTTTATTTTCTGGTGTTTTATTTGCTAAATATTTACTTACTGCATCATTAAAAGCTAATGAATCTTTAGCATCTGGCCCGCAAGCATCTGCAAAAAGTGTAAACGGAGAATACATTTGATATTCAGTGCCTCCTTTGTTCCTTTTATAACCTTTTAATGGTTCGCAAACATTCGAAAATTCTTCCAGTGGTTCTATATTTTGATTATTAGAAATGTTTCTTAAAATAACCGCTTTGTTACGAATGTGTGTCAATCCAAGTTCTTCTAATCTAAAAGAAACTACATCAAGACGTTTTCTCATACTAGCCATATCAGTAATATCTTCAGCAGACCAAAGTCTTTCTGCAATTGCTGCAGTTCTTGGCCAAAGTCTAGAGTCGATAGTTGTAGGAGTTACAAGTTCTGTCCACATTGTTGCTTCTCCACCTAAAACTCTTGCTTTTTCTTCTGCCGATAAAACTGCACCTTTTGGCATCGGATCATTTAAGTAATGACTTTCTATTGGGTACAACAAATCGACATAATATCCATTTGACATTACAGTCTTGTATCCTTTTTTAACTGCATCAATCAATGACTGACCTGCAACAACACCTTCGTTTGGTCCTCTCCATGCATGAATAATAGCATCTTTTGACATGTTTTTTGTCAAAATCTCTTCCCAGCCCATTAATTGCTTACCGTGTTTTTTAAGCATCGGAACTAACTGCATGGTAAAATAAGTCTGCAATTCATGATTGGTTGTTAACTTATTTTTCTTTTTAAATTCTTGAATTTTTGGATTTTCATCCCAGTCTTTTCCTTCGTTCTCATCTCCTCCAATATGAAAATAAGCTCCTGGAAATAATGGGCATACTTCGTCAAAAAGTTCGCTTAATATTTGATATGTTTTAGGATTTGAAGGATCTAATGTTGGTGAAAAAATACCCGCATTTCTTTCAATTCCATAGGTAGCAATTGCTGTACCTTGAATATTTTTTTCGGAAGTTCCTCCTGTCAATGTAATCACTTTACTGCCTATTTCTGGATACGCTGTAAGTATTGCAGATGCATGACCTGGAACATCTATTTCTGGAACTATCAAAATACCGCGCTCATCAGCATATTTTACTATATTTTTAATTTCCTCTTGTGTATAATACATTCCATCCGAAGCTAATTCTATTAGTTTTGGATGTTTTTTCATTTCAATTCTCCAACCTTGATCATCAACTAAATGCCAATGAAACACATTCATTTTCATTGCTGCCAATCCATCTAGATTTCTTTTGATTACATCAACCGGCTGAAAGTGTCTTGAAGCATCTATCATTAAACCTCTCCATGTAAATCTTGGAAAATCTGAAATTTTTGATACTGGAAAATAAAATGAACTACTGTTATTTTGCAGCATTTGCAATAACGTTTCAAGTCCGTGTAAAGCACCTAAATCGCTTGTTGCGTTTATCGTAATTTTATTTTGTTTGATATCTAAGTGATAACTTTCATCTTCATATAAACCAATTTTACCACTTTTAGTACAATTAATCTGCAGTTCGGCATTTGGAACTTCATTTAACTTTGTGATAAAACCTTGCTGAAAAAAAATTCCTGTTCTACCATCTAAGCGACGCAAAAAACGAGTTACTCCACCAAAAATTCTTGGATTAGGATTTCCGGTTATGTTTACTTTAAAGTTTTTGTTTAAAGCAAAATTTCCGTCGTTTAATACAACACTCTGAGGCCAAGGCATAAGATTTAACTGCTCTTTCTGAATTTGAGCGCTAGAGGTTACACCTGCTAATAGTAGGACAAATAAATATTTCATTTTTACTGTTTTTGAAAAGATGTTATCCTAAGACAACATTAATAAATAGATAAAAGAAACAAAACTCAGATGGACTCTTATTGAACCTCACTAATCGCTGCGAAATCAATCTGAATTTTGTAATTTGATTCGTTCTAATCGAATCTATTTTTTTTAGTAATCAAAACGTTTAAAGGCCTCGATTGCTTCATATTCTGCCAATCCTAATTCATCATAAAGAATAGCGGTATTTTTATTTCTGTCTTCGGCTCTAACCCAAAATTCTCTGGAATCATTTCCTTGAAACATTACACGGTCTTTTTGAGACTGGTGATACAAAATGGCATGACGTTTTAAAAGCACTTCTGATGGAGAAAGGGGAACAGCCATATCAATTTCATTAATATCCCATTCTTGCCATGCGCCTCTATACAGCCATAACCAGCAATCATCCATGTATTTTTCAGATTTTAATTCCCCCATTGCTGCAAAAATCGCATTCAAACAAACTTCATGAGTTCCGTGTGGATCTGCTAAATCTCCTGCCGCAAATACTTGATGTGGTTTTATTCTTGCGATAATTTCTTTTACAATAGCGATATCTTCTGGTCCTAACGGATTTTTCTTTACTTGTCCTGTTTCGTAAAACGGAAGATCTAAGAAATGAGTTTTTTCATCTTTTAGCCCAATATATCTTGTTGCTGCATAAGATTCTCTTCTTCTTATTAATCCTTTTAGTTTTCGAACTTCAAGAGAATCAATTTCGTTTTCTGATTTATGGTTTAAAAATTCAATTACAGATTTAAAGTTGATCCCACTTCCTGCTTCACCAACAAAATCTTTGGCAACCTCAGCAAACTTCAAAGCTTCATCGTCTGTAACCGCAATATTTCCAGAGGTTTGATATACAACATGTACATCATGACCTTGTTTTATCAATTTTGAAAAAGTTCCTCCCATAGAAATCACATCATCATCTGGATGCGGACTAAAAAGAATTACTCGTTTTTTTGCAGGATTAGCTCTTTCTGGACGATGTGAATCATCTGTATTAGGTTTTCCTCCCGGCCATCCTGTAATGGTATGCTGTAAAACATTGAACATATTAATGTTCAAATCATAAGCAGAACCTTCTTGTGCCAGTAAATCAGACATTCCATTGTTATTGTAATCTCTGTCGGTTAATTTTAAGATTGATTGTTTTGTTTTTTGGCACAACCAAACAATCGCTTTACTTTTTAATTCCTGATTCCAAATGCATTCTCCAACCAGCCAAGGCGTTTTAAAACGAGTCAATTCTGATGCTGCTGACTGATCTAAAACAAAGGTTGCATTAGGATGATTTTGCAAAAATGTAGCTGGAACTTCTGAGCTGATATCGCCTTGAGTAGTTCTTTTGATGATATCGGCTTTATTTTGTCCCCAAGCCATAAGTACGATTCTTTTTGATCGCATAATGGTTGAAACTCCCATTGTAATGGCTCTTTTAGGCACATTATCAATTCCATTAAAATCTGATGAGGCATCAACTCTTGTAATATGATCCAGAGTAATAATTCTCGTGCCAGAATTAATATGTGAACCTGGTTCGTTGAAACCTACGTGGCCTGTACGACCAATTCCTAATAATTGAAAATCAAGACCTCCCGCATTTTTAATATTCATTTCATAATCGATACAGTATTGATTTAATTCATCAATTGCAACTGTACCGTCTGGAATATTTACATTCTCAGGATTGATATCAATATGATTAAAAAGATGCTGATGCATGAAATAATGATAGCTCTGATTGTTCTCTTTACTCATTGGATAATATTCATCCAAATTAAAAGTAACTACATTGCTAAAACTTAAGCCTTCTTCTTTGTGCATTCTCACTAATTCCTCATACACTTTTATAGGAGAAGAACCTGTGGCTAAACCCAATACGCAGGTTTTATTTTTTTCCTGCTTAGATCTAATTAACTGCGCAATTTCCTGCGCTACAATTACAGAAGCTTCTGCAGAATTTTTGAAGATTTCGTTATGGATTTTCTCAAATCTCGTTTCTTCAAATTTTCCCGCGCTTTTATAGCTGATATCAGGTTTTATTTCTAAAGCACTTTTCATTTATTTTCTATTTTTTGTATTTACAATTTTGGTTTTTGAAATGGTATAGACAACTTTCACTGCCTATACCATTCACTAACCAAACTTAAATTCTTATACTCTGTTTTTAGAAGTTCGGACCAGTAGTATCCCACCAAGTTCTAGTTCCTCCATTATCAGGACCTCCAAGTTTTGCAACACCTGTTTTAACTCCTTCTGGATTTCCATCTCTTTCACTTTGAACAAAGTTTATTCTTCTTACACCAAATTGAGTAGTAACTACACCAGCACTTTGATTATTAAGAATTGGTAACAATTTAGGATAACCTGTTCTACGGTGATCAGACCAAGCTTCTTGTCCGTCAGGGAAGTTAGCAATCCATTTTTGAGTGATGATTTTTTGAAGCTTCACTTCATTACTTGCAGTATTATCCCAAGCAACAGTAACTTTATTTACTGCTAAACCACTATTGAATGGTGCAACTGGATCTACATAGTCTTTTGCTGTATTTACATTATTTGCAGTATATTCAGCAGCGCCTCCTGTAGCAAGCTGATCAAAAGATGCAGCAATACCAGCTTTGTACAATGATTCAGCATCACCTCCCATGTTCCAGCCTCTTAAAGCACCTTCGGCTCTTAAGAAGTAAACTTCGGCAGCATTCATCCAAACTACTTGTTTGTCATCTTTTATTACTTTTCCGAAATTTGAAAATTTCATGTGTAATGTTTTATCTCCAAGAATTCCACCTGTACGGATTCCTTTGTACTGATCAGGAAATTGTTCTGATGTTGCAAAGTAAGCTTTCATTCTAGGGTCATTATAACCTCCCATGATAGATTCCATATCTGCAGACATACGGCTGTCATTGTACTCATAAGCAGCCACTCTTAAAGGGTGTTGTGAAACATCTTTAGTTACCATAAAGGTATCAGTAGCAGCTGTCATTACACCAAATTTTTGACTCATCGCTTTTTCAGCTTCTGCTTTTGCTAATGTTGGATTTACTTTTACAATACGCATTGCTAATCTTAAACGTAATGAATTGGCATATCTCACCCATTTTTCATAGCTTCCTGCATATGTTGAACGGTCTGTATTTACAAAAGAGCTAGGTTCTTTTGCATCTATTCTTCTTGTTAACTCATTTACTGCAAAATCTAAGTCTTTAAACATTGCTGTATAAACGTCTTGTTGCGAATCGTATGCAATTGTCGAATTAGTAGTTCCTAATTGAGAGTAAACAATTGGTCCCCAAGCATCGGCTACTTTATGTAAAGTTTCTACTTTAATAATTGTTGCAAGTGCATAAAACTGATCGTATTTTCCTTTAGATTCTTTTTCAACTTTCAAGAAATTTGCCATTACCAGTGAATATGCAGCTTCCCATCCTGCTCCGTTCCATTTATCAGTAAGAGCGTAAGAAAGATTATTTGCTCCATCAAAACCTGGAGCTGTTGAATAACCTCCCCAAGTATTTGCTGATAAATCAATGGCAATTTGATATCTCCAACCTGGAGTATTCACCATTACATTCTCGAACATATTTTTAAAAGGACCTAAAATATGGTTAAAGTCCTGTGTTACTTCCTCTTGAGTAAAAGCATCAGGATTACTATTAATCTCATCGAAATTATCTGTACAACCAACTAAGGCTAAAAGACCGAAACAGATTAATGATTTTTTTATATTGTTTGTTTTCATGATATTTTAAATTAGAAAGTTACATTTAAATTAAGACCAATACTTCTTGTTGATGGCAAACCATAAATATCAACTCCTTGTAAACCTTGACCTGTACTTAAAGCAATGTTTGGATCAAAAGGTGCATCTTTATAAAAGAAGAATAAATTTCTTGCGATTAATGATAAAGTTGCTGTATTAACAAATGGCAATGTTTTTTTACTGAAAGTATAGCCAAGTGAAACCTCTCTTAAACTTACGTTTGTAGCGTCATATACATACTCAGCTGTAGCTCCGTTAAGTCCGCCAACTGCTTCGTAATATTTTTGAGCATCCATTGAAGTAACTTTAGTACCATTAGGCATAACTGCATTCACAGGAACACCACCAGCATTTCTTGCATCTCCACTTCTTTTTGATACTCCATAAAAATCATTCATAGATTCTGTAATACTCATTACATCACCTCCAAAACGTCCGTCGATTAAGAAATTAGCTGTAAAAGCACCAAACTTAAATGTATTTGACCAACCTAACATGAAATCAGGATTTGCATTACCAACTTCACGGAACGCTCCTTCAATTGCTAAGTTTCCTTTGTCATCTAAAACAATTTCTCCTTTATCGTTTTTAACGATCCCTTTTCCTTCAATAACTCCAAATGGTCTTCCTTCTGTTAAAGCATATCTGTAGTTGATATTGTTTACAGGAGTTAAAGGAATTGTTCCTCCTAATTCTTCTGGAATTTCTTTAACCTTGTTTTTATTTTGAGAATAGTTTAATGTAGTATCCCATGAGAATTTATCTCCTGTGATGATTTTTCCAGTAAGAACAAGTTCGATACCGTGGTTTTCGATACTACCAGCGTTAATTCCGTAAAAAGTATAACCATAAGGGTTTGTACTTGGTGCAGGAACTTGGATGTATTGATTTTTAGTTTCTGAATTGTAGTAAGAAACCTCAAAACCAAATCTGTTATTAAACATTCTCCATTCTGTACCAAATTCGTATTCTGATTTCAACTCAGGTTTTAAAGATTCACCTGGTCTTGGCCCTACTGTTGGAGGAATAATAATACCACCTTGAACAGTTGATTTTGGAGAAGTTACAAAAGCCGAAACGTCGTTTCCTACTTCTGCATAAGTTCCTCTCACTTTTCCAAAGTTAATCCACTCTGGCAAAGTTGTCATTTCACTAATAAGAGCAGTCACACCCACAGATGGGTAAAAGTATGATGGAGTATCTGTATTTACTAAAGTAGAAGACCAGTCATTACGTCCTGTAACATCTAAATACAACATGTTTTTGTAACCAAAAGTAGCAGAAGCAAATATAGATTGAACTTCTCTAGCAGAACCTGTAGCTTGAAGATTTAAGTTATCTACACCTTTGTTACTTCCAAAATTTCCTAATGTAAATAAGTTAGCATTAATAAGCCCTGGAGTGATACCAGAATCTAAAGTAGTTGAATGATTTGCTAAAGTATTATTGATACTAGCACCTACTATAGCATTAAAGCTGAAATTCTCGTTGAAATTAGTATTGATTTTAGCAATTAAATCTCCATAACGTTGTGTACTTAATGTACCTACATTAATATATCTACCATTGTATCCAGACAAAGAATTGTTTGTCGTAGCATAAATTCTCTTATCAAAATCATTTTCGATTCTGTTATAACTGTATCTTGCACCAATGCTCAACCAGTTGTTTGCTTTATAATCTAAAGCGATGTTTCCGTTAAAGAAATTATCTTTATCAACAGATTTGTTTCTATTGATTAACCAATAAGGGTTTTGAACGTAGATGTCTGCATCCAATGGTGTGTAGAAATTTTGCCCGTAAAGGTTTCTAGAAGGAATAAATGATTCAAAATTATCTTTGTAGAAATTGAAGTCATTTGCTCTTTGAAACAAGTAAACACCTGTAAGAGGATTTGAATAAAGTCCGTTTACCGGTCTGTTATCAATAGTTTGGCTTGTATATTTTGCATCGGCAGAAACAGTTAATTTATTGTTGAAAAATTTAGCTGTTTGACGGATTCCAAAATTGTTTTTCTTTAATCCATTACCTTCAATAATACCTGAAGAAGAAGTGTTAGCATAAGATAAAGTTGTAGAAGCAATATCTGATCCTGTTGTAAATGAAGCAGAAGTAATTTGCGTAACTCCAGTATTGAAAAAATCTTTTACAAAATCATTTGAAGCTACTTTTCCTCCCCAAGATTTTTGTGCATTTAAAGTTCCATATTCATTTTGGAATTCTGGCAAAGAATGTACAGATTCAAAAGTAGTAACAGAAGAAATTGCTAAGTTTCCTTTGTTTTCTTTATTTTTCTTAGAAGAAAGCAAAATAACACCATTTGCTCCTTGAGATCCGTATAATACAGATGCTGCTGCACCTTTAAGTACGGTCATTCCTTCATAATCATCAGGGTTAATTAAAGAAACTGTATCTCCCCCGTCACGGTTACCTCCTGCAGTACTACCAAATGAATCATTTGGCTGATTTGAACTACCATTATACAAAGGAATACCATCAATTACGTAAAGCGGCTGGCTGTTTAATATAGAAGAGTTACCACGAATAACTACTTTTGTAGATCCTCCAGTACCTGCAGAACTTTTTGTTACTGCAACACCGGCAACTTTACCTGCAATTGTATTAATAACGTTGGCATCTTTTACACGAGTCAACTCTTCGCCTTTAAGTTCTTGAGCTGCGTAAGTAAGAGATTTTCTAGTTTTCTTAAGACCTAATGAAGTAACAACTACTTCGTTTAACGCATTTGATGCTGCTGGTACCATTTTAACATTAATTGTAGTAGCATCACCTACAACTATCGATTGTGTTTCAAGACCTACATAAGTAAAAACTAAAGTTTGTCCTTTTGTAACTTCAATAGTGTACAATCCGTCAAAATCGGTAGTAGAACCTTTTTGACCTCCTTGCACAGCAACAGATGCACCCGGCAACGGCATCCCATCAGAATCTGTAATCACACCTTTAACATTTTTTACCTGAGCAAGCGAAACTTGCGCCGTAAAAACAATCATAAAGATTAAGAAAATTTTTTTCATGTTTATTTATTTTGTTAGTTATGATGTAAAATTATTCTTAAGGGATTGTTAAAAAAAATATATTATACAAACTGCCTGAAATTTTAAACAAACGACATAAATCGATCAATAATCCGTTGCACGAAAACGTTTTCCTATCTATAAAATGCAGTTTTTACCGCATTTACGGAGATTTTATTCAACAATAGGTTAGTTTTATTAAAAATCATCTAACAAATCACAAATATTTGAAAATCTGTTATTTAAGATAAAAACTATCAAATTCTTTTAAATACTATTAAAAAAAAGAAGTAATTAAATGTTAAAAAAAAATGCCTAATAAAATGTTATCATAATTTTAATTTCTAAGATTTAATTACAATAACACCTTATTAGGCAAAACTTTATGCAGGAATTTCTATTTAATTAGCATCCCACCAAACTTTATTCAACCAGTCATTTTTTCCTCCCATTCTAGCTAGTGCATCTAAATAATTTGTTTCATTCTTCTGCATTTCATCATTTGGATAATATAAACGTGTTGGTGTAACTCCATTTGTCTCAGAATCTGGATTTGTGATAGGAACTAATTTTGGAAATCCAGTTCTTCTCCAATTTGAATAAGCTTCAATACTATTAAAAATATATGTTATCCAAAGCTGAGTTGCAATTTGTTCTTTTTCCTTTCCTGCAACTAATGGTTTTGCATTTAGGTAAGTATCAATTTTAGATTGACCAGCCGGCAGCGCTCCATAAATTTCTAATTGCTTAATACCTGCTTCAACTCCTTTTTTATAGTAATCCGCTGCAGAACCAGAAACCCAGCCTCTAAAAGCAGCTTCAGCCAGTAACAATTGTGTTTCTGAATAACTAACATGTAAAAAAGGTGTCGTTTTTTTCTTGAAATAATCTTGAATTCCTGATGTTGCATCAGTTCCACCCGGAGCTTGATATTGGTACAAACCTGGTTTTACTCCTTCATATAAATTTTCACCTGGCCCAATTGGTGCGCCTTGCTTAACGCTGCTGGTTTTTTTAGGAGTTGCAAGCATTGTTAATCTAGGATCTCCATTATCTCTAAGATAATCTATAACCAAAGTTGTAAAGTGATCTCCATTTTCATTTCCCACAAAAGCATAAGCAAGTCCATTACCTCTAAAATCAATAGATGCTGGATCATCATTAAAACTTGCATCTAAATGACGCATGATACAATTATCTTCATTGCTGGCAAAAACTCCGTTTTGCAAAGCCGCTTTAACTTGTTTTTCAGCTTCAACTGGTTTTATCTCAGAAATCCTCATTCCTAGACGCAAACGTAATGTGTTTGCCAGTTTTTTCCATTTTAGAACATCACCATTATAAAATAAATCACCTTTTATGCTTCCGCCGCCAACTTTTAATTGATTATAAGCTTCATCTAATTCTTTAAAAAATGACATATAAATGTCTTCTTGTTTATCATATTTAGGTGTTACAATTCCTTTTGAGAAACCCAGTCCAGCTTCTGAATAAGGAATATCACCATAAATATCAGTCATACGCTGTGCTACCATTACTTTCATAATCTTACCAACAGCATTCATATTTGCAGCCGCAGGATCATCTTTTGTTTTTTCAAGAATATCTACGACATTCTTTAATTCATTAGAATATCCATTTCTCCATAAAGCCGTAGCATATCCGTCATCTTTATTGAATCTGCTTCCAAATGTAGTTACGTTCCATGCACCAGAATAATGCTGTACAAAACCACCAGAATAAATTAAGTTGGTTCTCCATTGATAAAACCCATCTCCGGACATACACAATTGTGTAAACGTAAGTTGTCCAGCTGGATTTGCAGTCAACGCCACAGGATCTTTCTCCAGCGCGTCAAAATTCTCCGTACAGCCTACTGCAGTAAACAATGCAAGTATGGCTATTATTATTTGTTTGAATTTCATAATATCTTTTTTTTAGAATGCAATTTTAATATTAAAACCATACGACTGTCTAAATGGTAATGAACCATACTCAAAACCTTGTCCATTTCCAGATGTATACATAGACTCTGGATCAACATTTGGAAGATCTTTATTAAAAGTCAATAAGTTTCTTGCAAATGCCGAAACATAAATTGAGTTAATTTTAGCACCCGCAAAAACACTTTTTGGTATTTGATAACCTAAACTAACCTCTCTTAATTTTACATACGAAGCATCGTAAACAAATGGAGCCGGCGTGTTATTAAATACTGTATTCCAATAATCCTGAGGATTTACAGGTTTTGTATTTTTTTCATACTTCGGATTGGCTGTAGTTCCAACATTTACAACACCCTCAGCAACATATCCTCCTGTAGGAATCCACGTTGCTTGACTAAAATTAGGATCACTCGCAATTGCTTGAGCTCTCGCTTGATTATAAGCATCTCTACCATCAGTAGTAACATCCAAAAGTCCTTTTTGAGCTGCAACAGAATTAGTCATAGAATACACATCCATTCCAAACTTCATATCGATTAAAAATTGAAGCGTTATTCCTTTATAGCTAAATCTATTTGTTAAACCTGCAGCCCAATCTGGAAGCCCTTTTCCTAATGCTACTTTTTCATCTGTAAATAATGGCAGACCATTTGCTCCAACAACTTTTTCACCTGCATCATTTCTTAAAAAATCTCTTCCCATAATTGTTCCGTACTTACCTCCAACTTCTCCAACAATAGAAGCTCCTGCCCAGCGTGCTTCAGAAATGGTGTACGTTTGAATATCTGGATGTAAAGAAAGAATTGAGTTTTTGTTTTTTGAGAAATTCAAATCAATTCCCCATTCAAAATCTTTAGTTCTAATAGGTGTACCAGACAAAAAGATTTCAATACCTTCGTTACGCAATTCTCCAGCATTAACCGAAATAAATTCATATCCAGATGTTGCAGATGAAGGAAGATCCAGAGTTTGATCAGAAGTATCTTCACGATAAACAGTAATATCGGCTCTTAATCTATTTTTAAAGAAAGAAGTTTCAAGTCCAAACTCTACTCCTGTTTTAGATTGGTAAGTCAAATTAGGATTTGGCGCCGCACTATTTTTAATATTAACCACACTCTGACCATTGTAAGATGCAAACGTGGTATAGTTTAGTGCATTTTTATAAGCGCCTGGAGCATTAGAAACTCTCGCCCAAGAAGCTCTAAATTTTCCATAATTAAAAACTTCATTTTTAAAATCAAAAGCATCAGAGAATACAAAACCTAGCGAAGCCGCAGGATAAAAAGCATCTTTATTAATTACACTGAACCAGTCATTTCTTCCTGTAAATTCCGCATATAAATATCCTTTGTAATCAAACTTTGCTGAACCATAAACTGAGTTTGTTCTGGTTCTGGTTTCAACGGGAGCATTTTCTGTTTGATTCACAAAATTACTAATGTATTCAGTTCCCGGTTCTATAATTTTTGTTCCAAATCTAGAATTTTGATCTCTTCTAAAATCTCTTCTTCCAGCTCCTAAAATTCCTGAGAAAGTAAAATCTTCAGCTAATTTTATATCACTAAAAGTTGCGATTAAGTCAGTATTCATCTCTGACACATTTATATTATTTAAACCAAGATAACCTTCATCTCTTCCCGGCCATGTACTTCCTGCAGCCATAAAATCTTTAGCACTAAAAGCGTAAGTATCTAAACCAGATCTCAACGTTAATGCTGCCCATCTTTTTAACTGATAAGTTCCAGATACATTACCAATAAAACGATTTTTCTTAGATGAATTATGATTCTCGTCTATTGTAAAATATGGGTTTAATTGATAAATATTAGTATTCCATTCGTATATCTTACCTGTTTCTGGATCCTTATAATTCTTTAACCAAGCTTGATCAATATTTGGAGCCAATCCGCTTAATGAATAACCAATATTATTTGGAGAATCTCCTAAACCAGGTCTGTTTTCAGTATTTTCAGCAATATAATTTACGTTAGCATCCAGCGTAAATTTCTCCGATTTTAAAGTTGCATTTAAACTTGCATCATTTCGTTCTAAACCAGATCCCGGAATTACGTCATCGTTGTTTAAATTATTATATCCAAAACGTACATAAGCATTATCACTACCTGCCGATAATGCGATTCCATTTGTAGTTGTAAATCCTGTTCTAAAAAAATCTTGAATATTATTATCGACTTTAGCATAAGGTCGTGTAGAACCGTCAAATATTTTTACTTGCGCTCCCACAGATTGAGAGAACTTTGGTCCCCAAGCGCTGGTAGTGTAATTGTAAAGTTCAGAAGGACCTCTGCTAGGGTCTGGCAACGCACCATTTGCACCAGTTCCATACTCACTTTGAAAATCCGAATACTTAGCATTTACACGATCAAAACTTACACCGCTTGTCAATTCAACTTGAAGCTTTCCTTTGCTTCCTTTTTTAGTTGTAATTAAAATTACTCCATTCAAAGCTCTTGAACCGTACAATGCCGCAGCTGCTGCACCTTTCAATACTGTTAAGCTTTCAATGTTGTTAGGATTAATTCCTGAAATTCCATCTCCATTATCACGTCCATCAAACCATCTGCTAGCTGCAGCATTATCATTTGATAAACCAGAATTATCAATAGGAACTCCATCTACAATATAAAGCGGCTGGTTACTTTCGCTTATACTTGAAATACCTCTAATAATAACTCTCGTACTACCCGCAATTCCCGTTGATGGTATTGACACGTCTACACCGGCAACTCTTCCTGATAAAGCTGAAGTTACATTTGTTGTAATCGCTTTATTTAATTGATCACCTTTTACATCTTGAACGGCATAACCCAGTTCTTTCTTTTGTCTTTTAATCCCAAGTGCCGTAACAACAACTTCATTTAAATTTTGCGCATCTTCTTTAAGCACAACATTAATTGTAGGCGAAGAAGTCACCGTTACTGTTTGGGTTTTAATACCAATATACGAAAACGCAAGAACATCTCCCGCAGATGCTTGAATCGTATACTTTCCGTCATAATCACTTTGGGTAGCCGTTTTTGTACCTTGAATAATAATACTTACTCCAGGCAGCGGCAATCCATTTTGATCGCTTACCAAACCTTTGATCGTTTTTACTTGTGCAAATGACATTTGCGAAGTAAAGATAATCGCAAGGATTAACATAATTTGTTTCATTTTTATCATGGTTTTGATTAGTTAAGCGATAAAAATATTGTTAAGGCACTGTTAAAAAAAATATATTATACAAACAGTACAGTTTTTTAAACAAACAACACGAAACATTCAACATTATGTTTTACGAAAACGTTATATCGTTGAAATACAGCATTTTTTAACATTTATTTTAAAATTTAATTCAAAAAAATTGTGTTTTTGACAGTAATTATGTAAAGTTGTACTGTATTTACAAGTCCTTCCTAAATAATAACAAAACGTTAAAAAAGTTGAACGAAATTCGAAAATTAAACTTTGACATAAAACTTCAAAATCATATTTGGTTCTGGGGCACTTATTTCACTCTCAACTTTTTGCGATGGGGCGCTTACTTTAATGATTATCCATATTCTTTTAAATCAAATTTAATTGAGTTCTCACTGCACATTCCATTAGTATATTTTAATCTATTTATTTTAGTACCTAAATATGTTCTAAAACAAAAATACATTACCTACACTTTTGCATTATTAGCCAGCCTTTTTGGTATTTACCTTCTAAAAACTGCACTTACCTTTTATATTATCTCAGAAAACATTTGGCCGGAAGCAAATCGAGAATATCATCCGTTTGAGATTAATCATATTGTAGCAGTTTGTATTGGAGAATTGTATGTTCTAGCGATGGCTTCATCTGTTTACCTGACTTTGACTTGGCTTCGTGAACGTGAAAGAAACAGATCATTGCGAGAAAATCAGTTTAAAATCAAATTGAAATATCTAGAAAATCAAATTCAACCGCATTTCTTTTTCAATACTTTAAACAATCTTTATGCATTGTCATTAGAATCTTCAGACAAAGTTCCAGATGTAATTATTAAACTTTCGAACTTAATGGAGTATGTTCTGTATGATGTAAAAGGAACTAAATTTGTTCCGCTGATTAAAGAAATAGATTATATTCAGAATTATGTTGAGATTGAAAAATTACGTTTTGAGAATGTAGAAGTTACTATTAACCTAGAATCGAACATTGAAGATATAATGGTTCCGCCGCTGATCTTTATCTCATTAGTAGAAAACGCCTTTAAACATGGCAGTATAAACAATACTAATTTAAAAATTAAAATCAACTGTAAGATTATTGATAACAAAATGTTAGATTTTGAAATCTTAAATAATTTTGTACTTTCACAAAATCTTAACTCAAAAGGCGGTATTGGTCTGGTTAATACAAAAAAGAGATTAAAACTGATTTACAAAAATCATTTTAGCTTAAAAGATACAACAAAACTGAATTACTATATAATACGTTTACAAATACCAATTGATAATGAAGATTAAATGTGTATTGATTGATGATGAACCTCTAGCTATAAAAGTACTGCAAAATTACTTTGCAAATTTTACAGACTTTGAAGTGATAGGAACATTCAATAATTCTCTAGAAGCGCTGGATTTTATAAACAGCACCTCTGTCGATGCCGTTTTTCTTGATATCAATATGCCTATGATGACTGGATTTGAACTTATCAGTTTAATGGAAAACAAAACCAAAGTAATCATAACCACCGCATTTAGAGAATTTGCTGCCGAAAGTTACGATCTCGATGTTTTAGATTATTTAGTAAAACCAATTCCGCTTCCACGATTCATAAAATGTATTAATAAAATTACGACCGAATACAATTTAAAAAACAATATTAAGGTCGATACCTCAAAAAGCGATTCGCATATTTTTATCAAAGTAGATAAAAAAATGATGAAGATTAATATTGAAGAAATTCTGTTTATAGAAGGAATGAAAGAGTACATAAAAGTGGTTACTCCTGATAAAACTTATATCACCCACAGATCATTAACTTCATTATCTGAAGAACTGCCTGCTGAACGCTTTTTGCGCATTCACAAATCGTATGTTATAGCTTTAAACAAAGTAAAATCAATAGAAGGAAACCGCATCCAGATTCAGTCCTACACGATTCCTATTGGCAGAAATTACAGTAAAGACGTCAAAAATAGAATTTTGGAGTAAAACTTTAACATTTCTAACTCTATATAAATTAACACATTGTTGAATAAATATTGTAGTTCGTTTAAATTTAACATTATTTTTAATCAATAATTTTTTTTTGATTCGTGTAACAAATATATTTACGGTCTTCAAAAAACAATTTTATTAAAAATTAACCTTATTACAATTATGAGTTCAGAAAATGTGCAAACCAAATGGGGGCAGTTTATCTCGTTGATAATAGTCTTCTTCTTTTGGGGTTTTGTTGGTTCGGCCAATGATATCCTTATTCCCGTATTCAAAAAAGTATTCACCTTATCTCAAGTTCAATCACAACTAGTAGCGTGGGCTTTTTATGCGGCGTATTTTGTAGGATCTTTGATTTTCTTTTTAGTTTCCTTAAAATTAGATGTTCTACAAAAATTTGGATACAAAAAAACCCTTTCTGCTGGTTTAGTACTTTCAGCTTTCGGTTCATTTTTATTCATTCCTGCAGCAACAATGGAAAGCTTTCCATTTTTCTTAACAGCCTTATTTACTGTAGGATTAGGTTTTTCTATTCAACAAATTGTTGCCAATCCATTAGCCATTAAAATGGGAAGCCCTCAAACCGGAGCTCACCGTTTAACACTTGCAGGAGGTATTAACTCTTTCGGAACAACAATTGGAGCAATTTTACTTGGAATCGCTTTATTTGGAATGGGAGACAACAAAAAAACGGCACTTTCTTTAGAAGATATTAAATTACCTTTTATCATCCTTGGTCTTGCATTTATTGCAGTTGCAATTTTCATGAACTTCTCTAAAATTGAAGACCCGGCAAAAGAAGAGGAAGAAGTAGTTAAAACAGCACACGAAAAATTCAACATCCTTGATTATCCACAACTATATCTAGGAATGTTAGGAATCTTTATTTATGTTGGAACTGAAGTTACAATTATCAGTAACCTGCCTGCTTTGCTTCATACTGCTGAATTTGGTAATGTATTAGAAGATGCAATCGCGCCATTTATCGCTCTATATTGGGGAAGTTTAATGATTGGCCGTTGGAATGGTGGTGTTAACGTTTTCAATACTTCAAACTTAGTAAATACAGCATTAAAATTCATTGTTCCTGCTGTTGCATTTGGAGTAATTATTGGAGCTAATATTTTTGCAGCGCACGATGTTTCTTCGTTCTACATTTACCCAATCTGGATTTTAGTATTTATTGGTGTGAGTTTTATAGGAGGAAAAAATGCTGGAAAAACATTAATGCTTTTCGGAATATCTGGTTTACTAATGATGCTTGCAGGATTAGTTTGTCCAAGCCCGGAAATTGCTAAATTCTTCTTTATCTCTGGTGGATTATTCTTGTCAATTATGTGGCCGTCAATCTTCGATTTAGCGATCGCTGGTTTAGGAAAAAACACTGGAAAAGCATCTTCATTCTTAATCATGATGATTCTAGGAGGAGGAATTATTCCTTTAGTACAAGGAAGCATCTGTGATTTTGACCTTACAAAACCAGAAGGAATCTTTGGTATCACATGGACACATTTCTCTTATATTGTACCTCTTTTAGGATTTGCTTATTTAGGATTCTATGGTTTCTACTGTCCTAAAATATTAAAAAAACAAGGAATCAGCCACGTTCAAAGTGAAGGTGGAGGTCACTAAATTCCAAAATAAACAATAAAAAAAATCCACTACTATACTACT
>NZ_NRQU01000051.1 GCF_004119495.1 Flavobacterium sp. YO12
ATTTCTTTTACTTCTTCTATCTATAAACATAACTGCTCAGAAAAAAAAGAGACCTATCTTTTTTCAGAAGATATTATTACGAATTTTGAAAAAGATAAAACTTTACCGCGTTTTCAAGTTGCTGCAACCAATTTTTCTATAAGCGGTTACTACAAACTTGCTCTAGAAACTTGGGACAAACAATTTGAAAACGACTTTTCTAAAAAGAGAACAATTTCAAAAGAAGACAGTATTTATTTTAAAACATTTAACCCCGTAAATGCTAAAGAATATATTATTGATCGTTCTAAAAACGAAAAAATCATTCTTATTAACGAAGCGCACAATAATTCCAGACATAGAGTTTTTACAACATCATTATTACAAGATTTATACAATAATGAATATCGTTTTCTGGGACTAGAGGCATTATGGGAAAATTTGAACGATAAAGGATATCCAGTTTTAGAAAGTGGCTTTTATACTAAAGAATCTCAATTTGGAAATTTAATTAAAGAAGCAACAGCTATTGGTTTTACCGTTTTTGGATATGAATCAACTTCAAAGACAAGAGATGGCGGAAAAACTAGAGAAATAGAACAAGCAGAAAACATCGTCAAGTTGATGAAGGAGAATCCAGATTCTAAATTTCTTATTCATTGTGGATATGAACATATTGTTGAAGGAACGCCTGGAATTAAAACTTGGGAAAAAGCGATGGCAGGGAGAATTATAGAAATGACAGGAATAAATCCTTTGACAATAGATCAGACCAATTATTCAGAAAAAGGAACTCCAATATTAAATTCTCCTTATATTGAAATGGTAAATTTAGATTACCCAGTCATTATGGTAAATAATAAAAATCAAACATTTAATGGAGATAAAGATAATCCTAAAAAAATTGACTGCTGCATTATACATCCAGTTACTAAATACAAAAATAACAGACCAGACTGGCTGAGCTTATCAAATGAAAGAAAAACTGTTACGATTAAAAAGTCAAAAATTAAAGAATATCCCGCTTTAGTTATGGCTTATAGAATCAATGAATATGAAAACAATGGAATTCCTGCTGATATCATTGAAATTTCAAATCGTGATGAAAAAACAAATTTAATATTGAAAAAAGGTCAGTATAAAATTTTAATCAAAAACAAAAACTATAAAATAGCCACCGAATTTGAACAATCTGTAAAATAGACAAACTCTATTCTACCTGAATAAATCAAGCTTATAGCAAAATGAAAATCAAACAAACATTTCTAAAAATTATGTAACCCTTTTATTCCATTCTATTTTTAACTTTATTTTCATAAAAGCTCATCTTATGAAAAAGTTATATTATACAGCGAATTTATCGTTCTTCTTAATGTTAGTTTTATTAGGAGCATGCAAGAAAAACGACAAAGCAAGCCTAACCGCAAATACTAAGCCTAAAAAAGCGATTGAATACAAGAAACCAAAATCATCTGTTTCCTTTCAAATTGAAAAAACAAAAGACTGGTTAAAAATCAACGAAGCCGACAGCAGCAAACTTGATATTGTTTACGCTTTAAACAGAACAGACAAAGCAAACTTCAAAAAACTTGACTCTGTTGTTATTCCAAGCGATTTTAGTGGTGATTTGGTTTATTATATGCCATTCCCCTTGCATGTTTCTGCTTTGGAAGAGGTTTCAAAAATCATACTTTTCTCTTATCCTACACAAACTTTTGCCGCTTATGAAAACGGTGAATTAGTTTATACCGGACCAACAAATATGGGAAGAAAAAAAGATCCTACACCAACAGGATTATTCTTCACTAATTGGAAAGCCGAAAAAACAACAAGTACTTTTAATGACGAATGGGATTTAAAATGGAATTTCAATATCGAGAATAAACTGGGCGTTGGTTTTCACGAATACGAACTTCCTGGTTATCCAGCATCACATTCTTGCTTAAGATTATTAGAAAAGGATGCTAAATATCTCTACAAATTTGCTGATGAATGGATTTTGAAAGACAAGGAAAATGTAAAAGTAAAAGGAACTCCTGTTATAGTTTTTGGAAGTTATGATTTTGACAGTCCAAAGCCTTGGTTGCAATTATCATCTAATCCTAAAACTCTAAATATATCTGAATCTGAAATTGAAAATGAAGTAAAACCATTTATTCCACAGATTTTAGAGAATCAAAAATTGAGAGAAGCGGAACATAATACTTCACTATAAAACTAAAAAAAAGGCGTAAGAATTAAATCTTACGCCTTTTGCTTTATATAATTAAAACTAAAAATTATCTAGAATAATTTGGAGCTTCTTTTGTAATTGTTACGTTATGCGGGTGACTTTCAGTAATTCCGCTTGAAGTAATTCTAACAAAACGTCCTGATTCTTGCAAAGTAGGAATATCTTTTGAACCACAGTATCCCATTCCTGCACGAAGACCTCCAATAAATTGAAGCATACTTTCGTTTAATTCTCCTTTGTAAGGAACACGACCAACAATTCCTTCTGGAACTAATTTTTTAACATCGTCTTCAACATCTTGAAAATAACGATCTTTTGAACCAGTTTGCATTGCTTCAACAGATCCCATTCCGCGGTAAGATTTGAATTTTCTTCCTTCAAAAATAATAGTTTCACCTGGAGACTCTTTTGTTCCTGCTAATAATGAACCTAACATTACACAATCAGCACCTGCAGCAATTGCTTTAGGAATATCTCCAGTATAACGAATTCCACCATCAGCAATAACAGGAACTCCAGTTCCTTTAATAGCTGCAGCAACTTCTAAAACTGCTGAAAATTGAGGAAAACCAACACCTGCAACGATACGTGTAGTACAGATTGAACCTGGTCCAATTCCAACTTTTACACCATCAGCACCATTTTCTACTAAATATTTAGCAGCTTCTGGTGTTGCAATGTTTCCAACAATTACATCTATTTGAGGGAATTTTGATTTTACTTCTTTTAATGTATTTACCACACCTTCTGTATGTCCGTGTGCAGTATCTATAATGATTGCGTCTACACCTGCATTTACTAAAGCTTCAGCTCTTTGAACTGCATCTCCAGTAACTCCAATTGCAGCTGCAACTCTTAAACGACCAAATGAATCTTTATTTGCAATTGGTTTTTGAGTCAGTTTTGTAATATCTCTGAAAGTAATTAAACCAACTAATTCATTATTAGCGTTTACAACTGGCAATTTTTCGATTTTATGTCCTTGTAAAACGACTTCTGCCTGCTCTAACGAAGTTCCTTCGGCAACAGTCACTAAATTTTTACTTGTCATTACCTCAGCGATTGGTCTTGCACCATTTTTCTCGAAACGTAAATCACGATTGGTAACAATTCCTTTCAGAA
The DNA here is from genome assembly GCF_004119495.1 of Flavobacterium sp. YO12. Taxonomy (GTDB): domain Bacteria; phylum Bacteroidota; class Bacteroidia; order Flavobacteriales; family Flavobacteriaceae; genus Flavobacterium. Next base: position 3,335 of record NZ_NRQU01000051.1, read on the forward strand.
TTCTATTTTCATCAACGATTGGAATACCGCCAATTCCAAATTCTTTCATAGCATTTTTTGCGTCTGCAATAGTTGAAGTTGTTGGTAATGTTACCGGATCGATAATCATCCCAGCTTCTGCACGCTTTACTTTTCTAACCTCTGCAGCTTGCTGCTCGATAGTCATGTTTTTATGTAAAACACTAATTCCTCCTTCTTGTGCCATAGCGATTGCCATTGCACTTTCGGTAACAGTATCCATAGCAGCAGATACGATTGGAACGTTTAATGTTATGTTTCTTGAGAATTTCGATTTGATGCTCACTTCGCGGGGAAGCACATTCGAGTAGTTAGGTACTAATAATACATCGTCGTAAGTTAAACCTTCGCCGATAATCTTGGAGTTGTGTGCTATCATGTTGCAATTTCTAGTTGAATTGCGTGCAAATATAGTGAATAAATTGGAAACTTGAATACTAACTTATTCATAAATTTACTTTTACAGGAAAATACTCCTGATTTAAATTCCAATTTCTGAAATTCCAAATCCCAACAAAAACGAAGTTAAGACCTTAATTTCTTGGGGTTTTATTTTTGATTTTTAATTCTTTAAATCTTGAAAAATAAAATTAAATCCGAATTGAAATGCAATACTATTTGCCTTTGAAACATCTCTATATTCAAAAACATTATCTACAAGAAGATACATATTGAGTTTTCCAAGAGTTCCAGAAACACCTAAACCAATGTTCGTATAAGAATATGGATCAACTGTATAAGTTGCTTTTACATCCAATTTCTCCGTAATACTGCGTTTATAAAAAGCAGTTAATGCAACGTAGGGATCTTTTGGCATCGTCATAGCAAATAATTGTGCACCAACAGCATTAAGGTATTTTCGCTCGCTTGAACCTTTGCAATTACAATCTTCATCTGGTCTTGTTTCTCCGAAAGAATATTGAATTGAAGAATTAAATTTAACAGGGCGCCAAGTTGTATATTTATTATATAGTTTTTCTTCTGGAATAGCTTCTTCAAAATCATCTATAATATTACTTGGTTCATTAGTTGCATCAAAACTAGGGTTTACTCCGTCGTACTTATAGCTTCCTTTATAAGTTCTCGTTTCAACATCTTTTGATTGTCTAATAAAACCAACATCAAGCACACTTGCAGTAAGCTGTAGATTATCTTCAATATTATAAGTAAGTCCGGCATCAAATCCTAAGCCAAGACTTCCATTAAAAAATGTATTGCGCGCAATATCCTTAGGAATACTGCCATCGTACTCGTCTTTTGTAAATTTTGCTATTCCGGCAGTTTTAAGCTCTAAATTCGATTCAATTATTTGGGTATACATATTTGTTCCCGTGCCTTGTGCTGTATAAATGTATCCTGAATTTTTGGTTGAAGTTGCATTGGCACCACTCGAGTAAATTTTAGCGCGCCCGCCTAAAACGAGTTTTTTGTTTAATTTTTTATGAAAACCAACATGAAAAACAGAAAGTACTTCGGCACGAACATTTATATCGGCTAAATTAAAAGATTTACCCATATAATTCTGATTTCCATCAACAGCCAAAATTGCAGCATCTTTTGGAAAATACATTAAAAAATCAAATTCCTGATAAGCTCCAAATGAAATATAAGACTTACTTTCCTGCCCCCCTACTCTAAATCCGCCAGAGAATATTTCAAGCTGTTGATTAACCTGTGTTTTATCATTTGCCGATGATTTATTGATAACATTTCGGACTTTATCATTAAAATCTACCCCGTTGTTAGCAAACAAATCATAAGCAGAAAAACTGCTTGAACCAATATTTCCTGAAACTCCTGACAGAACTGGAATCCCAAAATAGAATTTATAAGACACATCGGCACCTGGATTAACGAGTGAAGACTGCGGAATCGATGTAAAGTTGTATAATACTTGTTTGTTCTGAGCGAAAGATGAAAATTGAAAAATCAAGATTACAATTAAAAGTGTTTTTTTCATTGTATTTTCATATAAACAATTGCACCTGATTTTAGTTTTAAGTTACCTGAAATGGTTCCTGTTCCTGATCCTGGAACTACCCGCACAACAAAGGCAATTTTTACAGACTTTTTCAGCCTGACTAATCGCTCTCCTTCAAAAACCTCAGTTGGATATTTTATAATATTTGAACCTCCTGTATAGGTTGGAACATTTAAAGGAATAGTTTCTAAGGGCGCATTATTAGCATCAAGCAGAATCAAATCAACCTCAAAACCTCTATTAATTGTATTTTCGATTTCAAAATTAAACTCGGCTTTCATCAAATTTTCATTGAAGAACTTGTTTTTAAAAACATCAAAATCTTCTACAGCCGGAGGTATCGGAAATCCAGAACCATTGTCTACAATTTGATCCGCAGCAATAGTAAAATAAGCCAAATTGGCAACAAAAGTTGGCTGAAGCACTAGATCATCGACCTGATCAAAATCTAAATCACTCGAACAGGAGAGAAATAAAATCGACGAAAACAAAACTATAGAGATTCGATTTATGAAATTTGATTTCATGTGTGTTTTATATAGGATAAATAAAAACGTCTTTCTTTAATTAGATATTGCTTAATTGCTAAATTATTGTAATCTTTTTCAATGGAATTTTCCAAACAATTTTGATGCCTCGTTATAGGCACTTTCAAAACTTAAAGAATTAAGTCCAGTTGTTTTTTTATTGGCAGTAAAATAAGAGATTAGTTTTTCGGTTGGCATATTTCCTGTAAGTTTATCTGTTGCCATCGGACAACCGCCAAATCCTTGAATTGCTCCATCAAAACGCACACATCCAGCTTTTGCAGCAGCATCAATTTTTTCAAACCAACTATCAGGAGTTGTATGCAAATGTGCTCCAAACTCAATTTTCGGGTATTTCGGAATTAAGTTGGAAAAAAGATAGGTAATAACTTCTGGTGTCGAACTTCCAACGGTATCTGAAAGTGATAAAATTTTCACACCCATTCCTGCCAATTTTTCTGTCCATTCAGCCACAATTTCAACATTCCACGGATCTCCATAAGGATTTCCAAAACCCATTGAAAGATAAGTAACAACCTCTTTCTTTTTTTTATCGGCAATTTCTAGAATTTCTTCAAGAGTTATCAAAGATTCTGCTATGGTTTTATGAGTATTACGCATTTGAAAATTCTCTGATATCGAAAATGGAAAACCTAAATACTGAATTGACTCATGTTCTGAAGCCAAAGCTGCTCCTTGTGTATTTGCAATTATCGACAAAAGCTTACTTGTAGTTTGAGATAAATCCAGTTGTGCTAAAACCTCAGCAGTATCCTGCATTTGCGGAATTGCTTTAGGCGATACAAAACTTCCAAAATCAATAGTATCAAACCCTACACGAAGTAAAGCCTGAATATAGGTCACTTTATTTTTTGTGGGAATAAATGCTTTAATACCTTGCATGGCATCTCGCGGACATTCGATAATCTTGATTTCTGTATTCAAAACTTACTCTTTTGTAAAGGCTAAGTTAGTTCCTTTTTTAAAGAAATAAAAATTAAGTCGTTTTGTATAATTCGTTTTTTTTAACCATGTAAGTCTCATAACTATTAGCCGCATTTATTTCTGTACTATTACCAAAAATAGTAATAAAAACAAATATTCCTAAAAATGGTAATAAGTACAAATATTACCTATAAATGTAATATTTAAAAATATTACCTATATTTGTAATAGAAATTTTATCATTTTTTAATTATATTTGATGTTATGATTAGTGTAATTACAGGCGACATAATTGATTCAAGACAACAGCAATCAAAACATTGGGTCGAGGATTTAAAAAAAATCCTAGCTCAATTTGGCGATACACCAAATCAATGGGAAATTTACAGAGGTGATGAATTTCAAATTGAAGTTGAAAATCCCGAAGAGGCTTTATTAACTGCTATTTTAGTAAAAGCACGTTTAAGAGCTATAAAGCTAGATGCCCGAATGAGTATTGGTTTTGGCAGCAAAACACATAATGCAACAAAAATATCCGAAAGTAACGGAACTGCCTTTATTCATTCCGGCGAACTTTTTGGAACTTTAAAAAAGCAAAAGGTAACATTGGCTTTACGAACTGCCGATATTGATTTTAATGAAAAACTGAATCTAATGCTGCAGCTGGCTTTAACCTTTATGGACAACTGGCTGGTACAATCTGCTGAATTTACTGCCTTGGCAATAGAAAATCCAACTCTGTCTCAGGAAGAAATTGGTCAAAAATTAGGCATTAACCAAGCCGCTGTCAGCCGCAGACAAAAGCGAGCTCAATTTGATTTGGTTATGACTTTAGACCGCTATTTTAGAACACAAATAAAACAACTTACAGCTCCATGATTTTATTTATAAAACTGTTTTTAGCTCATTTATTAGGAGATTTTATATGGCAGCCCAACAAATGGGTCGCTGATAAAGAAACGAAGAAACATAAAAGCTTTTATTTATATCTTCATGTTTTACTGCACGGAATTTTGGCAGCAATTCTAGTGGGAGAAATCAGTTTTATACCTTACGCAGCGTTCATAGCCATTACCCACGGCTTTATAGATTTTATCAAACTTAATTTTCAAAAGAAGAAAACGAAACGTACTTGGTTTGTTGTAGACCAAATTGTACATATTTTGATTCTAATTGGCATCAGCCTTTTATACCAAAATAAAAATATGATTCATTTTTGGCTTGATGATAAATTTTGGATTTTACTAACAGGGATTATATTTATTACTAAACCTACTTCTATTTTTATAAAAACCATCATCTCAATTTGGAGTCCTGAAAGTCAAAACAGTAATCAAGACAACTCACTTGCCAATGCAGGAAATTACATTGGCATATTAGAGCGTTTATTTATATTCTGCTTTATCCTCTTAGGACATTTTGAAGCAATTGGATTTTTGCTGGCTGCAAAATCTATTTTTAGGTTTGGAGATTTGAAAGAAGCCAAAGATCGAAAACTTACTGAATACGTTTTGATTGGCACTTTAATCAGTTTTGGAATTGCAATACTTGTTGGACAAGTTGTTCAAATGCTAATTTTATAACTGACTTAAAACTTTCTTGTTTATAGCTTTTATAAGCGCAGGACCTTCATAAATAAAACCTGTATACAATTGCACTAAACTTGCACCTGCATTTAGTTTTTCGATTGCATCATCTGCAGAATGAATTCCTCCTACTCCAATAATTGGAAACGCTTTATTGCTTTTTTCCGAAAGAAAACGAATTACTTCTGTAGAACGTTTTGTTAACGGTTTTCCAGACAAACCTCCCGTTTCAGATTGGTTTTGAGATTGTAAACCCTCTCTTGAAATAGTCGTATTTGTAGCAATTACACCCGCAATTTGAGTTGTTTTTACAATATCAATAATATCTAACAATTGCTCATCTGTAAGATCTGGAGCAATTTTCAAAAGAATTGGTTTTACTTTTTGAGTGCTTGTTTTTTGTTTCTCGATATTTCTGTCTTGCAAGGTCTGCAATAAAGCCGTTAAAGGTTCTTTGTCTTGTAATGCTCTTAAATTTGGTGTGTTTGGAGAACTTACATTTACCACAAAATAATCAACATGATTAAACAAAGCATCAAAACAAATGATATAATCGTCAACTGCGTTTTCATTTGGTGTCACTTTATTTTTTCCGATATTTCCACCAATCAAAACTCCTGAATTCTTTTTCAAACGTTCTACGGCTTCAATAACTCCGCCATTATTAAAACCCATTCGGTTAATAATAGCTTGATCTTCTTTTAAACGGAACAAACGTTTTTTAGGATTTCCTTCTTGACCAACCGGCGTTACAGTTCCAATTTCGATAAAACCAAAACCAAAATCAGAAAGTTCCTTATACAACTTGGCATCTTTGTCAAATCCAGCTGCAAGTCCAACTGGATTCTTGAATTTAATTCCAAAAACTTCTCTTTCTAAACGATCATCTTTTACTTCATAAATTCCTTTTATGATTGATGAAACACCAGGGATTTTTGAAATGAATTTTACAAATGAAAAAGTAAAGTAATGCACTTCTTCTGGATCAAACCAAAAAAGTATCGGACGGATTATCAATTTATACATAAGAGTTGTGTTGTTGTTATTTTGGCTGCAAATTTAAATATTATAGTTTAAAAAGGTACTTTTTTATAAAAAACAAATATTTTGAATTTTGTTCTATTCTTTAATACTCCAATTTTTTTTTTAGAAAAAACATTCAAAAACGTGTTTTTTAGGTTGCAAGTTATAAAATGAAACATGTCCCTCCCCTGAAAAAGAGCTCCTTGGGCTATAGATTGTTTAATTTTGAAGAATTGACACACAATATTTCTAATCTAAAATTATAAACCCTAAAAAAATCTCTTGACTTAGGAAAACAGAACTGCATTTCATTTTATATTAAATTTTTACATAGAAATTCATTATACCAATAATAAATTAATAATTAATACCAAATAACCATGAAAGCAAGCAATAACTCCATACTCAAAAAGAGTATATTACCACTTCTGTTATTCCTCTCAATAGGCATAACCACAAAGCTGTCAGCACAAGCTGATCCGCAGCAAGTGACCAAGGAAACTTTTAAAGGAAAAATGGCACTTGATATTAGAGATTCAAAACCAGACTGGAAACCCTACACCAAAAAAGCAGCGCCAGAAGGTGCACCAAACGTATTGTTTATCTTATACGATGACACAGGGCAGGCTGCCTGGTCACCTTATGGAGGAGCCATCAACATGCCAACACTACAAAAATTAGCAGACAATGGTATTACCTATACCCAATGGCACACTACAGCCTTATGTTCGCCAACTCGTTCTACTTTATTAACGGGTCGTAACCACCACTTAAACGGTATGGCATCCATCACCGAAACTACAGATGGTTATCCTGGAGCAAACGGACAAATTCCAGCTCAGTGCGCTACTATTGGTCAAGTATTGCAACAAGCAGGATGGAGTACTTTCTGGATTGGAAAAAACCACAACGTACCAGAACAAGACGTTTCTTCTGGAGGCTCCAAAGCACAATGGCCAACCCAAATGGGCTTTGACCGCTATTACGGATTCATAGGAGGTGAAACCAACCAATGGTATCCTGATTTAATAGAAGACAACCATTTTATTGAGGCACCTTACACTCCTGAAGAAGGATATCACTTATCTAAAGATTTAGCCGATAAAGCCATTGAATATATCAAAGACCAAAAAGCCACCAACCCTTCTAAACCATGGTATATGTGGTATTGCCCTGGAGCGAACCATGCACCACACCATGCACCAGAAGAGTACATTGCTAAATACAAAGGAAAATTTGATGCTGGTTACGATGCGTACCGCGAATGGGTATTACCTCGTATGATTGCTAAAGGAATTGTACCTAAAGGAACTAAAAACACCGATTTCAATTTCTTACCTCCTAACGTAGCTAATCCTGGTGATTATGTAAAACCTTGGAATAAACTAAGTGCTGATGAGAAAAAATTATTCTCTAAACTAGCCGAAGTGTATGCCGGTTTCTCAGAATACACTGATGCTCAAGTAGGACGTGTTATTGAGTATTTAGAAAAAACAGGTCAGTTAGAAAATACTGTGGTTCTTTATGCTGCCGATAATGGTGCTTCTGGTGAAGGTTCTCCAACTGGATCTGTAAACGAAAATAAGTTCTTTAACGGTTATCCCGATGAATTATCTGAAAATTTAAAATATTTGGATAAACTAGGAGGTCCGGATACATACGAACATTATCCAACTGGATGGGCTGCTGGTTTCTCTGCGCCTTACAAAATGTTCAAACGTTACAGTAACTATGCAGGAGGAACTTGTGATGCATTAGTAATTTCGTGGCCAAAAGGAATTAAAGCACGAGGTGAAATCCGTAATCAATACCATCACTCTACAGATATTGTTCCTACCATTTTAGACATCTGTGGTTTAGAAATGCCTAAAACATTTAATAATGTACCACAGTACCCTCTTTCTGGAGTTTCTATGAAATACTCCTTTGATGCCAAACCAGAATCCCCTACTCAAAAACACATTCAGTATTACGCTATGTTAGGTACTAGAGCCATTTGGAAAGACGGTTGGAAAGCAGTGGCTGTACACGTACCACTTACGGGTAAAAGCAACTTTGACAAAGACGAATGGGAATTGTACAATGTAGATGTGGACAGAGCTGAGTCAAATAATTTGGCTAAAAAGAACCCTGAAAAACTAAAAGAACTTAAAGATGCTTGGTTTCAAGAAGCGGATAAAAATTTAGTATTACCTCTAGACGACCGTTCTCCTATGGAATTATTAAGCACGGAACGTCCTTCTCAAGAAAAACCAAAAACTCGTTACATTTACTATCCTGGAACTGCTGCCGTACCAGAAGGTGTAGCAGTAAGCGTACGTGGTCGTTCATACAAAATTGTAGGTGATGTAGATATTAAATCGGGAGCTTCAGGAGTAGTTTTTGCTCACGGATCTCGCTTTGGAGGACACTCTTTATTCATCAAAGACAATAAATTATACTATGTATATAATTTCTTAGGAATTCAGCCAGAACAAACTTTTGTTTCATCGGCTACCTTAACTCCTGGTAAACATGCCTTAGGATTTGAGTTTGTAAGAGAAAGTACCGGTAAAAACGGAGAACAAATTGGTACAGGTCATTTATACATTGACGGCAAAGAAGTGGCCAAAGGTTCTATGAAAACACAACCAGGTAAATTCACACTTTCTGGTGATGGTCTTTGCGTAGGATTCGATAGTGGTGACGCTGTAAGTCATCAATATAAATCACCTGGCACTTTTAAAGGTGGAGAAATCTTAGGTGTTGGTGTTGATATTAGCGAACAAAGCTATGAAGACCTTAACAAAGAAGCTTTAAGAATTATGAAAAGCGAATAGTCAATAGAAAAATAAATTTAAAGAGGTATTTATATACTTAAAAAAGTGAATAAAATACCTCTTTTTTATTAAAGATTAAAAACCAAATCACAATGACTAGTACAAGCCATCTTAAAAAAGCACTTTTTCTAACAGCCATTTTGTACTTAATCATTCAAAACAAAATCTCAGCTCAGGAAAATGAAGAAAAAGCTTTTAGTCCGCATCATCAAATTGGGCTTTCTATTAATCACGTTCATGTTTTTGAAGGAATAGACACTGATGGAAATCGGGAAGTTTTAAGTCTTCCAGCATGGGGATTAGACTACACATTTCAATTTCATGAAAAATGGGCCATTGGCCTTCACACTGACTTTATTATTGAAAAATTTAAAGTCGAAAAAAATCTGGAAAGCGGAGACGAAAAAGAAACCGTTGAACGAAGCTATCCAATTGCGCCTGCCGTTATGGGAATTTATAAACCAAATGAACATTGGAGCTTTCTTTTAGGTTTTGGGGGAGAATTTGCAAAAGAAGAAAATTATTTTCTTACAAGAGCCGGAGTTGAATACGGTTATGAGCTTCCAAGTAACTGGGAACTTTTTGGAACTTTTAGTTATGATTTTAAATGGAATGCATATGACAGTTGGGGAATTGGTTTAGGAATAGCAAAAAACTTTGGAGGAAAATAAGCGCATTAAACAACTAAAATAAATTATACAAACATTCTAAGCATATGCATAACGCAAACATTCTAACTAACATATCGAATACTCTTCTTCTCAGTTTATTACTATTATTTAGTTTAAATGGATTGGCGCAGCAACTGAAAGAAAAAGACACCACTAAGCTAATAAATGTTCGTTATGGCGATAAAGGAATAGAATTACAAACCAAAGACAACAAATTTCTATTTCAATTACAAAGCCGATTTCAATTTAGATTTTCTACCCCAAATGATACTGATCCTTTAACTTATGACGATTACAGCCAAGACAAAAAAACTACTTTTAAGATAAACCGCGCCAGACTAAAAGTTGGCGGTCATGCTTTTGAACCTTGGCTAAAATACTATTGGGAATACGAACTCAGCCAATCAAACTTGTTAGATTTCAGATTAATGATTGAAAAATGGGAATGGTTAAGTTTTAAAGTAGGACAATGGAAAGTAGAATATACTAGAGAACGTTTTATAAGCAGCGGTGAACAGCAAACTGTAGAACGATCTTTGATTAATAGACCTTTTACTGTAGACAGACAAATGGGAGTTGAAGTTAACGGTCATCTTAAAGGAGCAGGAATTGCCGATTTTAATTACTGGGCAGCAGCATTGACAGGGACTGGTAGAGGAAACACAAGTAACGACGATAATAATTTAATGTATTTTGGACGTGCTCAATGGAACTTTTTAGGGCGATTTTTAGAATTTGAAGGCAGTGACCTAGAATTTCATGAAAAGCCTACTCCAATTATTGCTTTCTCAGCCTTAACAAACCGAAGTCCATATACCCGATTCTCACAATCTGGCGGAGGTTCTTTAGAAGGCTATGAGAATGGCGCACCCGGTCAATATCGAGTAAATCAATGGAATCTGGAAACTGCTTTTATGTACCGCGGTTTTTCTTGGCAAAGCGAATGGCATACCAAAGAAATTATTGACAAGTTGAACAATAATGACACAACAACCTTAAAAGGGTATTACTTTCAGGCTGGTTATTTTTTTCATAATGTATTTAATTGGTGGCCGCAGCATCTAGAAATGGCTGGCCGACATGCAGCGTATCGCCCGGATAACAGCTTAAGACAAAATTTACAAAACGAAACAACAGTTGCTTTTAACTGGTTTTTTAAAGGACATAAAAACAAACTCACTTCTGAGGTTTCCTATTTTAGTTTTCAGGACAAAACACTGCCTTTAGAACAAGGCTGGCGATTTAGAATACAATGGGATATTTCTTTATAGAATTTAAGTTTTAATCTAAAATGACATTACGAAAATTCAAAATATTCGATTTAATACGCTATACAAATTATATTTTTTTAATAACTTTAACCAATATAAAAATCTGAAAATGAAAAACTTAACTAAAACACTAAAAAAAAGTGCAATACTATTTTTAGCTGGATCATTTTTTTTGATTTCAATAGATAGTACAGCACAGCGTCGAGGAGGCGGTGGCGGCGCACATAGACCTGCCGGCGGAATGCAGCGAGGCGGCGGTGCTATACAAAATAGACCCGCAACCCAAGCGAGACCAGCAGCAAATAGACCCGGTGCAAATAATTCCGGTACTAAAATAAACAGACCTTCTAACTCTTCCAACTCAAAAATTGGAGGTAGAACTACAACCAACAATAGAAATTCAAATACTGTAAATAGAAACAAAACAGGAAATAGAAATACCAATATTAGCGGTAATACCGTAAATCGAAACAGAAACAATGTGAACATCAATGTAAACAACAGCGTTCACGTTCGCAACAACCGTAATACAGTAGTTAGACCAGGTTATAGACCATATACGCGCCCTCCTTATGTTTATGGAGGATATCGATACAACTGTTATCACCCATATTATCCAAGACCTTACGCCCCATTCTATTGGGGACCGGTTTGGCATCCTTGGGGGTTTTTCGTAGCAACACTGGCCGTTACAGCAATCGTAGTTAGTGTAGAAAATGAAAAATATCATTACGATCAAGGTGTTTGGTACAGCTCTACAAATGGAGGTTACACAGCCGTTCCTGCACCAGTTGGAGGTACAGTAAATAATATTCCGAGTGGAGCCGAAACAGTCAATACTGGAACCGTCAATAACTATTATTACGGAGGAACATATTATGAAAAAGACGGAAGTAACTATAAAGTTGTTGCACCAACGGCAGGAACTTTAGTAGACAATCTCCCTGAAGGCGGTGAAGAAGTAACTATTGGAGACAATAAATACGTAAAATTTGGAGAAACCTACTACCAATCCGTTCAAGTTGATGGAAAAAACAAATATGAAGTTGTGAATGTTGAAAAAGACAATTAATTTTTAAATTCTACTAATTCAGTATACTATTAAAAATAATTTTATTTACTTTTATGCCTATCTATTAACAACCATTATCAGCTTAAAAATTTTACAATGAAAAATAAAACCTACTGGATATTTGCCGTGCTGACTATTTCTATTATTTCAATTGCTTATGGCTACACCAAACTAATCTCACCAAAGCAAAAAATGGCAGTAATGGATTGTGCCGAAAAGCCTGATACATCAATAGCTTCAGTTTTTACACCAACTATCGAAAATAAAAATAAACCATCAGGAAAAGCTCCAAAAGGAATGGTTTGGATTCCGGGAGGCGAATTTTCAATGGGAAGCAATGTCGAAGACGAAAGCTTATGCAGTATAAAAGGTGTTACAAAAGATGCCGCTCCTGTACATAGAGTTTATGTTGACGGCTATTATATGGACGAAACTGAGGTCACAAATGAACAGTATGCTGAATTTGTAAAAGCTACAGGATACGTAACTGTTGCGGAACAAAAACCAACTAAGGAAGAATTTCCAACAGCTGCCGAAGAAGATCTAGTAACGGGTTCTGTAGTATTTAATCCTACTGATGCTGCAGTAAATTTGAACAATTTTCTGCAATGGTGGGCCTATATTCCTGAAACAGACTGGAAGCATCCGCTTGGTCCTCAAAGCTCTTTAAAAGGAAAAGAAAAATATCCTGTTGTACATATTACTTATGAGGACGCCGCTGCTTATGCAAAATGGGCAGGAAAAAGACTTCCAACTGAGGCGGAATGGGAATTTGCTGCAAGAGGTGGTAAAACAGGAGAAATTTACGCTTGGGGAAATGTTTTAAAACCAAAAGGAAAATTTCAAGCCAATATTTACCAAGGACATTTTCCAATTAAAGACGGAGATACAGGCGAAGATGGTTTTAAAGGTATTGCTCCAGTGAAACAATATGCTCCAAACTCATACGGACTTTATGATGTTGCTGGAAATGTTTGGGAATGGACAAGCGATTGGTACAGTGTAGATTACTATAAATCCTTAAGTGAAAGCGGAAAAGTAGCTAGAAATCCACAAGGTCCCGATGCTTACAACGACCCTGCAGATCCAAGCCAGATAAAACGTGTACATCGAGGCGGTTCATTTTTATGTACAGATCAATATTGCACCAGATATATGGTTGGAACCAGAGGAAAAGGAGAAATTCGATCTGCAGCCAATCATCTTGGTTTTAGATGCGTTAAAAGTATTTAAAGAAAAAAATCATATTAAAAAAGGATTCTGTTTTCAGAANCCTTTTTTTGTTTTTTAGAGACAACTTACTAAATATATCTGCTGAAAAAATTACTTATATTTGCTAAAAATTAAAAAAAATGCAACACATCATAGATCGTTTTATCAGTTATGTAACAATTGATACCGAATCAGATCCGAATTCGAAAACTACTCCAAGTACAGAAAAACAATGGAATCTTGCTAACAAATTAGTTGAAGAACTAAAAACTATAGGTTTACAAGATGTTACTATAGATGACAAAGCGTATATCATGGCAACTCTGCCAAGTAATGTTGATCATGAGGTGCCAACAATTGGATTTGTTTCTCATTTTGATACTTCTCCAGATTTTAGCGGTGCAAACGTAAAACCACAAATTGTAGAAAATTATGATGGAAAAGACATTGTCTTAAATGCCGAAAAAAACATCATTTTATCTCCAGATTATTTCAAAGATCTATTGCAATATAAAGGACAAACTATCATTACAACTGACGGAACTACTTTGTTGGGTGCCGATGATAAGGCTGGAATTACAGAGATCGTTTCTGCAATGGAATACTTAATTCAGCATCCAGAAATTAAACACGGGAAAATCCGAATTGGCTTTACACCAGATGAAGAAATTGGCCGCGGTGCACATCATTTTGATGTTGAAAAATTTGGCGCTCAATGGGCATACACAATGGATGGAAGCCAAATTGGTGAATTAGAATACGAAAATTTCAATGCAGCTGGTGCAAAAATTACCTTCAAAGGAAAAAGCGTTCACCCAGGATATGCCAAAGGAAAAATGATAAACTCAATGCTGCTGGCAAATGATTTTATCAATGAACTTCCAAAAGGTGAAACACCGCAAGAAACAAAAGGTTACGAAGGTTTTTTCCATGTGCATCATATAAAAGGCACTATAGAAGAAACTGTTTTAGAATTAATTATTCGTGATCACAACAAAAAGAAATTCGAAAAACGTAAAGAGTTAATCGCAAAAATTGCTAAAAAATTCAACAAGAAGTTTGCTAAGAAATTTGGTGAAGATATTGTAATTGCTGAAGTAAAAGATCAATATTACAATATGAAAGAAAAGGTACTTCCTGTTAAACATATTGTAGATATTGCAGAAAAAGCGATGCGAGAACTAGACATAAAACCAATCATAAAGCCAATTCGAGGCGGAACTGATGGTTCTCAATTGTCCTTCATGGGATTACCTTGTCCAAATATATTTGCTGGTGGACATAATTTTCATGGAAAGTACGAATATGTTCCTGCTGAAAGTATTCAGAAAGCAACAGATGTTATTGTAAAAATTGCAGAACTTACTGCAATTCCAGGAATTTTTGAAGCAGCCGAAAAACCTAAAAAGAAAAAATAATTGGAGCCTAATTCTGACAAAAAACACGTTTGGGACAAAGTCAATAATTGGCAGGAAGAATTACTTTTCCTGAAGTCAATTATTGATAAAACTGAACTAGTTGAAACCATAAAATGGGGCGGCCCTATTTACGTTTACGACAAAAAAAATGTTATTGGAATTGGAGGTTTTAAAAATTACTTTGCTATTTGGTTTCTTAACGGAGTTTTTCTAAAAGACGAAAAAAAGAGACTTATCAATGCTCAGGAAGATAAAACAAAATCTATGCGTCAATGGCGTTTTACTTCGAAAGAAGAAGTAAACGAAAAAGAGGTTTTAGAATATATCTTAGAAGCTATTGAAAATGAAAAGCAGGGTAAAATCATTAAACCTTCAAAAAAGGAAATGATAATATCTGAACTTCTTGAAAAAGAAATGATTCAAAACCCAGCTTTAAAAGAAGCTTTTCAAAAGTTCACCCCTTACAAGCAGTACGAATTTTTAGAATATATCGAAAGTGCTAAGCAGGAAAAAACGAAGCTTTCGAGAATCGAAAAAGTGATTCCGATGATATTAGCAAATGTTGGACTGAATGATAAATACAGGTAGTATTTAAAAATTTAAATTCCACGTTATACAAAACCTTTGTCAAAGTTTTAAACTTTGACAAAGGTTTTTCTTTTTGTGTTGAATTATGTCACAAAAAAATCCCAAACTCCATTGTGGAATTTGGGATTTTCGATATTGTAATTAAAAAATTAAGCTTTTTTATTCAAAGCAGCGCTCATTTCCATAGAAATAGCCGAACGCTCTATTTTTAATTTTCCAGACATTGTTTCAATGATAACTGAAGTTTCAGCAAGCTCAACAACTTTACCGTGGAAACCGCTTTTTGTAATTATTTTATCACCTACTTTTAGGCTGCTTTCAAATTCTTTTTCGTTTTTTGCTCTTTTTTGCTGTGGTCTGATCATGAAGAAATAGATTACCACAAACATTAATAGAAATGGCGCAAATTGAGTTAATTGTCCCATAATTGAAATTCTGTTTTTGATTTATATTAATATTTTTTTTTGAATTTATAAACTGGAATTTATCCTTTTTACATTAGTCCTCTTCCAACTTTAACCATTTTTTTATTGGCTGTAAGTTCCTTAACAAGATTATCTAAAATTCCGTTGATAAAAATACTACTTTTTGGTGTAGAATACTCTTTTGCAATTTCTAAATATTCGTTAAGAGTTACTTTTACTGGAATTGAAGGAAATTTCAAGAATTCGCAAATTGCCATTTTTAAGATAATCGTATCAATTTCAGCAATCCTTTCACTATCCCAATTTGGTGTTTTATCATCATATTCTTTAGCAAAAACAGATTCGTTTAAAACTGTTCTTCTAAATAAATCTTTAGCAAAATCCTTATCCTCAACATCTTTATACAATTTAGGAACTCTAAAATCGTCTGGATCTTCGGTTTTAATTGCTTTTAATTGTTTAATGATATGTGTATTTACAACCGGAATATCATCAACCCAAGTTAATTTATCGTCTTCAAGATATTCGTATAATTTATCGTTTGGAACAATAACTTCAGCAAATAGATCAGCAATAAACTGTTTGTCTTCCTCAAAAGTATTAACGTTGTTGCTCATGTATTTTTTATACAAATCACTTGCTTTAATATCATTTAAAAGTAAAATGATATAATCGTCGTTTAACGTCCAGTTGTTGATTTTACGATTTTCTAAAGCGATACTTAGAGAATTGCTCTCGGCAAGAAGTTGAAAAATTTTGTTTTTGATGAATTTTTCATTCGGATTACGTTCTGCAGCAGTTGCAAGATGTTTTTTGCTCGAAAGATGTAAAAAAACAGATTCTTTTTTGCAAATTTCAATCAACGAAGAAAGCATTATAAGATATAAATCCTGAATATTATCAATGCTGTAAAAAAGAAACTTCTCTTCTTTTTCCATATTATCAGAACCGCTTTGATGCATTGCATAAATGGACTGCATTACTTTAACGCGTATGTGTCTTCTATTTACCACCTTGTAAGAACATTTAAAAATTAGTCTGCAAAATTAGGAATTTCAATCCTTATATTAAAATTTATTCGCAAAAAAGTAATGGTTTTAGTGGTCAGTTTTCAGAATTTAGTGGTCAGTCTCCGCTTATAGTGATCAGTCTCTCTTTATAGTGGTCAGTAATCAGTATTTTAGTGGTCAGTCTCTCTTTACAGTAATCAGTGGTCAGTATTTTAGTGATCAGTATTTCTTTACAGTGTTCAGTATTTTAGTAGTCACTTTCTATATCCATATAAAAAAGTCCCAGCTTACAGCTAAAACTGTAAACTGAGACTTAATACTATAATAACTGAACACTAAAAAAAGTGAACACTGAACACTAATTATTTCTTAGCGTTTTCAATTTTTCTTGCATCAATACGATTTTGAGCAATTGTAAGTGCAGCTTTATGAGTAGTCATTCCGTTTTTCACAGCATAATCGATAATCTCTAAAGTAGTATTATAGATATTTTCGGTTTTTGCCATAATTTCTGCTTTACCATAATGCTCTAATTCAGCATAAACATTGATAATTCCACCAGCATTGATTAAGAAATCTGGCGCATACAAAATTCCTCTTTCTTGTAATCTCGCACCGTGAACATTCTCGTCTGCCAATTGGTTGTTTGCAGCACCAGCGATAACTTTAGCTTTAATTTTGTTAACTGTATTATCGTTAATAGTCGCTCCCATTGCACATGGCGCATAAATATCAACATCTGCAGTATATAAATCCTCACCAGTATAAATTGTCGCATTGTATTTTGAAGCGACCTGATATAATTTTTCTTCGTTAATATCAGTAATCGTTACCTGAGCTCCTTCTTTAGTTAAATATTCAACCAAAGTTTCACCCACGTGTCCAATTCCTTGAACTAAAACTTTTTTACCGTCTAAAACATCAGAACCAAATTGGCTTTTTGCAGCCGCTTTCATTCCTAAATAAACACCGTAAGCTGTTACAGGAGAAGGATTTCCAGAACCACCTCTTTCTTCAGAGATTCCAGTTACGTAAGGAGTTACATCTCTTACAGTATCCATATCTTTAGTTTCCATTCCAACATCTTCAGCCGTAATATATCTTCCGCTTAAAGAGTGAACAAACTCACCAAATTTTCGCATTAACTCAGGTGTTTTTTGCGTTTTAGCATCACCAATAATTACTGCTTTACCACCTCCGATATTCAAACCGGTGATAGCTGATTTATAAGTCATACCTCTTGAAAGACGTAAAACATCGTTTAACGCTTCCCATTCAGTATTGTAATTCCACATTCTAGTACCACCTAAAGCTGGACCCATAACCGAATTATGAATACCAATAATTGCTTTTAAACCTGTATCTTTGTCATTGCAAAATACAATTTGTTCGTGATCGTCAAAAGATAATTGACCAAAAACAGGATCCATTTTTTGAAGTTCCTTTCCAGTTGCGAAAGCTGCATCCATAGCGCTAGTATTAATTAGTTAAAATTATGAATTTGTCAAAAAGACTTCTCAAACTTAAACAAAAAATACACTTGTGCTAATTTTTTATCTATATAATAACAATTATACAATATATTATTTCTGATTTAATTGCATTTTATTATAATTTTAATTAAGAATAATTCATAAAATTAAATCAATTCAATATTGAATCTCTTAAAAAAATGAAAGAATTAAGCTATTTAAACAAATATTTCATTAAGTACAAATACAGTTTTTCTTTAGGTATTTTAATCACCATAATCGCACAAATATTTTTCTTATTTACTCCAAAATTAGTCAGCAAATGTTTTGACGTGATTGAGCGCTTTCTAAAATTATCAGAAACAGATCGAAACTCTGCAATCATTGTCGATTTCTATCAGCGAGAATTAATTCATAATGCACTATTAATCACCGCAAGTGCCATTGTCGGAGGATTTTTAACTTTTTTAATGCGCCAGACTTTAATTGTAATGTCGCGTCATATTGAGTTTGATTTGAAAAACGAGGTTTTTAAACAATACGAAAATCTTTCTCAGAACTTCTACAAGCAAAACCGTACCGGAGATTTGATGAACAGAATAAGTGAAGACGTTTCTAAAGTTCGTATGTATGTAGGTCCTGCAGTAATGTATTCTATAAATACTTTTATTCGTTTTGCAATTGTTATACTATATATGTATAATGTTTCGCCTTTACTTACTTTATATACTATTCTGCCTTTACCAATTTTATCGTATTGCATTTTCAAACTAAGTTCCGAAATCAATAAGCGAAGCACAACCTTTCAACAATACTTATCAAAAGTTTCAAGTTTTTCGCAGGAAATATTTTCAGGAATTAGAGTTATAAAAGCCTATTCCTTAGAAAATCAACATCAAAACAACATGATTGATCTTGCAGAAGAAAGCAAACGTAAAAGCTTAAGTCTTGCAAGAGTTCAATCGTTATTTGGTCCTTTAATGATTGCTCTTATTGGAATCAGTAATTTGGTTGTGATTTATTTTGGAGGCGTAATGTATATTAACGGAACAATTCCAAATATTGGAACTATTGCCGAATTTATATTATATGTAAATATGCTTACATGGCCTGTTGCTTCATTAGGATGGGTTTCATCTATGGTTCAGGAAGCGGAAGCATCTCAAAAACGTTTAAATGAATTTTTGAAAATCGAACCAGAAATCAAAAACAACAATCCAAACTCATCTGATATTCAAGGTTCAATTGCTTTTGAAAATGTAAATTTTACTTATGCAGATACCAACATTGAAGCTTTAAAAAATGTCACTTTTACGGTAAAAAAAGGAGAAACATTGGCCATTTTAGGAAAAACTGGTTCTGGAAAATCGACTATCTTATCCTTGATATCACGTTTGTATGATGTTACTGATGGAAGAATAACGATTGACGGAAATGAAATCAGTACTTTAAACTTAAATGATTTGCGAAATAATATTGGAATTGTTCCTCAAGATGCTTTCTTATTTTCGGATACGATTAAAAACAATATCAAATTTGGCAATCAAAACGCAACAGATGAA
Organism: Flavobacterium sp. YO12; assembly: GCF_004119495.1. GTDB lineage: Bacteria > Bacteroidota > Bacteroidia > Flavobacteriales > Flavobacteriaceae > Flavobacterium. Next base: position 22,935 of record NZ_NRQU01000051.1, read on the forward strand.
GAAGTGATTGAAGCTGCCAAAAGTGCTGTTGTACATGATAATATTGCCGCTTTCAACAAACAATACGATACTGTTTTGGGCGAAAGAGGAATCACGCTTTCGGGCGGACAAAAACAACGTGTGTCGATTGCGAGGGCAATTATAAAAAATCCAGCCATTTTACTTTTTGACGATTGTTTATCTGCGGTAGATACCGAAACAGAAGAAACAATCCTGAATAACCTTTTTGAAATATGTAAAAATAAGACTACAATAATAGTGAGTCATCGAGTTTCCTCTGCAAAGAATGCTGATAAAATTATAATTTTAGAAGATGGTAAAATCATTCAACAAGGCTCTCATAATCAATTAATAAATCAGGAGGGCTATTATTCATCGTTATATTTAAAACAACTTTCGGAAAAAGAATTACTTTAATTGTTGCGTAATAGATAATTTTTTATGATTTTTGAGTACTATTAATTCCAAAAAATGATAGAACGTATTATGAGAGAAAATGACATGTTAGAAAAAGAAGAGATTTTTTCTAAAGTATTACGAGCAGGAAGAAGAACTTATTTCTTTGATGTGAGAGCTACTAAAGCTGACGATTATTATATCACAATTACTGAGAGTAAAAAATTTACTGAAGAAGATGGTTCTTTTCATTTTTAAAAAACACAAAATTTATTTATACAAAGAAGATTTTAGTGCTTTTGCCGAAATATTAGAAGAAATGACTTCATACGTTTTGAACCACAAAGGCGAAGAAGTAATTTCTGAAAGACATCAAAAAGATTTTAAAAAAGAATACAGTTCTGATAAACCTGAAGGACAAAGATCTAGCTTTACAGATATCGATTTTGACGATATTTAGTCCTACTATAACTTTTTAAAAAGTACAAGTCCAAAATGATTCACATTTTGGACTTTTTTTATATATTTAAACTCTATAAATTTAGTCGAGATAAAACTAAATCTAAACTTTTAAACTAACCATTTTAATATATAAAAATTCCACGAAATGGAAATACAACTATTAATATTACCCGGCTTGGGAAACTCAGGCGACAAACATTGGCAGACCTTTTGGCATGAGAAATTTAAAAATTCTATCCGTTTAGTTCAGGATAATTGGGACAAACCTGTTCGCGAAGATTGGATATTCCGCTTAAATGAAGCAGTTTCAAAACTTGACAAACCAACTATTTTGGTCGCCCACAGTTTAGCCGTTTCTTTAGTATTACACTGGGCAGAAACAAATAACACAAAAAATATCGCAGGCGCATTATTGGTCGCTCCCGCCGATGTCGATTCGCCCGAACACACTCCTGATGTTATTAGAAATTTTTCGCCAATGCCGCTTTACAAATTACCATTTCCGTCTATAGTTGTAGCCAGCGAAAATGATCCTTACTCTTTGTTTGAAAGAAAACAGTATTTTGCTGAAAAATGGGGAAGTGATTTTGTAAATGTTGGAAGACAAGGCCACATTAACTCCGATTCTGATTTAAAATATTGGGAAGAAGGGCAAGCGATTTTGCAAAAGCTGATATCGAATATTAATAAGTAATCAATGTTCAGGTTTTTAGTATTCAGTTTTAGATAAGTAAATAACTGAACACTAAAAACCTGAACACTGAACACTACCCTATACGAAGCCCATTTTCAATCTTAAAATCGGGAGCTAACAAAATAACATCTCCCTCCTCGCCTACAGCGCCAAGAACAAGACATTCGCTCATAAATTTTCCTATTTGTTTTTTAGGAAAGTTTACAACTGCCACAATTTGTCTGTTTACTAAATCTTCTTTTTGGTAGCGTTTTGTAATTTGTGCAGATGATTTTCTAATGCCAATTTCGGCACCAAAATCTATGGTTAGTTGATATGCCGGTTTTCTCGCTTCAGGAAAATCATTTACCTCAACGATAGTTCCAACTCTCATATCTGTTCTTTCAAATTCGTTCCAAGTTAAATCCATTTTTTAATTTTTGATTATTTACAAACCTATAAATTTTGTTCATAATTTCATTATTTCTGCCGCCTATTTTTTAGAACTGCCTTTACTCTTAAAAGCAGCTTGAGAAGAATTATTCTTGTGCTCTTTTTTTTACAGAAATTAAACCCTATTTTTGAGAACTAATTTTTTATAAAAATGGCACGAACTCCTTCAAATATGATTCCTTTGGGAACAATTGCTCCCAATTTTTATCTAAAAGATACCAATTCTAATAATGAATATTCATTTGAAGATTTGAAAGGATCAAAAGGAACTCTTGTTATTTTTATGTGTAATCATTGCCCGTTTGTTCTTCATGTAATCAAAGAAATCGTAATGATTGCAAATGATTATCGCGTTCAAGGACTTGGTGTAATAGCTATTTCAAGCAACGATATTGAAAAATATCCTGAAGATTCGCCGGAGATGATGACTGAATTTGCTTTTAAAAACAAAATTGATTTTCCGTATCTATTTGATGAAACACAGGAAATTGCAAAAGCTTATGACGCCGCTTGTACTCCTGACTTTTATTTATTCGATAGTCAAAATCGATTATTTTACAGAGGACAGCTTGATGATTCAAGACCCGGAAACGGAATTCCGTTAAGCGGAAGCGATTTAAGAAGTGCCATTGATGCCTTGATTTACAATCGTTCTTTAAATACAATTCAAAAACCAAGTATAGGCTGTAATATCAAATGGAAATAAAGAGTGTACACCTTTAAAAAAGTTTACCTATCTTTGTACTTTCTAATAAACAAATACTCATTTTGAGCACTATAACAATATTTACAGTTTACCTGTTGTTGTCTTCTTTAAGAAGAGAACTGTCTGGTGCTGTTTTTATTTCACATAGTAAGGCCTTTATTAATTAGGCCTCCGTCTATTCCAATTTCTTCTTTCAGGCGGAGGATTTATACCACATTTTAATATTTATTTTTATTTGAAAGAGTAACTTCTCTCAAATAATTTTTTGCTTTTTTTAATCCAACAATTCCAAAAACATCTACTGTACTAAATCTACAATTTGATTTTTTTTGAATTAACAAATTATCTAACCAGCCTGAACGAAGAACAAAACTAAAGTACAAACATTTAAATTATAATAATAAAATATAGATATATGAAACCGACACCCACATTCTGTAAAACAGATTATCAATTTTTAAGAGAATTGATATTAAAAAGTAAAAACTCAACAAATACTAAAGAAGCAAATCAACTTTCACAAGAATTGGACCGCGCAGTTATTAGTAAAGAAGGCGAACTGGATAGTTCAGTAATCCGAATTAATTCTTTTGTAACGATTGAAGATGTAAAGGCGAACAAACAAATGAAAATTCAAATCGTTTTACCTTCATCTGCAGACGTAAAACAATCTAAAATTTCGATTCTTGCTCCATTAAGCGTTGCTATCATCGGATTTAAAGAAAATGACGAAGTCGATTGGGAATTACCTGCTGGCATAAAGACTTTGAAAATAATTGCAGTAGACAATACGGCTGTACATAATTTATAACTTTTTAAACACCTCATTCTGTGACGGTGTTTTTTTTATATCTATCTAAAACAAAAAAAACTATTCAATAGACTTACTGAATAGTTTTAATTATCATTTCTTAAGAGCAAATTATAATTGCGAATGAATATAATTTGTTATTGATGCCATTTTCACATCATCTAACTTTGCTTTCTTCTGCATACGCACCAAAATTGGCTGCCAATCTTCTTTCGTAAAATCTTTTGGTTCGTACAATTTGTGACATCTTGCACAACTATTATCATACAAATTTTTACCCTCTGCCAATTCAGGAGTTAATTCGGCTTTTACCGTTTTAGAAGCTGGAGCAGAAGTTTCTGCTGTTGCAGCACTCGTTTTTTTTGTACCGCACGACGCTAAAAGTAACGTTACAACTGCTAAAGTTAGAATTTTTGTTTTCATTGCCTTGATTTATTTTTAAGTAAATATAAAAAAAATCCCATTCGACAAGGCGAATGGGATTCTATTTAAAATCAATTTAAACTTTATCAGTTTTATTATTTTACATCCATTAATTCAACGTCAAAAATCAAAGTTGCGTTTGGCGGAATTACTCCTCCTGCACCTGATGGTCCGTAAGCTAAATCAGAAGGAATTACAAAACGAGCTTTGTCTCCAACTTGTAATAAAGCAATACCTTCATCCCATCCTTCAATAACTTGACCTTGACCTAATCTAAATTCGATTGGTTTTTTACGTGGGTAAGATGAATCAAAAACTTTTCCGTTTTCTAAAGATCCTTCGTAGTGAACAGAAACTGTTTTTCCTGCTTCAGCTTGTTTACCATCACCTTTTTGAATCATTTTATAACGTAAACCGCTTTCTGTTTTATCAAAACCAGCAGCTAATTGCTCCATTTTTGCTTCAGATTCTGCTTTTAAAGCTGCTTCACGTTTCAAACGAGCACCTTTTAAACCAATAAAAGCTTCAATTGCATTCCATTTTTGAGCTTCTTCACCAACTCTAATAATTTCTAAAGTCTCAAGTCCGTCACCTTGAGCAACAGCATCAACTACATCTTGTCCTTCGATAACATGACCAAAAACAGTATGTTTCCCGTCTAACCAAGGAGTTGGAACGTGAGTAATAAAAAACTGAGAACCATTACTTCCTGGACCAGAATTTGCCATAGACAAAACTCCTGGACGATCGTGTTTTAAGCTTGATACAAATTCATCATCAAATTTATAACCTGGATCTCCAGTTCCAGTTCCCTTTGGACATCCTCCTTGAATCATGAAATCAGGAATTACTCTATGAAAGTTTAATCCGTCATAAAATTTTTGTCCTTGAGGTTTTACTTTATTCTCCATATTTCCTTCTGCAAGAGCTACAAAATTCCCTACGGTTCCTGGTGTTAAATCGTGTGTTAGTTTTACTAAAATCGAACCTTTACTAGTGTTGAATTTAGCGTATATTCCGTTTTCCATTGTTGTTATTTTTAATTTGATTGCAAATTTACAAATTAATTTTTTATCAATTTGTGCTTTCTATTTTTTTAGATTTTGATTTATAAGTAAGTCCGTAAACGGCTAATGCTAATAATGACAACACCATACAGCCAATTGCCACAGCGTGCCATCCGCCTAATTTCCACAACAATAATCCGTATGCAGATCCCGCTGCGGTTCCTAAAAAGCTAAATGACATAAATACGGTATTTAACCTGTTTCTGGCTTCGGGTAATAGAGAATAAACTCGGGTTTGATTTGAAATGTGCACGCCTTGAATTCCAATATCAATAAACACAATTCCAATCGCAATTCCGATTACACTTTCTATAGAAAAATAGAATATCAAAAAGCTTATTAAAATCAATAAACAGCCATAGCCAACTGCAATTCTAGAATTTCCTTTATCTCCAATTTTCCCAACCAAAGGCGCAGCCAATGCTCCAGAAGCACCAACAATACCAAATAAACCAATTGTTGCACTATTAAAATGAAATGGTTCACCAGAAAGCAGTAAAACCATAGTGGTCCAGAACGCACCAAATTGAGCAAAGCTAAAAACATTGATCATTGTTGCTTCACGTAATACAGGCTGTGTTTTTATAAGTGTAAACAAAGATTTTATCAACTCGCCATAAGTACCTTTAAACTGAGGTTTATTCACAGGGAATTTACTTTGAATAACGAAAAAGATCAAAAGACAAATCCCGGCTGCGATATAAAACATCGATCTCCATCCTAAAATCTGACCGATAAAACCACTTAAAGTTCTAGAAAGAAGAATTCCTACTAACAAACCACTCATAATGGTTCCAATTACTTTTCCTCTTTGTTCAGGAGTGCTCAATGAGGCCGCCAAGGGCAAAATAAGCTGTGGTACAATTGATGTAATTCCAATTAATAACGACGCAATTTGTAAAACCAAAAAGCTTTTGGCCACTGCGGCAATAAGTAATGCTATTACAGAAGCAAAAGTGGTTATTAAAATTTGTTTTTTACGTTCTAGTTTATCGCCAAGCGGCACCATAAAAAACAACCCAATAGCATAACCCGCCTGAGTTAAATAGGTTATAGTTCCGGCATTGGCTTCTGGAATTTTAAATTCGTTGGCAATTAAAACAATTAAAGGCTGGCAGTAATAAAGATTTGCAACTATAAGACCAGTGCAAACTGCCATAAAAAGGACATTCGTTTTAGATAAATTCATTTTGCAAAAATACTATTCTAATTGGAACCAAAACTTTAAAAAAATTATAAAATTTATAAAGTCTCCATTAAAACCAAGCCTTTTTATACCAATTATGCAGTATCTGAGAACTGTTTTATTTCATAAAATCTTCACGCATTGGACTAAAAACATCCGTTAAAAGGCCGCTTTCTAAACAAACAACACCATGAATAGCATGAGGTGGAATGTAAAAACTATCTCCTTCTTTCAAAGTCTGTGTAACACCGCTTATTGTAACATCAAATTTACCGCTTGAAACGTAAGTAACTTGAGAATGATAATGTTCGTGCAAAACACCAATTCCTCCTTTTTCAAAATGTACATTAACAAGCATAACGCGATCATCAAAAGCCAATATTTTACGTTTGATTCCTTCGCCTACTACTTCCCATTCTATTTCATCTCCTTTAATAAACTCTTTACTTGTACCGAAACTCATATTATTTAATTTTTATTGAATGCTTTTAAGGTCTTTTTTTGTTAACTGTAATCCTTCAGCTAAATTGTTATCCTTAAAATATTTTTCTAATTCTTTTAACCTTTTTACATTATCATACTTAAACCCCGAATATAATTTTCTTTGACAAAGGGAACATAATCTAATAGAATGTTTATCTGTTTCTACCATACTATTGGTTCCATTCATGACGCAATTTACTTCAATACAATGATGCAAACCAAACATATGCCCAATCTCATGCGAACAAATTTTCAGCAATCGATCTAAGCATAAATTAAAATCAGCCTCTTTCTGCATTCTGTAAATAGAACTTACCGCAATTTTATCTCTGTAAGAAGCCAGCCCAAAAACATAATTCCATTCTGGTTTTGGGTACAAATCCTTTTCAGTTATTGCCATTAGTGCAATTCTTTTATCAGGACTTTCTTCTTTCAAAACATCTGTCAAAATATATCCCGCTAAAAATTGTTCTTGTCCAACATCTCCAATTCGTCTGGCATGATTTGGAATAATATCATTTGAAACCGTTTCCAAAACCTTGGTTTCAAGCTGAAAAAATATTTGCAAGTATTGACGAACCAATTCAATCTGTTTTAATTGTGAAGAATTAAATTTTCCAATTGGTTTCAAATAGATAATATTCTCTTCTTTTGTTGGGACAACATGTTTAGTTCGAACAAATTGCTCAAAACTTTGTCCTTTCTCTTTATGAGAAAACAACCAATCGCCAAAAACTGGTTCCTCAAGCTTAACATCATTATCTTTAATAGCTACAAAATAAGGTTGAGGCGGTAAAATTGGTTGTGCGTTTAACTGTGACTTTGACTTTGAATTATTTTCTTCTTTCTTATTTGAATGACAAGAACAAAAAATTACTAACACCAACAAAACAAGTTTCTTCATAAATTACTTCTTATTCAGATTAAGTTTTTTGAAATGAAATCACAGCTGGTTTTAATTGAATCAATAGTATTGGGATTATAATTATTCTCCTGCTCTACAAAAAAATACGTCATTCCCGCAATTTTTCGTTGCTTGAAAAAAGGCTTAAAATCAATAGATCCTGAACCAATTTCAGTATTCAAACTCTGGTTTTCTTTATCCATATCTTTTACATGCCACATTTTAAAACGCCACGGATTTGCAGCAAACAAATCAAGAGGATTGTTGCCTGAGCGGGCAACCCAGTACAAATCTAATTCAAAAAACACTAAATCTTTTTCTGTTTCCTTTAGCAAAATATCATAACCTGTAGCACCGTTTTCTAGTTTTTGAAACTCAAAATCGTGGTTATGATACGCAAATTTTAATCCTTCTTGTTTACACATTTTAGCGGCTTCATTCAAACGTGCGGCAATTTTTTTATAATCATCACTATTTTTTCTATACGCTTCGTCAATCCATGGAACGGTTAAGAAATCACTTTTTAAAACTTTTGCTGCCTTAATAGCGGCAACCAATTCTTCTTTATTTCCATCATAAAGAAAACTTCCTAAATTATAATGACCGCTGACGGCTTTCAAATCATTTTCATCCAAAATCTTTTTCAATTCTGAAGGAGTTAATCCCCAAAACTGATCTTTGATTGAAAATCCGTAAGTTTCAACAATAGAATAACCAGAATCTGATACTTTCTTTAAAGTTGATTTTACATCTTTTGGAAGTTCCTCACGCAGTGTATATAACTGCAGGCCAATTTCTTTTTTTTCCATACTAAATGCTAATGACGGCAAAACTAAAACTGCCGCTCCTGCCATACTGCTGTTTATTATAAAATTTCTTCTTGTTACCATCTTTATAAGAAAAAGTAAAACTTAAAACTACACAAATTGATTTTCAAAATCACGAATAAAGTCATCTAGAGCAATTTCAGGATCTTTAATTTATAATTTCTCCTTTTTCATTCATTTTTCCTCACTCTATTTTACTTTTCGCCTTCTTCTTCAAAGTTATCGAAATAAGTAAAATCTTTTGTAATCATTCCATTTTCGACTGTAAAAATAGTACAGATTGGCAGTTCGAACTTTGAATTATCAGGAGCAGTACCACTTGAAACAAATTCAACAATTATGTGTTTCTCGCCTGACGGATATATTTGAACAATACTGTCTTTTAAATCTAGAAAAACTTCATTTAATGCTGCATATTTTTCCTGAATTTGCTTGCGAGTTTGCTTTACAATTCCTTGTCCTAATGACGGATCTTTAAAATCGGCTGTTTCAGTATACATTTCGGCCATTTTTTCCCAATTATGGCTATTAAAATATTCAAAATATTGCTTTATTACTTTTTCATTTTGTGTGATATCCATTGGTTTTGATTGATTTTGGTTGTTACAAGAAGCAAGTACAAAAATTACAGCAAGTATTATTATTCCTTTTTTCATCTATTATTGATTTTAAGCTTCAATAAAAGTAGTTAAATTTAATAATAATTCACTTAAACAAACAACCTTATTCCATTGATTACAAACTACTAAACAAAAAAAAAAGCATATTAAAATTAATTCGTAAAAACGATTTGCTGAGGCGGGTAATTCTGCTTTTCATTTTTATATGAATACACTTTTCCTTCAAAATCAATGTATATATAGGTATAATTCCAATAACTTGGTCCAGCAATTCTCGATTCTGTATTATTAGAATTTTTATAAACTTGATCTGCGTAAACCAATATCTGCCCTTGAGCATTGTTAACAGTTCGAATAGGAAATCCCCAGCTTTTAATAAGGCTATGTCTCGTTTTACCCGTCAAACCGTCTAAAGTATTTTTCGAACTTGAGCACGAGGCAAGAATTACGATCATGGTTAATAATGCATATTTTTTCATCTTTTATATTTTGGCTTATTACTTTATAAAAATAACCTTTCTCTAAAAAGAAGAAACAAACCAAGGATTATCAATAGTTTAAATAAACATTAACTTAAACTATTCTCAATGTTCAAATATTTCAATTTAGCACACCTAAAGGTTTCAAATATTAAATCATTAAAACTTCAAATATTAACTTTGTATCTTTGCAGCAAACTTTTGAAGAAAAACAATGCGAATTGACATTATAACGATTTTGCCGGAATTATTAAGAAGCCCGTTTGAGGCATCGATTATGAAACGTGCTATTGATAAGGGTTTAGTAGAAGTACATTTTCATAATTTACGCGACTATACAACCAACAAACAAAAAAGTGTTGATGATTATCCTTTTGGCGGAGGTGCCGGAATGGTAATGACTGTACAGCCAATTGACGATTGTATCACACACTTAAAAAGCCAACGCGAGTATGATGAAATCATTTATATGTCGCCGGACGGTGAAACATTAAACCAAAAAATGGCCAACAAAATGTCGATGTATGAAAATATTATCATTTTATGCGGACATTACAAGGGTGTTGATCAGCGTGTAAGAGATCATTTTATTACTAAAGAAATTTCTATTGGCGATTATGTTTTATCTGGCGGTGAATTAGGTGCTTTAGTTTTATCTGATGCTTTAATTCGATTAATTCCAGGAGTTTTGAGCGATGAAACCTCAGCTTTAACAGACAGTTTTCAAGACAATCTACTTTCAGGACCTATTTACACAAGACCTGCTGATTATAAAGGATGGAAAGTTCCTGATGTTTTAACGAGCGGACATTTTGCCAAAATTGATAAATGGCGTGAAGATATGGCTTATGAACACACTAAAAACAGAAGACCTGATTTGCTGGAAGGACATTAAAAAAGTATTCAGTCGCAGTTTTCAGTTTTAGTTCATCAGAAAACTGCGGCTAAAAATTATCCGTCATAATTCATTAAAATAATCGTTTTGTTTACTATTTCAAAATCAAGAATATGATCTTCTGAAAAGGTATCTCCGGTGGCAACAAAAGCTTCTATATCTTTAGACTTCTTAATTGTTACAACCGCTCGGTAAATATCTAAAGTGTTATACCAGTCATCATCTGCCTGTTTGTCTGTAAATTCATTGTTTTGATTATAAAATTCAATTAAATCCTTTTTACAATCTGCAAGCCAGGATAAATATTCAGAAATGGTATCTGCATATTTTCTAAAATCAGAATCAGGAAGAAAAATTCTTATTTTCCTTTTATAGTTTTATTGAATATAACAATTTCTTTTTCTGGAATTTCAAACTTATCTGGATCATTTTCAGTAGCAACAAAATCAGATAATACTAATTCCGTCTGATGTTTCTTTTCTTTGACCTTTCCAACATCTTTAATTATAAAATTGTTTTCATGTGATTTTGCTTTTTGCTCCAATACATATAATTTAGAAACCTCTTTTGTGTTATTACTCTCAACAGTTTCTTTAAAAATCTCATAAGCTGATCTGTGATAACCTAAAAGAGTATATACATTTGAAAGCACCTGTTTTTGTTCTTTAGTTTTATATAAATTTTCCAATTACATAAAGCAAATCATAGATTTTTGCTTACGCTT